>PPDH01000045.1 GCA_002899765.1 Sulfurimonas sp. | reverse complement strand
TGCAAGCTTTTATAGAGATTATGGATAAAATAGCTCAAATTGATACGATAGTCAATAGAAATGAAGATTTCATGAGTATCATCGCTACACTACGAAGTGTAACTCAAGAATTGTTAGGATTTAGGTGCGAAAGCTGAGTTACCTAACTCATTTCAATTGCCCATATATACTTTTGCAATACATTCAAAGTATATTACAAAAGTATATACTTTCAAAGTCATTTTCCTAAATTAAATCATTGGAAGCCCCCCCTACCCTCATGAAATAGGTAATCTGGGGGGCTAATTTTCCTTTAACTCACTATTTGGAAAGCTTTTGAAAGACATCCGCAACAGGCATAATCTGTCCCATAATGGTAGGTTTCCCATAACGAACATTGTCGAGATTCTCTGATACAGAAAACAACTTGATGTTAAGATCATTGAAAGCTTTCAAATCATTGGTCTCGAAGTAGGTAATCCAGTCAGCGTCATCAATCCCAGTGGAATGGTAGAGCTTACGGTTGATATTAACCAAGAACGGTAGCGTTGGGATTGTGTGATCTTTCATTAACGCTAGTTTTTCATTTTCGGTCTTATTCCACCACACAGCGTTCTTTGTAATAGGAAGCACAAATGCGTACTTAGGCGGTTTTTCCGAGTATTTTGTGGATTTCAGTGCATCCAGAAGCGCTGGTGCCTTTTCCTTGGTTGCATGATTTAGACCTTTAGTGATACCATTGATAGCGAAGGTTATATCTGAGTATCGACCTATAGTCGTGGCTTTGAAACAATATAGGAATTTCTGCACGAGAGATGGATCATAACCATTCACACGGAAAAGGAAGTCTGATTCACTCTCTAAACCACGCGTAAGGTAGGCATCAACACGGACAGAGTCGCTGTGCTTTTTGACTAAAGCTTCTACTTCTTTAACTGCTTCGTCACGCTCAGCCTGGCTCAATTTATAGTAGTTCGAATTGATCTTGTAGGTATTGAACTGACCAAATACCCCTGCTTCACTAAGAGCCACAATCTTGTTGTGATCTATCTTCATATTATCTGCTGCCATAGCCCCTGTTATAAACACAGAAGCAACCAATAGCCCTGCAACCAATTTGGCTGTACTAAATAATCTCATCTTTATTCCTTTTAGTAATTTTAATATAAATAGTTATTTTTCGTGTAATTATAAAGTTTTACCACATTGTAACATCTTCCAAAAAATATTTCGTTGGAAATCATCGGGTAAAATCTTAAAATATTTTAGGTTTAATTTTAAACCAACTTTGTACTGCCTCAAAACAATTTCATTTATCCTCCTCACTCTGTATTTTTTTCTGTGTGTCCAATTTTATCAAATTGACACAGAATTATTTACAGTCCCGAATGTCTATTTTTTAGATTCCTTGCTTTTTAAGCAATTCTTTATAAAAAAGCTTTTTCACATTATTTAATCTAGCCATCTGTTCATATCTGACTAAATTATAGGTTAGATTCATAAGTCCTATTGTGGATTTTATCCTTTCAATCCCTATAGATGTAAGATTGAGTGCATTATTCATTTGAGAAGTAAGAATTCCAAATACATGCTCGACCCTCACTCTTGTTTTAGAGTATTTGTAATTTTCTTTATGTTCACCATTAGATAATAGCCTATAGTGCCCCCATTTGTAAAGACCAATTCTAAATCTTTTTTTATTCCAACCATCTATGCTACTTCCAGTAACGCTTTTTTAGCATCATAGCATCTATTGTTTGCGCTTTGATAGTACACTTCATCTGGTGTTTGATAATCCAGTGTTGAATGTAATCTTTCACTATTGTATATTTTGATATATTCATCTATCCCGGCTCTTGCCTCCTTGATATCTGATCTGTCAACACTTTATAGGACATAGAACAATATCTGTCTAAGCACTCATTTCGTTTAGTAACAGCTGATTTTCAAAATCAACCAGTGACATGTAGCCGTTGTTTGAGTGCAACCTCTGTCTATTGTAAAACACTTCGATATATTCGAATATCGCTTGGTTGGCCTGACTCCTTGTTTCAAATTTATGATGGTGTGTGAGTTCAGTTTTCAAAGAGTGAAAGAAACTCTCAGCCACCGCATTGTCATAGCAATTTCCTCTGCGGCTCATGCTCTGCACAATGCCATGTTCTTTGAGCAGTGCTTTATGAGAATCGGAAGCATATTGACTTCCTCTATCGGTATGCCAGACCAGGCCATGACCCGGATTACGTTTTTTTAGGGCCATAAACAAGGCATCATTGACAAGTGTCGTTGTCATGTGTGCATCCATTGACCAACCGATGACCCATGGTGAATAGAGATCGATGACCGTCGCCAAGTATAACCATCCTTCAGTCGTCGGTACATAGGTGATATCACCGACATAGACTTGATCGGGCTGTGACGCATAAAAATCTTGACACAATCGATTCGGTGCGATGGCATAGTTGTGATTCGAATCAATCGTCAGTACCCTAAAGCGGCGTTTGTTGCGTGTATTAAGCCCAAACTTCTTCATGATCCTACTTTTGATATGTCTACGCGATGTTATCAATCCGTATAACCGCTCCAGCTGCTTTTTGATGCGGCGTGTCCCATATGTCTGGCGTGAACCGATAAAAGTATCGTGGATCAGCTGATTTAACACTTCATCATCTTGCCGTTCAACCCGCAGCCAATAATAGCAGCTTCGCGAAACGCCCAACAGTCGGCACATCAAGGCAATGTTGAATTCATTGCGATGCTCTTTTATCCAGGCGTACTTTATTGAGCTTCTCTTGCGAAGCCCTAAAGGAGGCTACGCACTACGCCGTCGCCTTTTTTAATATTTCCCGTTCTTGTTTTACCCTGTCAAGCCCTTTGCGAAGACGACGGTTCTCCTCTTCGAGGCTCTCTTTCGATAATTTTCCTTGATGACTTTGCGTAGAAACACCTTCGATGTTATGCTTTTTACGATATTCACGGAGCCATGCATATAGCGTTTTATTGCTCATCCCTGGCTCCTCAGCAATCTTCATGGCTGATTTTTCACTGTTCAACGCCAACTGTATCGTTGAATCTTTAAACTCTTGTGTATATTTCTGACCTCTGCGAGACATCTGATCTCCCTCTTTTTATTAATAGAAATTCTATCATTTCTGTGTCCTAATAAGTGTAGCCAGATCACTTTTCGTCAATCGTGCCTCAAAGGATTGGTACTTCACCAAAGAGTTTAAAGGCGGTGTTGTTGACTTTTTATTTGAACACGCCAATCCTATACGAAGAGCCAATAGCCTTAAAAGAGAAGAGGGTAAACTCCTTTTTGGAAAAGCACTTCAAGACAAAATCTTCCAAACTTTCACCATCACAAGAACACTTAACTTTGAAGTTTTTACCGACTGGATGCCCAATGATAACTGTTTTGTAAGCGTTGATGAAAATTACAAAGATAAGTACGGCATTCCTGTTGCCAATATCCGTATCGGGGCCCATCCTCAAGATGTCAAAGTGAGAGAGTTTTTAGCACAAAAAGCCCTGCAAGTGCCGGAAAGAATGGGAGCAAAAAATATCGCCTATAATATCTCGCCCCTGCCTTCGCAAAACCTTCAAGCAGGAGAATGCCGTTTTGGAAATGACCCTAAAAAACATGTGCTAAATCGCTATTGCAAAAGTTACGACCACCCCAATCTCTTTGTCACCGATGGTAGTTTTATGCCTACAGGAGGCAGTGTCCCTTACACATGGACGATTTACGCCAATGCTTTACGGGTAGCGCACTACATTCGAGACAATGTTAGAATTTAAAATTGACATACTCCCTACCGCTAAAACAGAGGGGTGCTAGTACCCCACCACCCATTAATCTAAAGAGGGTTTAATTCCCCGACCCTTGGGTCGAAAAAGATGTGTTATAATCAGTTTATGAGCGATGAACATATATATAAGAGCCACAACAAG
>PPDH01000001.1 GCA_002899765.1 Sulfurimonas sp. | reverse complement strand
CTTGTTGTGGCTCTTATATATATGTTCATCGCTCATAAACTGATTATAACACATCTTTTTCGACCCAAGGGTCGGGGAATTAAACCCTCTTTAGATTAAGTCTAATCACTAAATTTATAGCCTCTTAGGTGCTTCTTGACTTTAAAAAAATTAGTTTTTTAGTGGTTGAGGAAGTTTGAGTTGGAGTATGGAATTATTTGGGTTATTTTATCTTGTTGTTCATGGTCGAGTTTTAAATAGGTTAAATCTTTACTATAATAATGCTCTTTATCACTTCCAAATAGGAGAGAAAAAATATAAATAGCATGAGAAGTAACTTCAATGCTTATACTTTTATTTTAGGAATTTGTATCAAATCGTTTTCGATCAATCCCCTTTCTATATCTTTATGACACGCCTTACAATTTGCCCTGCTTTTTATCTCCTTGCTAGCAAATACCCTATCTTCTATCTCTTTATGCTTATGTTTCCAAAAAAGGGTTTTTGTTATTGCTAGTGTACTATTAGTATCTTTTAAACTTTTCAATATCTTGAGTGCCGCTTGATGTGTTGAGTTTTGAGCACTATTTTGCCTTAAAAATGCCAAAATAGAAAGGTTGGTCACGGCATCGATAGACGCATCATCTCCAAAATGATTTTCTAAGTCACCCATCATCAGTGTCCACGACTCCTTAGGAAGCAAAAAAGGTGGGTAGGTTATATGACAACTCCCACATTCATTGTTAAAATCCTTATGCAAAAGTGCATAGTTTTGTTTTACATTAGCATTGGCTATGAAAATATTGTCTTTGGTAAAAATCAGATAGTACAGGCTAAAAAGGGAAGCCACTATCCAAATAATCCCAAAGATTTTTTGCGCTATATTGGTTTTAACATCTACTTTATCTGCTAACTTTTTATACCCGCTCACCATAGAATCAATAGCATCACTTTTCTTGATAAACCTATTGATAAGAACTCCCGCTATATGAACACCCACTATCGCTAAAAAAAGATTGGAAAAAAATTCATGAATATCTTTAAAAATCTCCATTTCTTTAAAATAGGACGAATGTAAAAAAGATAAAACTCCATGATTTTCTTCAATCCCATACGTTAACACGCCCGTGAGTATAGCCAAAAAAGCCACTACGAGCATAGCAACCATTGCCCAACTTGATGCAGGATTATGTCCTGCATATTCTTTTGTTTTTGAAAATGGTGATAAAAGGTACTCTTTTAAATCTAAGAGGTTAAAGTTAAAATCTTTAAATTTTGAGTGTTGCGGTCCTATAAAACCCCAAACACCTCTAAACAAAAACACGACTCCAAGTGCTAGGCCAAAGGCAACATGATAACTAAGAAGTTCATCAAAATCACCTAAGATATAAGCTGCTGCAAAAAAGAGTATCAATAGTACATGTGATACACGATTTGCAAGTGGCCAGATATAACTTTTAGTCATCTATTTTTCCATAGTTTGGCACATACGTACCATGAAAATCCCCAAGTAACGCATTGCTATGGCAGGCAAGACAGTTGCTGATAGAGCCAACTTCTTTTTGAGCAATCATAGCAGCACTAACTCTTCTATGCTTACTCTCAAAGTAGGGAACTTCGCTTATCTTCAGGGGAGTGTCAAATAGCTTTATAGAGTTTGTCATCTTTTTACTTCTCTTATAATTCATGGCATTATCGCTAGAATTATTCAGCATATATTATGAGTCTTTGTGAATGTATTTTAGTTATTAATACCTTATCACCAGAATTTTTCACCATATATGAGAGCAATGTTTGCGTATCTTTGCTGTCTAAACTTGCGTCCGTACCAAAATGATTGTCAAGTTTTGCCATCATCTTCACCCAAAATCGCTTTGGTAAAAGACCGGGTGAAAAAGCAAAATGACAACTGCCACACTCTTTTAAATATAATGTATTATCAACAGGCTTCACAACCTCACCAAAAACTAGAGTCGCCATAAGCATTGAAAATGGTACTATTTTTTTCATCGCGTCCTCTTTTACTTTGAGTTAATGTAATAAAGAACATCACCTTGCTCAAGCGCAGTTCCTTCTCGTACATATACATCATTGAAATTTCTTCTTAACCATTTTTTGACATCTTTTATGACTGTGAGTGTCGCAGAGTTTACAGATGGCGCCAATGGCTCTATTATTTTGTTAGTGTATATATGTTTTCCTTTCAATCTTAAGTTTACCATATGGCAACTTGTGCAGGAAATCTTTTCACCTCTTTTGCCACCATGTGAGCTTGTAAAAATTTTTTCGCCACGAACTATGTCAAAATCCACAAAACTACTATCTGCTTTTTTTGCTTCCATCTTTAGACCATCAATATAGGCTTGCATGGGAGCATTAAAAGAACCCGCAAAAATTGATAAGGGCAAGATTGCCAACATAATTATTTTCATCATTTTTCTATCCTCGTTTTTGATAAATTAAGCCTCCCCGACGCAAGGGCACGAGGTATCCTCAGGCTAGGTCGAAGTCCAATTTTCCTTGATGTATTTTTTCGTACTCACGACCTTGATTCTTTACATATTTTATTATCATCTCTTCATTAGCGTATTGACCAACTATATTTGCATAGTACCCACTACTCCATAGTGAGCCTCCTCATAAGATCTTTTTTACTTCTTTGTGTGTTTTAAAGATCTCTCTTGCTGTTATACTTTTTATTATTGTTACTATTCGGTTTACTGCTAGTGTTGGCGCACTTTGAACTAAAAAATGCACATGATCTTCATCATTCCCTATTTCTACGAATCCTATTTCGTATCTTTGGCTTATTTCTAAGCAAGTTTCTTTCAATGTTACATCTATCTCTTTGTTGAAAACTTTTCTTCAATATTTCGCTGGAAATACCAAGCGATATAACAACAATGTTTTATTATGGCTTTTATGTATATGCTCGCTCTTCATACTTTATTTTAGCATTTTTTGCGACCCAAGGGTCGGGGAATTAGACCCTCGATTGATTAAAGTTTATCCCACAGCAGTGGATTTATCAAAAGCAACGCCAAAAAAGTTGACTCGTTTATTTCGACATATTCAAGGTAACAACTTTAACGATGAAAAGGCTAAGTATTTAATAGAGCTTGCCAAATCTTCCATCTATGGTGGTCGTGCTAATGATACAAGAGCTTTAATGATTCAAACTAATATTAAGATATTAGAGCTTTTAAGTCAAGAAAAACTTGAAATTGAAGCTAAGATAAATGCTTTAATTAAATCTGGAATATCCAAAGAGTTGGATGCTCCTATTGAAAACCTAAAATCTATCCCTGGTGTAGCTGATAAAACTATTGCTGCTATACTTGGAGAGTGTGGAGATTTAAGAAGATTCCTATCTGCTAAAGCTTTGATTGGCTGTTTAGGTCTTTATCCTACTCAGTATCAATCAGGAAACTCTTTATCCGTTGGCAGGCTTGCGAAGCGAGGTATTCCAATAGCTAAGCATACTCTTTACATGGCTGCTGTATCTTCTGTGCTTCATAACGATGAACTTAGAAAAATATTTCGAGATAAAGTATCATCTGGCAAAAGTAAAAAAGAAGCGCTTATAATAATTTCTAAAAAGATTGCAACAATTATGTACTCAATTTTTAAATACAACACACCTTATAATTCAAAAAGAGTTCTAGTCTCTAAATGATATTGAAATGGTTAGTTTTAACACTTGTGAAAACAATGAGTTTTTAAGGAACACGACCAAACAATATAAGCTTTTTACTTAGTGCTTATACCTTAGTATTTGATCATCTGAGTATTTGTAAGTTACAAATACTCAAATAATGAAACACATTTTTAATGTCTATAAAAAATAGCTACTCGTTTAAGCTATTCTTTATAGGATGGTTTTAAAATGTTGTAAGAAATCTATCTTTGGATGATTATGACTTGCTGACCCAGATCATAACAATCTCTACGGTCTCGTTTTTCTCTATCATATCTATCCCGTCTCGGTTGTATCTTCCTGTGTCATAACGGCTATCTTTGATGATGATAACTCGCTCTCTTTCTACCACTACAGGTTTGCGGTGGTGGCGAACTGGCTGCTGATGCACTGCTTGACCTCCGCCAAAAAGTACACCCATGTTTTGAACCATACTTGACAATAATAACAATGCCCCGGCACCAATGAGTGCACTCTTTTCTCGGTCTCCGATAGCGTGAGCATCCACAAGATATTAATGATCTGCTTCCTTGGAATGTGACACTTTCTGAGGAGCACCTACCCAAAAGCAAACTTTGCGCTTAATCTATATCAATCTACAGATGGCTCCTCCGTGAAAAGAGGGAGTTACTTAAGAGCACCTACCAAAACCCAATTTTTGGTCAAATCTATAGGTAACCCCTTGCCTAAATCATGCAGTTACTTAAGAGCTTGCATGGCTATAGCTTCTTAGCTGAAATTTGTTTGGAAAGCTTAGATGGGGTTTGCTTAGGCGTTACCAATTTTCCTAATCGAACCTAGTAGTTTTATTTCAACTTTTCTCTTTAACTGGACCAATCTTCCCAAGATACTCCAAATCAGCCTCGATAAACCTGGCCAACAAATCTGTTAAACCTATGTAAAAGGTACTTATCTCGCGCTTGCGCACCTCTTGCTGTAGATGCGGTATCAAAGGTGCCAGATGACGCTCTAAAAAATCGCGTTGTGCCATAATGTACGGGGTTTTATCAATCCCATCCTGGGATTGCTTCAATGCTAGGAATTGCATGAATTCCAGCTCGGCTGTAATCCGGTCTTCTAACTCATGAATCTCTTTTTTGACCTCCAAACCAAAATTTCCATAGAAGTCTTTGAGTTCCAGTAACAGGTCCGGTTTGCCACCTTTTTTTACATAATCCCCCTCATAAAGTGAGACACTACGCTTCGGAAAATTAGTTTCAAACGCAGTCAAATAAAGTGCTTCGAACTCCTCGTAATTCACCGTCATCTTGAGTTCTGGGGCAAGCGTCATCTCAAAGGCCTCCATAATCTCAGGCGCTGCCTTGTCTATTGCCACCCCAAGCTCCCTGACAAAACTCCCATCATTCCAGAATTCATACAATGTTGTATCTGGATATGTAAATCCGAGCGCCAACATTCCATACAAACTTGCGCGCCCTTCCTGTTGTTCACTAAATGAATCGTTCATCGTTCTTGCTCCTAATTATTCGCTTTTGCGTATTGATGCCGTGGAAATTGAGGTGAGGCCAACAACGACCCCACCCCGTAATCATCCACTAAGTCATTGGGGAAATCATCATTGAATCACTAAACTCACCAATCATGATGTCCATAAGCTCGGAATTTTTGCCGGCAATCTTCTTTGCACGCTCAGCCTTCAGCACCGCAAGCACGCCACCGACCTTAGACCCGAATAAACCTTGCAGTACACCTATTGGCATTTTCTGCGTCTCCATCATATTGCCGTTTTCATCTTGCATAGTCGGCCCCACGAAAGGTGGAATGTAGAGCACATTAGGCTCGGTTCCGAATTCCGGATGCAGTGGCATAGCCACTTTCCAAGTTTTGGCAAGCTTGTATACGGAACTATTGACATCATCAATGAAGCCAACATGCATTGCACGACCTACGCACTGTGCAACACAGGCTGGAGCGACCCCTTTTTCGATTCTAGGGAAGCAGCCAATGCATTTATTCGACTGATGGTCAGTTTCATTGAAGTAGATCTTGCCGTACGGACAGGCCTTGACGCACTCCTTCACACCCACACATTTTTCTAGATTGATAACCTTCAATCCATCCTCAGCACGCACATAAATGGAGTCAGTTGGACAAGCCTCCACACACGCTGGATTCGTGCAGTGATTACACATGCGTGGCAAATATGCGAATATATTGTTCGGGTATTCACCGACACCTTGATCCTCATCCCAGTTCGGCGCCCAGCGTGGTTCAGGGCTTGGCTTTACAGAACCTTTTTTGCCCTCAAACAGGCGAGCTGCAAAGTCGTACTTAAACGGTACGCCGTATTCATCCAAGGTTGGATAATGACCGTCCGTCTGAAGCATGCCGTTTTTGTATCCACCGCCCTTACTCTGCCAGTTTTTTGGATAGCCCAAGCCTGGGGTGGTTTCTACATTACGCCAGTACATGAAATCCTGACCTGGGGCTGTGGACCACAATTTCTTGCAGGCCACGGTACAAGTTTGACAGCCGATACATTTGTTGAGATCAACAATGAAAGTCAACTGACGCTTTGGGGTTGTTATCATCTTCTTAGACATGACTTATATCCTTCTCATTTTGGGTAGCTGCTGCTGTTAACCCAGCGGTAACAGAACCTGTATAGCGACGTATCTCGACGCGCGTATCGCGCTGAACACCACCCGGTCCGTAGTAATTAGCCCTGAACTTAAGGTGTGCATAGTTGCCGACTAGGGATGTCGGATTTATGCGTATAGGCAATGGGTTCTGTGTATTTTCCCCTCCGAATTTACCCATGTAGAGTTCAGGTTCGTGATGCATACTTACCATGCCTGCCTGCATCCCATTGCGAATCTTGCACCGCACCATCGTCTTGCCATGATCATTCCAGACCTCTATCCAGTCGTTGTCCTTAATTCCACGAGCCTTTGCGTCCACCGGTGAAATCTCGCACATAGGACCTCCTCGCTGCAGACGCAACGTCAAAATATTGTCCTTCCAATTGGATTGAACACTGTGACGATTGTGTGGCGTGCTGAAGCGTAATGGATACTGATCCGCATTAACAGGAGTCTTGTATACAGGAAATTCAACACCCAAATCGAAAAATGTCGGGTGATCTATGTAAAACTGTTCGCGTCCAGTCAGCGTCGGCCACGGCTTCTTCTTCTGGATGAAGTGTTGAAATGGCGTGTATGGAACACCTTCTTTCATAGGTGAACTCCAGTTGCTCTTGAAGCGCTGTGGTCCTTCCTTGCGAATCATCTCCAAGGTTATGCCATGTGTCTGAGGTGCATTGTCTAGAACGAACTGACAAGCCTGTTCATCAGTCGCCAACTTTCCACCATCAATCTGTTGGTCATAGAGCTTAGTGAGGTCTCGTTCTATATTGAACTTCTCATCAAAATACTTTGTATATCCTTTTTTCTTGGCAACTTCACCCATTTTCTTGGATAGCAGGGCAAAAATCTCCCAGTCCGTTTTTGATTCCCACAGAGGTGCTATAGCTGGCTCTGTCATGTGTATAAAGGTGTGCTCCTCGTTCATACTGAGGTCGGTCTTTTCATACCAATGTGCACTTGGCAATACCACATCTGAATATAGTGCCGTGCTATCCATACGGATATTCAAGTTCACCGTCAAATTCAGTTTTGGCCACAAGTTGCGTAATACATAATCAAGACCCTTGGCATTATTCAACCAATTGCTTCGATAGCAGATAAAGACCTTGGGGTCACGCCCATTCTCCGGGAAAAGTGGCATCTGTCCGCTTTTCAATGATTCACGGAGATATTTCGCGGTATCAATGTTTTCATTCTCCATCGCATCATAGACATTACCATGGTAGTAGGTCCAGATGGTAGTTTGACAGAAGCGATGCTTATTAGCACCGAGAGGGAAGGAGAGCTTACCAACGCCCGGCAAGGGAGTAGGCTTCCACTGACCAACATAGTGATTGACACCTGTTCCGTTGTAACCTTCGTTGCCGGTCATTGCACACAACAAGAGGAATGTGCGCATAGTAGTGTCACTCCAATACCAGTGGTTTGTACCAGCGCCCATGATGATCATTGATGGCTTGTTCATGGCAAAATCACGCGCCATTTGTATGATAACGCTAGGCGCCACACCAGTGATCTTCGAAACTTTTTCCGGAGTGTACTCATTTAGCTTGGGCTTGTAAGCCTCAAATACCGGCTGAACTTTAATCTTCTCACCATCTGCAAGCTTAACCTTGAATGTACCTTCAAGGGCAGGATCTAGATCACCCAGCTCAAGATAGCCATCTGGGAAAGTAAGCGTATTTCGACCCATGAAAGGCGGTTGGATTTTGGCTTTCATCTCCGGCTCTTCACCCCAGCTACCTTTCATCAATACCGGCTTCTTAGTCTTGGTGTCCCAGGTATAGAACTTCTCCTTTGATCCACCTTTCACCATATCGGCCTCACGCAGATACATCTTGGTGTCAGTACGAATCAGGAACGGCAGATCTGTCTGTTCTTTCAGATGATGCTCTTCGTAGAGTTTTTCTTTGACAATAACATTTACCATGCCCAAAGCCAAGGCAGCATCAGTTCCCGGCTTTATTGGAACAAACACGTCTGCTTTGGTGGCAGTGGAATTGAAATCGGGGGAGATGACATACATCTTACTGCCATTCAATACTGCTTCTTGGAGAAAGTGTGCATCTGGAATACGGGTCTGAGCACTGTTAGCACCCCACATCAGGATTGTTCGGCCGTTATACCAATCAGCGGTTTCGCATGTATCTCCTTGAAAACCCTGAGTCTGTGTCTGACCGGTAGGATGGTCGGCGTACCAGTCAAAAAAGGTGTGCGTATGCCCCCCGATAAATGAGGCAAAACGATGCCCAGCTGCGAAAGAGACTGGGGAAACTGCCGGTACTGGAGTGTATACGCTGATGCAGTCGGAAGCGTCATTTTTAAGCGTATCGACAATTCCATTTGCGACATACTCAAGCGCCTCATCCCAAGAAACTCGACGCCACTTACCTTCGCCCCGTTCCCCTACACGGATTAGCGGATACTTGATGCGGTGGGAGCTATATATATAGTCAGTAGCACACTCGCCCTTATTACAACCACGCGGATTGTACTCAGGAACCCCGTTTAGCTTTGGCATATCCTTTGATTGCTCTTCACGCATCACCACACCATTCTTGGTGTAGACGAAATGCGGGCAAGAACCTGTACAGTTGACCAAGTGTGTTCCGCGGGTTTTTTTGTCCCAGGACCACTGCTCACGATGGAAATCTTCCCATCCCGTATATTCATGCTGGATCATTGGATCCTTGGTTTGCGCCAGCGTGCTCGTCACTATGGATCCACTTGCAAGCATCACAAGGGATACTTGACCCATAGTTTTCAAAAAATCACGACGCGTTGAATTTAACTTGTTCATTTTTCACAAACCTCCAAGTGTCTTATTTGATCTCTCAGTGTCACATTTGAGAGTAATAATGCTAAAGGTGCTCTAACACCTAAACTTAAAATTTTATTAATAATAAACTCCTCACTTTAAAATTAAATATAAAGTATAATTAAAACATCCCCATTTGTCAAGACCGGTTTTAAATCTTTTTTATTCCAACCTATAATGCTAAAAAGTGTTACTAAAAGTAGCATAGATGCGCTTTGTGTGAATTTTCATCCATTGGCATATCTCTATAGGATTTTTAGCCCCCATTAAAAGAGCAATAACGGATAAGTACATCATCACAGGTAGACCGTAAGACCTACTTTGTTTCCTTGCTTGTTCTGATATCTCTTCTTTGAATATACTAAGGAGTATATTGTGCATTTTTAACCTTTCTGAACATTTAGAAAGGTATAAGCAAAAAGTGTTCTTAGGGTTGGAACAGGCTAGATTTTGGTAATTCCATTTTTAGTATTTTTATCAAATACAATATCATCGTTAAGGTATCCAAGTAAAACAAAACATATTTTTTGGTGCGAAATGGCGATTGGTTTGTAAATGCCAAGAGGCAGATACAAGCAAACTGCATAGACGCAAGAGCGTATGAGTAAAGTCTTGTGTCTGCTATTTTACTGAATTTGATTTCTTGGAACAAACTCTAACACCGCTGCATTGATACAAAATCTCTGTCCTCCACCAGGAGCGTCATTAAATACATGCCCTAGGGGTAGTGTTCAAGATTCCGTGTCAGCATCGGATAATTCCTAAAATTGTATCACAAATCTAAAGCATCATCAAGCCGTCCATCGAAATGGATGGCAAGTTGAGATATTGTAAGACTCCAGTTTCGTATCGGCATAGTCCATTTCTTTTGAGCGTTTTGAATCCCCATATAAAGCAGTTTTAGCAGGCTCTCATCGTTTGGAAAAGCACCTTTGGTTTTGGTGAGCGTGCGGAATTGGCGATGTACTGATTCAATGATATTGGTGGTGTATATGACTCTGCGGATATCTTCAGGATATTTAAAATACACAGATAGATTGTCCCACTTATTTCTCCAAGATTGAAAGACGATAGGATATTTTTTACCCCATTTTTCTTCCAGCTTACTCAGTTCAAACTCCGCTTCTTCTTTAGTGAAAGCTTGGTAAACAGCTTTGAGCTCATGGGCAAATTGTTTTTGATAAGCGGAGCTCACATATTTGAGGCTGTTGCGTATCTGGTGTACGATACAGAGTTGCACTTCTGTATCAGGAAAAACTGAGTTTATAGCTTCAGGAAATCCCTTGAGTCCATCAACTGAAGCTATGAGGATATCTTTTACTCCACGGTTTTGCAAATCAGTTAAAACCTGCAACCAGAACTTAGCCCCTTCACTCTCATTCAAATAGAGTCCAAGTACCTCTTTCTTCCCATCAACTCTGACTCCAAGCACTGTATAAAAAGCTTTTGAGATGTAACGACCATCCTCTTTGACTTTGTAGTGAATAGCGTCAAGAAAAACAAAGGGATATACAGCCTCCAGAGGACGAGCTTTCCACTCTTGAAGCATTGGGATGATCTTGTCAGTTACTGCACTTATGGTAGCTTTAGAGAAGCCTACACAGTAGAAATCTTCAATGTGCTTAGCTATCTGAGAGTAACTATTGCCAAGTGCAAAAAGGGAAAGTATTTTATCTTCTATTTCGCCTGTCATACTTGTTTGGTTCTTCTTCACAATTTCAGGCTCAAAACTGCCATTGCGGTCTCGTGGAACATCAAGCTCAAAGGAGCCATGATCACTTTTCATAGTCTTTGAGTTGTAGCCATTTTTACGATTTCTTGAGAGGTCTTGTGCGAGGTAAGAATCTATCTCTGCTGCAAGAGCAGCTTCGGTGAGCTGTTTGATGAGGGAGCCTAAAGCTCCATCAGAACCGCCAATACTTTTACCAGCTTTTATATCACGAGCAAATTGCTCTACATCTATTTCTATTTTCATGTGTCATTCCTTGAGTAAATATAATTTTACCCGATTGACACGGAATTATGAACG
>PPDH01000014.1:0-67792 GCA_002899765.1 Sulfurimonas sp. | reverse complement strand
TAGGTCTCTCTGTTTGTGGATGGGAATTATAGGGAGTGTTAGCTTAGTAGTTTCTTAAATCATAAGAGAGTTTCTGAAGAAATTTTATTTGGAGGTTTTAAAAGAAAAATTGTCTTTAATTTTCCTCTATCCAGCCGCCGCCGATTAGTTTTTTATCATCATAAAAAACAGCCGCCTGTCCAGTTGCTACACCAAATACGCTCTCTTTTAGAGTTACGTATGCTTTATTCTCTTTTACTTCTACATGACATACAACTGCCTTGGTTCTGTATCTTAACTTTACGGTAGTATCAAACTCTTTTTCATCGGTATAAAGATTTAAATTATTTAGCACTACGCTCTTACAGAGCAAATCCTCTTTTTTGCCGACGACTATCTGATTTTTTTTGGCATCAATACTTACAACATAGTGAGGATCATGCGCGCCTCTGACAGAAAATCCTTTTCTTTTACCGATTGTGTAATGCATATATCCTTTATGTTCTCCGACCACATTTCCGTCTCTATCGAGCACTTGACCTATTTTATCTACTTCAACATAATCTTTAAGAAGATCTGTATAAGTTGTCTCAACAAAACATATCTCAGTAGATTCTCCTTGAGATGCAAACGATTCTAACCCGCTTATAGAAGCAGCCAACTCTTTAATCTCACTTTTTTTCTTCTCTCCCAAAGGAAACAGCAGCCTTGGTAAAATAGTTCTATCTACATAAAAGAGAAAATAGCTTTGATCCTTTGTATCATCATCTGCCTCATAAAAATATTTTCCGTCTGTTTTTATATAATGCCCCGTAGCTATATAATCGGCTCCTATACTGTCTGCAAACTTAACCATTTCTCCAAACTTTAAACTTCTATTGCATAATGCACATGGATTTGGTGTTTTTCCCTCAGCATAAGTATCTATAAAAGGTTGAAAAACTTCTTTGTTGAAAGTATCTTGTAAATCAAGTACATAAAGTTTTATACCGACAAAGTCAGCGGCCTTTTGTGCTCTTGCTTGATTAATCTCATGATAACCCGGTTTAGAATGAAGTTTCATATATAGACCCTCAACATCATATCCTTGCTCTTTTAAAAGCAGTGCTGAGACGGTAGAGTCAACACCGCCGCTCATACCGACTAGAACTTTTTTACCTATATTCTCTTTTTTCATAATTACTTTAACTTTTTTTTTTAATATTTTTATCTCTAGAGAACTCTTCTAATATTCTATAATACTGTGTATCTTCAAGTTTATGCTCTTTAAGAAATTCAATCTGTTCCAATATAGATGCTTCTAATTCGTCCACTACATGTTGCAAATCATCTGTGAGTCTTATCTGCTTAAAATCTTCCTCGCTAATCATTCCATTCTTATAAAGCTTACTTTCTATAAATTTAAAAAGTGGTTTGTAATATTCTACACCAACAAGAAAAACCTTCACACCTGTTATTTTTTTGGTTTGTATAAGAGTCAATGCTTCAAATAGCTCATCAAGAGTTCCATATCCGCCGGGAAAAATTACGTAACCTATTGAGTACTTGACCAACATAACCTTTCTTGAGAAAAAATAGTCAAAATTCAAATCGGTAGTAGTATATTTATTTGGAATTTGTTCAAAAGGAAGATCTATATTAAGACCTATAGATTCAACATCTTTATATCCAAAAGCTCCTCTATTGGCAGCTTCCATAACACCAGGTCCACCACCTGTCATAATATTAAAGCCTCTTTGAGCAAGCATAGAAGATAATTCTTGTGCCTTTTTATAGTATCTGTTTTCACTATTAACTTTAGAACTTCCAAACATAGTAACGGTTGGTCCAAGTTCTCCAAGTTCATCAAAGCCTTTTACAAAATCCGCAACAATTTTAAAGACGCTCCAAACATCAGCTGATTTAATCTCTTTTATATACTTTTTTGTTAAATCATCTTTTTTTTTACGCATACGATAAACTACTTTCTTTTATGATCTTAATTGATTTAATCTCTCTCTTTTTGTACCGATTGTAGTTATCTGAACTCCAAAGTTTCCATCAACAATAACAACTTCACCCTCTGCAATAACATGATCGTCTACCAATATTTCAAGAGGGTCGTTTGCCAATTGGTTTAACTCTATTACAGAACCTATATCCATATTTAAAACATCTTTTAGAAGCATCTTTTTCTTTCCGATTCTCACTTTAACCGGAAGTTTAACATCCATAATCAAAGATATATTATTCATCTCTTCGCTATTAAAAGAGACGGGTGATGAGTTATCTTCAGATCCATATGACTCAATTTTTTTATCACCGCCAACTGTTTTGCCTGTTTTAAATATTGCATTTTGTAAATTTTCATCCATTATAAACATAAAAAGAGATTTTAAATTTTCTATTTTAAAATTATATACAAACATTTTGCTATAGTTTTCTAACGAGACCTCTTTGTTCTCATCAATATACTCTACGTCTTCTATACTAAAGGAGAGAGCCGGAAGCTCTTTTTGTGCAGAGAGCGTATTAGAAATTGCCCCGAATATATTTGAAACTATCTCTTTTGCAGCATCTAAATCATCTTCGCTAACATCTTCCCTGTCACTTCCCTCTTCACCCATCATCATGTCAGATAAAGATGTAACAAGATTTGGCGTCAGTGCAACCATTATGGAAGCATCAACATCACCGCTTACTTTTATATTTAAAAGCACTATCGGAGGAATTATACTTGAGATAATGCTTAACTCTTGTTCCTCTTTTAAGTCAAGAGATGGAGCCTGTCCTATCAATGCCTCAATAGTAGCTACTGTTTCATTTTCAAATAGTTTCATAAAATCACTCATCTTCTATCCCTCTTTTTCTTTTTTTATCATACTCGTAATCATCTTCGTTTTTATCTTCATCAGCATTAAATATAATATCTTTTACGCCTGATATCTTTTCTCGCCTAATCGTTTCAAAATTCTCCAATGCACGTTTAACTGCATCTTTTTCAGTATCAATAAGTTCTGTAATTTGTATTGATTTTCTAAATCTTCTAAGCCCTATTTTACCGCGGAATCTATCTTTTTTATCAACACATAGCGTAACAATATCATCTGCAGCATTATTAAGCCTCACAATATCACCGCTTTGCAATTCAAGAACATCCCTTAAAGTCAATTCAGTAATTCCCAGTGTCGCTTCGATGCTGACTTTTGCACCTCCTAGGAGTACATGTAATTCCGTATTCCTGCTTTTTTTTGTGCTAGTTTCATTTAGCATCAAATCTCTGCTGGCAAGTTTTGGCAAAACCGGTTCAAGTGCAATAACCGGATAACAGATATTCATCATACCTGAACTCTGCCCGATAATAATCTCCATAACAACCATGACGACAATTTCATTTTGTGCAACAATCTGTACAACATTTGGGCTAGACTCTTTTGACTCAACATTTGGAAAGATATCCATAACAGGAGCCCAAGCTTCCTTAAGGGTACCCATCATAACCCTTAAAATCGTCTCAAAAAGACTAAGCTCTATATCTGAAAATTCACGGCTGGCATCAAACGGCTCACCTTTCCCGCCCAATAATCTATCTAACATAGGAAAAGCGATAGAAGGATTTATCTCAATAACACCGCTTCCCTCTAAAGGTTTCATGGAAAAAACATTAAAGCTCGTCGGATTTGGCAGAGACATTAAAAATTCGCCGTAAGTCATCTGATCGACTGAATGAAGTTGAATCTCAACAATTGAGCGCATGATTGAAGATATCTGAGAAGCTAGAGATCTTGCCATTTTATCATGGATACCGCGAAATGCTCGAAGCTGCTCTTTTGATACCCTGTTTGGTCTTTTAAAATCATAAAGGGTTACCTGTCTTTGGGAGATTAAAGAGTCTTCTCCTCCTTCAAGTACGTCATCACCTTCATCATCAACAACATCTAAAAGAGCATCTATTTCTTCTTGTGAAAGTATATCTGCCATCTTAAGCTCCTACACTCTCTTTAATCTTATGAATAACCGACTTATGGATTTGAGAAATTCTAGATTCTGTAATATCCAAAATCTCACTAATCTCCTTAAGCGTCAGCTCTTCAAAATAGTAAAACTGTATTATCAATTGTTCCCTTTGACTATACTTACCAAGAACAGTTTTAATGCTCTCTATCAACTCTTCCATTTCAATATTAGCAATAGAAGAGCCTTCATCACCGACTTGCAACTGGTCTTGAAGAGGCATAACGGCATAAATTGTCGATGCTATTCTTGCCTCGTGTATCTTCTCTACACTTTCACCCAAAATCTCAGCCAACTCTTCATCGCTCGGCTCTTCATTGTGAGACACTCTATACTCTTCTACGGCATAATCTATCGCTTTTACAAGTTTTCTGCTTGCACGGCTAAGTACATCCAAACTTCTTAGGTAATCCAGCATTGCCCCATAAACTCTTTTTTTTGCATACCCCCAAAAAGAGTAATTTAAACTCTCATCATATCTTCTTGCAAGCTTTATAAGCTCTTCAGTACCGATAGCAGAGAGGTCAAGATAATCAATAGAACTGGGGAGTCTCTCTTTGAGTCTAAACGCCATCGCTTTTACGGCAGGCAGATACTGTATTGCGAGTTCATCTTCTTTGTGTTTAAGGTCCTGTGTATAAGCCGAAATCATGATTTTTTCCTGTTTTCTTGGCTATTTGTTTGAACTGCTATATCTGTGATTTTAATAGCGGAATCGATTATCTTTTCTCTTTTATTTATCTCATTTGCAAAAACATCAAGTCTCTTCTCATGTGACTCTTTTGGAAAAAAATAGAGCTTTCCGACCGTTGTTCTGTAGTAAAGAGAGACTATTATGTGAGAAAACAGATAAAAAAAGGCGGTTATCAAAAATGTATATACAAATAAACCCTCTGCGTCAAACGATTTTAATATACCAAACACTATTCCCATGAAAAAACCCTGAATAGTAAAAAAGTATATAAAGTTTTCACCCAACATCTATAATCGCCTCAAGTTTAATTTAAAAGTGCTTCACTAACCGCTTGAAAAGCCCGGATAATCCGCTTTCACTAGGCATGACAAGCACATCTCGTTCCAAATTTTTACTTATTGCGTTGGCAATTAAAAGAATATCTTTGTGAACTGCCGAACCCGCATGCATTACACTAAAGAGAGCTCTCTGTTTTACGGAAGAGGAGACTTTAATATCACTGTTTATTTTACCCAATAGTTTTATATTTAACTTCTCTCCTATATTTGCTAATGCGACTTTTTTAATTTTTTCATACACGGCAACAGCCTCTTTTTCACTCTTTACCTGATTCATGATTAAATTTATATCATTTCTAAAAGTTGCGACTGTTTTAATCGTTGCATATGCATCCGTAATCGCAGCTGGATCTGGAACAGTAACGACAATTACCTCATCGGCTACATCTAAGAACATCTTTATATGCTCTCCTATACCTGCCCCGGTATCAATTATCATGACATCAAGTTTGTCTAAAACCTCTGCCTCGCTCATAAATCTATCAAAAAGAGCTTTATCGGAGTATTTTAAAATCTCATCACCGCTCTCTCCGGGAATCAGTATCATATTTCTGGTAATAGGAATCAAAATATCTGAAACACTTGCTTCGCCCTTAAGTACATGTAAGATGTTTTTCTTAATCTTTACATTGAACATAACATCCAAATTTGCAAGACCGATATCTGCATCAAATATGCCTACATTTAGTCCGCTTTGAGAAAGAACGTAAGCGAGGTTTGAGCTGATTGTACTTTTTCCTACTCCGCCCTTTCCACTTGTAACTGCTATAAAACGAGTTTTTTTAGATTTTTTTGCAGATGTCGAAGAAACCAATTCCTCTAATTTTTGAGCCTGATGTCCTATCATGTCTTGCTCCTGTTAAAGCCGTTTAACAAACACTCTACTAGAAAATCACTGCTTGCACACACTAAATCTTCAGGAACTTCCTGCCCTACTGAGAAGTAACTAATAGGTTTTTTTGTCTCATAGGCTAGAGAAAATATATTTCCGAAACCTCTTGTTTCATCCAACTTTGTAAACATCAGAGTATCGACGTTTAGCGTTGAAAAATTATCATAAGTAGCTTTTAAATCTTCATATTTTATAGAGCTGGGCATAACTAAAACTACATCGATGTTATATTTAACGTCGTTTCCGTCAAGACACTCATAGATTTTCTCTATTTTTGTTCTGTCATAAGGACTTGAACCCATGGTGTCTATAAGGATATAGTCACAATATCTTAACGAATCGAGCGCACTTGCAAAATCTATAGGGTCAACAACGGTTTCAATTCCTAACTTCATCATTCTAGCGTACTGCATGAGCTGTTCAACCGCACCTATGCGGTATGTATCGAGCACGACCAAACCTACTTTATACTTCTTTTGCATGAGGTACGAGTATCTTGCTGCCAATTTTGCTACCGATGTAGTTTTACCGACGCCCGTAGGTCCTACAAGCATAATAACCTTTTTGTTTCCTACAGAAGGAGTGCCCTCCAATCTTATTGGCACCATTTTTCTAAGAACCGTCTGAAAATATCTTTTTATAGTTGCCGAATTTTCTCTCATTCTAAATGGCATATGTTCGAGAGTCACCCTCATAATAGAATCTAAATGCTCTCTGTTCATGCCGCTTTGAGAAGCCAGACGATAAATTTCTGCAAATTCAGAGGGGATATGACTCTCAAGGTTGGGAGCTTTTTCATCCCAAAACATATTTTGAATAACCTTAACCTTATCGCCAAGTTTGGCTATTTCAGACTTTATCTCTTTAAGCTCTTTAGGTTCAAAAGGTACCTGAGATTTAGTATCTTGATACTCATAGAGGGGTTCTTTTACATCTGCTATCTTGGATATCTGTCTGGCAGCATAAGAGATATCATACAAAACATCGGCACTTTTTTGGGTAAGCGGTCTCTCATCTTTTGGTGAAGATTTTGTTTTTTGGTATGTGGCATGAGCAGCAGAGTCACTCTCAATCCCCATAACTATCTCATAAATAGGTTCTCTGCCCAATGATTTTTTCTGAATCTCTTTAGTATCTATATGAAGCATTTGACTATAGTTGACATCCATCTTGGCTTTTTTCAATGCTTCTGAAGGTGTTCTTCCGGTAAAAGTTAAAATCTTCATCTCTGTATATCCATCAATGGTATCAATACGCTCTCTCGCTCAAACCACTTGGCATGCGGTATTTGAAGTTTTTGCGTCTTCACTACTCTGTTGTCAAAAAAAATTATATCCAAATCTAATGTTCTTGGAGCATTTGCAAAACTTCTTTTGCGCGCAAATTTTTTCTCCAATCTCATTAAATAATCTAAAAAAAACTTAGGTTGCATACTGGTTTTAATCATCATAACCGCATTAAAAAAATCATCTTGATTAGTAAAACCAAAAGGAGGATTTTTCAAGATAAGTGATGTCTGCAAAAGGCTTACTTGTTTATCTTTTTTGAGATAATTATACAAATGAACCAATCTTCTTTTGACATCACCGATATTCCCGCCTAATCCTACGGTAGCAATATAGCGGTGCGAACAATTTGGACTATTTTTGTAGCTATCGCGTAAATTTTTAAAGGTTTGCAACTCCTCGTTTATTTTACGCTTTATATACATAAAATTAATTTTCCCCGGCAGCCTGAGACTGTTGTTTTTGCATCTCTTGAACTGCTTTTATCTCATTCATAATCTGTACCATGCCAACCATTGCAAGGTGGTATCCAAAAGGACCGAATCCTACAATAGACGATGTACAAACAGCAGCAACCATATTTTGTTTTCTAAACTCTTCACGACGATGAATATTACTGATATGTACTTCAATAGTAGGAAGATTTACAGCCGAAATAGCGTCGCGGATAGCAATAGATGTGTGCGTATATGCTGCAGGGTTTATAATGATGCCGTTTGCATCTCCGTAGCACTCTTGAATCTTATCTACAATCTCACCCTCAAGATTGCTTTGAAAGAACTCTATCTCTAATCCGCTTTGATCTGCAAAATCTTTCATTTGAGCATGTATCTGCTCTAGCTTCATTGCACCATAAATTTGTTGTTCTCTTACACCCAACATATTTAAGTTCGGTCCCTGAATCACTACTATTTTCATTTTCTGCCTTTTTGTTTAAATGCTTAGTATTTTTAAGGAGCAATTTTATCTAAATTAAGCATAATCTATTTTAAATTTAGACAAAAAGATAAAATATGCAGATAATAACTCCTCATTATATACTAACACCAAACGTTCTACTCTCAAACATGTCGGTAGCATTTGATACGACAATAAAAAAAATAGCTCCGCTAGAAGATTTAAAAAAAGAGTTTGGCGATGCAGCCGTAACTAGGCTCAATAAAAACTCTCTTTTGATGCCGGGACTTATAAATGCACATGTACATGTAGAGTTTAGCGCGAACAAAACAAAACTCTCTTATGGAGACTTTGTTCCTTGGCTATACAGCGTCATTGAAAACCGTGATGAGCTCATAAACGGTTGTGATGATGCATGCATGGCAAAGGCAATCAACTCAATGCTGGAGTCGGGAATCACCACTTTTGGAGCAATAAGTTCGCATGGAATGGATTTGAATGTCTGCGCTTCCTCCCCGCAAAATGTTGTTTTTTTCAATGAATTAATCGGCTCGCAAGCAACGATGGCAGACGCTCTTTTTGGAGATTTTCTAGCACGCCTTGATGCTTCAAAAAGCATTAAAAGAGAAGGGTTTTACCCTGCAGTTGCAATTCATTCGCCTTACTCCGTGCATCCTATTTTAATCAAAAAAGCACTTCAAATCGTAAAAGATGAAAATCTTAAACTCAGCGCTCATTTCATGGAGAGCAGCGCTGAGAGAGAGTGGCTTGACAAAAACAAGGGAGATTTTAAAGATTTTTTTGAAAATCTGTTAAAACAGAAGAGTTCAGTGAGTAATTCAAGCGAATTTTTGGAATATTTTAATGGCTATGAAACACTCTTAACACATGTCGTAAAAGCAAACGAAGAGGAGCTACAAACACTCTCATCAAACAAACACACCGTTATACACTGCCCGATTTCAAACAGACTTCTGGGCAACGGTGCACTTGATTTGAAAAAACTGCAAAAACATAACATCAGATGGATATGCGCAACAGACGGACTTAGTTCAAACTATAAACTCGACCTCTTTGAAGAGATGAAGTGTGCCCTTTTTATGCACTCAGATATGCCTCTTTTGGAGCTGGCAAAAAATCTTATAAAAAGCGTAACAAAGGATGCAGCGGATGCTCTTGGAATAAACAGCGGCGAGATTGCAGAGGGCAAAAATGCCGATATGATAGTGCTTGATTTAGAGAGTGAACCTAGCGATGAGTTAGCTATCCATTTAATACTTCATAGATATAATATCTCAAAAGTTTATATCAACGGAAAGTTAAAAAAAGGTATCTAATGCAGTTTATTAAAAGAATATTTTCTCCCGTTTTAGCCACAATAAAATTTATTCAAGAGCATTTCAAAGCTATGCTCTTTTTGCTTATACTTTTTTTAATATTTGCACCGCAAAGCAAGGAGGATTTAAAACCTCATAATCTTGAACAAATAAATCTTATAGGCGCTATCATGGAAGTTTCAGAAGTTGTAAATCAGATAGATGAAGCCGCCTCTAACAAGTTTGTAAAGGGCATTTTACTAAATATCGACTCTCCCGGCGGAGCAGTTGCACCTTCTATTGAAGTTGCCTATGCCATAAAAAGAGCAAGAGAGAAAAAACCCGTTGTTGTTTATGCCAGTGGAACTTTGGCAAGCGGAAGCTACTATGCAAGTATTTGGGCAAATGAGATAATCGCAAACCCCGGTTCAATGGTTGGAAGTATAGGCGTCATCATGCAAGGAGCGGATGTCAGCGAACTTATGGGCAAAATAGGTATCAAATCACAAAGTGTACAAGCCGGAAAATATAAAAAAGTGGGTGCATCCGATAGAGAGTGGACAGATTATGAGATAAATGAATTAAACAAAGTTATACAAGGAACTTACGACCTCTTTACTACCGATGTAGCAAATGCCAGAGGTTTAGATATTAAAAAAAGAGATACATTTGCAAATGCACATATCTTTACCGCCAAACAAGCTCAAGATGTGGGTTTAGTTGACACTATCGGTGTTGAGTATGATGCAAAAAACAGGCTAGCCAAGTTAAGCGCAATAGACGAGCCGCTTTGGAATAAAGAGGACAAATTTGACAAATTTATGAAGAAACTCTCAGCACAGACGGCAGTTACTCTTCATACATATTTTCCGACTCTTATAATGAAGTAAAAATACTATTTTGCTCTCTCAAGAGAGAGCAAAAACTCTTTTCTCCACACTCCTCCTGTATATCCGCCAATGCTTCCATCCGATGAAATAACTCGATGACATGGTATGAGAATTGAGATAGGATTTTTTCCATTAGCGCTTGCTACCGCTCTAATTGCTTTTGGATTGCCAAATATTTCAGCCTCTTGCGTATATGAGATTGTTGCACCGTAAGGTATACTAAGAAGCGTATTCCAAACACCTTTTTGAAATTCAGTTCCGCTCGCAGAGAGTGGAAGAGTAAACTCTTTTCTCTCTCCCTTAAAATATTCAATAATCTCTTCTTCTAGCTTAAGAAGAAGAGGATGCGAAGCGTTGGTCGTTTGATATGTTTTTATATCTTCTATAAAATCAAAAGAGATAATCGCGTTCTCATGCACAATGGCAATCATAGCACCTATGGAAGTAGTAATAATACGGCTAGAGTATTGATTTTGCATAGAGAGTGTTTACTTCTCATCTTTTTGTTGTTTTTTTCTAAACATGTAATACTTTTCTCTCTCAAGTAAATCTTCCACATACGATAACTCTGCTTTTTTTATACTTTTCCAGATGCCGGATGGAAGTCTTACTTGAAGCTTTTTTTTCTCTTTTAATTTTATAATCTTTTTAATTGAAAGTACCTTTGAAGCGGGAGAGAAATCAACGTCGGTCAAATCTATATCATTTTTATAAAAAAGTGTCTGTTTTGTGAAGTGTCCCCATCCAGGAATTCCATCCTCGGTATAAGGAACTTCATAATCACTTTTAAAATTTACCATAATCTTATAGTGGCTATAATCAAAGATTTGAGATACTTCCCCAGCTCCAAACACTAGTCCATATACACTGTCTCCGACTTTAACGTTATCAAAATATGCCATAACTACTCCTGTGTCATTTTTACTAAAGAAGTATATTATAGTATGATTACTGAAAAATTACACCTCTTAAGCAACAACTTTAACAACACTTGACATGTTCTCAAAAATTCTTTTTACTCTATCTTGCCAAAGTTCTCCGAACTCTTTTATCTCTTGTGTATTTGCCACGCCGCCCATCATTTTTTGCATTAACTGCTGCATTTTCGGATTGCCGCCTATTGATGATGGGTCATAATATACATCTACGCTTTTGCCATTATCAACTCTTGTAAATCTAGCAGAAGAGTTGATATTTACATCAAAAAACATCAAAGAATGACGAGCAAATTTTCCTGCCAAACCTTTAAAACCGCTCTTATCCGTTGCACCTGTAATTTGAGAGACGACATTGCTTATAACACCTGCGACACCTTCTTCTAGAGGCTCACCAAACTCTACTTTTATATTACCTCTAACAGCCTGTTCATTTGGATACAATGCTTTTAAAGCCTCTAACGTTATCAGATATGCCCCCGCGACCGTAGGACAGCTGTGACCTGCCGCTTTTACTATCTCAAGATAATTAAATTCATAAACACCATCCTCAAATGCGCCTAAAACCTTAGCTAATGGATCAACAACTTTAATAGTTTCTATGCTATCAAAAAAATCCGGATATTTCATTTTTCAAACCTTTTTTAATCTATTTTTTGTAAGCACTTTTGCGCTTATCTTTACTTTATCATTCATTAAATCAAAAATATCATCAACTTTTAAAGAGGCTATATCAATAACTTTAGCATCTTTAGAAATCTGTGCAAAACCTTTTTTACTCTTTAGTTTTGGATGATTGGATTCTAACATTTTTTGCAGTGTTGCCACTTGATTTTGAGCAATATTGATTCTGCTTTGCATTACATGCGGAAATCTTATTTTTATGGATTCAACCTCTTTAAAAAAGCTCTGCATTTTAAATGAAATAGTCTGATTATAGGAGGTTTGTAACTGCTTTACATCCTCTATTTTTTGATTTATTTTCTTCTCTATCGAGTGTCCTGAGTATAAATTTATCAAATGCGTCAACTCCTGTTTTGAGTTGTAAATTTTTTGTTTAATTATTTGAATATATTGTGATTCAATAGAGTCTATATATTGATACAGCTCATTAGTATCGGGTAGTATCATCTGCATGGCAGCACTAGGTGTAGGAGCCCGTAAATCTGCCACAAAATCACTTATTACCCAATCTATCTCATGTCCGACAGCAGAAACTATAGGCGTTTTGGCTTTAAAAATTGCATCGGCAACTATCTCTTCATTAAATGCCCACAAATCCTCCATGCTTCCGCCGCCGCGCCCCATCACTATAATATCATACCCTCTGGCATCTGCTAAACTTAGAGCCTTTACAATAGAGGGAGCAGCGTTTTGCCCCTGAACCAAAACATCGTATATGTCAATCTCTATTACTCTATATCTACTATTTGCCACGCGGAGCATATCCTGCAAAGCAGCACCCGTAGCCGAAGTAATAAGAGCTATTTTTTTTGGAAATTTGGGAAAATGTTTTTTTCTTGCACTATCAAAATAACCCTGCGAAGAGAGTTTATTTTTCAACTGTTCATAAGCCAATGCCAAAGCACCGTGACCCGATGGCGAAATTGTAAAGCAGTTTATCTGATACTCTCCGCGAGGCTTATAAAGCGTCACAGCCCCATCAAGCACTACCTTTAAACCCTCTTGAAGCTGGAACTTCAGCTTGGCGGCATTTGCCTTGAAAATGACGGCTTTTATGGCAGAATTCTCATCCTTAAGAGTAAAATAGACATGACCGCTGTTATGAAAGGTTACGCGTGAGAGTTCTCCTTCTACAAGCACTCTTGCAAAAGTACTCTCCAAAAGAGCTTTAATCTGTTCGTTTAAAGAAGAAACGCTAAGCGTATACACCTTTTAGCCTATTTTTTTCTTGCTATCAAAAGGGTTGAAATGTCCATTGAAAAACTCTTTGTGTAGACAATCTCAAAACCTGCTTCCATGAGCTCTTTTTGCATATTTTCAACTGTTGAGAAATCACCTATTGAATTTGGCAGATACTCATACGCTTCAAGATTTTTAGATATAAAACCACCTACTTTCGGTAAAACTTTATTCATATAAAAATCTCTTATTTTCCCAAGAAATGAAGGGTTTTCGTTTTTCATAAACTCTAAAATAACTACAAGCCCGCCCTCTTTTAAAACCCTGTTAAACTCTCTTAGAGCTGCTTCTCTCTCAACTACATTTCTGATACCGTACGTGATGCTTAATATATCCGCTGCTTTATCTTTTAGCGGTATTTCGGTAGCTTTTGCTATATGGTAATTAAACTTAGGGAACTTTTCTCTTGCTACATTTACCATACCGTTTGAGGGGTCGACTCCGACTATCTCGCCAATCGCTATACGGCTGGCCTCCGATCTTTTTTTCCAAAAATCCATCATGTCGCCGGTTCCGCAAGCAACGTCAACAATCTTATCGATAGACTCTTTTGCATAAAAACCGTAAGCCAAATCACATGCTTTTCGTCTCCAGCTTTTATCTACTCCCATACTCATGACGCGATTAGCCGTGTCATACGTCGGCGCGATATTGTCAAACATCGATACGATTTTTTCTTGTTTTTCCATTCTACTTGTTTCCCCTGTTATCTGCTTGCTTCATCCACATAATTATATCTTGCTCATCTTTTTGTATATTTAAAATCTCAAACTTCTCGTTAATGCCGGTAAAATTGCTATTTCCACCAACGGTAGGTGATATAAAACATAGATAATAATCAACAATATCCTTTGAGAGTTCAAACATTTTCTCTCCACCCTCAATCATTATATTTTTGTAGTTTTTTAAAAGTAAAAAACTATCACTTATTATAACTTTTCTGCCCTCAACGCTAAAAAGCGGGATAGATTTGTCAAACTCTTTACTTCTCGAATAAATCAAAATATCAGGGGCTTTGCCATTTACCATTCTTGCATCGAGTTTTGGTCTGTCGATTCTCACCGAATTTCCTCCGATGACTAGCAAATCACAGACGTCTCTCATAGCATGAACTTTTGTTCTGGAGTTTGTTGAACTGATGACACCCTCGTCAATAGTGCCGTTTAGTCTTTGCGCCCATTTAAAAAAAACAAAACTATTTTTTTGCCACATATTAAAGGGTTCTAGAAGCTCGCTACACTCTTTTGCCAAAATATCTTTCTCCACATTAATACCTGCATTTGCCACTATATCCGCTCCGCCTGAAGCTTCCATATTGGAATCAATGGAACCTATAAAAAGCTTTTTTATTCCAAGAGTAGAGATAAGAGATGCGCAAGAAGGTGTTTTACCTACATGTGAACATGGTTCAAGTGTCGTAAAGAGAGTCATGTCGTAAAAGCAGTTGTTGTGATGAAGCAAAAGGTATGTATGAATTTGAGATGATTCGTAAATATCTAAGATTTTTGAATCATTTGTTAGTTTAAAATATGCCGATTTTAACGCTTCGACTTCAGCATGAGGAGCACCCGCACATTTATGAGCTTCGATTGCTAAAATTGCACCCTCTTGAGATACAACAGTGCAGCCGACTGCAGGATTTGGGTATGTTAAACCCTGATACTTCCATGCCTCATCTAAGGCCAACTTCATGTAAAATTGCGTATTTATTACCATTCAAAGTAGGTTTTCGCTTTTGAAATTTCACCAAAATCAACTACAATCTCTTCATTATCAACATCTAAAAAAATCTTAGAATCTTCAACTTTAAGCAGGGTTCCTTTGAGCTTCTCTTTTGATTTTAACGAAATTGCAACTTTTTCCCCTATGCAGAGTCCAAATTGTTTGATTGTTGTGATTTTTCTCTCAATTCCCGGGCTGCCTACTTCAAGCCTATAATCCCCTGAAACAGGTGGGGTCACATCTAAAAGAGGCGAAATAAGATGCGTTAAATTAACACACTCGTCTAAAGAGACACTTTTTCTTTTTTCATTTTCTATCTCGTTTGAGATAACACTGACTCTATAAATCGAATCTTCACCATCATTGACGATAGAGATGTCATAGAGTTCTAATCCTACCGATTTTACAAACGATTCTATATCTTTTTCTAAACTCATAAATGCACTCGCTTACTCTTTAGCAATTTTTTTAAATAACTCTTCAATATTTTGAACTTTTTTCAACTGTTCATCAAACTCAAACGTAAGGGTTGGAGAGCGGAACCAGCCTTGATCTTTCATACAAAAGGTCTCAATAATGGGTCTGGCTTTTTTTAATAATTTTAAAAAATCGCTCTTCTCCTGCGCATTAAAAGATGCAGGATCGATATAGACCTTTGCATCGCTTCTTCCTCGCGAACACTTTATATCTATAATATTAAGCTCATGCAGTCTCTTATCGTTTAATGAACCGATAGCTTCAGGAATCAGCTCAAGAAGAAGAGACTCCGTTCTTTTGAGTTTTATCTGGGCTTCTGTCACAGAGATACTTTTTGCTCAATTTTTTTGAATGTCTCAATTACGTCTCCGACTATAACATCATCATAACCTTTAATCATAACACCACACTCATAACCGTTGCCTATCTCTTCAACATCATCTTTGAAACGTTTAAGAGATGTAAGTTCACCCTCATGTATAACAACTCCATCGCGTATAACACGAACAAGTCCTCCGCGAATAAGTTTACCATCAACAACAACACATCCAGCAACCATGCCTTTAGGCGCTTTAAATGTATTTCTAACCTCTGCTTGACCGGTATTTATCTCCGAGAACTTAGGTGCCATCATGCCCGTTAACATACCCGTCATATCATCAAGAAGCTGGTAAATAATCGAATATGTTTTAATATCTACATTTTTCTGTTTAGCAAGCGCTTTAACACTGCCCGTCGGACGAACATTAAATCCAAGCAATACACAGTTTTCACTGTTTGCAACAAGTTCAACGTCATTTTCCGTAATTCCGCCGACGCCCGACGAGATAATGTTTATTTTAACTTCTTCATTTCTAAGTTCATTTAATGAGCTTCTAATTGCTTCTAGAGAACCGTGAACATCTGTTTTAAGAACAACTTTAAGAGACTTCAATCTTCCCTCGGCAATCATGCTCGTCATGTCTTCTAAGGTAGATTTTGTACTATGAGAAAGCTCTTTATGTCTATCATATTCATGACGTTTTTGAGCATATTCTCTTGCCTCTTTATCGCTATTCATAGCCATCATAACTTCACCCGAAGACGGAACTTCGTTTAACCCGACAACAACGGCGGTATGACTTGGTTTTATCTCTTTAATCTGTTTTTTATTTTCATCTATCAGAGCTTTAACACGCCCGTAAGAACTGCCGCATACAACATAATCTCCGACTCGCAGTGTACCGTTTTGTATAATAACCGTCGCAACCGGTCCACGTCCTTTTTCAAGAGACGACTCAACAACTGCAGCTTTTGCCATAGCATTTTCATTTGCTTTTAACTCTAAAACTTCGGCAGTCAGAAGTATATTTTCAAGCAAATCATCTATTCCCATTCCTGTTTTTGCAGATACCGGAACAAACTCTATATCTCCGCCCCAATCAGCAGGATTTAACCCACGCTCAGCCATCTGACCTTTTACCATATCAGGGTTTGCACTCTCTTTATCAATCTTGTTAAGTGCAACAATTACAGGAACTTTAGACTCCTTAGCCAGTTTTATGACCTCTTCTGTTTGAGGTTTAACACCGTCATCAGCCGCTACTACAATTACGATGATATCCGTAACATCAGTACCTCTTTGACGCATTTGAGAAAATGCAGCATGTCCCGGAGTATCTATAAATGTTATCGCTTCGCCATTTTGCTCTATAGTGTAAGCCCCGATATGCTGTGTTATACCGCCCGCCTCATCTTGTGTAACTTTTGCTTTTCTAATAGCATCAAGAAGTGAAGTTTTACCGTGGTCAACATGCCCCATAATTGTAATAACAGGAGGTCTCTTTGTAGTGTTTTCATCAATATCTTGTGCCATATCTTCTTCATAGTTAAATGCATCTTTAGGGTCTACGATAGTAACTTCGACACCGAATTCTTCAGATAAAATCTCAATCTCATCACTTCCTAAGAAATCATTTTTAGTCATCATCAGTCCAAGACTGAAAAGGACTTTTATAACATCGGAAATTGGTCGATTAATCTTTTCTGCAAACTCATACACACGAATATCTTCAGGTATTTCAACATGTGTTACTATTACGTCTTCAGGTTTATCTTTTGCATATTTTTTTCTCTTATCACGAGAAACTTTTCTACCCTTAGGAGCAGCCTTTTTATTTGCATTTCTTCCGATAGGTTTTGGAGGTTTAGGTTTTCTAGGCTCTTCTGCAATAATCTCGCGTCTCTCTGTAGAGTTTAAATCAAGAAGAACAACCTGATCATCCATATCCATAGAAACTTCACTTAGTGATCCTCCGAAAATATCAATTTTTACGCCCTGCTCCTGTTTTTTAGCTCCGGCTGCTTGTTTTATTTTCTTCTTTTTAGCCAGCTCTTCTAAAACATCTGCACTCATTTTTCCGTAAGTTGATACTGCTTGTTTTTGTTTTGATGGATGAGTGTATTTCTCTGTCTCCGCACTCTCTTGAGGCTGTATTTTCTTTTTTACAATCTTAAGTCCGGATCTTTTTATCTGCATCTTTTTAGGCTCTTCACCGCCTGCTGATTCTTGGGGTTTTTGTATCTGCTCTGTCTCTTCGGTATTAAGAGTACTTTGCTCTTCTTTTGCTGTTTTTGTAGGCTCTTCTTTTTTATCTACTTTCTCATCTTTTTTAGCAATAGTATCTATTTTCGTGCTTTTTTCTTGCTTAACATCAGTTTTATCATCTTCTGATTTTAGAGTTTCTTTTTGAGGAGTTGTTTCTTTTTTTTGAGTATCACTAATTGTTTTAGCAGCTGCTTTAGTCTCTGGTTTTGGTGCCTCTACAGATTCACCGCTCATAATATAATTCATTAAGCTTTCTGCTTCTTGCATTGTAACTGAGCTGTTTGCCGATTTTACGTCGACACCCATATCCAAAGCTTTTTTAACTACATCTTTGGAAGCAATTCCTAGCTCTTTTGCAATTTCATGTACTCTAACTTTTTCTGTCATCAGTGATGATCTCCTTTAGTGTTTTAGCAAATTTGTCTTTATCACCGCTCTTGCATTGCCGCATCAGCGCTTTTAATACTTTCTTGTTATCTTCAAGACAAATTTTGCATATATAAAAACTTCTGCCGCTCCCTCTAAAAAGACTAAGTTGTGAATCTATGCACTGAAGTCTTATAAGATTGTTCTGCACATCTCTTTGCCTACAAGAGATACACATCCTAAGAGGTTGGGTAAATTTTTTCGCCATTATATCCAAAAGTTCCTTGATTTAGTAAGAAGATATAAACTAACCTATTTTTCTACAATAAGTCCATCATTATCAAAATCCAATATTTTTACGACAAATTCCGGAAACTTTTGACTAAGTTTATTTGCAATTGCAACAGAGTCTTCATCATACACCATTGAAAAAAATGTTGAACCGCTTCCTGAGAGTGTGCTCATAAGCGCACCGCTCTCATACGCCGTCTTTTGAACTCCGAATAATTCAGGAAGAGTTTTCATTCTCGCTTTTTGATGAAACCTGTCTTGAGAAGCCAGTTTCAAGATCTCCCAATCCTCATTAAAAAAAGCGGCAACGCTAAGTGCCGTATGAGAGAGATTGTAAACCGCATTCTCTTTAGAGTATGATTTTGGCAAAAGTGTCCTTGCTCTTGCGGTATTCATCTGTTTATTTGGTATAACCACAACTGCTTTTATATAATCGGGAAGATGCTTTTTTTGAGAAAAGACCTTACCCTTCTCCACGGTTGCGACATTAAAACCACCCATAACCGCAGGAGTAATATTATCTGGATGAGATTCATAAACCAAAGCATGATTTAAAATTCTTCTTTTTGAGACGTTTATCCCTGCCGCTTCATGCGCACTCGCAATCGCACTGACTATTACTGCCGAGGAGCTGCCCAAGCCTCTTGACATCGGAATCTGATTATAAAATGTAAATTTAAAATTTTGTCTTTTTTTGGTAAGTATGTTGTAATGTTCATTAAAAATGCTCACAAACAGGTTGTTGCCTTTTAGCTTCGGATTGTTTTCTCCTTCGCCTTTTATGCTAACACTAAAAAATTTTGATGGATGAAATTCAACTATATTACGTAGATTAACTGCCAAACCTAAAGAATCAAATCCGGGTCCTAGGTTTGCACTGGTTGCGGGTACACTAACTGTCACTTTTTTCCTATCCAACTGCTCCAATGCCGTACAATGGAGATACAATTGTGCTAAACTCATTATACTCAAGCATATTTGGAAGCATAAAATTGGCTTCCGGTGCCATTTCTAGTTTTTGAGTTTTTATTTCTGATGAAATTTTAACAAAACATAGCTTTCCAATCGCTTTTATTGGCTGATTTTTATTGAAATAAAATGCATCTGTTGCTAAAAGTGGTATATTTTTCAAAATACTCATAGATTTTAGAAAAATATAGGCAATTTTTATCGCCATAAAGCTCCCTGGTCCATTTGCATAATAGAGTCCTTTTATGTTGTACTCTATCGATAAGTCTTTAAAAATAGCGGGCAAAATTTCAGAACTTTTTTCATCGCTTTGAACTGTTCTTATCAGTTTTGCATCTTCATATATTCCAATTTGAATAGGAGAGCATAGAGTTATAAAAACTAAATCAACACTCTTATGCATACGCTTTTTCTAACTCCAGCGTTTTTTCACCTACAAGTTCAATGACTTCGTAATTCTGCGCATCTTTTAAAAGTTCAAGAGTCAATTTATGATTAAGGTCATGACTGCCTGCCATCGCCTCATAATTACCTACAAAGTTCATGCCTATTAGTGCCATATCCCCGATAGCATCGAGTATTTTATGTCTTACAAATTCATCAGGAAATCTAAGCCCTTCAGGGTTTAGTACCTTTTTCTCATCCAGCACTACCGCATTTTCTAAAGAACCGCCAAGAGCAAGGCCTTTTGAACGCAGATACTGAACCTCATGTAAAAAACCGAATGTCCTAGCACGTGCAATCTCATCTTTGTAGTTTTGTTTGGTAAAATTTAAAATATACTCCTGCTTCTGTATAACGGGATGAGGAAATTTGATGGTAAAACCATACTGCAAATCAGGTGAAGGGGAGAGCTTTACATACTTCTCTCCTTCTTGAACGATTACCTCTTTTTTAATTCTCATTACTTTTTTAGGAACATCTAACTGAACCATACCTGCTTCATCCAAAAGCATGCAAAAGCTAGCACTACTCCCGTCCATAACAGGAATTTCATCGGCATCTACAACTATTCTGAGATTATCAATCCCATAAGCATAAACAGCGGAGAGCATATGCTCTATGGTTGAAATAACATATCCGTCTTTACCTATAACGGTAGCCATTTTCGTATCAACTACATTATCGGGAATAAGAGGAATTGCTACATCTACGTCACTTCGATAAAATATCAAACCGCTGTTTGACTCCAAGGGCTCCAGCCTTAACTTAACTGCAGAACCTTTATGAAGACCTATTCCGACAAGTTCAACACTCTTTTTTATCGTTGTTTGATACATTTCTTATTCCTATCTTCTTGCTTTATGCGAAAATTGTACACTAATTTTACTTTTTATCTATAATGCTCTTTGCGCTATCAATAACGTCATTTACATTTAATTTTATCCAAGTATCGTCCATCCACTCTGCAGGGCGAACCTCTATACCTTGAATTAAAATTCCAAAGTGGAGGTGATCCCCCATCGCATAACCGCTTTTTCCAGTATTTGCTATATGTGAACCTCTGTTAATTTTTTCATCAACATTAACACTTACGCTTGAACAGTGCCCATAAAGAGTATAAAGCCCCAATCCATGTGAGACAATAGGCATATTTCCATATAACCCGTTATACCCGCTAAAGACAACATCTCCGCCATTTTGAGGTTTTATCTCCGCCATTGCATTACTAGCTAAATCAAGACCTAAATGATATGACTCACTAATTTTTTCTTCATTATAAGAGTAGAGTCTATGATCTCCAAAATGAGCAACAACGGCAGCATTTTTAAGAGGATACATTTTGTTTATTTTAAAGTCATCAATCATCTCATCTGAAACTTTTGATGTTATCTCATGAATAAGATCTTCATTTTTTACTCTCACATCTTCATTAATAATTTTAAACTGCTTTATAGAATCGCTGACTCCTTGAGTTTCTTTAAATTCCTCTGCAAGTTCGGCTATTTTTCCCTTTAGAAAATTATCGCTTATTTTTATATTTGACACTTTGTAATTAGCCTCTTTTAAAAAAAGAGGAACATTTACTCTTGAAATATTATCGGCACTATCTTTAGCAAAGATAGTCGCTTTAAATGTAGATTCCGTAACAGGCCAAGCCAAAAGCGAAATATAGTATCCTTTTTTATAAAAAGGCTGTGCAAGAAATTTTTTATCAAAATTTGTTTGAATATAAAGTTCTTTTAGATTTTCATCCTCTGCATTAAAGATTACAAGCGCCGCACCGCCCTTTTTTATCTTGTATGAATTGGCTATAGTATTTAAAAGAGGTCTTTTTTTATCAATCTTTAACTTAAATTCGCTTATTGCGCTGTTTCCGTTTAAAAAATTCCATTTACTTGCATCACTTGCTTCAACGACTATTTTAATCTCATCTTCACTCATGGCATATGCGCTTTTAGGAGGCTCAATTTTAACATTAAGAGATTGCTTTGGAGTTAAAAACTGCTCATGATAAAGAACACTCTCTTGTGATTTTGTTACCAAAGTCACTTTATACGACTTCAGACCCGTTACATCATCAATAGTCATATCAAGCGGGGTTTTTAGATTCCAATATCCACTGTTTTGCATCGAAATTACTGGAGCTTCTCTCTCAAACATTTTAGAATTATATATATACAAACCAATACCTACAACTGCTGCAAATATGCTTAACAGCAGTACTGAAGACCCTTTTTCTCTTCCTCTTCTCAAACTATAACTCCTTTTTTAGTAAATTCAATATTTTAATTTTTGCTTCATCTAAAGAGATAACTTCATCAATTTCAAAACCTGCTCTGCGAGCATGACCGCCGCCGCCGAATTTTACGGCAATTTTACTGACATCTACATCAAAACCAGAACGCAGCGAACCTTTGATTGTAAAATCTTTTTTTTGCCTCAGCAACAAAGCAACTTCAACGCTTGGGAGATACAAAGACTCTTCTAAAGGCGCTTTACAATCCTCTGCAACCGCACCGCTTGCTCTCATATCCTCATGACTCACACAAAACAGGGCAATCCGTGCATCCTGTTCCAGCGTCATATTTTTAAACATGACATACTTTAATCTAATAGCCGCCAATGAGACGCTTTTTAAAACTTTTTTATTACAAAGTTGAAAATCGGCACCTAGTTCTATCAATTCACAAACTGTAGCAAATGTCATACCATCGACACTTTGAGACAAGAAAGCATCAGAATCGTCTAATATTCCCGCATACAAAGAAGTCGCCATTTTTTTATTTATCTTGGCATTGTTTGCTTTGAAAAAGTCATATAACATTGCCGTCGTACTTATTAACTCCGGTTGCACAAAATTTAAATCACCGTAATTTGTATTAGTAACATGGTGGTCAATATTAATCAACTCACACTCTACATGTACACCTAAACGTTCTTTAGAAGCACAATCAAGCGAAATTGCCAAATCTGCAGAGTTAGGAAACGCAGGCTTTATCTTTTCAAACCATGGCAGAAAAGATAACTTTTGATTTATATTATGAGTCTTGCAAAACCAAGATACCTTTTTATGATTTTGAAGCAAGAAAGTGTACATAGCACTTGTACTTCCCAAAGAGTCTGCATCAGGATTTACATGTGAGATAAGAACAATATGCTCGGCTTTTTGAATCTTTTGTAAAATTTCATTCAATTTACATGTCTTTTTTTTAGAATTGTATACTACTTCTTATTCATTTTGTAAACATACGCAAGCACTTCTGCTACTGCAGCAAACAGCTCACTCGGTATAGGTCTATCTAACTCAACCTGCGCATATAAACTTCTTGCCAAAGGAGGATTTTGAACAATATGAACATTGTTTTCTCTGGCTATTTTTTTAATATGCAACGCTATATTGTCCATACCTTTTGCCACGACTATAGGCGCATGCGACTTCTGCTCGTCATACTTTATGGCAACTGCATAATGCGTCGGGTTTGTTATAACGACATCTGCATGAGGAACCTCGGACATCATTCTCTTTCTTGATGCCTGCATCTGAATTTGGCGGATTTTTGCTTTGATAAGCGGATCTCCGTCCATATTTTTCATCTCATCCTTAATCTCTTGCTTACTCATCTTAAGCCCGTCAAAATACTGTTTTCTCACAATTACTATGTCAATAATCGCAAATATGAAAATAATAAAAAGCATAACAAATGCGATAACTATAGCTTTGTCTTTAAGCCATATCATCTGATCTCCCAGCCCAAAGAGTGCAACTGTCGGAAGTTCTACTATAAAAAGGAAGAAAAAAACAAAACCGATTCCCAAAGTCGTGAAAGATTTAAATGTTATCTTGATGCCTTCAATGATTTTTTTCATTGAAAAAAGATTTTTTGTCCCCTTTATCGGGTCTATTTTTTTAAAATCGGGAATAATCGCTTTTGTAGTAAATAAAAACCCAAACTGAGCGATAGCCGCTATTACACCCGCAATAGCAACCGAAATCGTAAGAGGCATAACAATAAGAAGAAACTCTTTTATCGTTACAATAGCAATATCTACCATTAAGGCTCTATCAAGCGGCATTCCCAAAAGTGAAAAATAGTATTTTGAGAGAAAAATCATATGAGAACTCATATATGGAAAAAGAAGCAAAATAGCCAAAATAGCAACAAAAAGAGTCATAACCCCCGACGCATCTTGCGACTTTGGAACATTCCCCTCTTTTCTGGCGTCTTCTATCTTCTTGTCGGTGGGTTCTTCGGTTTTTTCCTGATCATCAGCCATTAATATCTCCTAGAAGAGCATACAAAATCTCGCAAGAGATTTTTCTTTAGTGGTATAGCGCCCAGCGTAGAAAAAGGGACGTGTTCCTTTTTCGTTCAAAAAGATATAATCTTCGGTTTTTTCCTGATCATCAGCCATGTGTTAAGCTTTAATCCATTTTCATTGATAAATCAATCCAGTTTGCTTGGTGGATAAGCGAACCGCTGCTGATTGCATTAACGCCTGTTTTGGCGTAAGACTCTATGGTTTGCAGAGATATATTTCCGCTGGCTTCAAGCAGTACATGTGCAAAGTTTTCATCTCTGTATTTTACAACCTCGCAAATCTGTTCAGGTGTCATGTTGTCGCACATGATTATATCTGCACCGGCTTCAAAAGCCTCTTTTGCCGTCTCAAAATTCTCTGCTTCTACCTCTATTTTTGCAGTAAAAGGAATTCTGTTTCTTGCTTTTTTAATATATATTTTTAAATCATCAATCGTTTTTAGGTGTGTATCTTTAATCATTAAAGAATCATCAAGCCCCATGCGGTGATTTACGGCTCCGCCGCAACGCGTGGCATACTTTTCAAAAACTCTCAGAAGCGGTCTTGTTTTTCTGGTATCTAAAAGCTTGACTCCGTATGGTTCTACAATCTCTGCATATTTCTTAGTCAGAGTCGCAATTGAACTTGCGTGAAGAAGCATATTCAAAAGAGTTCTCTCTATCTTCAAGAGTACATGTGAGCTTCCGCTAATATTTGCTAATACATCGCCTTTTACAAAACTCTCGCCGTCATGTACATTCCAGCTGATTTCAAAATCTTCAAGTTTAGCCAAAATATTTATATACTCTACACCGGCTGCTACTCCGTCACTTTTTGCAATAATCCTTGCCGTGGCAGCCACGCTAGGCTCAACTAGAGCATAAAGATCTCCACGACCTACATCTTGAGCCAATGTCTCTTTTACAAACTCTTCCATCATAGCGCCAACATTCTCTCTAGTGCGATTTTCGCCCATTTTTGCGTCTCTTCATCTACATGTATTTCATTAAGCGGAGCACCCTCGTCAATAGATTTGAGTATGTCGTACAAATCCTGCAAAGTTGTCTCATTCATAGTCGGACACTCAGGCTTTGTAGATGAGAGAACATAGGTATTTTTTTTACGTAAACGGTTAACTAGGTTAAACTCGGTTCCAACGGCTACTTTCTGCTCCTCGGGAAGCTCTTTTATATACTTTATAATCTGCGAAGTAGAACCTACAAAATCGGCTGCGTTGCAGATTGCAGGGTCACACTCAGGATGAACGACTATCAAAATACCCGGATATTTTTTGCGGTAAAAGTTGATATCGTCTATGCTAAAGAGCTGATGAACCGAACAAAAACCGTTAAAACAGATAATGTCCGCATCAGCAGGATTGGTTCCGTCTCCGATTACGCAGGATTTAAGCCCCATCTGGTTTGCTATGTTTTGCCCCAAACATCTATCCGGTACAAAAAGTATCTTCTTCCCCTCTTCAAGTGCCGCGGTGATAATTTTTTTTGCATTTGAACTTGTACAGACCATGCCGCCCATCTGCGCAACTTTTGCCTTTACATCGGCATTAGAGTTGATATAAGTTATGGGAAGAATATTTTCATTTTTAATCCCGGCTTCATTAAGCGCTTTTACAGATGCATCAAACTGCATGCCGTCAATCATAGTAGCCATAGCACAGCATGCTGCTTTTGGCATAACGACTCTCTTATTTGGAGAGAGCACTTTTACGCTCTGCCCCATAAATCCCACACCGCAAAATACGACGTACTCCGAATTATCCTCTTTTGTTTTTATGGCAAGCTCTAGAGAGTCTCCCGTAATATCACCCATCTCAAAAACTTCATCTCTTTGGTAGAAGTGAGCAACAACAGTTACGCTTAACTTCTTTTTATATTCGTTTATTTTCTCTTTGAGCTCTTCGTTTGTAAGTTTCAAAAAAAATCCTCATATTTAATAATGGCGTTATTATATCAAAAATAATATTTTACAAATAAAATTTATATGCTTGTAATCATAGATGAAGTAGAATGGCACAAATATTTCACAAGGTCTTAGATGGATTTTTTATTTAATACAAACGCTCAGTTTTTTATTGCGGCTTATCTTATAGGCGGCATCCCGTTTGGTCTTCTCTTGGCAAAAAAATATGCAGGTGTAGATATAAAAACAAGCGGTTCCGGCAGCATCGGTGCTACAAACGTTTTGCGAGTCGTAAAAGAGAGCAACCCCTCTTTAGCAAAAAAGCTTGGAGCCGCAACACTTGCGCTTGATGCTATAAAAGGTGTTTTAGTGCTTCTTGCTGCATATTTTACGGGAGTAAGTGAAGCAACACTTTGGGGAATAGCCGTTTTGGCGGTCATCGGTCACTGTTTTTCCCCTTACCTGGGATTTGAAGGAGGAAAAGGCGTTGCAACTGGTATGGGTGTCATGATGTTTATGCTTCCTGTAGAAACTATTATTGCTCTTATTGTTTGGGCACTTGGGGCAAAATTTATACGCATATCTTCCATTTCATCACTTACCGCACTTGCAGCATTGATAGCTGCCAGTTTTATAATTCATCCCGACATGGCGCACTCTCCTGTTTTGATTATAGGATTTATACTTTTTTACAAACATATTCCAAATATTATCCGTCTTTTTAAAGGCGAAGAAAAAAGAGTGGTATGACGATTCATATTGAAGATTTGAAATTTCAGTGCATCATTGGAATCTTGGATTTTGAGAGAGTAAAACCTCAAGATGTCATCGTCAATGCAAACATAGAGTATGATGATGCAAACGGATTCATAAATTATGCCGATATTGTCCAAATAATAAAAAAAACAGTTATAAAAAGTGAATTTTTACTGATTGAGGATGCTTTAAAAGAGATAAATTTAAAGTTACTTAAAGATTACAAAGCCATAAAAAACATCTATTTAAAGATAACAAAACCATCAATTTTGCCCGATTGTAAGGTGAGTGTAAGCGATTATTCCAATTCTCAATCTTAATTATAAGTTAAAGTTTTATTAAAAAAAAATTAAAAACTACTTTAAATTAACCTAAAATTATGATATCATTCCGCCAAAATATTCATTCATAGGACAAATTTATGCGCATTCTAATTATAGAAGATGAAGTCACATTAAACAAAATGCTTGCAGAGGGGCTAAAAGAGTTTGGTTACCAAAGCGATGTTGTTGAGACTCTTAAAGATGGAGAGTACTACCTAGATATTCGTAACTATGACCTTGTATTGATGGATTGGATGCTTCCTGATGGAAACAGCATTGACATCATAGGTGATATCAAAACTAAAACTCCAAAGACTGTTGTAGTTGTTTTATCTGCAAGAGATGATAATGAGAGCGAAATTGAAGCTCTTAGAAGCGGCGCTGATGACTATATCAGAAAACCTTTTGATTTTGATGTTCTTGTCGCTCGTCTTGATGCTCGTCTTCGTTTTGGAGGCAGCAATATTATCGAGATTGAAGACCTGATTATCAATCCTGAAGAAGAAAAAATCACGTACAAAGAGATTGATATAGAGCTAAAAGGCAAACCTTTTGAAGTTCTTACTCATTTAGCGCGTCACCGTGATCAAATCGTTTCAAAAGAGCAGCTGCTTGATGCTATCTGGGAAGAGCCTGAACTCGTTACTCCAAACGTAATCGAAGTTGCTATTAACCAAATCAGACAAAAAATGGACAAACCTTTAAATATTACGACTATTGAAACCGTTAGACGCCGCGGTTACCGTTTCTGTTTTCCAAAAGAGATAAATTAACTATTTTTTTGCGTGAAAAGAGCCCTCTCTTTCACGTGATAAAACTACCGCTCAGATTCACATGTTAAACTATTCAAGCTTCTCTTTTAAAATAAAACAAGCTACAATTACAAACTTTTATAGCTATAGGTAAAAAATGTTCTCAAAAAGAAGCATCAGACAAAGTTTTTTAATCCAACTTATCATAGCTTCAGCCTCTCTTATTCTTATATTTTCATCTATTTTATATTATTATATCGAAAGTTCTATCTTAGAAGAAAAGCATGAAGAACTTCTTGTATATGCAAAAAATATTGCAAGCAACCAGTCAATTTATGGTCAAGAAGTTCCTACTCCTGAAATATATTTGGGACTCAGCATTGAAGTTATACATCTTAAGCAATCTCTTTTAGATATTGATTTTTTTGAAATAACAAAAGAAAAAAAATCATACGTAGTACTCATGTACCCGCTTAGTCTAAATGAGCTAAGTTATATAAAAATAACAAAAGACATAACTCCCACAAGAGACCTTTTAGACAAAATTCTCAACTATCTCTTTATTATAAATATTGCTGGTTTTTTACTTGTCGTTATTTATGCTATTGCTCTTTCAAAAATGCTTGTCTCTCCTGTTAAAACATTAAGCAACAAGCTCTCAAACATGAATGAGCATCTTATGCGCCCTATCATAGTAGAGGAGCTGCCCGAAGAGTTTGAACCGCTTGTAGCCACAATAAACCATCTTATCGCAAGAATACAAAATTTTGTAAAGTACCAAAAAGAGCTCTTTATCGGAACTGCTCATGAACTAAAAACACCGCTTGCAGTCATCAAACTCAAAAACCAAGTTACGCTTATAAAAAAACGCTCTGCAGAAGAGTATATCGACGCTATTAAAGTAACTAACAAAACCATAGATGAGATGAATATCATTGTCTCTAATATTCTCAATATCGGCAGACAAGAGGGGATGCAGCTTGATAAACCTCAAGAAGTAGATGTCATAGCCGTTTTAAAACAAAAGGCGGATGACTTTAAACTCTTAGCTGCAAATGAGGGCAAAACTCTCCACATGCATTTTGAGCCAAACGGTTTTATGGCAATACTTCAAGTCGGGCTTCTCAATCAAATAGTACAAAACTTTTTGCAAAATGCTCTGAAATTTACTCCAAAAAACAAAAACGTAATCTTAAGAAGTTCGCTTAACGATTATGGGCTGCTCATAGAAGTCATTGATGAAGGATGCGGGATAGATGAGAGCTCGGATCTTTTTGCACCGTTTAAAAGAGAAGGCAACAAATCAGGAGTAGGTCTTGGGCTCTTTTTAGCCAAAAGCGCTGCGGATGCATTAGGCGCAAAAATAAGCATAAAAAACAGAACTGACGGAGTTTTAGGCACTGTATCTACTTTAAACTTAAGCTCAAAACTTTCATGTATTCTACCTACAAATTAAAAAATAATAAAATTTAAAAAATACTAAAGCTTTATTCTGCTATAAATCGAGCACATAAAAATATATTGTTTTCGTATATTTAAATTTGGACTATAACTAGAAGGTATTTTAAATGGCTTTGATAATAAATGATGAGTGTATTGCATGTGATGCGTGTCGCGAAGAGTGTCCAACTACTGCTATTGAAGAAGGAGATCCAATCTACTTCATTGATCCTGATCGTTGTACAGAGTGCGTAAGTGTTTATGACGAACCTGCTTGTATTTCAGTCTGTCCTGTTGACTGTATTATTCCTGATAAAGACAATGTTGAGTCTATCGCGGAACTTCAGTTTAAATATAAAAATATTTTAGCAGAAGAGTAGAGGTTTGGCAAAACGAGTAGCAGTCATAGACATAGGCTCTAACTCCGTTAGAATGGTTGTTTATGAAAAGACGTCTCGTTTTGCTTTTCACATACTTCATGAGGCAAAAAGCAGAGTAAGAATCTCTGAAAATGCTTATCAAAACGATGGAAATCTTCAAGAGATTCCAATGCAAAGAGCCTTTGATGCTCTCAAAGATTTCCTCTCAATAATTTCATCCTTTAAAGCCAGAAAAATCCTTTGTGTTGCAACTTCCGCTCTCAGAGACGCTCCCAATCAAAAAGATTTTATCAACAGAGTCAGAAATCATCTCGGCTTAAATATAAAAGTCATAGACGGACAAAGAGAAGCTTATATTGGAGCAGTTGCATGTATCAATCTTTTGCCGCAGCAAAGAAATGCACTAAGTATTGATATAGGCGGCGGTTCAACAGAGTTCTCTTTAATAGACAAACAAATAATAACCTCAAATATTTCGGTAAATTTAGGAACAGTCAGATTAAAAGAACTTTTTTTTGACAAAGACGATATAGAAGGTGCTAAAATTTATGTAGACTCTCAGCTAAAGCAGCTAGATGAGGCAAACATATCTACTATTATCGGCATAGGCGGAACTTTCAGGGCAATATCTAATGTAATTTTAAACAAAAGCGGATACCCCATAGATAAGCTTCATTCTTATGAACCAAATTACGACGAATTTCAATCCCTACTAAAAAAAATAGTAAAATCAGACGAGGATGAACTTAAAAACCTTGGAATAAAAAACAGTAGATTGGATGTTATAAAACCCGGCGCATTTATTCTTCTGAGGGTTTTTGAAAAATTTAAGATAGAAAAACTCTTAACAAGCGGTGCAGGCGTAAGAGAGGGTGTTTTTTTAACTGATTTGCTTAGAAATTCAAATGATAGATTTCCTCCAAACTACAACACATCTCTCAGATATATACTTGATTCTCATATTGACAATCATGCTTATGCAAATCAGCTATGCAAAGTATCTAAAATGCTTTTTGATCTCATGCATGAAGAGTTAAAAATTTAAAAAAAATATCGTCATGAACTATCAATTGCTGCAAAACTCTGCATGAGCGGAAACAATATACACTACTATTCACACAACAAAAATAGCTATAATCTGATTAAAGACGCTTTAGAGTTTGGATTTACTCATGAACAGATAATTTTAATCGCGACTCTGAGTAGATATGCAAAAAGAAAACTTCCCTCACCGTCTCATATACAAAAGTTTAAAACTCTGCTCCCTGATTCCGAGCAATTAGAGTCACTCAGCTATCTTCTCTCATTAGCCGTAACTCTCTTGAGCCATTATCCCAAAAATATTGATTTTACACTTAGTTTTGAGAACTCCGAATTAAAAATCGAATCCAAAAATAGTCTATATCTGGCAAAAGAGAGTGTTAGAAAGTTAGATATGATGACAAACAACAGTATAAACATCTCATTTTATAATCTTAGTTAGAGTTTTGCAAAAACCCTAACTAAGCTCTGTTAAAATCTTTGCCCCATAGTAAATTCAAACGCCGCTGTTTTATCACCCTCTTCTTCTGCTAAAGGTTTTGAGAACATCAACTGTATAGGTCCAACAGGTGAAAACCACTCAAGACCTGCGCCAAATCCGCCGCGAGAAATATTGTTTGTCAAATATGCAGAGCTACTTGAACTACCCACCAAAGGAGCATCTCCTGAGGCACTAACATAACCCCAGTCAAGATAAGTGACTAAACGCATTTTGGCTTTTGGAACAAGAGGAAAACTAATCTCAAAGCTATTGGATGCACTAAATTCACCGCCTACACGTCTCACCCCGTCATTTTGTTGTGCATCTTCTACCGTCGGAGACAAAGAGTACGATTCGTAGCCTCTTACGCTTCCTATCCCGCCTAAGTAAAATCTCTCGGCAACCGGAAGATAACCCATCTCTTTTACATAATTTATCTTTGCTTTATATCTTGCTATAGCATCAAATCCAAGCCACTCCTCAAGTCCTTTGTAGATACCGAAACTTGTCCTGCTTTTAAGGAACTCCGTATCACCGCCAAGACCTGCACCTTCAATGCTTTGCGATAACATAAATCCTTTTCTAGGAAGATAAAAATCATCGGTATCATCATACTTTATACTCACCGTAACAGAACTTTTTGAGTAATTCTCATAATAGTAGTCGTCCTCATTATATATTGTCGAGTTTTCATCAAATTCATAACTGTTGCTTGAAAATCCATATCCTAGATAGCCGCTAACATGTCTTGTAAATCTATGCCCCAATCCTAAGCTTAAACCATCTGTGAGTATGGTGTAGTCATCATATTCATACTCTGACGTATATATAGAGAAGTTTCCGCTAAAATCGCTGTCATTTAATCTCGGGTTAGATATGCTAAAAGAGTAGTTAGATGTCAATTCCGAGCGCTCTATTTTTAGTCCTACATTTATGCCCGAACCCCATATGTTTCTATCATCTACAGCTATACTTACTAGAAGTCCGCCATAGCTTCCATATCCTCCACCTAACTGAATGTTACCTGTAGGAGCCTCTTTTACCTTAACTACCAAGTCCATAGTCTTGTTGTCGATTCTTTTTTCTTCAATGGTGTTTCCATCAAAAAAACCGAGTCTTCCAAGTGCATTTCTAGAATCGGAAAGGTCTGTTAGCGAGTACATGTCTCCTGGACCTAGATAAAGTTCTCTTCTTATTATTCTATCAAGGGTTCTGCTGTTTCCTGCGATTACTACATTTCTTATTTTAACTTTATCGCCGGGCGCAATCTTAAAAACAACTTCAACTTCTTTCTTCTCTTTATCTTTTTTCAAATCAGGAACAACTTGAACAAACGCATAGCTTAAATCTGCTATGAGTGTTTTGATTTTTTGTGAATCATTGCGGAAGGTTTCAACGTTAAAAGGTTTGCCTATTTCAAGTTTTATCAGCTCTTTAATCTTCTCATCGTCAATAACTTGTTTTTGCTGTTCTATCGTAATCGCACTAACGGTATAAACTTCCCCCTCTTTTATCTGATAGCTTATGTCCGCCGTATAGTTATCAAAATTTACTTTTGCAAACGGCTCTTTTACGTCGACATCCAAATAACCGTGCTGCATATAAATATCACGTATTCTAAGCGGGTCATAAGCTAAATCGTTTACGTTCATCTTACCGTCGTCTCTTCCCCAAAACCATCCCATAAACTCTCGTTCTTTATTCGCAATTATTTCGTTAAATTCATCGCTGTCTAAACCTGAAACACCGCTGTATCTAAGCTCTTCTATAACTATCTCTTCACCTTCGTTAACTACAAAAACTATTTTATAGCTTCCGTTATCTAAAAGCTCTTTTTGAACCTCTACCACACTGTCAATCTTGCCGTCTTGGCTTATGGTTTCTATAATTCTTTTTTTTGCGGCTTCTATCTTTTTCTCGTCATAAAGTGCGCCGACTTTTATCCCAATGACACTATCAATGATTTCTGTGTCATTCTCTTTCCAGCCCTTAAGCTCTATTTTTGAGATAAGCGGCTTCTCCTTAAAGTGAAACGTCAAAACACCATCTTTGTCTAAGGTAGTCCAAATATCTTCAAAATATCCCTGTTTATAGTAAGTCTTAATGGATGCGTCAAGCATCTTATCATCAACGACCTCACCGACCTCAAACTTTAGCATTCTTAATGCTACGGACTCTGACATGTTAACCATGCCTTCATATTTAATAGAGTTAATTGTATATGCGAAGGAGTTTACCGCCAGTAAGATGACAAAGAGTGCTAAAATATTTCTCATTAAGTTTCCAAGGTTATAAAATAAGAGAGGATTTTACCTTTTATGAGGTTAATATTAAGTAAACTCTGTATAATTTGAGAAATTAAAATAAAGAATAGATATGAAAATAGCGATAGTAGGACTTGGACTTATGGGTGGTTCTCTTGCCATAAGTCTAAAAAAACTTGATTTTATTAGCACTGTTGTGGGAAGTGATCACAATAAAATCCACCAGCAAGAGGCCATTACACTTGGCTTAGTTGATAAAATTGTAGAATTTGAAGATGTTAAAAATTATGATGTTATTTTTCTCGCAATTCCGGTAGATGGGATAATTGCTGCACTAGAAAACTTAAGAGACATAAAAAAGAGTACGACTATTATAGACCTTGGAAGTACCAAAACAAAGATTATCGACTCTGTACCTCAAAGCATTAGAGAAAATTTTGTAGCTGCACACCCGATGACGGGAACGGAAAATTTCGGTCCAACTGCTGCAGTTGAAAATCTCTACACAGACAAAGCGGTCGTTATATGTGATTTAGAACACAGCGGAGAAGCTCAAGCCGACATCGCCAAAAAGATATTTAGTGCGCTTGAGATGAAAAAGTACTTCATGTCGGCAAAGAGTCATGACCGTCATGCCGCATTTATCTCTCATATGCCTCATGCCATATCATACTCTCTTGCAAACACAGTAATGAATCAAGAGAACAAACACAATATTTTAGCTCTTGCTGCGGGTGGGTTTCGTTCCATTAGCCGTTTGGCAAAGAGTTCTGCAAACATGTGGGAGGATATTTTCAGACAAAACAGAGAAAATCTGCTCGAAGCGATAACACTTTTTGAAAATGAATTAAGCATCCTAAAAGAGCATATAAAAAACGAGGAGTGGGAAGAGGTGCATAAAAATATAGAAGCCGGAAACAGGCTTCATGATATTTTAGATTAGTCAATCTTGTACTTTTTTAAGAGCTCTTTTAAAACTTTTTTATCTACCTCTATCTTATCTGCGGAGTAGATGTTCTTCTCCAAAATCTCCACAATTTGAGCAACTTCTTTGTCATCTTTAAAAGCAAGAAGCTTTGCCAATAGTACTTTTGGCTCTTTTATAGAGCCGCCTTTTGATTTTTTTGCAGAAGCAAGATATGGCTTATAGAGCATAATTAAAACACCTGCTGCTACTCCGCCGATGAAAATGAACACAAGAGTAAACATGTCATACTCTTTAGCAGGTAGTGCATGTGTTTCATGTACTGCGACAGCCTCCTCTTTTTTAACAACCAATTCCTCTTTTATCTGCTCGTTTATAACATCAACTTTTATCTCTTTTGTAGAAACTTCTTTTACCTCTTTTGTCTGTGGGTCAAAATAGCGCAGAGAAAAGGATGGAATCGTAAAATCCCTATCTGATACAAAAGCTATCTTTTGAGTAAGTTTTTTGCCCTCAATGACAATTTTTTCATCAAATACGGCTACATCTTCCATTTGTGGTTTGAAGCTTTTTATATCCTCAAAATTTCCCTCGCCTTCTACTTGCAAGGTTAAGTTTACCGCCTCATTTGCTTTGATTTGACTCTTGTCTACAATAGCTTTTATGGCAAAATCTCCGACCAAACTAACGCCTGAAGGAAGTGGTTTTACATCAAAACTCAACTCATTTGAAAAGTAGGTTTTCCACTTTATGGTAGGAATCCAATCTCCCCAGCTGCTTGTCCTTGAACCTCGTGAAGCTATTCTCATCTGTGCTTGTGAGATTTTTAACTCTCCTGCTCTTTGTGGTGCGATAGAGTAGACTATTTCGGTAATAGTATACTTTGAGTCTTGATACCTTTTTGGCTGTGACTCGTTTTTTATCCAAAAACCTTTTAGTTCAGGCGGGGTAAATTCGCTCTCAACCGCTTGGGCATCGCTTCTTTGTTTAAAAGTGAGCGTCAAATCAAACGCTTCTCCTACAAAAAGCTCTTTTTTACTGCTTTGCAGCTTTAAAACAAAGTCCAAATCTTTTGCACCGCTGATTGGAACTACCTTTATCTCTACTGAGTTGCTAGACTCTGTTTTGCCGTCAATTTCAACCTCGACAGGATTGATTACGCAGCTTTTTTGCGGAACAAATTTATAGCTTAACATGTAGTTTTTACTGATTGCTCCGTTTGTTATCTGCATGCTTGTTTGAGAGCTTGTAGATATAACATCACTATCGCATAATCTGCGTATATTGGGTCTTGTAATATCTTCTCCTGAGATAGTGAGCGAATATGTTACCATCTCGCCAAGTTCAACCTCTTTTGGAGTTACAGCAGCAACAACTTGGGCGTACGCTGTATTTAAAAACAGCAGTTGTAAAAATAGTAGTTTAGTAATAGTTCTCATAATTTACCTTTGTTTCTCACCATGGTTTCTCATCTAAATTTTTTCGTATTGCATCTTCGTCATTTAGCTTATAAAGATATGTGGCATTGCCCGAATTTAGCTGCTCTATCCACTTCATCTGCTCTTCATCGCTCATCTCGTTTGGCATTGAGGAAGTTTGAGCAGAACCGTTTTCATCGCTCTTCTTAAGCTCCTCTAAATCGCTCTTTTTGCTCTTTTGTTCCGTTTTATTATCATCATCGCCCTCATCACTCTTAGACTCTTCGTTTTGAGACTCTTTTTGTTTTGCATCCTCAGACTTTTCATCTTTTGAATCACTCTTTTTTTCATCCTCTTCTGAGTCTTGATTTTTATCGCCGTCTTTATCTTTTTTAGACTTATCTTCATCGCCGTTCTCATCTTTTTTTGAGTCCTGCTCTTTATCGCTTTGCTCTTGCTTCTCTTGTTCTTTATCGCCTTCTTTTTGCTCTTCTAAAAGCTTTTTTACCTCTTGGAGGTTATCTTTTGTCTCTTTGTCGTCTTTTATTTTTAAAGACTCCTCATAAGACTCTGCCGCCTTTTGCAAATCGCCGCTTTTTGCATAGGCATTTCCGAGATTTGAGAGGTTTTTTGCCTTAAGATTTTCCTCTTCAAAAGCCGCTTTTTTGTATGCTTCTATCGCCTCATTATATTTTTTATCTTTATAGTAAGCATTTGCGGCGTTGTAGTAACTACTAGAATTTTGAGAACTTTTTGCATGCTCATCGTATAACTTTGCCGACTCGCCGTAACTGCCGCTCTCATACGCCTCTCTCGCCTTTTTCAACTCCATAAAATCAAAGATTCTCGCTTCTACATGTGAAGCATTAAAAAGAACAAAAGATAAAATAAAGATAGATGCGCCGGTTTTTATTCTGCCGAGTGAACTCGTAGCAAGGAGCAGAATAAAAAGTGCAACTCCCAGCGGATAGTAAAAGAGGGGTTTATGTTTTTGAATCTCTTCACTTTTTAACTCTCTCTCCTCGCTTATCCCGGTTATCTCTTGAAACATCTTTTTTATATCATCTGAGGATGTCGTGCTTTGTATATAAACTCCGCCTGTTTTTGTTGCCAAATCCGCAATCTTCTCGTTTAGTTTTGAGATAATAATCTCGCCTTTGTGTTTAACAAGAGTTCCGTCTTGAAGCTTTATAGGCGAGCCTTTTTGTGTAGCAACACCGAGTACAAAAACGGTGATGTTATGTTTTTTTGCCGCTTCAATCTCTTTGGAAAAATCATCTTTATCTCCGCCGTCGCTTAATATAAGAAGATACTTTTTACCATCATTTTTTTGAGTTTTACTTACAACATCCAAAACAGACAAAAAGTCCGTTCCCTGCTCTGTAATAGATGACGTATCAAGCTTGCGCAGCAAAAATGCCACTGCAGCGGTGTCAAAACTAAGAGGAGATACGAGATAGGAATTTTTTGCAAATGCGACTATACCTATGCGCTCATTTGGCGCTTCTTCTAAAAGAGTTAGTACTTTTAGTTTCGCGGCTTCTAGTCTGTTTGGATAGATGTCCGGTGCCAGCATGGAGTCCGAAATATCCAGAGCAACCATGATGTCCGCACTTTTTGCTTTTACTAGAGCCGTACCCTCTTTTATGGCAGGCTGGGCAAGTGCGATTATCATAAAAAACCCCATTAAAAAAAAGAGCGCATTTCTTGCTCTTTGCGTGAGAGTATTTGAACTGACACGAAGCTTCTGCATAACCTCTTGGCTGAAAAACTCTGCATGCTGCTCTTTTTGAGTAAGCAGCAGGGCAAAAAGAATAAAAAGCGGAGGCATCATGTAGTATAGAAATTCAGGGTGCAGGAATGTCATGCGTAACCTTTTTTGTTTCTAAGATAGATGTAGAGCATCAGCGAAATAAGTGAGAGAAAAAGAGGAAAGTGATAGTAGTATTTTGTGTTTGTAAAACTCTCACCCCTTATCTCAGACTTCTCTAACTCATCTATTTTTTTATAAATCTCTTTTAGTTCATTTGCATTTGAAGCGCCAAATGCCACTCCGCCGCTCTCATTTGCAATTTGGAGCAGCACATCTCTGTTGTACTCATGCGGCATTCCTATGCCTATAGGATAAACTTTTACACCCTCTTTTTTTGCCATATCAAGTGCAACGTCAAGCGGGATTTTATCGATTTGAGGCGTAGAGTGACCGTCCGTGAGCAAGATTGCTATCTTAGTCTTTGAACTTCCCATTTTCAGGAGATTTACACCCTGCGCCAAAGATGTATTAAGTGCCGTATATTTTCCCGCCATTCCGATAGAGAGCTGCGAGAGGATTTTGTTTAAGATGTCCGCATCATAAGTCGGAGGCGACGCTATAAAAGAGTATGCACCAAATACGACCAGACCTATGTTGTCGTTTTGTCTATCTTTTATAAACTCGCCGACAATCTCTTTTACAACGTCAAACCTTGTAAGATATTGGTTTTTTGCATCAAAACCTTCTGCTTTCATAGACTCTGAAGCATCCAAAATCAGAGCTATCTCATACCCCTCTTTGGGTTCAAGTTCATAAGGCTCGTCTTTTACGGGCGACATGAGGGAGAGTATCATCATGAGAACTCCAAACCACTTTAAAAAAAGAAGTGTTTTTGATGCCGAGACGCTATGCTTTAAAAACTCTGCCGTATGAGGAAAATAGATGGATGGGAGCCTCATTTTGCAAAGAAAAGCGCACAAAATAAAAAAGATGATAAGGAGTGCAATTTGTGGAAATTCAAAATAAACTCCATCAAGCATCAATCATCTCCTTGTAAAGCGCAATATAGCCTAAAACTTCCCCGCTAAAACTCTCCACCTCTTTTTTATACTTATACTCTTCTAGGCGGTTTGTGAGGTTTTCATACATCTCTTTATGTCTTGGGCTGTCATCTTTAAACGTAGCACCCAAAGAGGTTATCATGTAAGCACTGTCTTTTGTATTCTTCAAATCAAGCGAATTTAAAAGTCTGCAGTGCTCTTTGCGAAGATTAAAGGCGTTGCGCTTTTGAATATACTTGTAGATAAGATAACCTAGAGCGATAATCAAAAGAGCGAGTACAAAAATAACCCCTAAAAAGTAGTAGAGCGAATACTCTTGTACCTCAACTATGGGTTTTATGTCATGCAGCGGGATATCGTAACTTTGTTCCTGTGCCATTATCTGCCCTCAAAAAGTCTGCGCAATGCAACACTTGCATTTGCATCAGTATATATTTTTGTAAATCGTATGCCGTCACGTCTTAGTCTATCAAAGAGTCTATGGTCATGTGCGGCGACCTTCTGGCTATATGTTTTTACACTCGAAGCGTTAAAATCGCCCTCCAAAACCGCTCCGCTCTCAGGATCCACAAGCGATGCAAAACCCATCTCTGGCGGGTGCTCTTCAAGATGGTCTCTCACTATGACACAGAGCACCTCATGTTTTCTCGCCAAAAGCCTGAAGTCCGGTATCTCAAAGTAGTCTCCGATTATCAATATAAGCGATTTTCTTTTAAGCCTTTTAAAGAGCGTATCGGCGATTACTTTGAAATCAACTTTTTTGTTTATAGCGTCAAACTCTAAGATATCTTGGACATTTTTTTGGATTTGATGCAGTTTCTTACTCGGTTTTGAATGTGAAATCATCTCATCCGTAAAGATATAAGAACTTAGCAAGTCACCGTTTTTAAGCGTTGAAAATCCCAAAAGTGCGGCTGTTTGGGCAATTGTTTCTTGCTTAAATCTTTTAGAGCCAAAATGCACGCTTCCGTTTAAAACAGAGACGACTACAATATTCAACTCTCTCTCTTCGCGAAATATCTTGATAAACGGACGCTGCATCTTGGCGGTAATATTCCAGTCGATATGACGGATATCATCGCCGGGCATATACTCTCTTAGCTCGATAAAGTCATACCCTTCACCCTGAAAAATAGATGGGTTATTACCGACCATTTCGCTAAAAACCTGACGTCTTGCGCGAACCAATATCTTTTGGAGTTTACTCATAGTTTATACCAAATCTACGGTATTGCTACGGCTTGGAGCACTTTTTCTATAATCTCATCGGTTGTAACTCCCTCAGCTTCAGCCTCGTACGTTAAAACAATACGGTGACGCATAAGCTCTTTTGCGATGTAAGCGACATCAACAGGTGTAACAAAATCTTTGCCTCTCATAAATGCCATAGCCTTTACTGCTTTAAACATATCGATGCTTACACGCGGCGATGCACCGAACTGTATAAAATCTTTTATCTCATCAAGTCCGTACTCATGAGGATTTCTTGTCGCATTGACCAACTCAATCATATACTCTTCAACTTGAGCGTCTACATGTACGTTTTTTACCGCGGCTTTTAACGCATTCAAATCTTCATGTGTTATAACACTCTCTATAGCCTCAAAATTGCCGCTTGATATACGTCTGGCAATCTCTAGTTCTTCTTCTTTTGTGTTGTAATCTACAATGAGCTTGAGCATAAATCTGTCCAGCTGCGCTTCTGGAAGCTGATAGACACCTTCTTGTTCAACGGGGTTTTGCGTAGCCATAACAAAAAACGGAGGTTCTAGCTTAAAAGTTGTATCTCCAAGCGTTACCTGCTTCTCCTGCATAACCTCAAGCAGAGCAGACTGAACTTTTGCAGGAGAGCGGTTTATCTCATCCGCCAAAAGAAGATTTGTAAATATCGGACCTTTTTTTATCTTAAAACTGTTATTTTGAGGATCGTATATCTCAGCACCGAGTATGTCTGAGGGAAGAAGGTCGGGCGTAAACTGTGCACGTTTAAAATTAAGCCCGAGACTTTTTGCAAGCGCATTTACCGTTGTAGTTTTAGCAAGTCCGGGAACACCCTCTATAAGAATATGTCCTTCACACAAAAGAGCAATGAGAAGCGAGTCAATCATCTTCTCCTGCCCTACAACTACCTTAGAAACCTCTTTTTTAATCAACTCTATTTTAGAAATCATAAGTTCTTTGCCTTATTTTTAAATTGAGCAGATTATATCAAAAAGGTATCAACAGTTTGTTAAATGACTACAAATCAAGACCGATTATTTTCTCAATTCCCTCTTTTTTTATCATCTTATCAAGCTTTATCGCAACATCCTCTTTAGCTACCTCATACCCTTGCGTCGAGTGTCCTACAATATTTAATTTATTGCTTGCCACTATCGAGCCTTTATAATCTTTAACACTTATATCTATTGCAAAGCGGGCAAGCGTAAATCCATAGGAAGAGGCTTTTTGCGCATCTGACTTTACAACCACTCTAAAATGCAAGCTGCCCTTGCCGTCTTTTATACGCACACCTTTAGTGCTAAACCCCTCTTTTATAGGAGGTTTAAAACCTTTGGAATCACTGTCGCACTCTATTTCAACGGATATGCTTGAGAGTAGTTTCTCATATGAAGAGTTTACTCTCTGTATCTTTTGAATATACTCTCTGCCATCATACAAGCCATTTAATACGTTCATAACGACAAGAGTATCAGGTACGTCTTTAATCTCATCTTTTATTTTTTTATAACCGCCAAGCCGATGAAGTGCATGATGTAAAGAGAGTGACGCTATATGCGAATCCACAAGAGCAAACTTTTGCTCTAACTCACTTTTTAGACTCTCAAATAGTTTCTGTTTTTGCGATTTTATTAAAACGATATAATTTTTAAAACCGAGTTTATGCGACTCTATCAACTCATAACTGCTTATACGGATTTTTTTGACATCACTTTGAGTAGTGCTTACAACCGTTGATTGATGAGTGTTTACTAAACCCTCCTGCACTACCTTTTTGGAATCAAACTGCGATGAGATTGAAACACTAAGTGTGGAAGCCATCATATTTAGGGCATTTTTTATTGCCTCTTGTGTATCTTCACCCTCTCCTAGAGCATAAAGAGTAGTCTGTGTCGTTTTTGGAGGATTAAGATACCATGAGGGAAGCTCTTTTTTTTGTACCGATTCTACCTCTTTAGAAGCACAGCCAAAAAACAAAAGAGAAGCGGCTGTTAAAAACAGTATAAAAAAATATCTCATCATTACCTCTTTTAACGTACTATCTGCTCTTTAGCCATATTGCTTTTTTGGATAAGATTTTGAATCCTTACATAAGCACTGTTAATCTCCTCTACGGGTTCAACTGCCAAATCATCTGCCATCTTATAATATTTTTGCGCCTCTGCGTAAGCTCCCTGTGCCTCTTTTATAACACCGAGATTATAAAGGGGAACATAGCTTTTTTGCTGCGTAGCATCTACCAAATCTATAAGAAATCTCTCGGCTTTGTCAAATCTATTCTGTTTTATATACTCTAAAGAGACATCTAAGAGCTTCTCGTCTTGTTTATTGTAATCTATATCGGGTTTTTCAAGTAAAACCACTTCAAAAAAGCGGTAATGAGGGGTTAGTTTGCTTGTAAAACTCTCTGCTATCGTATCTGCTAGTTTTTGTGCTGCTATCTCTGTTGAGGGAAAAGCGCGCGAATCATCTACACAGTGTTTGTACTCTGAGGTTCTGCGCATAGTATCGGCGTAGATTATATCCCCTTTTGTCACATCTACCATACGAATCTCAGCTGAGAGCCCGACAACTCTTTTTGTACATCTTACATTATAAGTTCTAAATGTTTTACATTTTTTATCCGCACATGCTATTCTTGGCTCTAAAAAATGCGTATCGTTTGAAGTAGCACGCCCCACATTTCCCGATATAATTGCCTCTGCACCGATAAGATTGCCTACCTCAACTACCGTAGAGACATCCACAAGACCGCTGTTTTGGATTTTTTGCTCTTCTATAATTTTGTTAAAATCTTTTCTATTTATCATCGTAAAGTAGCTTTTGCTATCGATTTTTTTGTTTGAGAGTTTTGCTTCTATTTTGTCAGAGAGTCCGATTCTGTCATTTTTAAACTCCATGACCGTTACTTTTTTCGCTGTAGAAGCACGACCTATCTCAGCCGGTTCAAGAGAGCGAATCTTTACTTTTTGAGAACAGCCGCTATTTATTATTAAAATCAAAAGCAGCATTAAAATTTTGTATTTTTTATAAGTTATGATTTTATCCATCCGTTTTTTACTTTACGCACTCTTTTATAGGGTATTTTAGTGAATTTTAATTAACAGCATTATTTATAAGGGATTTTACATATATAACACCTTCTTCTTTACGCCGCTAAGCGATGTTATCTTTTTTGCTTCGATATCCATAACTATCTTCTCATATTTCTTTGCATCTTTTAAAACAAGCAGTATCATAAGTTCATCGAGTGATTCTGCCTCTTGTACTTTTTGTATAAACTCTTCATTACTATTTTTCTTAAACACTCTTTTTTTTATCTTTATTTTTGCGGCTAAAAATCCTGCAATAAACACCAACATGTAGTAGAAGTAACTGTAGTCAAACTCAAAACCACTCTTTGGTTCTTCATCAAGAAGCTCCTCTTTTTTAAAACCTGCTTCAACGCCCACATCCAGAGCATTTATGACAAACTTTTGCAATTTTTGCTCCCTAAGGCTGAAATACTCTATCTCAATCTTAGGAACCCGAAAATCTTTCTCTGCCACAAAAGCAAACTTTTGCCTCCACTCTCCATGCAAGCCGTCTTCGCTAAGTTTATAGTTCTGCGCGGCCTCTTCTGCAAAAACTCTCACGCCCTCAATGTTAAACTCTATAGGTTTTAGTGCTTCAAAATTTCCCACTCCTTTGATTGAAACCTCCATGTGATACGGTTCATACGCCTTTACTTTTGGTTCATTTTTTTTTGCCTCAACGGCAAAATCACCGACAAGCGGAGTGTTTGTCTCTTTAATATTAACTCTTAAAACCTTCTGTTTAATAGCCTCTTTCGTAAAGTCCTCTTTTTGAACATTGTCTCTTCCGATAACAGTATCTTCAATCGACTCTTTTGTGGTCTTTTTCATGATGGCTTCAAATGCAAACTCTATCTCGAGCGCCTCTTTTGCAAACGCTACAAACTCATAACTGTTTACCCTCTTGCCATCAACTATCTGCTCACTGCTCCTTAGGTTTTTAAGAGTGAATTTTTCATACTCTCTAGCGTGATTAAACTCAATGGTATAAAGCTCTGAGGCATCACTGAAGCTGCACACATATTTTAGATGGATGGCTTCATGAAGATATGCGGTCTTTTTATTTGCGTACGCGCTCCATTTGTACGCCGAAGCAAAAAGCCCTACATGTAAAAATATAAAAAGTGTTAAAAACACTCTACCAAGGCTTTTTCTCATCTACGCTCCTCTTATTTATAAGCTCATACTGCCTTGAGCTGAGTTTTGCTTTGCCGCCGTCTAAATTTATCTGGTTTTGAGATTTTGTTTTTTTGCCCTTATCGTCCGACCCGCTGCTCGCTTGCGCACTCACCTGCATGTTTGAGCCGCCGCCCTCTTTTTGCTTTTTACTCTGCTCTTTTTTGGCGAGTGCCGATTTCTCTTTGCTCTGCTGTTTACCTGTGTTCATCTCTTTTTTCTCCCCCGCCCCGCGGATGAACTCCAGATTTTCATCCGCCTCTTTAGAGTACATGAGCGTTAGAGATTTTATGTACGCTTCTCTTGCTTTTTCAAACTGCTGCAGTCTTACAAAACTATTTCCTATATTGTAGTAGATAATGGATTTAGTCTCTATATCGGCGGACTTTAGCATCTCAAAATTTTGCAACGCCTTTTCATACTCGCCGCTTCTGTAAAACTCACTCGCTTTGTTGAAAAACTCCATATTTTGGCTTGCACTAAGATGAACTCCAAAAAGAAGCATAAACATCACTACGTACCTCTTTAGAGTCGTCACGCTTACCAAAAATGTGATTATTGCCAAGGCTATAAAGTAGTAAAAAAGCTCCAAATTTCTCATGATGGTAGTTTTGCTCTCTTTATCTTTGCTCTTTTGTGCATCAAGCGCATCAAGAAGCTCGTCAAAATCTTTGGTATAGATTCCGCCCGTAGCATCGCAAATCTCTTTACATGCGCTATTTTGGCGGCTTACGACAATATCACCCAGTTCATCTTTTAAAAGTTCGCCGTTTTGCAGCTTTAGCGTTGAACCCATTGCAGAGGCTGTCATAAAAATATTTACAACCAAAGAGTTCTCTTTGGCGAAATGCGCTTCCGCCTCATAGCCAAGTTCATCTCCGCCGTCGCTAAACAACACAACCGTGGCTTTTTTTGAAGCGGACATCTTTCTTGAGAGTTTAAGAGCCGACATGACGGAGCTTCCCTGCGTGATGATAAACTTCTCATCAAGTGCGCCAAAAAGATGAAGCAGAAGCTCCTTATCTTCGGTAAGCGGAGAGAGAACAACCGCATTTGTAGTAAATCCAAGAACGCCGAACCTGCTCTTTTTTTCAACTTCAACCAGTTTTTTGAGCATCTCTTTTGCAAAGCCAAGCCTTGTCGGCTCCAAGTCGCTTCCCTGCATGGAAAAAGAGAGATCGACTCCGATGATAACATCACTTAGCATCTGTTTTGACTCAATAGGTTCTTGTTCGATAACAGGTCTTGAGAGTGCCGCAACGATAAAGAGAAAGGTTAACATGTAGCCGTATACACTCACTCTTAACTCTCTGAAATCCTTCTTTATAAAAAGCGGCAAAAGAAGAAGCAAAAGCCAGAGATATTGCGGATAAAGCAAAGTCATCTTCGCACCTCTCTATAGAGTAAAAAGAGCAAAATTGCCAGCGCTAAAAGTAAGACCGTCCAGTAGTAGTAATCTTTTAAGAGATACTCTCTGCTCTTTATCTTTGAGGATTCAAGCTCATCTATCTTTTCGTAAACCTCTCCCAGCTTTTTTGCAGATTCTGCGTAAAAAAACTCGCCCCCGCTCTCATACGCTATCTTTTGCAAAAGCGCCTCATCAGCTTCGCCTCTGTTACCCATACCGATGGTATATATCTTTATATCTTGCTTTTTTGATAACTCTATGGCATCTTTTGGCGCGATATCTCCGCTGTTGTGTTCGCCGTCTGTTAAGAGGATAATAATTTTACTTTTTGCTTTTGAGTGTTTAAACGCACGAACACCCAGAGCAATGCCCTCTCCTATTGCCGTATTCTGCCCTGCCATACCGTGCGAAAGGTAGTTAAGCATATCAACAACTATCTCTTTTTCGTAAGTTATCGGAGAGGCGATAAAAGCAAAATCACCAAAAAGAACAACTCCCACATTGTCACTCTCACGTTTGTGTATAAATTCAGTTGCAATAAGCTTTGCAATCTCAAAACGGCTAAGTCTCTCTACTTTGCTTACCTCATTCTCGCTGTCAAAACCCGATGCGTTCATAGAACCGCTCCCGTCGATTGAGAGGACAATATCTTTTCCATGCCTGTTTAGTGGGTTAAATTTATCGATTACTATCGGAGAAGCAAGAGCGATGCACAGCAGTATAAAAACAGTAATCTTTAAAAGCCTCTCAAGTTTTATGAAACTCTTTTTTGCAGATAAAAAGTGTAGATGAACGAAAAATTTCGACTTCATCTGCTCCCTGCACTTATACATGCAGTATAAAACGGGAGGCAATAGCAGGATAAAATAGGCATATTCAAAACTAAAGTAATTCATCTTGCTATTTATCCATAATCTCTATTAAAACAAGCACTAAATCACACCGCTTATAAGTCCCAAAGAGATGATAACAAGCAATACGGAGACAACTATGCGTATAAACTCTATAGATACTTTTTTTAACACTCTATTCCCTACAAGCGTTCCCAAGAAAGCCGCACTCGTTGCTATTAGTATCATGCTCCAATCTATCTCCGTATGAAGCAAAAAACTCTCTTTGTATATTATCATTCTGGCACTATCAACCATTACCGCAAGCACTACGCCCGTTGCGACAAACTGCTCTTTGCCAAGACCTGCTTTGAGCAAAAACATACTTCTAAATGCTCCCTGATTTCCTGATAACCCGCCAAAAAAACCGCTCAACACTCCGCCCAAAGGAAGCCATCTTTTATCCAGTGCGATTTTAGAAAAAAACGCCAACGACTCAAGCATCACAAAAAAAAGTATTAAAAGCCCTATGCTGAGCTTAATCGGGGTAATAAAAAAGCTCTTATCAAAAAACTTGTACGCATAAAGCACATCCATATCAGACAAAAACCCTAGTAAATAGGCTCCCAAAAAAGCAAAAACAACGGCAGGTAGACCGAAAGAGAGTAAAACTTTTATATTTGCGCTTTTTGCTACTAAAAAAAACTTAAGCACATTATTTGCAAAATGAACTACCGCAGTTATCGCAATCGCTATTGTAGGTGGAAAAAAAATAGCTGCAACCGGCATAAGAAGAGTACCAAGCCCGAATCCGCTAAAAAAGGTTAAAAGTGCCGCAAAAAACGATGCTGATGCTATTACAACCGCTTCCAAAGCACTCCTTTTGACTTTTTTATCACAATTTTACCAAAATATACAAAAATAATTTATTTTTATAGAAAATTTTTATAAAAAAAAGTATCTTCTCTTTACCTATATTACAGATTTCGAGTTATTAAGTAAATTCCATCTATCATTATGCGCTCAATAGATAAGAATTTTCAAATTTATGCTCTTTTTTCTTGACAAGCATTCTCTATTTGTCTATAATTCGCGTCCACAAACAATAGGTTTGAGGCATAAACAAGTCTTGTTAGCTCAGCTGGTAGAGCACGTCACTTTTAATGATGTGGCCGATGGTTCGAATCCATCACAGGACACCATTTCTATAAATTGTTGGCCCCGTCGTCTAGCGGTAAGGATCCATGGTTTTCATCCATGTTACAGGAGTTCGATTCTCCTCGGGGTCACCAACTTTTTTTCTACAAACTTCCTACTTTCACAAACTTCCAATATATAACTCAAGAGTTTGCATTTAAACTTGAATCGGCATTGTATTTATAATAATTTATTATAATTTAATATAGTAATGAATATATTTATAGAGTATTAATTGATTTCTAATTTAGGAGAGTGTTATGAAAGATTCAACTAGAAGAGGTTTTTTAAAGTATATAGCAATGCTGGGTTTAATAACGTGGAGTACGACACCGCTTTATGCAAAAGCTGCTAAAGATAAGCTCAAATATCAAGATACTCCAAAAGATGGAAAAAAATGTATCGATTGTATCCATTTTCTACCGGCTACAAATGAGTGCAAGGTCGTTGAAGGTTCCATTAGCCCAGATGGTTGGTGTACTATATACCTTGAGAGCCCAAAAAAATAAGTTAAGACAAAATAACGCTTGATAAGTTAATATTATGTCATCTTTTTATATTTAAATAAAGATTTCTTATATATAATACTTTTATCACATTAATCTTATTATTTGTGATTATTATATTTTAAAGGATCTAAATTAACTTGTTAAAAAATATTTTAAGTATTATTGGTGCCATTGTTATAGTTGCAATTTTAGTGGTATTTGTAAAATATGATTTAAGTACTAAAATGGATAAAGCTTCAAAGCTAGACCCAAAAGCAATGGGTGCATATATGAATATGTTTAATGCAGTGCTTACAACCGGAAGATCTGCCGATGCAATGGTTAGAAGAGTTAAAATTGATCCAAACGTTAGCACAGATGATGTTATAGAATCTATGAACAGTATAGCCGGTGAAGCAAATATGCTTCAAGTCGGTGATTCTAGAATGGCAGAGATGCATGATCATAACGGTAAAAGACAAAGATATATTAGAATTTTACATTATTGTGCTCCAAATATTGCAAAGACATTTATTGACTATTCGGAAGCTTACGGTGCGTTTATGCCTTGTAGAATCCTTGTAGTTGAAGATGACAACGGTGATAGATGGCTAATGACTATGGCTATGGAGCTTCTGCTTTTTGGTGGTCACACTTTACCGCCTGAAATGATGAAAAAAGCTGAACATGTAAGAGACACTATGTATAAAATGATGGATTTGGCAGCTAAGGGAGACTTTTAAAAAAGCTTTCCGATTAGTTAGATTAAATACAGATTGCTTCGTCGTAAACTCCTCGCAATGATATATAAACGACGCGGCAATCTAAAAACTTAATTATTCAAAACGTTCAATTATAAAACAATTACTAGATTTTCATACTATAACTTAAGATTTTAGTTTTGGGATTTCTCTTTATTGTGTCTTTAAAAATAGAAGCTATAATTGCGAACTAAAATCAGCTACGTTAAAGAATGGTGCCTTTGAAAAATAAAAAAAACATAAAATACCTACTTATTTTTATCGGCTTAAGTGCCTTCGCTCTTTTCGTGAGAGACCAAGAGATTAAAAACCTTAAAAAAGAGGTCTTAGCACATGAAAAAGAGATGGTTTCTGTAACATACAGCACTATTACAAAAGCATACAAAACGCACTCCGAAATCTTCTTTAGCACTAAGATAAACGTTCCTGAAGTTTTTGCTTTAATGAAAAAAGCAAACAGCACCGACATGACAGAGAAAAACCATGCAAGAGAAGAACTCTATAGTCTGTTAATTGACAGTTTTAACTCTATGAAATTATTTAACTGAGCTTTCGCACCTAATTTTATAGTGTTACATTCGGTAGTAGCGGTATTCTCTCAGCATTTGTCATATCTATTGACATGTATTTTTCAGTTTNAGTGTCAAGTACCATGGAGTATTTTATTACTATGCCCTACTTACAGTTGTTTTAGAAAGCATATCGATTAAAATTAGGTGCGAAAGCTCAGTTATTTAAGATAAAACAACTTCATTTTCACTTACCAAATAACGAGAGTTTTTTAAGATTTCACAGTGTAGAAAAATACGGAGACAACCTAGAAGGCATACGAGATACCGTCGCTTATGTAAACAAATACAAAGAGCCTGTTTCTGGTTTTGAAGAGGGAAGAATATATAACGGATATAGATTTATCTATCCTATCCTTCAAGAAGGTAAGCACTACGGAAGTGTTGAAATCTCCGTATCTATGTATGAGATAGTAAAGCATCTAAAGAGTGAATCCGTAGCTGATGTAGATTTTATAATTAAAAAAGATGTGGTTGAGAAAAAGGTTTTTGAAAATGAAAAACAAAACTATATTCAAAGCAATATCAGCCGTGAGTATTTATATGAAAAAAGTATCTCGCAAGGCGGAAGCAAACTTATTGAGAAATTAACCGCCGAGTATCCAGACCTAGAAAAAAAGATTTCTAGCGGAGAGATATTTAATTTTTTTACATATCTTGATGATAAATTTTATATCACGACTTTTATCCCGATTTTTAACAAATACTCAAATAAACATGTAGCATATCTTATCATCAGCCGTTCAAATCCATCGCTTGAATTTATGTTCAAAAAAGATATATTAATAAATGCGGTTATTATTTTTCTTCTTGCCCTTCTTACGTATCTTTATTATAGGATTCGAAAAAAACATGAGCTGCTAGAAAAAAGCAATAGTTTTCTAAAAGAGATACAGCACAATGCAAAACTTGGTTCTTGGGAGTTTAATGCAAAAACAAATAAATTGACATGGAGTGATGAAGTTTATAATATTTTTCATCTTGAACCGCAATCAATTGAACCCGATTATGAGATTTTTTTAAGTTATGTTCATCCGGATGATACAGAGAAGCTAAAGAGGACTTTTGAGGAGTCTGTAAAAACAAAAAGTGACTACCAGATTCATCACAAAATAATAAGAAGTGACAAATCAATTGCTCATGTAAATGAGATTGGGCATCATGTTTACGACGAAAAAGGTGAGCACATTTACACTATGGGAACTGTTCATGATGTAACAAACATCATGGCGTATGAAGAAAAGATATCTCATATCCAAAATGAACTTCAATCCATAGTCAACCATATTCCCGATATTATATTTAAATGTAAAGCTGATAATGAGATGACGATGCTTTTTATAAACAGAGCCGTTCATAAAATAACAGGTTATAAAACGCAAGGTTTTATACTAAATAAAATCAGAAATTATAGAGATATTATTTATCCAGATGATAAACAAGCAGTTATCTTAAAAATCAAAGAAGCTCTAAAAAATGAAGATGCATATACCATAGAATATAGAATCTTAAACTCTATCGGCGATATTGTATGGGTTAGAGAGAGCGGCAAAAAAAGAACATACGAAGATGGTTTACAAACTTTAGAGGGCATCATCTCGGACATTACCCACCAAAAAAACAGTTTAGACAAACTGCATAAATTTATAGACTTGCAAGACAGCATTGTTATTTTGACTGATGCAACTAAAATACTATTTGCAAATCAGAAGTTTTTTGATTTTTTTGGGTACAAAGATTTAGAAGAGTTTTCAAAAAAGTATAACTGCATATGTGACCTCTTTACACAAGAAGGTAATTTTTTTCATACAGGAAAAATATTACCAAAAGAAGAGCATTGGGTAAGAAGCATGTTAAACCTCTCCGGCAGAGAGAGAATTGTCTCCATGAATAACAAAGACAAAATACCACATGCTTTTTCTGTCTCCATCAACAACTATGACCCGCTAACATATATCATAAATTTTAGTGATATAAGCGAAACTATGTTTGAAAAGCTGCAGTTGCAGATAAGAGCAGTTAAAGATCAACTTACAAATGCCTATAACAGAACATTTTTCGACTCCTCTATAAAAAGCATAATCAGTAATAACGAAAAACAAAATGCCAAAACAGGAATCATGCTCTTTGATATTGATTATTTCAAAGAAATAAACGATAACTACGGTCATGATATGGGAGATAAAGTTCTAAAAAATCTAGTTGATACCATAAGCCGCTTTATAAGAAAAGACGACAAACTAATAAGATGGGGCGGTGAAGAGTTCGTTATTGTCATGTACGCCAAAACTATAGAAAATATCATAAGACAAGCAGAACACTTAAGATTTGTAGTACAAAACAACAAACTTGAAAATGTACCTGCTATAACTTGCAGTTTTGGTATCGCGCTTCATGAGGACGATGAGACGATTGAAGAGACTATAAAAAGAGCCGATGAAAAACTCTACGAAGCAAAAAGAGGCGGCAGAAACCAAGTGAGAGCATAAAACTCAATCTCCTAATTGGCAAACTCTATCTGTATCGTTGCATGCGCTATGATAAATTTATGCTCTAAAAATTCACCTATATCAACAATAGTATCGTTATACAGCTTCTCCTCTTTTGAATCCAAAACTATATGACATGTAAGATAATAGTAGTTATGCGAAATCTCCCAACAGTGTATATCATGTACATCAACCACATGCTCAAACTCTTCTAAAATCGCACTTCTTATCTCCTTGGTATTATACGGCGAACCCTCTAAAAGAACATGTATAGAGTCACTGAGCAGGCTTTTTGCCCATTTTGCTATTACAATAGCTACAAGCAGCGCCAAAATGGTATCAAGTATATAAAACTGTGTGTAGTAGATAACCACAGCGCCTATGATAATAGCCGCAGAGGAGATTGTATCTGAGAGCATATGCAAAAATGCAGCTTTAATATTTATGTTGTCATGATTTGCTCTAAGAAGAATAAGTCCCGTTATTACATTTACCACAAGTCCTAAAGCAGCTATCACTATAGTTGCACCTGCAAGTATCTCCTCTGGATGAAAGAGTCTCATTATCGCTTCATAAACTATCCAAAGAACGGAAAGTGCTATAGTAAGACCGTTTATAAATGCCGCGAGAACTTCGGCTCTAAAGTAGCCAAACGACTTATTTTCATCAATAACTTTTGTAGAGACAATAAGCGCAAAAAGTGAAAGTCCTAGCGCAAATGCATGCGTAAACATATGTATAGCGTCACTGATGAGTGCCAGAGAATTTACATAAATACCGCCTATTATCTCTACTATCATAACCGTAAAAGTTATAATAAAAGAGATTTTTAAAAGCTTTTTATCTTTAGTGGTACTATGATTATGCGAATGTTCATGTGCCTCTTCATGACCTTTATTTGAGAGAGGGTGATGATGGTGATTATCGTTGTATTTACATGTCATTTATAGAGCCTTCTTGTATCTTTAAAATATATAATCAATTTAAACTATAGTCTATCGGCAGACTTAGAGTTATCTCTTGTTTTGGTTTTGGAAATTTTCCCTATAACTCTTCTATCGTCTTAATAGCCGCACGGCTTAAAATATCACTGCTTGAGTCAACTATTTTAATGTTGTAAACTTTTGCATCTACACCTAATGTAAATTTTATACTCACTCTGCCAGTGATATTTCTCTTGCGTGCCGCCATTGGATAGTAAAGATTATCTCTTATTAGAGCGCTTATTTTTTGCGTATTTAGTTTGATATACTCATCTTTAGTGTTATCCTGCTCTTGCTTGAGATCTTCTTTTTTAGGTTTTTGAGCAACATGAGCCGACACCTCTTTACTCTCTATAATCTCTTCTGAGACACTCACTGTTTTTTCTGCTTTTACGATGGTTGTATCTGGCTTGCTTTGTGGAATTTCCGCTATTTCAGGGATTATCTCTTTTACTACTTCTTGAATCGGTTTGGGCGGGGTTTGTTCTTTTTTCGGTTGTGGTTGTGGTTTCGGTTCTGGTTTTGGTTCTGATTTTTGCTTTGGCTGTGGCTCTATTTTCGGTTGTGATTCTATAGACTTTTCTTGCTGCTCTACTCTACAAAGCTCTACGCAAATTTTATGTTCTAAATCAGCTTTTTTGATTTTTGAAACAGTGCTCCATGCAAAATATATACTAAAAAACAGCAGCGCATGAATGCTAAGAGATATAAAGAAGGAGCTTTTGTGTCTAATCATAAACAAAATGATAACAAAAAGATTATTACCGCTTTGTTAAATGAAGAGAGAAATTCTATATTGCGCTTTTAAACTCCGGATAAGACTCAACCCCGCACTCGTTAATATCCATCCCGATAAGTTGTGCTTCATCACTTGCTCTGAAGTTGGAGAATTTATTAATGATGTATAAAACAATATACGAAACGCTAAATGCAAAAAGACCTATGATAACAACTCCTTTGAGCTGAGAGACAAAAGAGACATCCTGTACAAAAATTCCCACAGCCAAAGTTCCCCATATTCCATTTACCAAATGTACAGAAAGCGCTCCTACAGGGTCGTCTAATTTAAATTTGTCAAAGATTGGAACTGCAAAAACAACTAAGGCGCCGCCAACAGAACCTACTAAAATCGGTGTGTACATGTCATACAAATCAGGTCCTGCCGTTACTGCGACCAAACCGCCTAAAGCGCCGTTTAAAATCATCGTAATATCAAGAAGTTTGTATCTTAAGTACATGATAATTCCTGCGATTATCGCACCGCTTAGTCCTGCCGTATTTGTATTCATAATTGTTTTAGCAACAAGATTTGCATTTTCAACACTAGAGATTGAGCCGACACTTCCGCCGTTGAACCCAAACCACCCTATCCAGAGCAGAAGCGCTCCAAGAACAACAAGGGGAATATTTGAAGCGGGAATAACTCTAATCTTATCTTCAATATAACGACCTCTTCTTGAGCCGATTATAAGAATTGCCGCCAAAAGAGCCCAGCCGCCTGTTGAGTGTATAACGGTAGAACCAGCAAGATCATACATGTCAATATCCAGAAAAGTTCCTGCAATCATATCCGCACCCCAGCTAATATTTACGACAAGCGGATAGATAAAAGCGCCCATGAAAATGGTAAAAACCGCCAAAGGAATTATGCGTACACGCTCACTGACACCGCCGCTCATAATATTTACGGTTTTACCTACAAATGCCATCTGAAACATGAAAACAGCCCAAATACTGCTTGAGACACTATCCCAGCTTCCAAATGCAAGCTTATACCCGACAAGCAAAAAAGCCAAAGAAGCGACTGCATATATCATCACATTTATCGTAAGAACCGCCGAGACGTTTTTAGTACGAACCAAGCCTGCTTCAAGCATCGCAAAACCCGGAACCATGAAGATTATAAGCGTCATTGTAAAAAGAGTGAAGAAGGTGTCGAGAATGTATTTGAAATCTGTCTCTAACATATATAAAATCCTTGACTTAAAATTTAAAGGAAATTATATCGTTAGAAATAATGCTAATACTCTTTTGAGTGATTAATTTTTAATCAATTAACCTAAAACAAAAGAGATAATTTTATTTTATAGTGAAGTTATATCGCTTCGCCGTCCGTCTCACCCGTACGAATACGGATAATTTTTTCAACATCGGTAACAAATATCTTACCATCACCGATTTTACCTGTTCTAGCAGCCTCTACGATTGTAGTTGTCACCTGCTCGACACTATCATCATCAACAACCATCTCCATTTTAATCTTTGGTAAAAAATCGACTACATACTCGGCACCGCGATAAAGTTCGCTATGCCCTTTTTGACGACCGTAACCCTTTACTTCGCTTACCGTCATACCTGTAATTCCTATCTCAGCCAAAGCATCTTTTACATCTTCTAGTTTAAATGGCTTTATAACCGCTTCTATTTTTTTCATAATAATATCTCCAAATTAAGTTTAAAATTGTAACCACTTTTATGGTTTTAAGCAACCGCTATAAATTTAACGCCTTCTCACCATGCACAGTCTCATCAAGTCCTCTGTTTTCACTCTCATCATCCACTCGTCCTCCACCTGTAAGCATAGAAGCTATAAAGTAAACAACCGCAGTTGCAACCGCGCTATATACAATAGTTAGAGCAATAGCTTTGAACTGACTTGCAAGCTGCGAAGCCATATTATAATCTTGCGGCATAGCATAGTCTGCGATAAAAAGCGCCGTAGCAATTGATCCCCAGATACCGACTAAACCATGAATCCAAAAAGCATCCAATGAATCATCTACCTTAAACATATTTTTGAGTTTTGCAACAGCAAAAAATCCCAAAATACCACCGACTAATCCAATTATTATCGCACCTTCTACACCCGCACTTCCTGAAGCCGGAGTAATAGCCACAAGACCTGCAACGGCACCTGAAGCGCCTCCTACTATAGTAGCTTTTTTATAAATTAACCATTCGGCTACTATCCAACCGATTACACCAAGGGCTGCTGCAACATTTGTCACCAAAAATGCAGATGCCGCAACACCGTCTGCTGCCAACTCAGACCCGGCATTAAAACCAAACCATCCAAACCATAAGAGTGCAGCCCCAAGTGCTACTAAAACAGGAGAAAACGGTTTGATTGCAACTTTGCCGTAATCTCTTCTTCTTCCCAAAATAAGCGCTACTACTAAACCTGCAACACCCGCATTTAAATGAACAACCGTTCCTCCTGCAAAATCCATTTCGCCAAAGTTAAGTGTCTCTCCGCCGCCCCATGCCCAGTGCGTAATAGGTGCATAAACAACCGCTATCCATAAAGCCGCAAAGACTATATAAGTAGAAAACTTAACTCTCTCAATCATAGACCCGCTCGCAATTGCAACTGCTATAGCCGCAAAAGTTCCCTGAAATGCTACAAAAAGAAGTTCAGGGATTGTTCCGCTCAGAGTCTCTGATGTAATTCCCGATAAAAGCACCTTGCCGCTGCCTACAATATCTCCATCTCCAAAAGCGATAGAGTAACCGACTAAAACCCATACCAATGTACCGACGGCATAAGCTCCTAAGCTCATGCCTATTGTGTTGAGCACATTTTTAGAACGAGTCAAACCACCGTAGAAGAGCGCTAACCCTGCCGGCGTCATAAGCATTACAAATGCAGTTGCAACAAGCATCCAAGCAGTGTCTCCACTACTTAACACATCTTCGGCAAATACCAAAGACGGCACACTAAGTAGAACAAGTAAGAACCTTTTCATCTTTAAATCCTTTTTTAAATCTAACAAAATTATAGTACAATCAAAATTATAATAAGACAAAAAATTGATTACTTTTTAATCAGTTTTATTTTTGCAGCGCATTTTCACATCACCCTTAACTTATAAAATTTTTTCATCCCTTTACGCAAACCTTAAGCGATTATGAGATATTATCCATAGAATTAATTTTTCAATTTATAAAGATTAGGTGTTACACATGAGCAACTTGCTAAACAACGACAACATACAAACTATAAACATTGAAGAGACTCTTCAAAATAGCTACCTTGATTACTCTATGAGTGTAATTGTAGGTCGTGCGCTTCCTGATGTACGTGACGGACTTAAACCGGTTCATAGAAGAATTCTCTATGCTATGGACAAACTCAACCTCTCACATGGTGCAAAGTTTAAAAAGTCTGCACGTATCGTCGGTGACGTTATCGGTCAGTATCACCCGCATGGAGATACGGCGGTTTATGATGCTTTAGTTCGTATGGCTCAAGATTTCTCCATGAGAATGGAACTTGTTGACGGTCAGGGAAACTTCGGCTCGGTTGACGGCGACAGCGCAGCGGCTATGCGTTATACCGAAGCTAGAATGACAAAATATGCAGGTGAACTTCTAAAAGATTTGGAAAAAAATACCGTAAATATGATTGACAACTATGACGGGACTACTGTTGAACCTGATGTTATGCCGACACGCGTACCAAACATACTTATAAACGGCTCTTCGGGTATTGCCGTGGGTATGGCGACAAATATCCCTCCACACAATCCTCAAGAGATTATGATGGGTTTAAAAGCACTTCTGGCAAATCCAGACATTGAACTATATGAACTTATGGAACACATCAAAGCTCCGGATTTTCCAACGGGCGGAACGATATTCGGCAAAAAAGGGATTATGGATGCGTACGAGACAGGTCGCGGACGCATAAAAGTCCGTGCCAAAACACACATTGAGAAAAAAGGAAACAAAGACGTTATCGTAATTGACGAACTTCCTTATCAAGTAAACAAAGCGCGCCTTATAGAAAATATAGCAAATCTTGTAAAAGACAAAATGATTGAGGGCGTTTCTGAGATAAGAGATGAATCTGACCGTGAAGGTATACGCGTTGTTATTGAGCTAAAAAAAGATGCAATGAGTGAAATAGTTCTCAACAACCTTTTTAAACAGACAAGCATGCAGACGACTTTTGGTATCATCATGCTATCTATATTAAATCAAGAGCCGAGAATATTCGGCATTATAGACATACTAAAACACTTTATAAATCACCGTAAAACTATCATCATCCGCCGTACTATCTTTGACCTTGAAAAAGCCAAAGCTAGAGCACATATCTTAGAGGGTCTCAAAAAAGCTCTTGATATTATAGATGAGATTATCAGGGTTATAAAGTCAAGCAAAAGTATCGAAGAAGCAAGAGACAACTTAGTTTCAGAGTTTGATTTCACACCGATTCAAGCGCAAAGCATCGTTGATATGCGTCTTGGAAGACTTACGGGTCTAGAGCGTGAAAAAATCGAAAATGAACTTCGTGAACTTCTTGAACTTATAGAGTATTTAGAATCAATTCTAAAAAGCGAAGAAGTTTTACATGGGATAATAGACCAAGAGTTTGACGAAATCCTCTCAACCTACACGGATGCAAGAAGAACCGATATTGAAGATGATTATGACGATATTGATGTAGAAGATCTCATCCCTAACGAGCCTATGGTTGTAACTATCACTCACAGAGGTTACATCAAAAGAGTTACTTTGGCGCAGTAAGAAAAACAAAAAAGGGGCGGTAAAGGAAAAATAGCCGTTACTACTTATGAAGATGACTTTATCGAGAGATTCTTTACATGTAATACACATGACACTCTTCTTTTTGTAACAGACCGCGGACAACTCCACTGGTTAAAAGTATACAAAATTCCTGAAGGAAGCAGAACCGCAAAAGGTAAGGCAGTTGTAAACCTGCTTAATCTGGTTGCAGAGGAACAGATTCAGTCTATCAATCCTACAACGGACTTCAGCGAAGAAAAATCTCTTGTATTTTTCACTAAAAAAGGCGTTGTAAAGAGAACAAACTTAAGCGAGTTCTCAAATATCAGAAGCAACGGTGTCAGAGCTATAAGCCTTGACGATGATGATTCTATCATTACGGCAAAAATTGCAGACAAAGGCATAAAGTATCTCTTTATTGTAACAAAACTTGCACAGTGTATAAAATTTGACATAGAAAAAACGCGTGACCAAGGTAGAAATACAAGAGGCGTCAGAGGTATCAAGTTTAAACACGCTTCGGATGAAGTGGTTGATGCAAATATTATCGCAAACGATGAAGAAGAGATACTAATCGTTAGTGAAAAAGGTATCGGTAAACGTACCGATGCAGGTGAGTACCGTTTAACAAACCGTGGCGGTTCGGGCGTTATTGCTATGAAAATGACTCCAAAAACAGGCAAACATGTAGTCGGATGTCTAATGGTTGATGAGAACATGGACATGATGGCGCTTACAAAAGCAGGTAAGATGATAAGAGTAGATATGCAAACCATATCCAAATCAAGCAGAAATACAAGCGGTGTTTACATAGTAAAAGGCGATGATGTGGCAAATGTTTCTCGCTGTCCAAAACAGCCTATAGAAGATGAAGATGATGAAGAAGGTGAAAACTCCTTACTTGCTTCAGATGAATTGGAATAATAGTTGCTATTACTCTCAAGTATAAAAACCATGTCAAGGGACAAACAATGAAATATTCTATACTGATTGCAACGCTTTTAAGTGTTTCGACACTATTTAGCGCAGATGTAGTTCAAACAACAGATGCTATAGTTATACAACAGACAAATGCAGAACTTGCTAAAGTTAAAGCACAATTAGCTCTAGCAGAACAAGAAAATCAAATAGTTACACAAGAGCTGGCGCAAAGAGAAGAGGAGTTGGCTGCTGCTGCTTCTGCTTCAGATGCTGCAAAAGAAGAGGTTTTAAAAGAAAATAAAACCATACATATCTCTGTTGTCGGACAAGGTGTTGCACCTATGAATACATACTCTCCTGCTCAAGCGTATGCTCTGGCAAAAAGAGCGGCTATTGCCGATGCTTATAGAGCAATTGCGGAAAAAGTTAAAGGCGTTCGTATAGACGGGCAGGACACCATTAAAAATATGATGGTTCAAAGATCAACAATACGTACGTATGTTCAAGCTATGGTAAAAAATGCAGATATTGTTGAAACAACTTTTAAAGAGGGTTTATGCGAAGTAGAAATGGAAATTTTAATTTCTCACTCAGACTTTGCACAATAATACTCTTTAATTCACTTGCCCTTAGTGCAAGTGAATATCTTATCTCTTACAAATATGTAGTAAAAGATGCAACTCTATATAATGAAACACTTCTTGTCTCCAAAGCTATGACAAAATGCGAAGGTAATCCGCAAGAAGAGTTTATTTTACAAAACAACTCTGAAGAAAACTTAAAAAAACTTATCTCTAAAAATCCCGAAGAATTCTTAGAGTATATTCACAAACTCGGTCTTCATGTCAATCATGACGAAAAAACTATAAATCTGCAAAATAGTTACACAACGATACTGACACTTAAGACAACTTGCTTCAAAGTCGACTTTAATGATAATTTTGCTACAATCGCACCTTTAAAATAAGGGTGTTAAAATACTCAAACTCTAAGGTTCTTAGTGAAAATTGCAATAGTTGAAGATGATATCAATATGAGAAAATCTCTTGAAATCGCTATGAGCGACTATAAAGAGTTTGAAATTCAAACATTTAAAAATGCAAAAGATGCACTAAAGGGTATTGACGACAGTTTTAACCTTGTTATTACAGATATAAATATGCCGGGCATGGACGGTATAGAGTTTGTAAAAACACTCGGCGGCAAATATGAAGTCATTATAATGACGGGCAATGCAACGCTTCAAAGAGCTATCGAGTCTATTCATCTCGGCGTAAAAGATTTTTTGCTAAAACCTTTTGATGTAGATACGCTTATCAACGCAATCAAAAGAGAAGATAAAATACAAAAAGTAAAAAAAGCTGCTCCGCAAAGCAGCAGCAAAAATTCTTCCAGTGGATTTTTAGGAACTTCAAAGACGTTAGAATCGATTTTAAAAATTGCAGACAAAGCTGCCAAGACAGATGCAAGTATTTTGCTTTTAGGCGAGAGCGGTGTCGGAAAAGAGGTTTTTGCTTCTTATATACATGAGAACTCTCTTAGAGCAAAAAAACCTTTTGTTGCTATCAATATGGCAGCTATTCCTGATAATCTTATAGAGAGTGAGCTTTTTGGTTTTGAAAAAGGTGCTTTTACCGATGCAAACGAAGCAAAGGCAGGACAGTTCGAATTGGCTAACGGCGGAACGTTATTCTTAGATGAGATAGGCGAAATGCCCTATGGCGTTCAAGCTAAAATCCTTCGTGCGCTTCAAGAGAAAGAAATAAGAAGGTTAGGTTCATCAAAAGGGATAAAAATAGATATCAGAGTTATCTCTGCAACCAATGCAAATTTAAACGATAAAATAAAAAACGGTGAATTTAGAAATGACCTCTATTTTCGTTTAAATACAATTCCTATAAATATTGCACCTCTTAGAGAGAGAAAAGATGAGATATTGCAGATTACACAAAGAATTTTAGAACAAAATTGTATAAAATACGGTTTTGATTTAAAAAAATTCTCAGATGAATCTCAAAAACAGCTGCTTGAGTATAACTGGCCTGGAAACATAAGAGAGTTGATATCTGTTGTTGAGAGAGCGGTTATACTCAGTGAAGGCTATGAGATAACTCCACAAGAACTATTTTTGGAACATAGAGGATTGACAAAAAAGAGAGATATAGCAGAGATGGAAAAAGAGCTGATTGAAGAGGTTTTAATCTCTGCAGAGGGCAATGTTGAAAAAGCCTCTAAAACACTCGGCATGAGCAAAGCAAGTTTAGAAAAAAAAATAAAAAATTATGAACTATAAGGAGTGAACATGTCAAAAAAGTATAATGTAGCGGTAGTCGGAGCAAATGGAGCGGTAGGTGAAGAGATATTGGCGATTTTACATGAAGTATCTTTTCCGATAAACAAACTTGTTCCTCTTGCAAGTTCTAGAAGCCTTGGCAAGAGTGTTGAGTTTGGCAACAAAGAGATAGCTATAAAAGAGTTGACTGACACTGTTTTTGAAGAAGAGGATATTGAAATCGCTCTTTTTTCGGCAGGCGGAAGCGTGAGTGCTCAGTTTGCAGAGGCTGCCGTAAGAGCAGGAGCAGTCGTAATCGACAACACTTCTCACTTTAGAATGGATGAGCATATCCCTCTTGTAGTGCCTGAAGTAAATCCTGAAGATATTGCAAAATGGAAAAAATCAGGAATTATCGCAAACCCAAACTGCTCAACTATTCAGATGGTTCAAGCACTAAAACCTCTTGATGAAGCATACAAATTGACAAGAGTTGACGTCAGCACATATCAAGCGACTTCAGGTGCAGGAAAAAGCGCTATGGAAGAGCTTGTAACACAGATGAAGGACTTCTTTTCATTTAAGCTCGGCGATAGTGAACACAAAGCTTTTAAACACCAAATCGCTCTAAACGTAATCCCTCAAATAGATGTTTTTTTAGAAAACGGATATACAAAAGAGGAGATGAAGATGGTAAATGAGACTACTAAAATCATGCATAGAGAAATTCCTCTAAGTGCTACATGTGTTCGCGTTCCTACTCTTCGCGGTCATGCAGAAGCTCTGACCCTTACGTTTGCAAATGAAGTAAGCGCAGATGATGCTAGAGAATTACTTAAAAAAGCTCCAAACATTATAGTTTTAGACAATCCTGCAGAGTCTATCTACCCTATGCCTGCAACATCTTTAGAAAAAAATGAGACATTTGTCGGGCGTATAAGAAATGACAACTTCTCTAAAAACATACTGCACATGTTTATTGTTGCAGATAACCTAAGAGTGGGTGCGGCGACAAATGCAGTTAGAATTGCCCAAAAATGGGTAGAGATGGAAGAGGAAAACTAAAATGCTAGAGAAGTTTTTTGAAAAAAGTCTGTGGGGTTCAAGATTTATAATAATTCTTGCCGTAGTATTCGGTCTTATCGGTGCTGTTCTGCTCTTCGTAGTTGCCAGTTTTGATATATATGAAACTGCGGCTTATGTTATAAATACATATATAACGCATGCGCATCCAGAACACTTTCATGAAGAGGTAGTCGGAGGCATCATCGGTGCCGTCGACCTTTACCTTATAGGCGTTGTTATGATTATCTTCTCATTCGGTCTTTACGAACTTTTTATCTCAGATATCGACCCGGCAAAAGATAAAGACGGAACTGAAAATCAACTCTTAGCCGTGCACTCTCTAGATCAACTAAAAGATAAAATATCCAAAGTTATCGTTATGGTTTTAGTTGTCGGATTTTTTCAAAAAGTCGGGCATACTGCATATAACGGTGCATTAGATCTGCTCTACCTGGCTCTTTCAATAACGGCAGTTGCGGTTGGTCTTTACTTTTTAAGCAAAGTCGGAAAAAGTCACTAAAATTTAAAATATAAAAATGAAGGATGAAAATGAGTAAAATATTTGTAGATGCATGTTTTGGAAAAGAGACTCCATACACTCCCGTTTGTATGATGAGACAAGCAGGTCGCTACCTTCCCCAGTATATGGAAGTGCGTGCACAAGCCGGAAATTTTCTAAACTTATGTCATGACCCAAAAAAAGCTTGCGAAGTAACCCTTCAACCTGTTGATATAGTCGGTGTTGATGCGGCTATACTCTTTAGTGACATATTGGTTGTTCCCGATGAAATGGGAATGGATTTGGAATTTATCAAAGGCGAAGGACCAAAATTTAACGACCCTATCAAAACAGAAGCTGACCTAAATAGACTCATCGGCGGTGAAGAAGCTGCATCTAAACTGACTTATGTTTACGACACTATTAAACTTATTAAAGAACAGTTGGCGGACGACAAGGCTCTTATAGGATTTTGCGGTGCTCCATGGACGCTTGCAACCTATATGATAGAGGGAGAAGGTACAAAAACTTACAATATCTGTAAAAAAATGATGTACTCAGACCCGAAACTTCTGCACAAAATACTTGCAAAAGTAACCGAGGTAGTAAAACTATATATGGAAAAGCAGATTCAAGCAGGCATAGATGTAGTTCAAATCTTTGACTCATGGGCAGCTGCGATTGAACCTTCTAAATATGATGAATTCTCTTGGAAGTACATGGTAGAGATTGCAGATTATCTAAAAGCAAAATATCCGCATATCCCGATTATCATGTTCCCTAAAGGCATCCCTGCATTTTTAGATAAAGTATATGGAGAGTTTGAGGTATTTGGCGTTGACTGGTCAACTCCAATGGCTTTAGCAAAAGAAAAATTGGGTGAGAAATATGTTCTTCAAGGAAACATGGAGCCATGCAGACTCTACTCAAAAGAGGCAACGACCGAGTGCGTAGAAGCGTTGCAAAACATCATGGGCGGCAAAAGACATATCTTCAACCTAGGTCACGGCATCCTTCCCGACGTTCCTGTTGAGAATGCAAAACATTTTATAGCTGAATGCCACAGAGTCAGCAAAAAATAAGTGAAGACTATTTTTGGTCCCATAAACTCAAGAAGATTTGGTTCTTCTTTGGGTATAGATCTCTCCCCTGCTCTAAAACAGTGCAACTTTGACTGCCTATACTGCGAACTCGCTCCAAGTGCAACAACCGATACACAAAAGGAAACGGTAAAAGTCTCTACGATAATTAGCGAGTTAAAAGAGCATCTAAACGACAAAATAGACGTCATAACCATAACTGCAAACGGTGAACCGACTCTATACCCATATCTTGATGAACTCATAGACGAAATAAACAAAATCAAAAACTCTACGCAGACACTCATCCTCACAAACAGCGCGACACTTGTTGATGAGAAAGTTTTTAACTCTCTTTTAAAACTTGACCAAGTTAAACTCTCTCTTGACGCGGTAAGCGAAAGTGTTTTTAAGAGAATAGACAGACCGCATGCAGGCATAGAGATAAAAGATATCGTTCAAAAAGTGATAGATTTCTCCAAGGCTTTCAAAGGAAAACTCTTCATAGAAATACTCTTTGTTCACGGTCTAAACGACACACAAGATGAGATAAAAAAACTAAACGAAGTTTTACTGAAACTTGACGTAAGCAGAATTGATTTGGGTACGATAGACAGACCGCCTGCCTATCCTGTAAGCGGACTAAGTTACAAAGAGCTGCATGACGCTTCACTGCTCTTTGACTCTTCCCTGCCTATCCATATAGCTTCAAGAACTCACGCAGAACCAAACAACTCTAGCTATAGTGATGAAGAGATTTTAAATACGCTCGACAAAAGACCGCTAACCATAGATGATATAAACCTGCTCTTTGACCAAAATAGCAAAAAACGACTTGAAAATCTCATCTCTTGCTCAAAAATAGTTACTAAAAAAGTGGGAAATTTGGAATTTTTCATCCTAAATGAAAACGAAAAGCGAAAACGCGCAAAGTAGCATAAAAAATCTTGACTTTTTAAAACTCATTAAGTATAATTCCGACCTATCAAACATTCCGGATTAGCTCAGCGGTAGAGTAGGTGACTGTTAATCACTTGGTCACTGGTTCGAATCCAGTATCCGGAGCCACCTCTTTTTAAACACTTATTTTTTAACAAATAACTTTCTAAATAAAATCTACATGTCAATACAAAACAACTATCTAAATATGGTTGTAAAGTGGAAATTCGACCCTTGAGTATATTTAAAAAAGGAAAACAATAGATGAAAGTTATATTGCAACTTGTACTTTTTTTAGTGCTATCAACCACAATTCAAGCTTTTTCAACAACAAACATACAATACCTTTATGGAGATTTCAGCGGTAATAGCGGTTTTGACACAATCAAAGGAGGAAAACACACTGTAACATTGGAGAACTTTTCCACAAATAGGTATGGTGATTTTTTTGGATTTGCAGATTTTACATTTGCAGATGAAAGATTTGCGACAAGCGACAAGTCATCTGATGTTTATGTTGAACTATCTCCACGAATAAGCCTAAGCAAAACAAGTGAACGAGATTTGTCGTTTTGGTTTGTAAAAGATTTGTATCTTGCCGCACAGTACAACAGACAACTTCATAAATTCAAGGATTTCGAAGCTTGGCTCTATGGGATTGGAAGTGATTTAAATATCAAAGGGCTTGATGTATTAGGACTGAATTTTTATAAAAAAGAAAAGAACTTCGGAAGCAGTACATATCAATTATCTGCTAACTATATCAGCAATAATATATTCAATACAAATTTCACTCTAAACGGTTTTACAGACTGGACCGGGCAGGACTTTTTGTCTCAAAACAAGTTATTGTACAAACTTAACTACTCACCTCTATCTAGCAAAGTATATCTCGGCACTGAATGGCACTATTACCGAGTGAAAGACAGTGATGTGAAATCGAATGTGCTACAGGCAGTTATTATGGTTGCGTGGTAGTTGATTTTAATATTATAAAAATCAGATTTTTTAAATAAAAAAATTCAACAAGCCGCAAATACTAAAAAAACAGACAACTTTGCCGATTTAGATACATTATTACTAAAAAAATAGAAGAGGTTATTATGATAAGCAGTTCTTACGCACTTGATGCTTACAAATCGCATGATTTAAGTATATCTATGCGTACATCAAGCGGCGATACTATAAATATGGACTTTTCAAGCAAAAGCTCTCTCTCTTTGAGTCATGAGCAAAATCAAAACGGTACGAAAAGTGCGTTTTCATTTTCATCTATGCAGACTTTTGACTTTTCCATGGAGACAAACGGCATCGATGCACAGGATAAAAAAGAGATTGACGCTTTCATGAAGATAGCACAGCCGTATATAGACTCATTTTTAAAAGAACTCAAAGAAGATGCGCCAAAATCACCTATCAACAAAATAGCAAGAGATGTGGCAAGTGCGTTTGCTCCGATGAAACAAAAAGATCAAGATACTCAAAACTTTACAAAATCAAGTATAGTAGAGATGTTTGACAAATCTATAAATACATTAGAAATTCCAACAAAAAGTGATATATTTGAAAATGCTCAAAAACTTCTTGAAAAAACATTAAAAATGTTTGATGAGCTTCATAAAAATATTTACGCTTAAGAACTCAAAGATATTAGTGTCTCTTACCCTTGATTATCTGATTATAAGTGATTTATTGTAAAATAACACTCATAATTTGATAAAAGGCAAAACATTGAGCATTTACAGAGAGTATGACACTCTTCTGTAAGAAAAATTTTAAATCCCAATGTATAGGGCTTTTGAGGGCATTATCATAACCTTTTTTTCTTTAAAGTCCCGTGAAAGTCCCTTAAAAAATAGATTTCGTATTCAATAGTATAATTAATCGAATCTTTCCAATACACACTTTTGCAAGTCATTTAGTTATAGATAACTGTCCTATATTTATACTATAAAAGAACTTATGAATTACAAGAATATAAAAATGACTGAGAGGTGTGCAAAACTTGCACCTAATCAGGGAAAGGTACAAGTTAAGAGCTTATACCAATAAAATAATTAACTGATAATTTTATGACACTTTTCTTTTATTATTTGAAGTTCTTCAAGACTTAATTTATTACATTGTGAATTATTTTCAAATTTAATATTTGATATATCATCACAGAACTTATCTTTAATTACCAAATTTTTAGTTTCTAGTTTTGGATAAAAGCTAAAACTGTATAAAAAATTATTCAAAAACACTACAAGCAATATCAAAATTATTGATATTGTTTTATTCCATTTATAAAATCGTTCAAGATATTTGTAAGTAGGTTTAAAAATAAAAATAATAATAGACAGAAGATAAACAAAACTACTAACTATCAGTACTATAATAGGTAGTGTTCAAGATTCCGTGTCAGCATCGGATAATTCCTAAAATTGTATCACAAATCTAAAGCATCATCAAGCCGTCCATCGAAATGGATGGCA
>PPDH01000039.1 GCA_002899765.1 Sulfurimonas sp. | reverse complement strand
TGTAATACAAAATTTCTATGAAACCAAATCAGAATCAATTAAAAATATCTAACTTTTAAAACAGAGCCATATAAATGGCTTTGTTCAGAGGGTTCAATTCTATTTTCTTGCAAAATGCCCAGAGGTTCATTGTTTGAATTTACAATAATCGCAATTTCAGTTTGAGGATTTTTTTGGAAGTACTCCAAAACTTCTCTCATGTCGGTATTTATGCTAAATGGAGTTTTTTTCTCCAGAAATGATTCAACCTCATAATGAGTTTGAGCAGACCTTTTATCGCTGTTTAAAACATCTTTAATGTGCATATATTCATCTAAAATCTCCGATGTCTCAATAGTCGGTCTTTGTATAAAATAGCCCTGCACAAAATGGCATCCTATATCTCTACATGTAAGCAGTTCTTCTCTGTTCTCAATACCTTCTGCAATCACTTTTATACCAAGTTGAATTGCCAAACGGGTTATACTTTTTGCCATAACCTTTTTTTTCATATCTTTTTGGATGTCGGTTAAAAAAAATCTATCTATTTTTATGATGTCGGGTTTGCTATCATAAAGAAGCTTGTAGCCCGAATATCCAACACCGAAATCATCTATGGCTATACAAAAATCTTCATTTTTATAGTGTACAAGCATCTCTTGCATTTTTAAAATATTTGAAATCTCATGTCTCTCGGAAATTTCAAAGCAGATACTGTTTTTGCCTATGCCGTAATGTTTTAAAAGTTTATTTGTATTTCCATGTTTAAAATTGGGCATCTCAAGAAGTCTGTTGTCAAGGTTGTAGAAGAGTTTTAAATCTTCATACCCCTTGATGGTTATAAATTTTTTTAGGGCTTTTTTTCTGAGTTTTAAATCAAAAGAGTAGAGCAAGTTGTCTTCATACACCTCATCAAAAAGCTCAAAAATAGAGTTGAAGCCGACCTCTTTGTGGTTTCTAAGGAGTGCTTCAACCGCAAAAATCTTTCCGGTATGAATATTTATAATCGGCTGGAAGGCAACATCAAGTATTTTTAAGTTGCGAATCCATTTTTTAGGTAAATTAAGTTTCATAGTGTTATTTTAATGTTAAATTATTTCAGGAGTGTTACACAAATCATGTTCTAAAAACTTCAAGTTTAAAGTGAAGCGTGTCTGTCATAGAGTTAAGATATTCTGCCGCCGCTGCTATCTCTTCAACGCTTCTTGCGTTTTGTGAAGAGATTTTATTTATCTGTGATATCTGAGAAACGATAGTTTGTACATCGTTTCGTGTTTTTTCAAAATCATTGGTTGTTTTATCATTTAAGACAACCGCTTTTTTAACTATCTCGCTGCTTTGGTTTATTTTAATTTCTACATCAGAGGCGCTCTGCGCTAAAGACTGAATTTCACAAGAATTTATGTTCATCTGTCCACTTACGTCTACGATGGATTGAACAATAATGTTTATCGTCGCATTTATCTCGGTGAGACTTTTTTGTGTTCTTTCCGCTAGTTTTCTGACCTCATCCGCAACAACGGCAAAGCCGCGTCCATGTTCACCCGCACGGGCAGCCTCAATCGCAGCATTTAGAGCTAGAAGATTTGTTTGATCTGCAATATCGGAGATGATTTCAAGGATAACCTTTACCTCATTTGCTTCATGTGAGAGTGTATGCATTTTTTGTGCCAGCTCATTTTCAAGCTGTGCGCTCTGCTGAACTTTGAGTGCCAGATGCTCTGTCTCATCTCTTGCCAATGTAAGATTTTCATCTGCTTTGAGTATTTCATGTTTGCTCTGTTTTGCATCTAGTATGGCTCTGTTTATCTCATCTTGAATCTCATTTGCTTTTTTTGTTGCGTCCTCAACTCTTAAGACCGATTTTTCGACATTTTCTCCTACCTTTATCGCCGTAGTTGAAAGTTCATGTGATATAGAAGCGTTTTCAGAAGAGCTTGTTTTTGAAGTTTGTATCAAATCTTTAAGTGTTGAGAGAAGAGAGTTGAAGTTTATTGCCATTTCTGAGAGTTCAATAGGAATGTCTTCATCCGCTTTGAGTGTTAAATCATGAGTTTTGCTGATTTTGACAAGACTGTTTTTGAAATTTTGCAGAGGCTTTACGATAGTGCTGTTTACTAGCAAAAGAGCTATAAAAAAGACAACTGCTAAAACTATAGCAGAAGATGCAAAAATAGAATTTCTAATACTGTTTGGAGTTGAGAGAACCTCTGCCTCATCAATTTCTGAGATAATTATCCACTTAAAATCTTCGCCGATTTGGATATTTGTGTAAGAGGAGAGAACAGAGTTGCCGTTATAGTCTGTGATAATTTCCGTGTTTGTCTCGCCATTAAGAGCACTCCTTGAAGCTTTAGTGTTCATTTTACCCTCTGAAGGATTTGCAAAAGAGACTTCAAGAGAGTATTGTGTCGGGTTTAGATAGCTGTCGCTTCGCATAAGAAAATCAGAACCTACAAGATAGTCCTCTTGTGAGTCGCCATACCCTTCTCTAAGGGTAGTTATTTTATTTATCTGCATAGAATCTATTTTAAAGATAAGTACCGCTTCAATTTTGGCACGAACGATAATAGGCGTTGCAACAAACATAGCAGGCTTATTGTTCTCTACCGAGTATCTTTGCATGTCAAGAAAGGTTGTTCTCTTATTTTTGAGTGTCTGTTTGAATATTTCGGCAAGAGGAGAGTCCTTTAGAGAACCTTTGGTAAGGTTTGCACCGTAATCCTCTTTTTTTGCCCCGCTATAAGCAACATGCCCATGTTTGGCTAAAACAATATAGATGTCACTATATCCATAGCTTTTGTAATATTTTTGGAAATAGCTCTCATGCGGCAATCGTTCCTCTTTTGCGGATGCGTCATTGACAGGAAAAGGTGCATCCGCTTCGACTTCTAAATCATCATAAACACTTAAGAGATCCCACGCCAAATTTTGCAGGTTATTGCTGTTTGTAAGGATTTCTATATCTTGGACACATCTATGAAAAAAATTCTCAAGTTGATGTTTTTTTATATCTCTCGCCGCAGTTAATTTTGCATAACTATCGGCTAAAAGAGCATTTTTACTCTTTGTACTCGATATATATGATGTGACAAGAGTTAAAAAAAGCAAAGAGATTGAGATAAGAAAGAGGATTTGTTTTTTAATGGAGAGTTTTGACATAAAAAGACCTTTGGCATCATAAAAATTTAACTTTTGTCTTGCAGATTGAAAATAGACTCCTTTTCATAGAGTATTCATTTTTTACAAGCTAAGTTATGCCGGAATTTTAATGTTGATTTATTTCATAAATGTTACATTGATTTATAATTGAGGATTCTCAGTATTCTCTTTTTTTGCAGGCTCCTTTTTTGCAAATCCTACTCCTTTTTTTGTTTTTGCTTGTAACTGAAGTGATTCTATAACTTCTTTGTAATCAACATCGGCATTTTTCATTGATGCAAAACACGCAGCTATAACGGCAATAGTATTTGGTACCTCTTTTTTCTTTTTATATGCCTGGATGTTTTTTTCACTAACTTTTATAAGTTTGCTGAATTTCGGCAGAGTTATATCCGCATCAAGGAGTAATTTTTTAAAATCGATAAATGTCATAGACTCTCTTTATAGTTCATAATTAATATGAAATTATAGCGTATCTCTATAAGCACTTGACAATAGTATATATAAAATATATAATGCCTATAAATTATTACTATTTTTAGTGATAAAAAAAATCAAAGGAGTCCTAAATGGCAAAAGTACTAGATAAAAAAGTAGTAAGAAAAGTAGCAAAGAAAGCTACTAAAAAAGCAGATATCGCTAAAGAAGATATCAAAAAAGCTACTAAAAAAGTAGTAAAAGCGGTTGTAAAAAAAGGTGTAACTGCTAAAAAAGATGCTAAAAAGTTAGCAAAAAAAGTTGCGAAAAAGATTGCAAAGTAGATTTTAATTTATACTTTTTTTATTCCGGAGTATGTCCGGAATAAAATTATCTCATACTAAAAAACAAGCCATTTTTTTGCTATATTTTTTAGTGATTCAGGATTTTCTGAAGCAAAAAACTCCAATCGTGGTTTCTCATATCTTTTACTAAAATCAAACTCTTTTTGAAGATACTCGACTATGGCATTGCCTGAGTGTATAAGTACGCTTTTTTTGTTAAAATGATTTTGAAGAGCTTCTGAAATGAGAGGAAAATGAGTACAGCCCAAAATGATTGCATCAGGAGCCGTAATGGTTCCAAAATAGTGTCTAAAAGCTGCTTCTAAAACTTCGCCCTCATAAATCTCCTCTTCAACTATGGGAACAAAGAGCCCCGTCGCTTTTGCTTGAAGATTATAAAATCCTTCTACATGTAGTCCTATTTCATACGCTCTAGAGTTGATTGTCGCTTTTGTTCAAAGGATTAGTATATTTGCGTTTTTATCTTTGATTGCATTTGCAGTTGCTAAAATCCCAGCTTCAACAACGCCGATAACAGGACAAGAGTAAACTTCCCGCATCTCATCAAGTGCATGTGCGCTCACCGTGTTACATGCGACTATTATGAGATCAAGGTAAAAGTTTTTAAAAAACTCTACGGCTTCTATAGCGTAGCGAATGATAGTAGTTTTGTCTTTTATGCCATAAGGAACTCTCGCAGTGTCTCCAAAATAGACTATCTCTGCGAAAAGATGGTGCTCAAGCAGAGATTTTACAACAGTTAAGCCGCCGATTCCGCTGTCAAATACGCCGACTTTCATTATTGATTAGGATTCATACTTTCAAGGAACTCTTCATTTGTAGCTTTTTTGCCCATGGTAGAGTAGACAAATTTGAGTGCCTCTATCTCATTTTCTTGTTTGTGAATCATTTGACGGAGGATAAACACTTTTTGCAGAATTTCCGGTGCGATAAGAAGCTCATCTTTTCTTGTTCCGGATTTTAGAATATCCATAGCAGGGAAGATTCTTCTGTCTGCGATTTTGCGATCAAGTACAACCTCTGAGTTGCCTGTTCCTTTGAACTCTTCAAAGATGACTTCATCCATTCTGCTTCCCGTATCAACAAGAGCAGTCGCGATAATTGTTAAACTTCCGCCGTTTTCTATATTTCTGGCAGCTCCGAAGAATCTTTTTGGTTTGTGCAGTGCATTTGCGTCAACTCCGCCTGAGAGAACCTTGCCGCTTGAAGGTGTTACTGTATTGTAAGCACGTGCCAGACGAGTGATAGAATCAAGAAGGATAACGACATCACGACCTAGTTCAACACGTCTTTTTGCTTTTTCTATTACCATTTCAGCCACTTTTACATGGTTTTTTGCAGGCATATCAAATGTAGAGCTGTAAACCTCGCCTTTTACACTTCTCTCCATGTCCGTTACCTCTTCAGGTCTTTCATCAACAAGCAGAACCATTAAATCAATTTCAGGATGGTTGTGTGTTATACCGTTGGCAATCTCTTTTAAAAGTTCTGTTTTACCGCTTCTTGGAGGTGCAACGATTAGTCCGCGCTGACCTTTGCAGATAGGAACAAAAAGATCCATCATACGACCGGTTAAGCCTTTTTCTCTGTATTCTAATTTAATTTGATCTGTTGGATATAGCGGAGTGAGATTTTCAAAGAGAGGTCTTTTTTTGCTCTCTTCGGGAGGAAGACCGTTAACGGCTTCTATTTTAATAAGTGCGTAGTATCTCTCTTGGTCCTTTGGAGGCCGAACCTGACCTGTTACTACATCTCCGTTACGAAGAGCGAAACGTTTGATTTGGGTATTTGACACATACGCATCGTTGATACTCTCATCAAAACTTTTATCAATCGAGCGGATAAAACCGTAACCATCGAGCATAATCTCTAAGATACCGCTAAAGAGGATAAAGCCGCCTTGCTCCGTTTGAGCTTTTAATATCTCAAAGATAAGGTCTTGACGCTTAAGTTCATTTGGATTGTCGATGTTTAGCTCAACTGCCATCGTCGTGAGTTCATCTATGCCTTTTACACGTAAATCTTCGACGCTAGCGCCTTTTACCGGATTGTGTGTTCTTGTTTTTGTGTTGTTTTTGTTGTTTGTTTTGCGAGGTTGTTGTGGAGTGTTTTCACTCATGTGGTAGCTGCCTTAATGTTTTTAGATTTTGTCCTGTGGATATTAACTGTATGTTGCATAGGGAAAGTGTAAGATGATTTCATACAATTTTAATTTCGTAATTTTACACTAATAGAAGTTCTAATGTCAAGTAGTCGTATTAGTCCACAATATTTGGCACTGATGTAAAATTTACGCAAATAACAGAAGGATACCGATCAAAAGTATAAGTGTAAGACTTGCATACTCCAAATATTTTTTCAGATGTGTAGAACTTTGCGCTGTTTTTCTTCGGATTGCTACGCTTAAGAGAGCTGAGAAAAAGATGATAGTACTCATGCCAAGACTCATAACAAGTGCAGATAAAAATCCTGCATAGTAGAGACCCAAAGAGAGTGAAAAGATGAAGATAGTAACGGTTCCAGGACATGGAATAATTCCTGCGGAGATGATAAGCGCCATATCTGTCGTGTTTTTATCGACTTTGCATGAAGGGCATACACATGTCTGTACATGAGGAGTAGAACTGAATTTGTAAGCGGATACTTTTTTGCTCTGTTTATATGCTTGAAATTTTTTAGAGATAAGATACAAAGCGATGGCAATGATGATAAGCGCTGAGATTTTTGTGGTGTAAAAAACGGCATTATCCATAAACTGCGCTAAAAAAGTATCCACTATAAAGTAGATGAAGAGTGTAAGCAAAAAAGCGGAAAATGTATGAACGACACCGATTGCTAAAGATATAAAGAGCGCTTTTGAGTAGGATTTGTCGTTTGATAAAAAGTAGCTTGCTACGATTGTTTTGCCGTGTCCTGGTCCAAGCGCATGGATAAGACCGTAAGTATAGGCAAAAAAGAGCAGCGCTATATATGTAAGGGGATTTTTTTCATCCTTTATGGAGGTAAAGAGAGATTTTATCTTTGCGATACTCTCTTGTAGTATATTTTCTTCAAAAGATGTCTCTTTAGTCTCTGTTTTCTCTTTTGGCAGAGGCTTCTCTTCTGGCTGCTTCGACTCTTCTTCTAGCGGAGTGTGGCTAAAGAGCACGGAAGCGCTGAAGAGATAGAGATTTTTTGTGTGGTAAAGTCCGCTTTTTGCAACACTTAGTCTTGTTACCACAAAACCAAAGTAGGATTCGTCATCTTCAAACACAAAAGAGAGCATCGCTTTGTCGTCAATATCCAGATTTAGAGCTGCGTCATAGAAAAATACAAGACGCTCATTTTGCATTACTAGAGTGAAGTTTTGATATTTTGGAGTAAGTTCAATGGCATCTTGGTCTTGTTTGGCGTACTTTATCTGTGTGAGCATTTTTTTCGGCAGGAGATAATCAAGCTTTGCCTTTAAAATCACTTCAAGTTCATCTTTATCAAGCAGAGCATTTTTATTTTTGTCGTACTGCGTAACTATTTCGCTTGTGTATAAATCGGAAAATCCCCACTCCATGCGGATATTTGTTACTTTTTTATTTTCAGAGGCTATATCGATTTTCACCTCTGCGGTCGGAATCATAAGCTGACATGTAGCACATCCAAAGAGATATGAAGTAAAAAAAAGAAGAAGGAAAAGTTTTTTCATCTCAATTTTGTAAAAAGCATAAAAAGCATAAGTGACAACGCCGATACCAAGATAATGGAAGCGCCTGAAGTTATGTTAAAGCTATAAGAGAGCAAAAGACCTATGAGTGTAAAAACAGAGGCGATAATGCCTGATATGAGCATCATGCTATAGAGCGATGATGAAAGTTTTTGAGCGATATAGACGGGAATGCTTAAGAGTGCAATTACCAAGATAAGTCCTACCACTTTTATGGCTATAACAACAGTCAGAGCCGATAGAACAAGAATCAGTGTATAAAAAAACTTCACATTTATGCCGCTGAGTGCCGCATACTCGCTATCGTAAGAGACGGCTAAAATATCGCGGTACCAAAATGTAATAACAAAAAGTATAACTACAAAAAGCAAGCCCATAAAGTATAAATCATCTCTGTTTACGGCTAAAATAGAGCCAAAGAGATAGCTTAACAAATCGACGTTATATCCCGGCGTTAAATCCACAAGGATAATCCCTACCGCCATTCCCACTGCCCATGTAAGACCTATGAAAACATCAATATTTTCTCTTTGGTTGATAGTGATAAATGCCATAAAAAGCGCTGCCGCAACTGCGAAAAGAGATGTGCCGAGAAAAATCGGTATGCCCGTAAATATGGCTATGCCTATACCGCCGTAAGCCGCATGTGCAATGCCTCCTGCTAAAAAAACCATTCTGTTTGCAACAATTAAAGAGCCTATAATTCCTGAGACAAGACTAACAAGCACGCCTGCAATAAGATCGTTTTGCATAAATTCATAAGAGAGGGCTTCTAACATTTGCATTTTCCTAACATTTGAAGAAGTTCAACTTCGCAGATGTGGTCACTCTTTGTCTCTATATTTTTTATAGAGCTTAAGTCATGGAACGAGAGTTTTTTGTTGATGTGAGCGACTTTGGAAGCATACTCCAAAAGAATTGAGATGTCATGGCTGATAACAATCACGGTTATCTCTTTGTTAAGCTCTTTTAAAAGCTCATATATCTGTTTCTGCCCGTCTGCATCTATACTTGAAGTCGGTTCATCCAGCAGCAGGATTTTCGGGTCTACATAAAGCGCTCTTGCTATCATCACTCTTTGGCGCTGACCGCCTGAAAGTAAGCCTATTTTGGTATTTGCAAACTCCTTCATACCGACTTTTTCTAAAAGCTGCATGGCATGAAGTATTTCCTCTTTTTTATATCCAAAAAGAGAGTTTTTTTGAGAGTTTTTTCCCATCATGACGACCTCAATGGCTTTGATTGGAAAATTAAGATTTATGTTTGTGTTTTGCGGAACATAGCCGATTTGTGAGATGCTTTTGCGAATCGATTTGTCTAAGATGGCTATGCTCCCTTTTTGTAAAGGGTTGATGCCGAGTATTAGTTTTACAAGAGTACTTTTGCCGCCTCCGTTTGGACCGATGAGAACCATGAAATCTTTTTCAAATATTTCAAGATTTACATCTTCTAGGACTAAATCTTTATCGTAGGCAAAAGAGAGGTTTTTTACCTCAATAACGGCTTTTTTTTTACTTTTGTGCAATGGATTTTGCCAATTCTATTAGATTTTGCGACCACTCAGGATTAAGCGGTGAAACTTTTTTCACCTCTATACCGACCTCTTTTGCAATGATTTTAGCACTTTTGTCTGAAAATTCCGGCTGTGTGAAAATCACTTTTACTCTCTCCTCTTTTGCTTCGTTGATGATGTGAATCATCTCTTTTGGCTTAGGCTCTTTGCCGCCCGCTTCGACTGCAATCTGCGTGAGATTGTACTCCTTTGCAAAGTAAGCCCATGAAGGGTGAAAAACCATAAATTTGCTTTTTGGACTCAAATCTTTTAGTATCTCTTTTATCTTTTCATCCGTATATTTTATCTCTTTTAGAAACAAATCCAGATTTGTTTTATAGGCAGTTTTGTTTTCTGGGTCAAGTTCTGCAAGGGTTTTATAGATGGTCTCTGCCATAATCTCTACATTTTTTGGAGAGGTCCATATATGAGGGTCTGCTCCTTCATGTTTGTGTTCATGTTCGCTTGCATGATTGTGAGTATCCTCTTCCGTCTCAAGCTTTGCAATATTTTTACTTATATCCACAAAGTGCAATTTCTCATTTTGTGATTTAAACTTTGGCAGCCATACGCCCTCAAACTCAACACCGATGCTAAAGTATACATCTGCTTTTGAGATTGCTATCATTTGCGAAGATTTCGGTTCATAAGAGTGCGGAGAGTTTCCGGGTTCAACCATCAGCGTCAAATCGACCATATCTTTTGCAATCTTTTGTGCAAATGTTTTTTGCGGAAGGATGCTTACTATAACTGCAGGTTTGGCAAAAGCCGCAGAACTAAATAGCAGAAGTAGTAAAAATAATCTTTTTTTCACATGAAATCCTTTAAAAACGGTATTTTACTTTTAGAGCACTTAATTGCAACTTAGTCGCATAAATCTAAGATTTTATAAAGAGAGATAATGTTACTATTGCGCCATGCAAATAAAAAATATTATTGAAGAAAAAAATCTCAAATTGACGGCTGCAAGAAAAGAGCTTTTAGAGATATTTAATCTTGAGAAAAAACCACTCTCTTTTGAAGATATAAAAGATAAAATCAAGATGGATAAGGCTACATTTTACAGGAACGTCTTAATGTTCGAGAAGGAGTCCATAGTAAGAGGTTTTGAGTCCAATGATAAAAAAAGATATTATGAAATCCAAGGCTCCACGCACTCTCACTTTATATGTAATGTATGCAACAACATAGAGTGTTTGGATGAAGCCCGTCCTAAAAAATTAAGCGGATACACCATTGTCGATACGATTTATAAAGGCATCTGCAAACTCTGCAATAAAGAGTCATAAAAAAGCAAACATTCAAGCTTTAATGATAGAATTACGTCATGAAAAAAAGATACAGAATTTTAGTAACAAACGATGACGGATATGAGGCAAAAGGGCTTTTGAGTTTAGTAGAAGCTCTTAGAGAGATACAAGACGTTGAGGTTACGGTAGTCGCACCTGCAAGCGAGAAGTCTGCCTGCGGACACTCTCTTACCATTATCCGTCCTCTTCGTTTTGTGGGCGTTGCGGATAACTTTTTTAAACTGGATGACGGAACTCCAAGTGATTGTGTCTATCTTGCCCTTAGCACGATATTTGTGGATGCAAAGCCTGACTTGCTTATCAGCGGAATAAACCGCGGTTCAAACATGGGCGAAGATATTACCTACTCAGGAACTGCGGCAGGAGCGATGGAGGGAGTTTTACATGGCATTCCATCCATTGCTATTTCTCAAGTGATGGATTTTACCGATCCCGGCTGTGATTTTTCTTTGGCGCAAGAGGCAATTAAAAAGCTTGTGACAAAGATAAAAGATGGCTCTTTTCCTCTGCCAGAGAGGGAGTTTTTAAATGTAAACATTCCTCCTAATATTGATATAGAAGACCCCAAAATGCTTATCACTTATGCGGGGTACAGACTCTACGCAAACGATTCGCATCTTCACAGAAACCCAAGAGGCGAGGAGTATTACTGGCTGGGAACGCATCCGCTGAATTTCTCTGCACGCGAGGGAAAAGAGGGCATGAGCGATTATGAAGCGATAAAATCGGGAAATATATCCATAACGCCGATTCAACTTGACATGAGCGCATACAAAAGTATAAATGCACTTAAAGAGTGGATAGAGCAAAATTGAGACATGAGCGTACAAAGAGTCTCTTTGGAGATGATTTCTCAAAACTTCAAAATGCGAAGATTTTACTGCTCGGTGTAGGCGGAGTCGGCGGGCACTGCCTTGACTGTCTCAGCAGAAGCGGTGTGGAGCATATAACAATCGTAGATTTTGACACTTATGATGAGAGTAACCAAAACCGCCAGATGTGGTCGGAGCTGCATAAGGGAGAGGTCAAAGTAGAAGCGCTTAAAAAACACTATCCACATGTAGAGATTATAAACGCAAAGATAGACGAACAGTGGGTTTGGGATTTTGACTTTGAGCCTTATGACATAGTCCTTGATGCCATAGACGACACAAAAGCAAAACTCGCTCTTGCGCAAAAGTGCTACAAAAAACTTATCTCATCATTCGGCTCGGCAAAACGCCTTGACCCTACAAAGGTACATGTAGACGATATCTCCAAAAGCCACGGCGACAGATTCGGCTCAAAAATCCGCTATGAACTTAAAAAACGCGGTTTTAAAAAAAAGTACAGAGTCATTTTTAGTACCGAACATGCAAAGGTAAAAGAGAAGGGCAGTTTTGTCGGTGTTACGGGTACTTTCGGGCTTGTCATGTGCAGCGAAGCAATTAAGACGATAATATAAAAATAGGGGAATTTTTTGTTTGATTTAGATAATCCGCTCGTGTGCGAGGGAATCATAGGCGACGGCTGCGGCGGCGGAAGATTGTTTTTTATAGAAGATGAGACACTCAAAGCTTACGACCCGCAAAGCAAAGAGGTTATAAACCTTTTAGCAGATATTAAAGATGCAAAAAAAGTCACTAAAAAAGGGTGCATAATTACTATAGAGTGTGAAAAAAACCTTGTAAAGTTTGACTTGTCTTCTATGGGTAGAACTGTACAATAGATAGACATTTTTTTAATAGATGGTATAAATTTTTATCTTTTATGCTGAAATAGTAGCTATAATAAATCAAATATATTAATTTTGGTGTTTTAAGAAAATAGCGCTCTTTTGAGTTGTAGAGGCGCAAAAAAACGATAAAACTAGAACAACAAAAGGAGCTTTATTATGAAAGATGCAGAACTTGACAATTTGGAAAAGTTAATTCCCTCACTTGCAAATGGTGCTATGCACAAAGCCTATATTGATACTTTATCAGCAGGAAATAGTGTGTTAGAAGTTATAGACGGTGCAATATACGAAGTTTTTGCAGATGGAAGTAAAAAAAAGATTAAAGATGTTGCTCCATATATCAAAGTAGATATAAATAAAAAGATTATTTTAGAATGAATACTCCACGATTACGGATGTTTGCAGGTCCAAACGGAAGTGGAAAAAGTACACTCAATAGCATCATCTCTAAAGAGTTGCTTGGTGTGTATATCAATCCTGATGAGATAGAAAAAGAGATAAACAAATTTAGTTTTTTAGATATGCTAAATTATAGAGTTGAAACAAATGAAGAGGAGGTTATCTCCTTTTTTGAGAATCATCCACTTCTTGAGAAAGCTGACTTAGCTAATGAACTCTCTTTGTTGAGATTTCTTGATAATAAAATTGATTTTTCAAATATGTCTATTAACTCATATTATGCTTCTATTTGTGCAGACTTTATTCGTCACCAACTTTTAAAATCAAAAATATCTTTTACATTTGAAACAGTTATGTCTTCAAGAGACAAGGTTGACTTTTTAAAAAAAGCACAAGAAGCAGGATACAGAACTTACCTCTATTTCATAGCAACACAAGACCCAATAGTAAATATATCTCGTGTAAACAACAGAGTAAAACTAGGCGGTCATAGCGTTCCTGAAGATAAAATAATTAGTCGTTATTATCGTTCACTAGAACTATTATCTGAAGCTGTAAAATATTCTACGAGAGCATATATATTTGACAATTCAAGTCAAGAAAAATCATGGATAGCTCAGATAAACAATGCTAAAGAGTTTGAGTTTAAAAGTGAAACTATCCCGCAATGGGTTGATAAATACTTACTCAAAACAAAACAGATATGCTAGTTGATTTTGAGCTGGTTTGGAAGTGTTCGGAAAGTTGCAGAGGGAGATTATAAAGTGAATTTAGTAGAACTACAATCTATAAATGATGGTGCAAAAAATTTATTGAAAGAAACTGTTAGTGAATTATCTAAATTTGAAGGATTGGAATATATTATTATAGGTGGTTGGTGCCCATTTTTAAGAAATGAAAAAGATATTGTTCATCCTGGAACTTTGGATGTAGATATTCTGTTTAGGGAAGGATATCAATCAACGGCTCTCAAAGACATTATAAAAGCTTTTATTGAAGCTGGATTCATACCATCTGCAAAACACAAGTTTCAATTACTAAAAGAGCAAAAGATACAAGATAAAGATTTTATTTGTAATATTGATTTACTTCATCCAAAAATGACTGAGTATGATGAAAATAGGGGACTGTTTGTTGACCATTTGGATTTAGATGTACCTTTAAAAGGGGAAGAAACAGTAAAAATGACGTCAATTGTGTTACCTAATTCTGCTTTATTATTTGATGATAGTTTATTTGATAAATACACATTAGACAGTTTTGAATTTAATCTTGTTGACTTTACTGGTATGTTTCTTACAAAGATGGAGAGCTGCCAAAAACAAAAAAGAGAACGGGACTCATTTGATATTTATCTTGCTTTTTTAAATGATGGTGTTGATGTAAATAAACTACAAGCTATTGCTCAAAAAAATAATCATGTAAAAACTGCTCTTGAGAGTTTTAAAGAATTTCTCCGAAATAAATCTGATATTTTCAATTCAAATATTAGACAATTTCATAAAGAAATTCAAGATTCTCCTGCGGAAGAAATTTTGGAAAGAATAAAATGATAGAGCTAAATAATCTACCTTTATCTCATCAAATTGAAACCCAAAAAGTCCTAAAAAAAGCCATATCAGCAAACCGTGCTTTGGCAAACCTAAACGGTGTGGCTCGTATCATCCCAAATAGTGCGATACTTATAAACTCTTTAGTTCTTCAAGAAGCAAAAGACAGTAGTGAGATAGAGAATATCATCACAACTCACGATGAGCTTTATCGTGCAAATCTTGATATAGAGAGTGTGACAAACGAAGCAAAAGAGGTGCAAAACTATAAAGAAGCACTTCTTGGAGGTTTTGCACTTGTCAAAGATACAAAACTACTTCTTAAAAAACACATTGTAGAGATACAAGGTGTTTTAGAACAAAATAATGCAGGGGTACGAAAACAAGCAGGAACAAATCTCAAAAATGCTGGGACGGGTGAAGTGATTTATACTCCGCCACAAGATTATGAGACTATTCAAGAGCTTTTGACAAATTTATTTATTAAAAGAATTCAATATATTTAGATGATATACCGAAAAAATCAAAAAATTTCGGTATATTTTTTTGACATGTTGAAAAAGTTCAATAATTTCGGCATAACCTATGAGTAAAAAATAGATAAATTTACCAATAGTTTGAAATCTATGTTAAAAAAACTAAGTAATTTACACATTGCAAAAAGAGAAAATTGCTAGTATCAAAGCCCCGAAAGCTTCCATCTTGGACAGTGCCTTTAGAGGAGAGCTGTGAGGTTGACATGTTAGACTTCTTGTATAACTTAGATTGCTTCGTCATTCTTCCTCGCAATGACCGTCATCGAAAATCACTCTGTTATTGAGATTGCCGCGGCTAAAGCCTCGCAATGACAAGTGAAGCAATCCAAAAGAGGTTATAAAAGAAGTCTGTTATTTCACTGATAACGAAACTCTCTTAGCTTAGATATTGACTCTTCGCTCCATTTAATGATGGCTTCTCTTTCGCTTTTGGTCAACCTAGAGTCCCAATGTGCGATGACGTAGCGAAGCGGAGGCATATCGTTTTCTATAACGACCTCTCTTAAGCTTTCTAAATCTTTTAGCGGAGTGTTATGAGAGATGAAGGGAAAATCTTTGCTCATATTTATATGTCTTTTAGCCTTTTTGATATCATAATCAATCATCTGTTTAAATCCCGGTATTTTATAGTACAAAGGAAATCTGGTCGAATCGCTATGACAGTCAAAACATTTTTTTTCTAAAATAGGCTTGATATTTGCCAAATATGAGCTGTTGATTGCTTCATATAAGGGCAGGTTTTTATCAACATGTACCTCTTTTTTTACGGCATCTGGACTACTGTCTCCATGTGCAAACGACATAATCGGCAACAAAAGCACAGCAGAGAACAAAGAGGCGGCAGAGAGTTTAAAAATTAAAGAGTTTATAGCTTGCATGATATCCTCCAAAAAAAGAATTCGGTTTCAATAATTGCACATATTTTATTAAACTGAGCATAATATATTTTTTGCTTAAATATTTTTAAACTACTTTGTACTCAGACAATTTAATTTGATATAATGACAAAAAGATTAACATTAAAGAGAATAGTTTATGGAAAAAATTGAGCCGATGACACTGTTTGGATACAACAAGCTCCAAGCAGAAGTTAAAAATTTAAAAAATGTGAAAAGACCGGCTGTGGTTAAGGCGATAGAAGAGGCGTTAGAGCATGGGGATTTAAAAGAAAATGCAGAGTATCATGCAGCAAAAGAGCAGCAAAAACAGATTGATAACCGTCTGCAAGAACTCTCAGAGATAATCGGAAGTGCAAAGATTGTCGATCCGAGCGATCTTGAACACTCAAAAGTTAGTTTTGGCTCAACGGTTCTTGTATCGGATGTAAATACGGATGAAGAGTTTACATATACAATAGTCGGCGGATGCGAAAGTAATCCCGATATGGGGCTAATCTCTTTTAACTCGCCTTTGGCAAAGCAGCTTCTAGGACGTGAAGAGGGTGATGACGTTAAAGTTCAGCTTCCAAACGGAACAAAAGAGTTTGAGATAGTCGAAGTAAGATATCAGGAGATAGTTTTTGAGTGCAATTAATGTCGGAGTTATAGGCGCTAGCGGCTATACAGGACTTGAGCTTTTAAAAATCCTTATTCACCATCCGAAGTTTAACCTCTCTTATGTTGCAAATACTGAAGGTGGAACGACACTCTCATCTCTTCATCCGTCGCTTGCGAAAGTATCTGATTTAGATGTTCAAAAAGCTGATTTTGACGAATGTGCTGCTAGTTGTGAGCTTGTTTTTTTGGCACTTCCACATCAAACGGCTATGGCTTATGTAAAGCATTTAATAGAAAAAGGTTTAAAAGTAGTCGACCTCTCGGCTGATTATAGATTGCCTCAAGATATTTATGAAGCGTTTTACTGCCCGCATACCGATACGCAAAACTTAGAACATGCGGTTTATGGGCTTCCTGAACTTTTTCGCGAAGAGTTGAAATCAGCTTCTTTGGTTGCAAATCCGGGGTGTTTTCCAACCTCCGCAATTTTGGGCATTTTGCCGTTTATTGGCAAAAGAGTAAAGCACACGCCAATCATCATAGATGCAAAAACAGGTGTGAGCGGAGCGGGCAAAAAACTGAGTGAGACAACGCACTTTGTAAACGTAAACGACAATCTTTTTGCATACAACCCGCTTATGCACAGACATGCGCCAGAAATCGCTCAAAAACTAGGCGTTTCTTTTGACGAGGTTCATTTTGTTCCGCATCTGGTTCCTATTACGCGAGGAATGCTAAGTTCTATATATATACATGTAGAGGGAGATTTTGATGCGCATGAACTCCTTGAAGCGTACTATAAAGATGCTAAACATGTAAGAGTGAGCAAAAATCCCGTTGATATGAAAAATGTAGCAGGAACAAACTTTTGCGACATTTATGTAAAAAGAAAAGGCAATCTTCTTTTTATCTGTAGTGCGATTGATAACCTAATGAGAGGTGCGTCTTCAGCTGCGGTTGTCAATGCAAATCTGATAATGGGGCTTGATGAAGATTTAGGAATACCAAATATAGCTTATGTTCCGTAATTTAGAGATAAAAGAGGGTGCGATTGTCGTAGCGGATGCACACTACTCGCATAAACGCCCTCAGTTTTTAGAGTTTTTAAAAGATATTCATTCAAAAAAAATGCTCTCTTCCCAGCTCATTCTAATGGGCGATATATTTGATGCGCTTTTTGGTCAAATCCCGCACACACAGATACTCAATCAAGAAGCCATAAAGCTTATAAATGAAATCTCTTTAGAGGTTGAAGTAATCTATCTTGAAGGAAATCATGACTTTAATCTTGCTAAGATTTTTCCACATGTAAAAGTATTTCCAATTTCCGCTCAACCTATTACATGTAATATACATGATAAAAAAATTCTGCTTTGTCACGGTGATATTGAGGGTAGCACATGGTATAAAATATATGCGTTATTTATTAGAAATCCTTTTGTTTTATATATATTAAAAATGATTGATTCTTTAAGCAAACACGCTGTTTTAAAACGCCTAGACCTCTATTTGGGCAAAAAAAATGATTGTAAAGAGTTTGTCGGGTTAGAGAGTTTTATGTCAAAGAGACTGGATGATAAATTTAGTTGTGACTATTTTATCGAGGGGCATTTTCATCAAAACAAAACTATCAAATTAAAGGATTTTATTTATGTAAATTTGGGTGCTTTTGCGTGCAATCAAAGATATTATATTGTAAAATCAAACAGCGATATACAATTTTTACAAGAAAAAATTTTCTCAAAAGGGAACTAAGATATGAATATAGAAGATTCACTAAAAGTCGGCTCAAATGAGATGGAACTTGTGGACTTTCGCATCTTTAAGCAAGAGGATGACAGGGTTTACGAGGGCATTTACGGAGTAAATGTCTCAAAAGTTCGAGAGATAATAAAATTACCGAAATTAACCGAACTTCCAGGAACTCCTGAGTTTATAGAAGGAATTTTTGATTTAAGAAACGTTGTTATTCCGGTAGTGAATTTAGCAAAGTGGATGAAAATTGAAGAACCTGCGGATTCACAAAAAGATTATAGAGTAATAATTACCGAGTTTAACAATGTTCTTATAGGTTTTATAGTCCATGAAGCAAAAAGAATAAGAAGAATAAGTTGGGCAGATATAGAACCTGCATCTTTTATGAGTGACGGTGCTACACTTGATGGAAGTAAGATAACGGGTGTTACTAAAATAGAAGGGGACAATGTTCTTCTTATACTGGATTTGGAGAGTGTTGTACAAGACTTAGGTCTTTATGAACCCGATACGCAATTTGAAAGTATTGAAAGTGAAACTTTCTCAGGCATGGCGCTTATTTTGGATGATAGTTCCACGGCAAGAAAAATTGTTAAAGAAGCACTCATAAAAATGGGATTTGATGTCCTTGAAGCAATGGACGGAGAAGAGGGGCTAGAAAGGCTTAATGAGCTTTATGAGCTATATGGAGACAAGATTTCTGATACGCTTAAAATAATTATTTCTGATGTTGAGATGCCTAGAATGGATGGATTTCATTTTGCTGCAAATGCGAAAGAGGATCCAAGATTTAAGAGTATTCCTATCGTGTTTAACTCTTCTATAAGTGATCACTTTAGTGAAAACAGAGGTGTTGAAGCAGGCGGTGAAGCTTATTTGGTTAAGTTTAAAGCGAGTTCATTTTATAATGAAGTAGCACGAATAGTTCGTGCTCATATGAAGTAGGAGTGAAGATATGGATGAATTTCAAGAGATACTACAAGATTTTTTAGTAGAGTCCTTTGAGCTGATAGAGCAGTTGGATCAAGATTTGGTAGAGCTGGAGAGCAACCCTCAGGATTTAGAGCTTTTAAATAGAATATTTCGTGTTGCGCACACTATAAAAGGTGCATCATCATTTTTAAATTTTGATGTTTTGACGCATTTGACTCATCATATGGAAGATGTTTTAAACAAGGCCAGACATGGGGATTTAGTCATTGATGCCGATATCATGGATGTTATCTTAGAGTCTATAGATTTAATGAAAGCTCTTTTGGTAATCATCAGAGACAGCAGTTCTGATGGAGGCATAGACGTTTCGGCTTGTGTTTCTAGGCTTGATAAGTGTACGGGAGGAAGCGGAGAGGTTGAGTCTCCGATTGTTCAGGAGGTTCCTTCTGCTGAAAAAACAGAGGTCGAAGAATCGGAGGATGATGAGATTGATTATGAGAACATGGATGCCGATGAGTTAGAGGCGGAAATAGAGAGACTCTTACAGCAAAGACAAGCAGAAGACAGAGCAAAAAGAGCGGCAAAATCTTCTTCTGATGATACTAATCCAGAAGAAGATTTTGCCGATGAACCTATAAAGCCTGCCTCAAAAACTCCTGTAGCGGTAACTCCGACGCCAAAACCTGCTCCAATAGAGTATGATTCTGACTCTTCTGATGACGCAAAAGCTGCAGCACCTGCAAAAAAAGCCTCTACGGTTGAGCAAACTATACGTGTTGACGTTAAGAGACTTGACCATCTTATGAATCTTATAGGGGAGTTGGTTCTTGCAAAAAACAGACTTATCAAGATAAATGACGATGTTGAAGAGCGCTATGAAGGAGAAGGTTTTTTAGAGGAGTTAAATCAGGTCGTCTCAATTGTCTCTCTTGTTACTACCGACCTTCAAATAGCGGTTATGAAGACAAGAATGCTTCCGATAGGCAAAGTGTTTAACAAGTTTCCAAGAATGATTCGTGATTTGAGCCGTGAGTTAAACAAGAAAATAGAGCTTGAAATATTTGGTGAAGATACGGAGCTTGACAAATCAATCGTTGAAGAGGTAGGTGATCCGCTGGTTCACATCATAAGAAACTCATGCGATCATGGAATAGAAACTCCTCAAATACGAGCAGGACAGGGCAAAAACGAGACAGGAACGATTAAGCTTAAAGCATACAATGAGGGTAATCAAATCGTTATTCAAATAGATGACGACGGAAAAGGTCTTGACGTAGAACTGCTTAAGAAAAAATCGCTTGAAAAAGGGATAATCACTCAAAAAGAAGCTGAAAATATGAGTGATAAAGAGGCGTTCGCTCTTATCTTCAAACCTGGTTTTTCAATGGCTGCAAAGGTTACAAACGTATCCGGACGCGGTGTCGGCATGGATGTTGTAAAAACAAATATTGAGAAACTAAACGGGATTATAGACATAGACAGTGAGCTTGGTGTTGGAACATCAATGAAGCTCAAAATTCCATTGACTCTTGCAATTATTCAAGCGCTTTTAGTTGGTGTTCAAGAAGAACATTATGCTATTCCTCTTGCATCTGTTTTAGAGACGGTAAGAATATCTACGGATGAAGTTTATACTGTAGAGGGTCGCTCAGTCATGAGACTTCGCGAAGATGTTCTTCCGTTAGTCCACATTGGAGATATTTTTGAAGTAGAACGCATTCTTGACTCAAGCGAATACGCTTATGTGGTTGTTCTTGGGCTTGGTACCAGCAAGCTTGGTCTTATCGTAGATACACTTGTCGGTCAAGAAGAGATAGTTATCAAATCTTTAGGTGAATTCCTAAAGGGCATAGAGGGAATCGCAGGAGCTACTATCCGCGGTGATGGAGGTGTTACTCTGATTGTTGATGTTGTTGCTATTATGGATATGGCAAAACATGTAAAAAAATCAGCAGTAGCGGATTCTAATTCAGACTCTGCAATGCTAACGCGCGAAAAAACAAAAGCTAGTGACTACACCGTTATGATAGTTGATGATTCTAAAACAGATAGAATGATTATGAGAAAAGCGCTAGAGCCTCTTGGTGTTACTTTGGTTGAAGCAGGTGATGGACAGGAAGCGCTTGGTATACTAAAGCAGGGTGAGTATAATTTTGATGCGATGCTTATAGATATAGAAATGCCTAGAATGGATGGATATACGCTGGCTACCGAAATCAAAAAATATAATCGATATAAAAATCTGCCTCTTATTGCAGTGACATCACGTACGGGCAAATCTGATCGTATGCGTGGAGTAGAATCGGGAATGATTGAGTATATAACAAAGCCATATTCAGCAGACTACCTCTCTAGCGTAGTTCAAAGAAATATTAATTTTAGATCGGAGTTTTTATAATGAGCGAAAAATTAAAGCAGATAATCAGCAAACAGCATAAAACAGATGAGAGTATAAATCACTCTGAAGATATAGTTCAGTTAGTTGGATTTATAATCGGAGATGAGGAGTTTGCAGTTCCTATTTTAGCGATTCAGGAAATTATCAAGCCGTTTCCTTGGACAAGAGTTCCTCAGGTTCCAAAGTATATTGTAGGCGTTTTTAACATTCGCGGTGCCGTTATACCGCTAATTGATTTACGTCTTAAATTTGGGCTTAGTCCTAAAAAACATAACGAAGATACTAGATTTATCGTTATGAGGCATGGAGATGATATAGCGGGATTTGTAATTGACAGGCTTACGATGGCAATCAGAATCAAAAAATCAAGAATAGGGCCTGCTCCCGAGACTGCTAACGGTGATGATACGGTAATTGACGGTGTCGGCAAGCAAGAAGACAGAATCATAACAATACTCAAAGTAAATAAACTTTTAGAGAGAGATTTCTAATATTTTACTATGCATAATTCATCTTTAGATATTATTTATGCAGACAATAAGCTCTCCCTAATCTTCAAGGGAGAGTTAACCCTCTACGACATCTCAAAATTTCAAAAAAAGACAGACTCTATTGATTTTGCAAAATACAAAACTGCAGTTTTAGATTTTACAAATGCAACGCATCTTGACAGCGCGGTAGCGATATTTGTTGCCAATCTTGAAAAAAAATTTGCTTCCAATGAAATTGAGACAGAAACAGTATGTGACAAGAGAGATATTTTAAATATGATGGCTTTGGTTAAATCACAAAAAAGCAGATACTCTAAAAAAGCAGAACCTCAAAAAATAGGTGTTTTAGAGAAATTTGGAAGAGTAATTTATTATAAATACTCTTTATTTGTGTTTTTTATGGCATTTATTGGGGAGCTTTTTGCAAATTGGTTACACTATATTTCATCGTTGAAACATATAAGATATAAAGAGATTTTTTTTGAGATAAACGAGAGCGGCGTAAAGGCTCTGAGTATTGTGTCAATAACGAATTTTTTGATAGGCATTGTCGTGTCGTATCAGTCGGCATATCAGTTGAAAATATATGGTGCAAATGTATTTATAGTTGATATGTTGGGAATATCAATACTTAGAGAACTCGCTCCACTCATAACAGCCATCGTAATAGCAGGAAGAAGCGCTTCTGCATATACTGCTCAGATAGGCACTATGAAAATAACCCAAGAGCTTGATGCGATGAAAACTATGGGTTTTAATCCATACAAATTTTTAGTTCTTCCAAGAATTTTTGCCCTAATGATAGTTGTGCCGATATTGATTTTTGTAGCTGACATAATGGGAATTATAGGCGGGATGATAATCGCGAGTATCGATTTGGGTATCAGCTCAACTCTCTTTTTAGACAGATTTGGCGATGTTATTGCGGCAAAACACTTTTTTGTCGGCATAGCAAAAGGACCGTTTTTTGGCTTTTTGATAGCTTCTATAGCTATTCACAGGGGTTTAAGTGTCGAGGATAATACTCAAAGTTTGGGAGCCAATACGACAAAGAGTGTTGTAGAGGCTATATTTGCCGTAATTGTATGTGATGCGTTCTTTTCAATCATTCTTACAAAATTAGGAATATGATGAGTAACATAATAGAAGTAAGAGACCTAAGAACAGTTTTTGAAGACAGAATCGTGCATGACGGGTTAAATCTAAATATTAAAAAAGGTGAAATTTACGGTATATTAGGCTCAAGCGGTGCAGGAAAAACAACTCTTCTTAGGGAGATGGTAATGCTTCAAGAGCCTCAGAGCGGAACAATTAATGTACTAGGATACAATCTTAAAAATATAAAATATGAAGATGCCCAAAAACTAATACAACAATGGGGTGTTTTATTTCAATCCGGTGCGCTTTTTTCATCACTGAGCCTAAGGGATAATATTGCTCTTCCTCTTGTTGAGTATACTGATCTCTCAAAAGCTATGATTGATGAGATAGTAGAGTTTAAAATAAGTATTGTCGGACTAAAACAGAGTGACGGAGCTCTTTATCCATCCCAGTTAAGCGGAGGAATGAAGAAAAAAGCAGGACTTGCTAGCTCCCTTGTCATGGATCCTGAGCTTCTTTTTTTAGATGAGCCTACAAGCGGCTTGGATCCTATTTCGGTTAGAGAGTTTGATGCTCTTATAGTAAAGCTTCGCGACAATCTAAACCTTAGCGTTGTTATGGTATCACATGACTTACAGTCCGTTTATGATACAATCGACTCTCTTGCTATAATTGATAATAAAAAAATAGTGTATGAGGGAAGTTTGAAAAATATATCCAATGCAAAGAGTGATTTTGTAGAATCTTTTTTTAAGATAGATAATAAAGAAGGTCTGATTTTATGAACAATAGAGTAAATTATGCTGTGATTGGAATTTTGGTACTCATAGGAATTGCGGCCATGGCAATGTTTGGCTTTTGGCTTTTAAAGCCTACTCAAGAGTCTCAAATGCAGAGATATGCCATATATTTTAATGAATCTGTCTTGGGCTTAAATCTAGATGCCCCTGTTAAATATAAAGGAATTAGTGTCGGAAAAGTTGTAGAACTCGGCATTAGCGAAAGCAATACAGAACAGGTTGAGGTTTTAGTTGAGATATTAAAAGATACTCCGATTAAAACATCAACAGAGGCGCAACTTACATCACAGGGCATCACTGGTCTTAGCTATATAAATCTAACAATTAACGACGATAAAGAGGCTTTGCCTCTTGTTGCAAAAGGCAAGAAGGAGTATCCGGTTATAAAATCCGTGCCGTCTCTTTTAATAAAGATTGAAAACAGATTTATAGATATATCTGAAAATTTGGCAGATACGCTGCAAAAAACCAGCGAACTGCTTAATAACAAAAATCAGCAAGAGTTCTCTTTGCTTCTTAAAAACAGCACTCTCTTAGTGTCTAAAATAAATCAAATACTGGATGAAAATACAATTGAAAATCTAAAACAAACTATCAAAAATCTAAATGCTTCATCTGAAAAACTTGACAAATTAATGCCTAGGGTCGAAGGGCTTATAGACAATAGCATTGAGTGGGAGCATGATATTTTATCCGCATTTGATTCTATAAAAAACAGTTATCTCGGCGTACAGGATTCTATGAATACGTTTAACAAGGCGCTGCAGGGCGGGGAATTTAATCTAAAAGAGATGAGCAGCGATATTTTGCCGACTATGAACAGCACTTTTTTGGATATGCAAAATCTTATGATAAAGATACAAGAGCTGCTAAAAACATATGAGAGAAGTCCTGCAGATTTACTCTTTATGCAAGAAGAGATTAAAAAAGGACCCGGAGAGAAATAACATGAAGATACTTTTAATTATTTTGACACTACTCTTTAGCGGCTGTACGACAATTAAACCCACTATAGCGGAGTATTATCTTACTGCAAAAGATATAAAAGTCAAAAATGATGTACTAGGCTGCAGAGATAAATCACTTAAGATTGCAAATGTATTTAGCTCTAGTTCATTGCTCTCTTCAAAAATGGAGTATATGCAAGCAGAGAACAAGGTTTACTCCTACTCGCAATCGCAATGGCAAGAGTCGCCAAATAGCATGGTGGCATCTATACTTTTAAAAACCATGAGAGAATCAGAGCTCTTCAGCAGTGTTCATTCATCAAAATCAAGAGTAAAAAGCAGCTTGATTTTAGAGACGAGTATAGAGGAGTTTATGCAGTTTTTTAGCAAAGATTTAAAAGCATCGCATGTAAAGGTTACAATAAATTTCTCGCTTATAGACACAAAAACAAACCAAGTCGTTTCTGATAAAAGTTTTAGTTCGCAGGTTGATGCAAGAACTCCCGATGCGCAGGGCGGTGTAGAGTCTTTTAGAGAGGCACTATCTGAGATACTTACTAAAAACCTTGAATACTTAAGCGGGGTTTGCAGATGATAACAGAGAGAGAGTATAAAAAAAGAAGAGAGCTTTTAGCAAAAAAATTCTCAAATAATTCGATTGGAGTTATATTCAGTTCTCAACATGTAACGCGCTCTCATGACACCCATCATCCCTTTAGGCAAGACAGTAACTTTTACTATTTAAGCGGTTTTAAAGAGGATAATGCCGCTTTAGTTTTTCTAAAGAGCAAAGAGGAGATAAAAACAGTTCTATTTGTTCAAAAAAAGGATAAAACTCTAGAGTTGTGGACGGGTGAGAGACTGGGGACAAAAGAGGCTAAAAAGAGATTTTTGGTTGATGAAATTTATTTGAGTGATGATTTTGATAAGAAGTTCAAAGAATTTTTAAAAGATAAAAAAAATATCTACTATGAGTTTGAATCAAAAAAAAGTGCCGCTAAAAAAGTTTTAAAAATGGCAAAAAATTTTAAAATCAAACATGATATTGTGCCGCTTGTGCAAAAGATGAGGCTTATCAAATCAGCAGCAGAGATTGAGCTGATAAAAGAGTCGATTGAGATAACTGCAAAAGCGCACCATAGAGCGATGAAGATAGATAAAAAAGGCAAATACGAGTACCAGCTGCAAGCCGAAATAGAGCATGAATTTAAAGTAAATGCCGCATACAGCGATGCATATACATCCATAGTTGCATGTGCAAATAATGCAAATACGCTTCACTACATAAAAAATGACAAACCGCTTGTTAAGGGTGAACTTATACTTATAGATGCAGGGTGCGAGCATAACTATTATGCAAGCGATATTACAAGAACAATCCCTGTAAATGGTAAGTACTCAGAGCCACAAAAAGAGCTCTATAATTTAGTTTTAAATACACAGCTTAGCATTATCGGCATGATAAAACCGTTTGTTAAAAGAAGTCATCTACAAAAGAGTGCTGAAAAATTACTTACAAAAGGGATGATTGAACTCGGTATCTTAAAGGGAGATTGCAAGAAGCTGATTAAAGAGCAGAAGCATAAAAAATATTATCCCCATGGAATAGGTCATTGGATGGGCATAGATGTTCATGACCCGGCACCTTATAAAGATGCAAAGCAAAGAGAGATAGCACTTCAAAAGGGGATGGTATTAACAATCGAACCTGGTTTATATATAGATAAAAATGATAAAAGCGTACCGAAAAAATATCGAGGCATAGGTATAAGAATCGAGGACGACATACTAATCACAAAAGATGGATGTGAAAATTTATCCCGCTCTATTGCAAAAACAGTAGAGGAGATAGAAGCACTATCTTTTAAGTTTTAACTGTTGTAGCTATAGCTCCAGCCTGTTAAGCTTTTTTCTTTTGCTTCGCTAAAATTATCAGAATCTGCCAAAAAATCCATAACAAGCATCGGCGTGCTCGGTATGTTTTTTATATCTTCTTCTTTAACCAAAAGCAAAGGCATAAAAGTCTCATGAGAACCTTCGCTAAATCCGACGGGCATAATTTGGCTCATTACCTCTATGGGGTTTCTTATACTGTTTTCATCTAAAAATTTATCAAAAATAGCTTTTTGGATATCTTTTGGTAAATTATCGGAAGTATTTAAAAAGAGAGTAAAATGAATCGGTGCATCTTTAAAACAATCCGGAGCGGGAGTTGCCATGATGATATATTCAAAATTTTCTAAGTGCTTTTGAATTTCATCGACACTTAAATATCTTAATGTTTTTATTGCCTCTGGCTTCAATTATCTTGCTTCCTCACCAATAAGCGCTTTACCCATCTCATCTTCTAATTCTCTTTGGAGTTTAGACATCTCAAATCTTACGGTGTCAATAATGACGGGATGAACGTTTACATCTTTGCTCCACTTTACTTCATCAATCATGCCGCCATATTTTTTACCAAGTTCCTCTATTTGCACAGAATACTCTTGCAAATCTTTACAGATAACAATATCTCCGCTTTGAGTGTCTTTTAGCTCTATAAACCAATCCTCACGACTATTTTCTACCATTTTTATAGTTGATTCAAATACTGCCGACAAAATTTACCTCTTAGTCTCATCAAAATTTTTAGCAAATTGAGTTAAATTGTCTTTCTTTTTTAAATCACCGTTATACTGAATATTAGCAATATTAACATTGTCGTCATTTAACATTTTTGGAACAGCATCTCCATTTTAAATAACTTTCATATGCGCATCAAGTTCATCTTCACTGTATGCCATCTGCATATCTGCAGCCACAACATGTGGTATCTCTTCAATAACTCTTAATTTTTCAAGCTCCTGCGCAACACCTTCTCCTTCGATAGTGACAATTATTCTGCCTTTTTCATCATGAAAGTGATAATCACATGCTTCACAATCCTTTAAGCTTTGTACAACCTCATTAAGGTGTTTTGGTACTGTTTGAACTACGATACTTGAAATATTCATTTATTTTTCCTTTATTTTTTTGTATAAATATACTTTTTTTTAAATTCTATTCATAGATTATTTTCCTAACTTTTTCACCGTTTTTGCTGCGTATTGTATCATATAGTTTTTGATGCTCCAATTTTTCATGATACTCAATAGGAGATCTAAGTGATTTATATTCGACAAGTTTTCCCTCTTTATAGACACCTGATACAATAGCTCTCACCCAGTAAAAACCCTTGTCTTTACGGAGATTTTTAATAACTCCTATCCATTGATTTCCATTTTTTATGGTTTCCCAAAGTTCTTTATAAACACTCTTTGGCATGTCGGGATGTCTTACGATATTATGCGGCTTACCTAAGAGTTCGCCAAGGGTATAGCCGCTAATTTCACAAAATGTTTCATTTGCATATGTGATATTGCCCTCTAAATCAGTTCGGGATGTAATCACTTCATCATGCGGTACTTCCGTTTCTATTAAAAATTCACTCTCATTATATTGCATTTTGATTCCCTTTAGAATTATAAATATAGGTAAGCATAGTTATTTTACACTATAAATATTGATATCTTTACCGTCACTGCCGACCAAAAACTCATTTTCGTCAATAAAAACGATTTTAGTAAGCGTCATACTGTTGCCGCCAAATTTTCCCATCTCTGATTTTGTTGTTGTGTCAACGAGTGCTACATTGTTATTCTCATCACATGCATAAGCAACCCTTTTGCCACTGGGTGAGAGTCCTACGCTGTAGATGAGAAAGTCTGTTTTTAGATGATACGCTGAGTTTTTTGTGTCATAAATAACCGTACGTCTGTCTTGCCCGGCTGTTGCTATAATGCCGTTTTTATAGTCAACCTGAAAAACATTATCCAAGTTTTCACCAGCAAGAAGCTTTATAAATTTTCCGTCTTTTGTGCTATGGACCTTAAGGTTACCACTTTCATCTGCCACTACAACTTCAGATTTTGCTTCATTTAGAGCAAAGTCTGAAAATTTGGCTCCAGATACTTGAATAAGCCAATTATTTGCTTTTTTAGCAATATTGTAAGAGATTAGCTCATTGCTTAAAAGCCCAAGCAGTATCGTATTTTTGTCTAAAAATTTAGCTTTGGCAACTGTTAATCCTGCAGAGTAGTCAAAAAGAGGCACCATCTTATCATTTTCATAGATATGAATTCTTCTAAACCCTTGTTTGTCTTGAGACAAGATTAGAATCTTGTTTTCGATTATATCAACAGAATAAACTTTTGAGTCTACTAAATCACCCATGAAATCTATAATCTTCTCAACTTCTATTTTTTCAATCAGCTTTCTGCTGCTATAATCAAAGATATTAACACTACTTAAAGCTGTAGCCGAGTAAACTTTGCCATTACTATAAACTATATCTACAACAGAACCGCTTCCCTCAAGTTTGGCAATCGGCATCTTGAGATTGTCTGAGAGTAAAACTGAAAATAAAACTAAAAAAATAGAAATTGCTTTCATCTATAAAACCTTTATTTGAATCGCATTTGTTGGGCATCTTCCAATGCAAAATCCGCATGCCGTACATTTGTCATTTATTGTTGGCTTAAACATAGCCTGAAAATCTATAGCTTTGTCCAAGCAGGGATCTTTACATGAAAAACACATTATATCATTCCAACTTAAACAGCTTTTTTTATCTATGGCAACCACTGCGCCGATAAATTTTTTATCTTCAATATTTAAAACACCAAATTCACAGGACAAGGCGCATTTATCACAATAGGTACAACCGCTCTGTGAGAAGATTAGATAAGGAGTTTTATCCTCAGCAATTTTGATTATATCTTCTTCACAAACAGCGGCGCACTTTGCATCACACTTGCTACACTCATTGTGAAAAAGAGATTCGTCATTAAAGTAAGGCGGTCTTAAAGGCTTCTCTTGCTTTTTTTTGTCTTTTATAATAGAAGAAGCAAGAGAGCTGAAAAGCTCTCTTCTTTGCATTAGTGAGCTGCGCCCTCTAGAGTGCCTGCTTTAGAATCTTTATTTGCTAAATCATCTTTTGTTACATAGCTAGGACCGCCAATAACTGTGTCAAGCGCTTCAGTGAGTTTGCTACCACTCCAGCTTGATTTTTCTGCACCATCTTTACTTGTAAATACAGGTTCAAAAGTATTTTCTACAAGTGGGTTACCCTCAGATTGTGGAGCATGACAAGCAGAACAGTTAAATCTTGCACCTTGAAGACTAGTGTGCTCTTTAATTGCAACTTCATTTTTGTAGTTGTCTACTGCTTCTACAAACATTCCGTTAACTATTTTACCTCTTGGTCTAAAATCAGTAAAGTGAGATACTGGAATCGGAGTTGCACCCATAGCAGGAGCCATTTCCGGCATATGACATGTAACACATTGGTTGTCTCCAACCTTAATAGGCAACATCCCATTAGTATCATGTGGAATCATTGGCGGAGCATCTTGAAAAGCTCTTTTAATTCTAGTACTTGTTGATGCTTGCGCAGTTCTGTACTCAGTCTTTTCAGCTACAGTGCCTTCTTCCGTGTAGAGGTCTGTTTTTCTTAAACCTAAAGACTCCTCACTTATTTGCTGTGCAACTGCCGGACTTGATGAAGATTTAGCACCATCGCTTCCACAACCCGTTAAAAGCAGTGTTGCAGTAACTAAACCAACCGATATTTTAATCATTGTTTTCATTATTACTCTCCCTTTTTTTATCATTTACTAGTTTTCTTATTGAAAAACCAAGAGCATCATCATCGCATACTTCTATACATCTTGCGCAATTTGTGCACTCTGCTGAAAGTACGGGAATGCTCTCTTTACCTATCATATATAAAACCTGCTGCTCAGGACAAACAACTTTGCATTTCATACATAAAGTACAATTTTCTTCACTGTGATGCACTCTTACTAAGCTGTTTTTGCCTACTAATGAATAAAATCCACCTAGCGGACAAACATGTCCACACCAACCATTCTTCAAAACCAAAAGGTCGAAAAGAAAAATGATGAACATTGCTGCCCATCCAAAACCAAAACCAAATATTACACCCCTATGAACCATAGAGATTGGCGAAATAAATTCAAAAGCTGCTACACCCATAGCAAATGAGATAAGCAAGCTTAAACCCAGTACCCAATACCTTATATTTCTTGAAGCCGGTTGTCTTTTAGCAAAATTGTCAACGCCAATTTTTCTTCTAAGCATAGCCGCCGCATCTGTTACTAAGTTTATCGGACAAACCCAGCTACAAAAAGCGCGACCACCGACTACGAGATAAAACATAGTGATAATAAGGGCGCCGATAAGTACATCTGTAGCCAGAGCCGCTCCTGCTATTATCATCTGTAATACGGCATACGGATCGCTCAATGGAACAATATTAAATAAAACAGATGAGCTGAGATTTCCCATTAAAATAGTCCATCCCCACGCATTAGCGCCAAAATATAAAAAGAGCAAACCAATTTGCGTAGTCCTTCTAAATAGAAGATATCGGTATTTATTCCAAATCGTATTCATTAGTATAAATCCTCCGAATCGCTATTTAAAGAGTCCATTGCAGTCTCTTTGCTAATTTCTGTAGTTGTTTTTATCTCTGAGGCATCTTCTAGGCGTTTTTCATCAGCCTTATCCCAGCCCTTGATATAGTAGCTGCCAGCTTCTCCCATTGCCACTTCTCTTGGAAGTACAAAAATAGATGCTTTTTCGGTAACACAAGCCTTTTCGCACAGACCGCATCCCGTACATGCATCAGCATGAACAAGGGGAGTGAGATATGCATGCTTACCTGTTCTCTCATTTTTGTTGTACTCAACGGTTATTGCATGACCTAGTATCGGGCATGCTCTATAGCATGCATCGCACTGGATGCCCCAAAAAGCTATACAAGTCTCTCTGTCTATAACAGCAAGTCCCATGTCCGCAATGTTTATATCAAGTTTTCCATCCGTCGTAACGCTCTGCTCATCAAGTGCGCCTGTAGGGCATACAGGTACACATGGGATATCTGGACACATATAACAAGGAATGTCTCTAGGTATAAAGTATGGCGTACCCAAAGGCTTGTTGTCACCTGGTTTTGCAAGCAATAGAGTATCATATGGACACGCTTCAACGCAAAGTCCGCATTTGATACATGTTTTTAGAAAATCTACTTCATTAATAGCTCCAGGTGGACGAAGCGTTAATTGTGAAGCTGTAACTTCATCAACATAAGCACTCCATATAAATCCACCTAGCGCAGTTATTCCTACACCGCGAGCCATATTTAAAATAAACTTTCTTCTATCGCTTTGTGTCTTGTTTTTCATTTCATACAGATGGTCTTCATTTGGATATGAAGCCATCTCTCCTTTTATAGTTTATATTATGCTTTGTAGACTTTTACAGCACATTTTTTAAAGTCTGTCTGTTTTGACATTGGACATGTTGCATCAAGACAAACTTTATTGATAAATACTTTTTCATCAAACCATGGAACGAATACCAATCCGCGAGGAGGTCTATTTCTACCACGTGTCTCAACTCTTGCTTTTACTTTTCCACGGCGAGATTCAACCCAGCATAGACCACCTTGTTTGAGATCTTTTGCTTCAGCGTCTTTTGGATGCATATAACATAGAGCTTCTGGAATCGCACGATAAAGTTCAGGTACACGCATAGTCATAGTTCCTGAGTGCCAGTGCTCTAAAACACGACCTGTACACAACCAAGTATCGTAGTTTGCATCTGGCATCTCCGGTGGATCCATGTAAGGGCGAGCAAATATTTTTGCTTTGTTAGCCAATGATTTTTGTTGAGTGCTTTTGTCCATTCCTGTTAAGCTACCTGATTTAAGTGCTTTGGCAAGTGTCCCATAGAACGCATGTGAATTGCCTGTCTCTTTTGTAGCTTTCGCTGCATATGGGTCATATTTAGCATTAAATATCCACTGTGTCTCTTTTCCGTCAACAACAGGCCACTTAAGACCACGAACTTTATGGTACATATCAAACGGTGCAAGGTCATGTCCATGTCCACGAGTAAATGCAGCATACTCTTCAAAGAGATATTTTTGGATAAAGAAACCATAACCTTCAAATACCTTGCCGTCACTTCCGACAACTTTTCTGCTGTCTCCATAACCTTCAGTATTGTCATACCCTTTTTGAATGGGATCATTTTGGTCAAGCTTGTATGATTTTGCGATGTCATTAGCAAAAAGGATTTCAAACATTGTAGTGTTCTCATTGTAACCCATTGCTTTTGCTTTTTCGATCATACTAGGAAGAGCATCTTTTCTAGGACCTGATGGTGCATACCCGCCCCAAACATCCTTAACTGTAAATCTTTTTGAAAGCTCAACCCACTGCCATGTATCACTCATAGCATCTCCCACAGGAAGAACTTGTTGTCTCCATAGTTGTGTACGACGCTCAGCATTTCCATATCCGCCCCACTTCTCATAAATCATCGCAGATGGTAAAACAAGGTCAGAAACTTTTGCAGAGATACCAGTATATCCGTCAGAAGTTACAATGAAGTTGTCCATCTCTCTTGCGGCTTTTAACCAATGTTCAGCAGATGCTGTATCTTGGTATGGGTTACAAACATTTACCCATGCAAATTTGATAAGACCATCTTCAATGTCACGGTGAATTTTCATGATATGTTGTACACCTACGGGGTTAATTGTTCCCTCAGGTACCATCCACTTGTTTTCTGTGATTTTTCTATGCTTAGGATTTGCTACCATCATATCTGCAGGAAGTCTATGACAGAATGTACCAACTTCACGAGCAGTACCACATGCTGAAGGTTGACCTGTTAAAGAGAAAGCTCCCTCACCCGGATTTGCTTGTTTGTTTAGTAAGAAGTGAACATTGTATGAAAGTGTATTTACCCAAGTTCCACGAGTATGTTGGTTCATACCCATCGTCCAGAAAGATACTACCTTTCTGCCTTTTTCGATGTAAAGGTCTGCTAATGCTTGAAGTTTCTTTTTGAAATCTTCAATGCTCTCATCAGGATCACCTTTAACAATTTTTGCAGTATAGTCAAGTGTATAAGGTTCTAAAGATTTTTTATAATCTTCAAAAGAGATTTCCCAGTGACCAAGAGTTCCGGCTTGGTGTTTCATTGTATCGCCAGCTTTGTAACCATATGGCTCTAACGCAGGACCCTCTTTTTCTGAAACAGTTGTTTTCATCTCTTTTGAGATAATTTCCATTTCTGCAGCAGTATATTTGCCGTCTTTAAGTGACTTTTCACCCTCTCTTCTCATACCATAACCGATATTAACCGGTCCAGCCGTGAAAATCATATGTTTTTTTACGAAATCCCAGTCAATGATTTTTTCTGCATCATCTCTATATACAATCTCTCTTGCAACATAGTTCCAAAGAGCCAAGTCTGTGTTTGGCGAGAAGATGATTTCGATATCTGCCAAGTCAGAAGTTCTGTGTGTATAAGTTTGGATAGATATAACTTTTACGCGATCAGGATCTGATAATTTTCTATCAGTTACACGAGACCAGAGGATCGGGTGCATCTCAGCCATATTCGAACCCCAAGATACGATTGTATCTGTTAGCTCAATATCATCGTAACAGCCGGAAGGCTCATCTACACCAAATGTTTGGTAAAAACCAACAACCGCAGATGCCATACAGTGACGTGCATTTGGGTCAATCGCATTTGAACGGAAACCACCCTTCATCATCTTAAGAGCAGTATAACCTTCCATGATTGTATATTGCCCTGAAGCAAATACGCCTACCCCTTCAGGACCGCTAGCTTTAAGTGCTTTTTTGATGTGAACTTCCATCTCATCAAAAGCTCTCTCCCAAGATACCGGAACAAATTTACCCTTTTTGCTAAAGTTTCCATTTGCATCAACTCTAAGTAAAGGTTGAGTTAGTCTGTCTGCACCATACATGATTTTAGCATTAAAGTATCCTTTAATACAGTTAAGACCACGATTTACCGGTGCGGCAGGATCCCCTTTAACAGCAACAATTTTACCGTTTTTTGTTGCCATCATAATCCCACAACCTGTACCACAGAAACGACAAGCTGCCTTGTCCCATCTCCAGTCGCCTTCAGCTTGAACTGCCGCTGCTTGTAGCTCTGCTGGTACACTCATACCTATAGCTGCTGCCGCTGATGCCGCTGCTGAACTTTTAAGAAATTATCTTCTTGAAAGTGACATATTTTCTCCTGTTTAATAATTTTGCAACACTGTAGCACGAGCTACATCGTCTAAACTTTTTTGTTAAGGTGTCCATTAACGGGGTTATATTAGCATTTTGAACTATTTAAAATCTTTGACTTAAGTCAAAGACATAGTTTTTAAGCTTAAGTAAAGATTAATGTGACGAAAAAGAAACATAAGTTACATTTACAAGGTTAATAAGCCTTTATTAACTCTTTTAGCTATTTAAGTTCTTGACAGTTTTTAATAAGCTTATCTAACTCTTTTTTTATGTTTGTAAGTTTTTTTGTAGAATTAATTAGTTCTTCTGTAGATGCTATAACAATATCTTCACTGTTGTTTAGATGTTTGCTTGCTAATGACCTATCCTTTAATTCATCTAGTATGGTATCAAACTCATCGGTAAGTTCTTCTAATTTAGAAGAGGCTTTTTGTGATTGCAGAAGTGCTTCGTTTGAGTGACCGACTGCAGCATTTATCTTATTTATAAAACAGTTGATAGTATCGCTTACCTCTAAAATTTCACTCTCGCTTTCGGCTTCTAGTTGTATAGGTGCAAGATTTGAAATATCTTCATTATCAGCCAGCATTTTTGAATACTGCATAAATGAATCTACATGAGACTCGATAGATTTTAATTGAGAAAAAGAGTATATGAATATCATAAAAAGTAATATTCCTGCAAAAATTTGAAAAGTTTTTATAAAATTGATTTTGCCTTCACTGTGATTTGTGAACATTGTTACCAATTCATCGACATTTTCAAGCAAAATAGTATTATTGGCATAGATAAAATCAACAATTTTTTTCATCTCTTCTTCATTTTCAATACTAGAAGCTGCCATTTGCTTGTAGTCTTTAATATTTTTATAAAAATTTCCCCAAAGATAATCAATTTTGTCCAATTGGTTGGAAATTTCTTCTGTAGAGACTATAAATATTCCTTGAGTTTTGTTGCCGTTTTTTAAAGTATCCAAGCCTTCTATAAATTCATGGCTGGCCTTGTCCATTTCGCTAAAATCAAAAATCTTGCTATATTGAGCATAAAAAATAGTTTTAGATATCTCCTGTGTCAACATTCTTTGCTTGCCGGCAATATTTATCAGCAAAGCATCTTTGGTGTTTTGCTGTGTTAAATAAGCTGTTGTACCAATGACACCGCCTATTAAAAATATCAGTAGAGCACCTATGACTTTTATCTTTGTGCTGATTTTGTTAAATTTTCTTATCATTGCAGTGGTTATCCTCTGATTATACTATTTAGTTTTTCTTTGTCTAAAATAACAATATCTGTATTTTCGCTATCTATAATATTGTTTCTTTTTAATTTTTTCAACACTCTTGAGAGTGTTTCTGGTTGAATATGCAGCATAAAAGAGATTTCATGTCTTTTAAGAGTATTGAACATCTCTAAATCATTTTGCAAAGTGTAAGCAACTTTTGCAGTCGCGTCAAATACAAGTTCTCTGTTTACTACACAGTGAAGCTGTTGTGTTTTTAGAAGTATCTCATGTATAAATTCGTTAACAAGTGTAAATTTAGATAAAAACTCTTTTTTAAACTCTGAAAAATCAACTTCTAAAACAACACTCTCTTCTATAAACTCGGCATTTGAAAAACAGTGTATAGAGTCGTCAAGGAGAGTTGTTGGTTCAGAAATGAGTGAGTTTTTGTGTATATGATAAAGAAATATTTCATTCTCAAATTTATCTATTTTATAGACTTTTAAAAGACCAGATACCAAAAAAAAGATTTTATCATTGATGTCATTTTCATAGTAAAGTATAGAGTTTTTAGGATAAGTTATTATTTTTGAAATATTGCTGATTGTGTTTAACTCTTCATCATTAAGAGAGTCAAAAAAGGACAGTTTTTTTATAAAATTTAACTTTTCGTCCATAATATAGTGTTTTGCCTCTTTAAAAATAATTTTTAGTCTGTTGCCAAACAGAGCATTTTGTCGTAAATAAATTTTGATTGAGAATTTGACAAAAATCGTTACGAAATAGCTGTGAAGAGGAATATACCTCATTTTTTATTGAGGTAATTGTACCACAAAATGAACTAATGACCTGATATTACATGCTCGGTGCTTTATCTTTATACAGTATCATTTTATAGCAGTAGCTATTTAGAAGAAAGATTTGAGTTTTTTAATACGCTTTTTATACACGCAAAGATAAACTTTTGAAGATTGCAGATAGCTTTATTGAAAAAAGACGAGGAAAACATAATGAATAGAGTGGATGTTCTTATAAAGAAGACATATTATATATACAAAAGATTTAACGTTCAAGCAACTTTTGCCATGCTTTATCATGAAAAACCGTTGAGTGTTGTAGAATTGTCTGAATTTATTAGAGTTTCTGATCAGCTTATAGAGCTTGATGAAAATCACTACTTCATTATTTTCGCATTTACTTCAGCAGAAAATGCATATAAAGCATCACAAAACATTGTTCACAAATTAGACAACCATTTAAACAGTACTAATTCTTGTATTGCACTGGATGCCTTTGATGTTGCAAAAACACCCCAAAATGTTTTTAATAGGCTCAAACAGATTCTTTCTGAGACACGCAAACATTCCTATGCACGAATTGAAATGGAAGACATATTAGATAGAAAATAATATAAATGCCATAGCCGGAGAAAAGCTCTAGGGTAATCTTTAATATAGCAAATTCAACGGTTATGCTTTGAGTATGCTATTATTTTAAAAAAAACAAAGAGAAGTTATGAGCAAAGCAGAAACTATTTATCTAAAAGATTATAAGGCACCGGAATTTAGTATAAAAACATGTGATTTGGTTTTTGAACTTTTTGAAGAGCATACACAGGTCACAAACTTGATGAGCATAATAAAAGTAGATAAAACAGTTAAGGATTTGGTGTTAAACAGCGTTGATTTGGAACTTGTGGAGATTTATCTTGATGATGAAAGGCTTGATGAGAGTAGATATGTTATAGAGGAAGAGACGCTTAAAATCTTGGATGTGAGAGATACTTTTAAGCTTATAATCATCAATAAAATTTACCCGCAGTTAAACAGCGAACTTGAGGGACTTTATAAATCCGGCACTATATTTTGTACGCAAAACGAGCCTGAGGGTTTTAGAAGAATTACTCCATATATAGACCGTCCCGATGTTATGGCTGTGTTTAAAACAACGCTTGTCGCAGATAAAAAGCGTTACCCGATTTTACTCAGCAACGGGAACAGAGAGTCTAATTTTAAACTTGATGATGGAAGACATGGTGCTACATGGTTTGATCCGCATCCAAAACCATCCTATCTTTTTGCGCTTGTTGCAGGGGATTTGTGAGTAACACAGGATAAGTTTGTTACAAAAAGCGGACAATATGTAAGGCTTTATATATATACTGACAGAGGCAATGAATCAAAATGCAAACATGCCATGAAATCATTAAAAGATGCGATGAAATGGGATGAAGAGGTTTATGGGCGTGAGTATGATTTGGAGATTTATAATATAGTCGCGGTTGATAGTTTTAACATGGGAGCGATGGAAAATAAGGGGCTAAACATCTTTAATTCTGCGTATGTCTTAGCAGATGAAGATACGGCAACAGATGCTAATTTTATGGGGATTCAAAGCGTTATAGCTAATGAGTACTTTCACAACTGGACAGGAAACAGGATTACATGTAGGGATTGGTTTGAGTTGACTCTCAAAGAGGGTTTGACGGTCTTTCGCGATCAATGCTTTTCAGCTGATCTCAACTCAAAAGAGGTGCAGCGTATCGAGGATGTGAATGCTCTAAGAGAGAGACAGTTTGTGGAGGATGCCTCGCCGACTGCACATCCGATTCAGCCTGATTCTTATATTGCTATAAACAATTTTTATACGGCAACTGTTTATGAAAAAGGTGCTGAGGTTATACGTATGATTTATACTATTTTGGGTGAGAAAAAGTATAGGGCGGCAATGGATTTGTATTTTGAGACATTTGATGCTCAAGCGGTGCGAACGGATGACTTTTTGTGGGCCATGAGCAAAGCAGGCGGAGTTGACTTGGAGCAGTTTAAGTTGTGGTACCATCAATCAGGCACGCCAAAGTTACATGTAGATGAGAATTTTCAAGAGGGCAGTTATACGCTTACTTTGACACAAAAGGTTCCCAATGCTGTGGATGGGAGTGAGCAAAAACCTTACTATTTTCCGCTAAAGATGGCACTTTTAGATGAGAGTGGCGAAGAGATTTTGCAAAAGACGCTTATTGTATCAAAAGAGAGAGAAACTTTTGCCTTTAAGACTCAAAAAAAGCCCGTGTTATCTATAAACAGAGATTTTTCTGCACCGATTATTATTGAGCAGAGTAGTAACGATTACGCTTTTTTAATGAAACATGACATAAATAGTTATGTAAGGTACGAATCTGCTCAATCTTTTGGTCTGTGCAGCATAGAAAAAGTGATGCAAGGTGAAGCTGTTGATGAGGAGTTTGTAAAAGCTTTTGTGTATATTTTAGAGTGCGAGCTTGATTTATCTTATAAAGCACTTTTGATGGAGCTTCCAAGTGTATCTGCGATTATGCAGAGACAAAACGAGATTGATTTTGAGGTTATATGTGATGCAAAAGAGAAGTTGCAAAAACATTTGGCTTTAGTTTTTAAAGATAAACTTCTAGAGATTTATACGCAAAATCATGACCCATTTTCTAAAGAGCTTTATGCAAATAACATCGGTAAAAGGGCTATTAAAAACAGCTCTTTAAAACTGCTCTCTGCATTAGGGAGTGATCAGATAATTTCGCTCGCAAATGAGCAATACAACAACTCTATAACCATGACCGACCGGATTGTTGCACTTGATATACTGGAAAATATCTCTGCTGAATCCTCCGCAATTGCAATGGAGCATTTTTACAAAAGGTATAAAAACAACACGCTTGTTATGAACAAGTATTTCTCTATTTTGGCTGCATCACGCAGAGACGGCACGTTAGAGCGTGTTATAGCACTTCAAAATGATGACGCATACAATGAACTTGTGCCAAATCTGGTACGTTCTCTCATTGGAGTATTCGCGAGGAATTATAAGCATTTTCATGCAAAAGATGCAGGGGGATATAAGTTTGTAGCGGATAAAATCATAGATATTGACAAGATAAACCCGCAGATGGCATCAGGGCTGGCAGGCGCTTTTAAGATATATGAAAAACTCAATGCTAAAAACAAAACGGCAATGAAGAAAGAGTTAGAACGTGTAATTTCTACACACTCGCTTTCAAAAAATGTTTATGAGATAGTTAGCAAGATAATTAAGTTATAAGATTTATCAATAAAAATAGTCCAAATTATTGGTGTTTTTTTGCTACTATAATTTTAACGTATAATAATTATTTCTTATTTTACATTGTCATTTTTTCACTTTTTAAGATAGAATGAAAGTGAAGTTTTTATACTTTTAATAAAAAGGATATTTTTATGGCAAGATTAGTTGTTTTAGGAGGAGGTGTATCAGGTCATACTGCTGCAACTTTTGCGGCGAAGTGGTTAGGTTCATCTCATGAGGTGGTTGTCGTGACTCCAAATTCAAAATGGAATTGGATTCCCTCAAATATTTGGGTTGGAGTCGGTGGAATGAGTAAAGAAGATGTAACGTTTGATTTGGCTCCGGTTTATGCAAAAGCAGGTATTACATATAAGCAGGCTAAAGCTGTTTCTATCAATCCTGAGGGATCAGAGTTAAGCCAGAAGCCTTTCGTGAGTATAGAGTATACGCTTGCAGGTCGTGAAGGCGAGAGTGAAAATGTAGAGTATGATTATCTTATCAACGCTACGGGGCCTAAACTTAATTTTGGAGCAACTCCGGGTCTTGGGGATGCTAAGGGTTTGGGTGAGTTTACGGTTTCGGTTTGTACGGCAGATCATGCCGCTCATGCAAATGAGGAGTTCCAAAAAACTATCCAAAAGATGAAAAACGGTGAGCGTCAAAAGTTTTTAATAGGTACAGGGCATGGTCTATGTACATGTCAAGGTGCTGCGTTTGAGTATATTTTCAACATTGAACATGAGCTAAACAAAGCTGGTGTTCGTGACATGGCTGATTTGAAATGGATTTCAAACGAATCTTTTTTAGGTGACTTCGGTGTCGGCGGACTTCACATGAAGAGTATGGGTTTTGCCGTAAGTTCAAAAATCTTTGCAGAATCACTCTTTACAGAGAGAAATGTTGACTGGATTATCGGTGCTCATGTAAACAAAGTTGAAAAAGGAGTGGTACATTATGAACTGCTTGATGGCTCAATGGGAGAAGAGGAGTTTGACTTCTCAATGTTAATCCCGCCGTTTGCAGGTGTTGGTCTTAAAGCATATGCTAAAGATGGTTCAGATATTACAAGTACGGTTTTTGCTCCAAACGGTTTTATGAAAGTCGATGCTAATTATGCCGCGGGTGCTTATGAAAATTGGAAGGCAAGTGACTGGCCAAAAACATACCAAAATCCTACATACGGCAATATGTTTGCTTGCGGGATAGCGTTTGCACCTCCGCATCCAATCTCTAAACCTATGAGCTCTCCAAACGGAACTCCGATAGGACCGACTCCGCCAAGAACGGGTATGCCTTCAGGTATTATCGGTAAAGCAGTTGCGCATAGTATTTGCGATAGAATTTTAAAAGGTGAAGATGCACCTTTACATGAAATTTCTATGGCTCATATGGGTGCGGCATGCGTTGCATCGGCAGGTAAAGGTATTTTTGATGGAACAGCCGCTGCCATGACAATTTATCCTGTTGTTCCCGACTTTGAGAAATATCCGGGAACCGGCCGTGATGTTGACTATACTTTTGGCGAAATAGGTCTTGCAGGACACTGGATAAAGCATATTCTTCACCATCTTTTTATCTGGAAAGCTAAGTTAAAAACCGGATGGACGATGATTCCTGAATAGTATTTTGTCTTAAGGCAATACTAGTCAGATTAAAATAAAACTAAAGGAAAAAAAATGGAAAAAAAAGCAGAACATAACATTAAAGCATACGGCAGTAATTTTACAACGATGACACCCGGTCCGTTTGCTCTTAAGTTGAGAACATGTAAAATTTGGCAGTTGATTAGATTTATTATAATTAACATAAAGATGTTAATAGTAGTGAGAAAAAGTCACTAGTTTTATTTGAAAAAAGACTTTATCTTTTAAAGTCTTTTCTCAACAAGGGCAATTTATAGATGCTAAAAGAGATAATTACATATCCTACCCCTCCTAGTGTAAAGTATGCAACGGATGTAAGGGTTTTTAATGAAGAGATATTCTCTCTGATTGAGGATATAAAAGATACTATAGAAGCAAACTCTTTAGAGGCACTTGCTGCATTTCAAATAGGGAGTTATTACAATATAGTAGTTGTAAAAAAAGAAGACGGCTCTTTTTTGGAGTTGATAAATCCAAGAATAATAAATCAGAGCGGCAGAGTTACTACAACTGAGAAAACGGCTTATTTTCCGGGACTTAGCGCTGAAGTCACAAGATATGAGACGATAAGCTTAGTTTATCAAGATAGAGAAGGTAAACAGCATTCGCTAAAGGCAGATGGGGATTTGAGCATTTTGCTTCAAAGAAAGATAGATTATACATTTGGATCAAGTTTTTTAAATAAGCTAAATAAAGAAGAGAAGAAACTGTTTCAAAAAAAACTAGAATTTGGAAGTGATATTGCAATCTCGCAGAGTTGCCCTACTGTTTTTAAAAGAGATTATATTATTAAAGTTATTAATGGACTGATGATTGTCATGATAATTTTACTAATAGGTTCATTATTTGTAGATGATAGCAGTTCTGGGCAACTTTGGGAATATCAGACATATCTTTTTCTTACCTCTCTTGGGTTAAACATTATCTACTTTTTTTATGCTCAGTATGAGGGCAAACGATTTACCTCATGCACTAGCTGTCAAATCGGAAATATAATCGGAACATCCGTAATACTTCTCTTAAAACTATTTGTCATTATGTTACTTTCATATTTTATAATATAATTGACTTTATGCACTTTTGTAAAAAAGTTCGTAAAATAACCTTGTAATTCTCGAAAAAGATACTTTTTCGTAGCTTTAGGGGGTTGTAGGGACATTTGTCCCTGCCACAAAACGAAGTTTCTTTAGAAAAACGGACGAGTTCGTTTTAGTGTGAAACATCAGAATATAGCAAAAAGATAGGCAAAATGCAAAGAGTAGTACCAAACCTTGTAAAAAATCATGCGATTTTGATGGCGGCAAAAGAGTCCATGCTTTTAAAGTGGGTCTCTTATGAGTCGCTTCAGGAGCTTTTTAAACTTCATAGTATTGATAAAAGTGTTTTTTTAAATGAGTATGCAAGCGGTGTTTTTGACTATTTCATGGATGTTATAGCTGCAAAAGTGGCAATAGGAAACTGTCCGATTATGCAAAATTTTCTTTTGTATCTTAAAGATAAGGATATTAGAGCTGATGAGCTTTTTGAGATCTGCAGTCACTTTAGAAGGTCTATGATTGATTTTGCACATGATTCAAACTTTAGTTCAAAAAAAATCTATGATGAGATATCCTATATTTTTGATAAAAATTTTCAGGGTATTTTGAGATATTATACAGATACGATTTTTGAAAAAGAGCAAGAGATTAACAGACATGTTAAGCTCCTCAGCGAGTATCAAAAAGCACTTGATGAGAGCTCTATTATCTCTAAAATAGATATGGATGGCAAAATTACCTACGTGAATGACAAGTATATAAGACTCAGTGGGTATAGTGAGGATGAGCTTGTAGGAAGCAATCACAGCATGATAATACATAAAGATATGCCGCAGGAGAATTATGAAGATTTATGGTTTCAGCTCAATAATGCGGGTATTTTTAAGGGAACAATCAAAAGCAACAAGAAAAACGGAGATTATTTTTACATAGATGCTACAATTGCCAAGATTATAGATCCTTATGATAATTCTGTCGAGTATATATCAATCGGCAATGATGTGACCACGCTAATTGATGCAAGGCTTGAGGCGCAGAAGGCTTCTCAAGCAAAAGAGTATTTTTTATCCAATATGTCACATGAGATAAGAACGCCTCTTAATGCTATTTTGGGATTTGTAAATCTTTTGATAGACCAAGACCTTTCAAAGCAGCATAGAAAATATTTGGAGATTATCTTAAACAGTGGAGAAAATCTCTTAAGTATCATAAATGATATTTTGGATTTTTCAAAGCTTAGAAGCGGTGAGTTTACAATTGAGCCCAAAATTTTCTCCATACATAGTGAGATCAGCCATTCACTAGAGCTTTTTGTAGCATCTGCAAATTTAAAAAATATAACAATTACATCTTTTATAGATCCAAATATGCCAAAAGAGCTCTTTGCAGATATATTAAGAATCAAGCATATACTCTCTAATTTTTTAAGCAATGCTATAAAGTTTACAAAAGAGGGTGGACATATACATGTAGAGGTTGTATGTAAAAATAAAGTACTAAAAATCAGTGTTCGCGATAACGGCAAAGGTGTGGCACAAGAGGATTTACAGAATATATTTACCGCTTTTACCCAACTAGGAGGAAGTGAGAGAGAAAAACTCGAAGGTACAGGTCTTGGACTCTCAATTTGCCATCAGCTGGCAGAGCACATGGGCGGTAGTGTACAAGCTCTCTCAAAAATAGGCAAAGGAAGCACTTTTTGGGTTGAGATTCCGATTGAAATCCACAACAAAGAGCGTCAGGTTCTTAATAATTTAGATGAGTTTAAGAGATTGAAAATAATTTTTTACTCAAAAAATATGACACGCGGGTATAAAATAGATTCTTTCTTAAAATATTCCGATATATTTGACATAAATATAGAGATGGTAAATACTCTTGATATGGATTATGACATCGCACTTTTTTTAGATGAGGAGCTTGAGGACGAATTCAAAGAGAAGATTTTAAATAGCGATAAAAAATGCATAGTAATTACAAGCTGTCCAAGTGACAAATATGAAAAGTACAGACATGTTTCATCTGTCTGCTTTCCTCTTTATTGTTCAAAGATTAAAACAACTTTTGATGAACTTCTGCATCCGGAGCTGTTTTTAGTTCATAAGCATAAAGAAGGCATGAAATTTCAAGGACATGTTTTAATAGCAGAGGATAATGAAGCAAATCAAGAACTTATTAAGATTTTACTTACAAAATACGGTCTTACTTACGATTTGGCAACAAATGGTTTAGAAGCTCTTAATCTGTATAAAACAAAAAAATATGACCTTATTTTGATGGATGAGCAGATGCCTGTTATGGATGGAAATGAAGCTGTTGAAAATATTTTAAAATATGAGAAAAAAAATAAGCTCAGGCATACGCCGATATCTGCCTTGACTGCAAATGTTATAAAGGGAGCAAGAGAGAGAGGATTACAGAGCGGGTTTGACTCTTTTTTAGGAAAACCTATTATTGTAAAAGAGCTGGAGAGAGTCTTTTTTAACTATCTAAAAGGATCAAAAGATAGTCTGAAAAATGTAGAATCTGTTGAATTTGCCAATAAAATTGAGGGGCTTGACTGCGAAAAGCTTGTTGGAGAGCTTATGTTAAACAGTTATGAATTAACAATGCTTTTAGAGCTTTTTTTGAAAAAAATGTCTATACAGATTCCGGAACTAGAAGATGCCATAAAAACAAAAGAGTACAAAAAAATAGCACTTATAGCTCACAGTATTAAAGGCTCAAGTGCAAATTTTAGGCTTGAGACGGTTCAAGAAGAGAGTCAAATGATTGAAAAAATGGCAAAAGAAGAAAACAACCAGTTTGATTTTAAGGGTGCTTTCGAGAAGATAAAAAACAGCGTTGCGCAGATAAAGATTATTTGAATTATAAAAACAATTGCCAAATAAGATTTTAAATAGAGTCTTCATCTTCTATAAAGTAGCCGACTCCGGAGGCATTTTTTATAATATCCGTAGGGAGTTTGTTTCGGAGTCTCCAAACTAGGGTTCTTATGCTATTCTCCGTTGCTCCACTCTCCCTCCAAACATAATCTACTGCTTGTTTGAAGCTGATAGTGTGTCCTAGTTTTGCGATAAGAAGTCTTATAATTGCTCTCTCTTTTTTTGTGAGATTGATTTTTTCATTATTGTAGTAAACTTCATCTTGAGAAATATCCATGTGATATCCATTGCAAAAGGTTACAATAGGCTTATCAGACTCTCTTTTTGCATAAAGTAATTTATCAATGGTATTTTGGTCTATTCTGGCACTGCCAAACTCTTCACCTCTTTTATTTTCCATCTCAAATTTAAAAATTGCCATTTGTATTGTAGCATGAAGAGAAGAGGGGTCAAATGGTTTTACGATATAACCGTATGGCTCTGTTTTTGCTGCTTCTGATATGATGTTGTCGTCACTATAAGAGGTAAGATAAATAAATGCGATAGGATAATTTTGTCTTATTGTTTTGGCTAGTTCAATCCCGTCATTGCTCTCTTGCAGAGAGATATCTATGATGATAACATCAGGTTTGTATGCATCTATTTTCTCTTTTGCTTCCTCTGCGTTGTTGTACATTGCAATAATATCATAGCCATGCTTCTCAAGAGAGAGTTTAAGGTTTAAGGCAGTTATTTCATCATCTTCAACGATAATAATAGTGTTTTTTTGCATCTTTTATCCATTTAGCTATTATGTTTATATTATTATAGTAAAAATAAAGCATAAGTTTTTTTAATTATATAATAAAAATGTCACAATAGTGATAATATTGTTACAACATTACACTATCGTAGAGCAATAAAAGCTTTTTTTATATTTGGAATGATGTTTGCTGTAGTTAAAGAACGTTTTTGGAGATAATTTAATGAACTTCATAGAAACCCTCAAATTAAAAAATAAGCTTTTTTTTATTTTTATTATTATTACTCTTGGGTTGATTATTGTCGGAGTCATGGGTGCAATAAATTTAAACTCCATGAAAAAAAATCTAGATTCTCTTTATTTTGGTTCTTTGATGCCGGTGGTAGAGTTAAACAAGATAGCTCAAACATATCATCTGGGGGTAGCAAATACATTCTACAAAGCAAAAAATGCCCAAATTACACCTTATGAAGTCAAATCGCAAATAAAAACCGCAATAGAGACTATCGAGAGAGAGTGGAAAAATTATGAATCTCGGTTTAAGAGAGATTATGAGCTTGAATATGTAGAGTATGCCGCAGCTGAGATAAAAGATGCCAATTACTATTTTTACAGAATTTACGAGGCTGTGGAACAAGGGAGCGATATCAAAAAACTACTAATGGGCAATATAGAAAAAAAAGTTGCCCATGTACATAAGGTAATAAATAAATTAATAACGTATGAAATTGAAGTTGCTAAACAAGAGAGAAAAAATTTTTTAGCACTATATGATGCGATTTTAGTAAAAGTAGGTTCTATTTTAGTGATGGTTATTCTTGGGGTTATGTTAATCTCATTTTATGTTTTTAAAAGCATACAGAGCGATCAGAGTGCACTAGAGGTAGCCACAAAAAAACTAAAGGTTGCAAATAAAAAGCTTGAAAATGCTTCATATACAGACTCGCTTACGGGACTTCACAATAGAAGATACTTCAATCTTGTATATGACAGAGAGATTAAAAGAGCAAAAAGAAATAATAGCAATATTACTTTTATGATGCTCGATATTGACTATTTTAAACAGTACAACGATACATACGGGCATATAGAGGGAGATTTTGCTCTAAAGAGTGTCGCCAAAGTCTTTAAAGACCTCCTAAAGCGTCCTAGTGATTTTGTCTTTAGGCTTGGAGGAGAGGAGTTTGGGATTCTTCTTACCGAGGTAGATGAGCAAAACAGTGCGATAATTGCAAAAAATATTTGTGATGCTCTAAAGGCTCGTGAAATCAAACATGAGGGCTCAAAGATAAATGAGTTTTTAACGCTCTCTATCGGGGTTGCCTGTTGTGTGGCTGATGAGGCGCTTGGTGATGAAATTTTGATAAGCAAAGCAGATGAGATGCTCTATAAAGCAAAAGAAAACGGTAGAGACGGATATGCTATGACGACGGATATAAGCGTCGCAACTCCGCATATTGCGGAGAAAGCGAGCGCTTAAACGAGTCCTTGCTCGATCATAGCGTCTGCTACTTTTCTAAATCCTGCAATATTTGCACCTAAAACTAAGTTTGTCGGCTCACCAAACTCCGCAGCAGTCGTACTTGCACTTACATAGATGTTTTTCATAATCTGTGCAAGTTTTGCATCGACCTCTTCAAAAGTCCAGTTTACCATAGAAGCATTTTGCGCCATCTCAAGCTGGCTTGTTGCAACACCGCCTGCATTTGCAGCTTTACCCGGACCGTAGCAGATCTTTGACTCAACAAAAAGATCAACCGCTTCAGGAGTAGAAGGCATATTAGCACCTTCACTTATACAAACACAACCGTTTGCAAGAAGATTTTTCGCATCATTGAGATTTAACTCATTTTGTGTAGCACTTGGAAATGCTGCATAACATGGAACCGTATAAACTCCGTTACAATCTTGTGGGTACTCTTCAATCGGAGTGTATTTTGCATTTGGTCTATGTTTTACGTATTCTGTTAATCTCTCTCTTCTTACCTCTTTTAAATCTTTTAAAAGCTCTAAGTCGATTCCATCTTCGTCGTAAATCATACCGTTTGAATCACTACATGTAACAGGAATTGCTCCAAGGTGGTAAAGTTTCTCAATTGTGTAGATAGATACGTTCCCGCTTCCTGAAACTACACATTTTTTACCCTCTAGCGTCTCGCCTCTGTCTTCTAGCATATATTTTGCAAAATAGACCGCGCCATAACCTGTAGCTTCAGTTCTTACAAGTGAGCCGCCCCATTTAAGAGACTTTCCTGTAAGCACACCCTCGTATCTGTTTGCAAGTTTTTTGTACATACCAAACATATAACCAATCTCTCTGCCTCCTACACCGATGTCACCTGCAGGAACGTCTGTGTTTGCGCCTATGTGTCTGAAAAGCTCGCTCATAAATGCTTGGCAAAATCTCATGATTTCATTGTTTGATTTGCCTTTAGGGTTAAAGTCACTTCCCCCTTTTCCGCCACCGATCTGAAGTCCTGTAAGTGAGTTTTTGAAAATCTGCTCAAATCCTAAAAACTTAATAACGCCAGCATTTACGCTCGGGTGAAATCTAAGACCCCCTTTGTATGGTCCAAGTGCCGAGTTGAACTCTATTCTATACCCCTTATTTACTTGAATCTCACCATTATCATCAACCCAGTTTACACGAAAAAGTATCTGTCTCTCAGGCTCAACGATTCTCTCGATGATCTTGTGATCTCTGTACTTTGGGTATTTAGCCATTAATGGTCTGAGTGATTCAAGAACCTCTTCGGCAGCTTGATAAAACTCTTTTTGAGACGGGCTTGATCTCTTTAAATATTCAAAAACTTCTTTTACGTATGGCATTTATCTTTCCTTTTTTTTAAATAGGCGAGGATGATACTGTAAAAAAAATTAAATTTTCTATAATAAAGTCTAAAATTAATAAATTTTTTAAAAAATGCTTGATTTTTCATCATTTTTAAATTGACATATATACCTTTTTTTGATAGTCTATGTAGAAATACGTACAGTTGGCGTCATAAAATTGAGGGAGTTTTATAATTATGAATATATCAAAAGAGAGATTTGAAGAGGCGAAAGAAGTAGCCAGAGAGTGGCAGCTCTATATACAGGAGCATAGGGAGAGCGTAGAAGAGAAGTTTCATGATACGATGCTCAGAATGCTCAAAGACCCAATGAACAAGATTTTTTTAATTGAACTTCTAGATCAGAGTTTCCGTTCTAAAAACCCGCACAGAGTTGCAGATCAGATAGAGTATATATTTAGCAAATACAAAGGTACTAGTTTCTTTAGCGCTTTTGAAGAGCTGCTTATCCTCTCCTTTCGTAAAGTCGGCATCTACATGACCAATATCTCTGTACCGATTTTTATAAAATATCTTAGAGACGACATAAAAAATGTCGTTATTCCCGGAGAAGAGAAGGCTCTTGTAGAGCATATTAAAAAGAGAAAAGCAGAGGGAACAAGGGTAAATATAAATATAATCGGCGAGATAGTTTTAGGAGAGATGGAGGCAGATGAGAGAGTTGATAAATATATAAAAACGCTTCAAAACCCGCATATAGACTACATCTCCATTAAGATATCTACCATTTTTTAACAGATAAATCCTTTGGCTCATGAGTGGAGTGTAGGGCAAATATCAAATAAATTAGAGAAGATTTATGCCGCCGCAATGCAGAACAGATTTATAAATGTGGATGGCAAAGAGAGCGATAAGTTTGTAAATCTTGACATGGAGGAGTATAAAGATGTCCGTCTTACGGTAGATGTTTTTAAAAAGACTCTATCGGTAGAGAAGTTTAAACATCTTTATGCCGGAATTGTTCTTCAAACGTATCTTCCGGATACTTTGGAGCTGGCTAAAGAGTTGAGCACATGGGCAAAACAGAGAGTTAATAGCGGCGGAGCGCCTATCAAGATTCGCCTTGTAAAAGGTGCAAATCAAGAAATGGAGCTAACGGAAGCAAGTCTGAGAGGATGGGAGTGCGTTACATATAGAAAAAAATCTCAAAGCGACGCTAATTTCAAAGTTATCATGGACTACCTTTTAGATTCGGATGTGGCACCTTATGCACATCTAGGAGTTGCTTCGCACAATCTTTTTGATCATGCTCTTGGAATGCTTCTCTCACGCCAGAGGGGAGTTGAGAAGTTTTACAGCGCCGAGATGCTAGAAGGCATGAGCGAGACCGCTTACAAGGTTCTTAAGAAAGAGGGTTTGGATGTCATACTTTATGCTCCGACTGCCACGAAAGAGACATTTACAAATGCTATAGCGTATCTTGTAAGAAGATTTGATGAGAACACGGCAGAGCAGAATTTTTTACGTCACAGCTTTGGGCTAAAAGTAGACTCTGAGGCATGGAAGACGCTTGTGAAGAGTTATGATGACGCTTTGAGTGAGATAGAAGATTTGAAGCTCACTCCATACAGAGTTCAAGACAGAAATAAAGAGCCGATAAAGCCTGAGATTGATTTGGATAACTACGTATACGAGAGCGAAGCAGATACGGATTTTGTTTTGGAGCAGAACAAAAAATGGGCGGCAGAGATTGCCGATAAGTGGAAAAATATCGCAAAAAGCGGCGGTTATCATGCAAAACCTGTTGTCGGATCAAAAGAGATTGAGCGTGATGATATTGTAAAAGTGATAGATAAGTCCCAATATCATGATGGTATTGTTGTAGGCTCTTATGTAAAAGCTGCCGCAGATGATATGAAAGAAGCCGTAAAAGTAGCAAAAGAGGATATTGACTGCTGGAGAAAACTCACCACAAAAGAGCGTCAAAAAATACTTATGGACGCGGCACATGAGTTTAGAAAAAGAAGAGCAGACCTCATAGGAGTTGCCGCGGCGGAAGTCGGCAAAGTCTTTAGTGAAACGGATGTCGAGGTCTCCGAAGCAATCGATTTTTTAAACTTCTATCCCTACAGTGTGAGAAAAATAGAGGAGTTAGAGGGTTTACATGTAGCTCCAAAAGGGGTAGGGCTGGTGGTTAGTCCATGGAACTTTCCTGTAGCCATCCCGACAGGAGGTATTGCTGCAGCACTCGCAGCAGGAAATACGGTTATACTTAAACCAGCATCGGACTCCGTTCTTTGCGCGCAGATGGTTTGTGAATGTTTTTGGAGGGCGGGTGTTAGTAAAAATACATTACAGTTTCTTCCATCAAGCGGAACTTTGGCGGGAGAAGAACTTATAACTAACAGAGATATAGATTTTACTATATTTACGGGCGGCGAGCAGACTGCTTATGGTATGATAAAACAACGAAGCGACATTCATCTAAGTGCTGAGACGGGCGGTAAAGACGCCACAATTGTCACCTCCATGAGCGATCGTGACCAGGCAGTTAAAAATGTTGTCGCTTCCGCGTTTAACAACTCTGGGCAGAAGTGCTCGGCAACATCTCTGCTTGTGTTAGAAGATGAGCTTTATAACGATGAGAATTTTAAAAGAATGTTGGTTGATGCAACAGAATCTCTACATGTAGGTTCCGTTTGGGATTTTAAAAATCGAATCGGAACACTCTCATCTAAACCCTCAGGCAATCTTCAAAAAGCTTTGAGTTATTTGGATGAGGGTGAAGAGTGGCTGGTTCCGCCGTCTTATGCACATGGAGGTAATCCTTACATGTTAAAGCCTTCGATTAGATGGGGAACAAAAGAGGGTGATTTTTGTCACATGAATGAGCTTTTTGGTCCTGTTCTAAGCGTTATGAGAGCGGATGATTTAAAAGATGCCATAGATGCCGTAAACTCTACAGGGTACGGTCTTACCTCGGGGGTAGAGAGTCTTGATGAGAGGGAGCAGAAGATTTGGAGTGAGAAACTAAAAGCCGGAAATCTTTATATTAACCGCAGCACTACCGGTGCGATTGTCATAAGACAGCCCTTCGGCGGAATGGGTAAATCCGCGATAGGAAGCGGTAAAAAAGCGGGCGGATTTAACTATGTTACGCAGTTCATGAATATAAGTGCGGATAAGTTTATATTTCAAAAAACGCATGAATTTTCATCCCACGGAGTCTTTGCAGACGAGGTTGCAAAGACTTCTGAGATTGCAAAGGATTTTGTGAAGTGGCACAGGGAAGAGTTTAGCAAAGAACATGACTATGCAAATGTAAGAGGCGAGAGCAATGTCATAAGATATTTGGGTGTAAAAAGTGTTCTTTTGAGATGTCAAAGCGGCGATAAGCTTCATGAAATACTCTCATCCATTACGGCTGCAAAGATTGCAGGTGCTTCGCTTCTTATTTCGCTTCCAAAAAAGATACAAAGTGATGAGCTTGTATGGCTTATAAATAACTCAAGAAATATTTTGGCAAAAGAGGATGTTTTGGAGCTTCAAAGTGACGATGAGCTTATAGAGTCGATGAAAAAAGCTCAAAGAATCAGATTCTTAAATCCAAAACATGTAACAAAAAATATCTATGATGCCCTAAAAGATGAGACAAAACATATAACAAGCGAGCCTTTTGTTCCACACGGCAGAATTGAGCTGCTTCACTACTTTATAGAACAGAGTGTTACGAACTCATATCACAGATATGGGAATCTTGGCGTAAGAGGTTTAAAAGAAGATGGTTAAATGCCATCTTCTATAAAAGAGCCTTTTGTCTAATCGTGTTTGATAACCGTATTAGGATTATTATGCTAAATCAAACCTGTCTAGATTCATTACCTTATTCCATGCTGCTACAAAATCATGAATAAAGCGTTCTTTTGCATCAAAACTGCCATATACTTCGGCAAGTGCACGCAGCTGTGAGTCTGAACCGAAAATCAGATCAACTCTGGTAGCCGTCCATTTAAGTTTCCCCGTTTTACGCTCAAAGCCCTCAAAAAGCTCTTTATCTTCTGAGGTCGCCCTCCACTCGGTATCCATATCAAGCAGGTTTACAAAAAAATCATTTGTTAGAGATTCTTGTTGCTTTGTAAATACTCCATGTTGACTTTGACCCACATTAGTATTTAAAACGCGCATACCGCCGATGAGAACTGTCATCTGCGGTGCGGTAAGTGTGAGTTGTTGTGCACGGTCTATTAAGAGCTCTTCTGAGGAAACGGAGTATTTGCCCTTCGTATAGTTGCGAAAACCGTCTGCTATGGGTTCAAGCACTTCAAAAGATAGCGGGTCTGTTTGCTCTTGTGAAGCATTCATACGTCCCGCAGTAAACGGCACGCTTACCTTATGACCTGCATTTTTTGCCGCTTGCTCAACACCTGCACAACCTGCTAAAACGATTAAATCTGCAAGCGAGACTTTTTTATATCCTGATTGGGCATCGTTAAATTCAGTTTGAATATCTTCTAATTTTTTAAGCACTTTTGAGAGTTGTTTGGGTTGATTTACCTCCCAATCTCTCTGCGGAGTCAGACGGATACGCGCACCGTTTGCACCGCCGCGTTTATCGGAACCGCGGAATGTTGAAGCAGAAGCCCAAGCAGTTGAGACCAATTCACTTATAGTAAGCCCCGAAGCAAGAATCTTACTTTTTAACGAAGCAATATCTTTTTCATCAACTAACTCATGATTTAGTGCAGGAATCGGATCTTGCCAGATAAGCTCCTCTTTTGGAACTTCGGAGCCAAGATAACGTGAGCGCGGACCTAAATCACGGTGAGTCAGCTTAAACCATGCACGAGCGAATGCGTCTTGAAACTCATCGGGATTTTCAAAAAAGCGTCTTGCAATTTTTTCGTAAGCAGGGTCAAACCGCAGTGAAAGGTCGGTAGTGAGCATTGTGGGTGCATGGCGTTTTGATGGGTCGTGAGCATCAGGTATGGAGCCTGCACCTGCACCGTTTTTCGGCGTCCACTGATGTGCACCTGAAGGACTTTTAGTAAGTTCCCACTCATAACCGAAAAGATTCCATAAAAAGTTACTGCTCCATTTTGTAGGTGTGGATGTCCATGTAACTTCTAAACCGCTGCTTATAGTATCTGCACCTTTGCCTGTTTTAAAGCTGCTCTTCCAGCCAAATCCTTGCTCTTCAATGCCTGCAGCCTCAGGTTCTAAACCTACATGTGAAGCATCACCTGCACCGTGACACTTGCCAAAAGAGTGACCGCCTGCGATGAGTGCAACCGTTTCTTCATCATTCATCGCCATTCTTGCAAAAGTATCACGAATATCTTTTGCCGCTGCAAGAGGGTCGGGAACGCCGTTTGGACCTTCAGGATTTACATAGATAAGCCCCATCTGAACTGCCGCGAGAGGGTTTTAAAGCTTCTCATGTTTGCCTAAGTAGCGATTGTCATCTAACCATTTATTCTCGGCACCCCAGTAGATATCTTTCTCGCTCTCCCAGATATCCTCGCGTCCTCCTGCATAACCAAATGTTTTAAAGCCCATCGACTCTAGTGCCGCGTTGCCTGCTAAAATCATTAAATCCGCCCAAGAGATTTTTTGTCCGTACTTCTGTTTAACCGGCCAAATAAGTCTGCGTGCTTTGTCAAGGTTAACATTGTCAGGCCAGCTGTTAAGAGGTGCAAATCGTTGATTTCCGCTTCCACCGCCGCCTCTGCCGTCAGCCGTTCTGTAAGTTCCCGCACTATGCCATGCCATGCGAATAAATAGCGGCCCATAATGACCAAAATCTGCAGGCCACCAATCCTGAGAATCTTTCATAACCGCAATTAAATCTTTTTTTATCGTCCCTAAATCAAGAGTTTGAAACTCTTTGGCATAGTCGAAATCCCCGCCCAAAGGATTAGACAAAGTTGAGTGTTGATGTAAGATATCTAATTTTAATTGATTCGGCCACCAATCTTGATTGGATCTACCGCCGCCTGAAGTCTGTTTTATAAATTTTGTATTATCGAACATTGTATCTCCTTTGATGTTTTAATTTAATCTAAAGATACCATAAAGAGTATCTAACGCATCTAAGCAAATTAATTATATTATGTGTAGACTTAAAGGATAATTTTTTTCCTTTAATATATATTGTTCTATTTTTAATAAAAGATTTTTTGAAGTATTGATGAGTAGTGAATGAAGATACTGTTAGGATACGGTCTTTAATGACCATTTTTAAATCTGAAACTCTCACTTATAAGAAGCTCTCGAAGCTTATCTCTTAGTTCGCCTTGAAACTCCATCCAGCCGTCTTTAAAAGTGCCGCCGCATCCGAGCTTTTTCTTTAAAGTTTTTAACAGTGTTTCTGAGTCGTTTGGTGGTGTGTGAAATTTGCCTACAAGAGTTACTGTTTTGCCGAGTCTCTTCTCTTTTTTAAAAAACAAAAAGTGTTTTGAGGGTTCTAATATCTCATCTGAGATGACACTTTTTCTAGGAGTCTCTACTTTTGCCCAGCCATCCTCTATATCGGCTCCGATAAAGAGATTGAGCTTCTTTCCTCTGCTCATGAGACGACTTTTTGCCTTAATATATTCATATGCGGGCTTTGAAAGCTATCATCTTTAATGCTTTTGATCACATCATCCAAAGAGAGCTTTGTGTGATCGTAAAGCACAACACAAACTTCGTCACCCTCTTTTAAAAATGTGCTCTCACCGTAAGGAGTGTATCTTGTAGCGCCGATGCTTATTATGGCATTTGATGGATTTTCACATGTCGCGATGTATTCGCTTAAAGGCTCTAGCGGACCAAAATCTCTCTGGGTATTTATCTGCTCTATCATCCACTCTTGGAGTTTTTCATAGAAGTAGCTATAACCCTTAAGTTCCACATCTTCGCCGTAGGCGTTGAGCTCACCATCTCTTTTTAAAAAGCTGCAGATGGAGTAACCGTCCATAACTCCACACTCACTGAACTTATCTATTTTAATTAAGTTTTCACTGAGTCCTTTTGAGTTTTCGCCCCAGTTTTTTTTATCACTTATTTTGGAGGCACCTGCAACCCGGATAGAACAGTCATTATAAGCTCCAAAGTGAGTAGGGATGATTTTAGAGAGTTTGTTATTTATATATTCAAGTTTGCAGATAAGAGCAACTTCAGGTTCGGCTTGAATATTAAGCTCTTTGTTTGGCAGTTTGATTGTAGAGCTTGAGAGGGGATAGGTATTTAAAATCTCTTTTGCATTATCTACATGTAAAGGAAGATAAAAAGGGAACATTCCCTTGGGAGCTGCTTCATCGGCTGTAATGATATCTTTAAAATCTTCCTCTTCGCCTGCTTGGGCAAGGTGCAGAGCAAAGTTGCCCGCAATTCCCAGACCAAGATAATCTCTATATTTGTGCATTTTGCTTCCTTTTAAAGTCACTCACTAAAAGTTTTAGGTGAGAGCGGCTAAATAAGACCCTTCTCTTTTGCCTCTGCAAACTCTTCATAACTTCCTTTAAAATCTACGTAACTGCCGTCTTCTCTAAGCTCTATAATGCGGTTTGCAAATGCGTCAAGAAGCTCACGGTCATGTGATACACAGATAACATTTCCTTTGAAGTTGTAAAGTGCTTCTCCGAGAGCTACGATTGCTTCAAGGTCAAGGTGGTTTGAAGGTTCATCGAGAACTAAAAAGTTTCCGCCTTCTAACATCATTTTAGAAAGCATCATTCTATGTTTTTCACCGCCTGAGATACTTACAACAGATTTTTCCTGCTGTTCGCCCGAAAAAAGCATTCTTCCCAAACAGTTTCTAATTTCTGCAATATCACGTTTTGGGTCAAATCCTCTTAACCAGTCATAAAGCGTTCCGTCGCCTTTTATGATATCTGCCGTATCTTGAGGAAAGTAGCTGTTCTCAATAGTAGCACCCCAATGAATCTCTCCGCTTGTAGGCTTCATCTCTTCCATAATAATCTTTAAAAGAGTTGTTTTACCGACACCGTTAGAACCGATAAGAGCAACTTTTTCGTCAGGTTCAAATTTTAAAGTTATATCTTTTAAAACCTCGTTGTCGCCGTAAGAGTGATTTACTCCCGTAATTTGAAGAGCTTCATCACCCATAACTCTTTTTGCTTTAAAAACAATACTCGGGTCACGGCGTGAAGATGGTTTAATATCGTCAATTACCAGTTTATCAAGCTGTTTTTGTCTTGAAGTTGCCTGTTTTGCTTTTGAAGCATTTGCGCTTAAACGGCGCACAAATGCTTCAAGCTGTTCTTTCTCTTTCTCTTTTTTGGCATTGTTAAGCTCTTGCTGTTTTGCCATTACGTTTGCGGCAATATACCAATCATCGTAATTGCCTGTAAACTCACGGATTTTTTGATAATCGACATCAAGAATATTTGTAACGACTGCATTTAAAAAGTGTCTGTCATGAGAGATAACTACCATTGTTCCCTCATGGCGTTGAAGTTCATGCTCTAGCCAGCTGATTGTTTGAATGTCAAGGTTGTTTGTAGGCTCATCAAGAAATAGAACATCAGGTTTAGGATATAAAACTTGCGCTAGAAGAACTTTGAATTTATCTGCACTGTCAAGCGTACTCATAAGTTCATTGTGATGGCTTGCAGGGATGCCGACATTTTCTAAGATTTTTGCAATATTTACATCGTACTCATAGGTCGGGTCTTCTTCTACACAGATAGTCTCAAGCTCGGCAAGACGGTTGTTTACGGCGTCATCTTCAAAGTCACCTGTTGCATATATGACCTCTTTTTCTTTGATTGCATTATATAATCTTTTGTTTCCGTAAAGTACTGCATCGGCAATAGTAAAATCTTCATAAGCATATTGATTTTGCTCTAAAATCCCGACTTTATTTGTTTTTGGGATTATAACTTCGCCTTCATACTCATTAATTTGACCGCTGAGTATCTTTAAGAAAGTTGTTTTTCCGGCACCGTTAGCACCGATTAGACCATATCTTTTATGACGGTCTAGTTTAAGATTTATGTCTTGAAATATAACTCTATTTCCATAACGCATTATTAAATTTTGTACAGTTACCATGGTTTATCTCTCGCTTAGGCAAAATCTAATCTGCCTATTATTTTTTCGCGATTATAGCCGATTGTTGTTTAAAGCCTGATTTAACCTTATATTTTACTGTGTGGTTTATCCCAAAAATCAGCATCAGGTTTGCCTTGATGCACACTTTTTAAATACTTCTCTTCCGTTCTTTGAATCTATGCTCTGATAAGATTTACGATAGCTTTTTGCGACGCTATCGGCTCAGGAAGAACACAGTAATCACCGTCTGTTAGCTCATCTTTAAATTTGGTTTCATCAAAACTTTTTCCAAGATATTTGACTATATACTTTAAGTCCCTCTCTGCATTTCCAAGACAAGAAGTCGCACCCGGCGATGGCGTCATGTTGAAAATCAGACCTTCCCCGGTATAGACGGAAGCCTCGCCCAGAAGAAGCCTCTGCTCATCTTTATTCAGCACCTGAGGACGAACACCGCCAAATCCCTTGGCATACCTAAACTCGTCTAGTTTAAGCGATGGAACAATTTTTCTTGCATCTTTCAAAAAGAAATATTTATTAAAAAAAGGTAGTTCAAAAAGAAAGTTTTTAAAGATATATCCGCGAATATCACGCTCTTTTAAAAGTTTCCAAAGAGCCATGGCAATATTTTTGTCAAACCTAAGTGTTTTGAAAAAATCAAGAAAGGTTCCCTTCTTATAGCGCTCAAGTTTTGGAAGCATAAGTGCAGTAGGACCGAAGCGAGTATTGCCGCCCGCTAGAACATCGGGGTCGCCGTGAAGGGCAGCAAAGGGAAGTTTCGGGTTCTGAATCATGTAAACTTTGCCATTAAGTATCTTCTCATTTGTCATATAAAAACTTCCGGCTATAGGCAGACAACCGAGATTTAAACCAAACCCCATTTTATGAGCCAAAAAAAGTGAGTGTGCCCCGGCATCTACAACTACAAAGTCGGCATAAAAAGTATTATTTTTTGTTTTAACTACATAACCGCGTTTTTTGCTCTTCTCAATACTTTCTACTTTGGTATTTAAAAAAAGCTCTAGTTCTACATTCTCTTTTTTTGCATTTTGTATAAACGAGATTGAGAGTTTTTGATAATCAACGGTTGTCCATTGATTTTTAGCACCTATTGCAACTATCTCTTCTTTTCGTTCATTGCCCTCTTCATCAAATACAACACGTGGTTCAAGCTCTTTTAGTTTTTCTTTGTTCCAAACCTCAAGATATGGAAAAAGTTCTGAAAATTCTTCATAACGGTGGAGTAAAAATTCAACCTCTTTTGTACCGACACCTAAAGTCATTTTTTGGTGTGAAAATATTATCTCATTTTGATAATGATGTCTTAAACAGTACTTTTCTACCATTTTTGCGGTACGTTTTGTAATTGCAGCCTTTTGAAGCGTATAGTTCGTCTCAATATCTCCTACATGTATAGTTTGGGAGTTGCTTGAGGCACATGAGTTAAGTGTGGCAATATCTTCATATTTTTCTATAATGCCGATAGATTTAATATCGGTGTATCTTGCCAGTTCATACGCCAATGCCGTTCCTGATATGCCGGCTCCTACGATAATAACTTCAAAATTTTTAACACCCATTTCTACTTATCTCCGTCTCGTATTTAGCTGTATTGTAGCGAATTTTTTGTAATATTTTCTAATTTAATTTTAGTTGGTATAGATATGCAAATTAGAGAATTAGACTTAAAAGAGTTAGTAACGGTTTTTGATGTTCTCTCACAGCTTCGCACAGAACTTGACTACGATGAGTTTGAAGACCTAATCTATGAGATGAGAAGCATGGAGTATAAAATGATTGGGATTATGGATGGGGAGGCTCTTATATGTTATGCGGGTGTTGCCGTGCAGACAAATCTCTATCACAAAAGACATCTTTTTGTTTTTGATTTAGTTACCGATGAGAAGTATAGAGGCAGCGGTTACGGCAAAATGATGCTTGAATATTTACATGATTATGCAAAAATGGGAATGTGTAAAAATATAGTGTTGTCATCAGGTTTTCAACGAGAAGAAGCTCATAAATTTTATGAAAAGAACGGTTTTGCTAAAAAGAGTTTTGTTTTTTTAAAGAGTGTTTGAGTTAAGTTGAAAGATGAGATATTCTATGAATCTCGAAAAACAAGTTTTTTCTAAAGAAACTTCGTTTTGTAGCTTTAGTGCGTAATAAAACGTTGCAGGCAAAAAGCCTGCAAAGTAAAACCTATAAAGGTGTTACGTTCTCAGCTTGAGGACCTTTTTGTCCTTCGCCTAGTTCAAAAGTTACTCTTTGACCTTCAGCTAAAGAAACGCGACCCGGGCCCGTTCTGTTTACTTGACGAAAGTGTACAAATACATCCTTACCGCCATTTTCTTGTTGAATAAAACCATAACCTTTTTCTTCATTGAACCATTTAACAGTTCCGTCTAGCAATTCTGCCATGTCGTATTACCTCTTTGGTAAAAATTCACTTCTTTGGAAGTGGAGTCAAAATATAGGGGAGTCGTTTGTCTAGCAGAATATACTAATAGATGAGCTCACACACACAAATCTTTCATCAAAAACATTATAACAAAAGTTTTACTATTTGTGTATAAAGAGTAAAATTTTATATAAGTTAACTTTAAACCGATATATAAGTAATTATAAAAAAGAAGGAGTTGAATATGCAAGTATCTTCAAGTACTCAGGTTTTTGAACCTGCAGCAAAGAGTTCGGTTATAAAGCCGCTTTTTAGCGAAAAATTATCAAAAGATGAAGCTCTAGAGATAAGAGAGCAGATTAGGCAAAATGCGAATGCCATGGCATTTAACTCTGCCGTTATTCAAGACGGTGTTTCAAATGCGGACGACAGTTTTAAGCAGCAGCATGAAGAGTTTAAGAGTTTTCTCAAAGATATCGGATATGACGGAAAACCTATAGCCGAGCTCTCAAAAGATGAAGCAGCTGAGCTTGTAAGCGAAGATGGTTTTTTCGGTATAGAAAAGACGTCGCAGAGAATTGCCGAGTTTGTAATAAACGGAGCAGGAACAGATGAAGACAAACTACGTGCAGGGCGTGAAGGAATGATTCAAGGATTTAAAGAAGCAGAAGCAATGTGGGGAGGGGAACTTCCTGAAATATCACAAAGAACCATGGAAAAAGCTATAGAAATGGTAGACAAAGCAATGTATGATTTGGGCTTTTACATAATCGACAAGGAAGTTTGATAAAACATGAAATATATTTTAAAAGATGAGTACATAGAGCTTTATAAACTTCTAAAAGTTTTGGATTTAGTTGATAGCGGAGCAGAAGCTAAAATGGTTATAGCCGATGGACATGTAAGAAGAAACGGTGATGTTGAGCTTAGAAAAAGAGCTAAAATTATTCGCGGGGATGTTATAGAAGTTGCTGAAGTTACGATAGAAGTTTTATAGTGCTAAGAGGAGAAAAATTCCACCTAGCATTATAATACAAATGAACTGACAAGACCTATAAGTCCGCCAAAAACTCCACCCCAGACGACAAGCCATGATAGGTGTTCTTTTATGAGTTGTTGTACTATATCTTTAACCATGTACGGCGTCAACTCGTTTAGTCTTATCTCTATAATATCTTCAATCGATTTAATCATATCTTCGCTTAGAGATGAGTTCTTCAAATGGTTTTGCAGAGTATAGTTAAAAGTTTCACTCTCTACTATCTTTACGACGGCATTTTTCATCTTTAGAGAGAATGGTTCGCGAAGATTTTCTAGCACGCTCTCTCCTCCAAACATGCCAAGCATCCCTCCAAAAGAGGACTCCATGACGGTTTTTGTAAGTGCATCAAAAGCAGGAGAGAAGTCGGTACTTTCTATGATAGGTGCCAAATCTATCTTCTTTTCTTCATTTTTAAAGAAGTAATCGAGCTGCTCTTTTGTAAAGAACTGACTCATCATCAGGTTTTTAATAGACTCCTTAAAAGCTTCAAAGCGTGCAGGAATAACCCCTGAACCGTAGAGAAGGGGCACTTTTTCAAACAACATGTGAATAGCAAGCTGGTTTGTGAGAGCTCCAGAGAGAGCAAAAAGTCCGGTGTATAAAAACACGCCGCTTATATTTTCATCAACAAGAAGAGATATAGCAACAAGAGTTGAAGCGAGTAGATTTGTGATAAAGCCTTTGTTTAGTTTCAAAGTTTGACACCTATAAAAAAGTATCTTAAAAGCAAAATTATACTAGAATCCAGAGCAATAAAATTTATAATATACGGTGGCAAAAAACTATGAAACTAGAGAGTTATGAACTTTTTAAAAGCGCAGATATACAAACAATTTTACAAACATTAGAAACAGAGTTGAAAAATAGAAACGAATCTCCTTTTTGGAGGGATAAAGTCGTTCCATTTAGCGCCGCGATACTGAGTGTTTTGATTCCGCTAAGAGATGCAAATATGCTTTTTTCTCCTGAAGGAGTGCCTCAAAGTGAACTTACTCCTGAGCTTTTTTTAAGATGGAGTGATTTTCTAAGTTTAAAAACATTGGCTTTTACGATTCAAAAATCAAATGAGGCTGGAGTTTTGCTTAGGACAAAGCTTGATGAGGCTACATGTAAAAAATATGAATCTATTGATTTGGAAGTTTTGGCCGATTATCTGGCAAGATATACCGTAAACCTTGAAAATGAATCTCTTGATTTTCCTATCTCAAATTACAATCTGCACCAAGGTGTAAGCAATGTAATTAAATCGCTTCTTTAAGAGTAAATCATTGATTAAGTTTATTGAATATTTTATAAAAAACTCAAGATTAAACTACGCGCTTTTGTTTTTTTTGATTTTTATGGGAGTACATGCCTATAAAAATATTCCAAAAGAGATTTTTCCGGATGTTGAGCTCGATAAAATCAGCGTACTCGGTTCTTATAAGGGAACAAGTGCCAATGTCATGGACAAAATGGCAGTTCGTGATATAGAGGATGAACTGAGCAACATAAGCGGCATTGACAAGACGGAGACTACCATAACGCCGGGAGCCTTTGCCATACTTCTGACACTTAGCGATAGTGCAAACAAGGAGATAACCCTCGGACGCGTAAAGGATGCTATCGCACTTAGCAGGCAGTATCTGCCATCGGATATGAATGAGCCGGTTGCAAGACTTCTTGATAAAACAAGGTCACTCATAAGGCTTGCTATCTCTTCAGACAGACTCTCCATAGGCGAGCTTACCGTAATCGCACAAGATATAAAATCCAAAATAGCAAAATTAAAAAATATCAGCGAGGTTTTAATCCGCGGAGACTCTAATGAAGAGGTAATTATTAAATTAAATTCAGAGGCTATTTTAGCTTATGAACTCTCACATGCAGGTGTACAAAAAGCGATAGCAAATCTCTCATACATCTTTCCCGTAGGAAATATAGAACAAAGAGGAAGTTTCGCGTATGTATCTACGGCAAACGGAAAAGCAGATGCGGATGAGTATAAAGAGAGCATTTTAGATATAGATGGCAGATTTGTAAAATTAGGCGACATAGCTGAGGTAAGTATCGAGTACCCGCAGACGGATACTCTCGCAACATACAACAATAAAAAAACAATCTCACTGGTTATCTCAAAGGGAGTAAGCGGCGATTCGCTTGTTCTGTCTAAGGAGCTAAGAGAGTACGTCAAGGGCATAGAAAAAAATTATGAGGGAGCTCATTTTGATTTTTATCAAGATAGCTCAAAACCCGTAAAAGAGAGACTTGACACTATTATTTCAAATTTGATGTTTGGTTTGATATTGGTCTTTTTTTCAATGTATATCTTGATAAATCTAAGAATTGCAATCATTGTAGCTCTTGGAATCCCTTTCTCTTTCATAATTGGACTCTTAAGCATCTACTACATGGGATATTCTATCAATATCGTCTCTTTGCTTGGAGGACTTATCGTTATAGGTATTGTTGTCGATGATGCGATTGTCGTGAGCGAAAATATACAGCGTTATATAGATGAAGGAATGAACAATTACGATGCTGCAATAGCCGGAGTAAAGGAGATGGTTCTTCCCGTAACTCTTGCAACGGTTACTACGGTAGTAGCGTTTTTACCGATATTTATGATGCAAGGAGAGATAGCTCTTTTTATTTTGCTTATTCCAATTACCGTAGTTATAATTTTGATAGGTTCTTTGATTGAGAGTTTCTTTTTTTTACCGCTTCATGCACAGGAGTTTTTGAAAAAAAGCAACAATTTTATTAGTTGGGTACCGTTTCAAAATCTTTATCAGAGAGTGATTTTGCGTTTTTTACACCATAAAAAATTGTCACTTTTACTTTTTATAATTTTAATCCCGTTGGCAACTTTTTATACTGCAAAATCTATGAAATTTCAATTTTTTCCGAATTTTGACGGGAACTATCTCTATATATCTGCAAAATTAGATATTAACACTCCACTAGAAGACACTTATGCAATTTCAAAAGAGATTGAGGCAAAACTCATGGAACATGCAGAGGAGTTCTCTCTTAAGGGAATATCTTCCGTTGTAGGCTACAGAAGAAGTCTCTCTGGAGAGACGCAAAGAAACAACAGCGTTTTTATGATTACAATGGAGTTATATGACAGGGTAGATACAAACTGGATTGACAAGTATATAAATCCTGTTTTAAATTTTAGTTTTGAGTTTGACAACCCTGAAAAGATTAGGCAAAAACAGACGTTTGAACTCTCGCCTAGAGCCAAAGAAATCATAAGTGTATATAAAGATAAGTACAAGATGGAAGATCTCGGTGTTATGGAAGATAAACCAGGTCTTATAAAAAGTGACATACAGATTAATCTATCCGGAAGCAATGATGACATACTTCAAGAAGGGATAAAACTATTAGAAGACAAATTTGCTCAAATGAAATATATAAGAGATTATAGCGACAATATAAAATATGGAAAAATGGAGTACAAGGTTAAAGTTAACTCTTACGGAGAGAGTTTGGGGCTTAGTGAAGCGGGCGTTGCAAAAACATTAAGCGCATATTTCTTAGAGCAAAAACAGGGAACTACCTTTAATGATTTAGGCATAATGGAGATAAGAACGGAAGATAGTGTAAAAGACAGCATTGAGACTTTCTTAGACTTTAATATAGCTCTTGGAGACGGCAGATATGTAAAACTCTCCGATATTGCAGATATTGCTGAAATTAGAGATTATGAAAAGATTAACAAGCTAAACGGAAACATCATAAAAACTGTTTTTGCAAATATAGATAAAAGAAGTATAACTTCAGAAGAGGTTCTAGAGAAGTTAAAACCTACGCTTGAAGAGATAGAAAAGATGGGGGTAAATGTCGAGCTTCTAGGGGAAAAAGAGAAGAATGAACAGCTTAAAAGTGACATGAAAAGAGCAATATTTTTTGCAATATTTTTGATTTTTCTTACTTTGCTGCTTATTTTTTCAAAAGTAAAGTATGTTCTCATGGTTATGAGCGTTATCCCGCTTTCCGCTTTAGGTGCACTTCTTGGGCATAAACTGCTTGGAATAAATCTCACTATGCCTTCTATTATAGGAATCTTAGGACTTGCGGGTGTTGTAATAAATGACGGGATAATAATGCTTGATTTTTTACATGGAACGCATAAAGTAGAGGAGTTTTTACATCGTGCAAAATTAAGGCTCCGTCCGATTGTGATAACATCCGTAACAACATTTTTGGGACTCTTAACCCTTATATTTTATGCAAGCGGGCAAGCGGTTATACTGCAGCCGATAGCTATATCTTTAGGCTTTGGACTACTTTGGGGAACATTCTTAAATCTTATATATCTACCGACTCTTTATGCCATGGTTAACAAGATAGAAGCACCTGATGTTTTAGAGAAAAAGAGCGTAGAGCAGAGCCCAAAGTAGAAAAGCTATGAATGCAATAAGTGCAAATATGAGCGCAACTCTTGTAAAAAAGTAAAAAAGAAATTTTAAAAATTGCAAAGCTAGTTAGATTGGTAAGGCAAAATAGGTAATTTCATAAATTTAGCATATAAAATACCGCTTTTAATGTTTATTACGTCATAGCCCATTTTTTGCGATAAGAACTGCGCTAAAATTTTCGTTCTGCTTCCGGTTCTGCAGATAAGAGCAAAAGGCTTTTTCGTATCAACTGCACTGTTGAGTTTTTTTAAAAAATCTTCAAGGTCATACTTTCCTTTTTCATCAAAAAGCATAATCGGTATAGAACCTTTTAAAAGTCCGGTTTCTTTCCATTCTCCTGGTGTTCTGATGTCGACTATAGGTATATTTGAGAGAAGTAGCTCCTGTGATGCTTCTTCATTTTTTATGGAAGCAAAAATAGATATGGATACAAACAAAAGAGATAAAAAAACTTTTTTCAAAATAAGGCTCCGTGCTTAAAATTAAGTGTATAATTTTATCAATAGAGCCACTTGCAGATTCCCGCAAACAACCAATAATTTAAGCTAATTTAAATTTTAAAAAGCCTTTTGAAATCATGTAAATGTTATAATTTTTTA
>PPDH01000013.1 GCA_002899765.1 Sulfurimonas sp. | reverse complement strand
GCGGTAAAATGATTAAAAGTTTAAAAGATCTGCTTGATAAGTTTAGTAGGTTTACAAATTCACTAGTTTATGATGGTGGAATTTGCAAGCGGCTCTTAACTATTTTTTTACCAAAAGCATTTAGTACCGCATCATGAAGATTTGATGGCGTAAGAAACTTTTTAGGCGTATTCTCTTTAAAAATTGTTTTGTCTTTGGCTTCTAGTTCCAATTTAACACTGAAATAAAAAGTACTCCCCTTACCCGGCTCACTCTCTACTCCTATCTCTCCATCCATCATCTCGACAAAATGCTTAGATATTGAAAGCCCAAGCCCCGTACCGCCGTATGTGCGTGTTATTGAGCCGTCGGCTTGATGAAATGGGTTAAACAGTTTCTCTATCTGCTCATGTGAGAGTCCGATACCGCTGTCAATTACTTCAAATCCAAGCTTTACAATACCGTTTTGTGCCTCTATTACTTTTACGCTTATTATTATTTTACCTTTATCGGTGAATTTTATTGCGTTGCTGAGGAGATTTATTAAAATTTGAGATAATTTTAAAGAGTCTCCGATTAGAGCAGACGGAACATCTTTAGAGATATTAAATAATAGTTTTAATTTTTTTTCTTCCATTTTAAAGACAAAAATATCTATAAGATTTTCAAAAATATCTTCAAGATAAAACTTCTTATGCTCAAGAGTCATTTTTTTTGTCTCTATCTTTGAAAAGTCCAAAACATCATTAATTATTCCAAGAAGATTTTTTGCTGCATTTTCAATTTTTTGAACATAACCTCTCTGCTTTTTATCCAAATCCGTCTCAAGAGCCAAATATGCCATACCGATAATAGCACTCATAGGCGTTCGTATCTCATGACTCATATTTGCCAGAAATTGGCTCTTTGAGCGTGTTGCTTCTTCAGCTATCTCTTTTGCCTTTTTGATGTCTTCCAATGCTTTATGCTCCAATGTAACATCATCAATTGCTGCAACAACACCCGCGGAGAGATTTTTTTCATCTTTTGCTTTTATGCGAATCTTAGCAACAAAAGTACTCCCGTCTTTTCGGACAATTTTTTGCTCCCAAACCGCAATCTTTCCCGCATCTATAATTTTATAGTACTCGGAAATTTTTTCATAACTTGCATCATTTTCACAAAGAATTCTCGTTGTAGAGTTTATAAGTTCATGTTCTGAATACCCGAACATTTCACAGGCTTGATTGTTCACCTGCCTTATCATTCTCTCTTTGAGCAGCATAATTCCTATGCCTGCCGAATCAAATATAGCTTTTTGCTGTTTATTTAACGCAAGAAGTTCTTCTGTTCTGCTTTGTACGATTTCCTCTAAATTTGCACTAAACTCTTTTAGCTCAATTTCAGCCGTAACGTCATGAAGTATCGCCATATATCCTGAAATTTTGCTAGAAGAATCATACTCTTGCGTTATAACAGCCTCTACCCAATAGTAACCACCGTTTTTTTTACGGTTTTTTAACACTCCACGCCAAACTTTGCCCTCCGTTATCGTATCCCACAACTCTTTGTAAATCTTTTGGTCATTATCTAAATGTTTGATAATGTGATAACTTTTGCCTAATAGCTCTTTTTGAGAGTAACCGTTTATAATGCAAAATGCTTCACTTGCATAGGTTATATTTCCATTTAAATCAATCTCTAAAGCTATTACATGTTCATCAAAAACTTTTAAAAGTCTTGAGAGTTCTGAGGTGCTTTTGGCAATCTCTCTTTTTAACTCGTATGAACGGAAAAAGTAGAGCAGAGTTCCTAGTGCGATTATAAAGAGCAATGCCGCTATATACCTATAGTCAAACTCTTTTTTTATCTATACAACCGTCCATCTGTTGAGTATCTTTTGATGTTGTTCCTGCGAAAGTGCATCAAGTACTTTGTTTAAAATATGGAGCAGTGTTTCATTCTCTTTTGCAACCTGAAAGCCGAGTTCTAGTTCAAAATCATATTTGCCTAAAACCTGCAGATTGCGCAGACCATGTTTTGAGATGTTATAGGTTCCGATATTAAGACTTACTATGGCAGCATCAAACTCCCCGCTTGAGACTCCTTTTAGGACATTTTCTATAGTATCGACCTCTATATAGTTGAGCAGTGGATACTCTTTAAGAATAGGACTCAAAAAAGCGTATCTTCTACCCACAGCGATTTTTTCGCCTTTTAACTCGGAGAGGTCGGATATAAAATGCTGATAATAATTATGTATTTGTTTCACGACTACTATAGGACTTTTTATAAATCCTTTGGTAATAAGATGCGAAGACCCAAAATCATCGTCGTTTGTATAATTGGTAATAATATCTACTTGCTTTTCGCGTGACTTGTAAAGAACATCTTCCCATGAAGAAGAAACCACTCTCTCTATCTTTATACCAAGCATTTTCTCTATAATATTTAGATAATCGGCAACCATACCTAAATGTCTGCCTTTTTCATTAAATGCTTCATAAGGCAAATAAACCGGATTACCGGTATGTTTTATAACCGGATGCGCATCCAGCCAAGCTCTCTCTTTATCGGTCAGACTCTCTCTAAAACCTTGCGCAAAAGCAAGTTCTAAAAATAAAAAGAGAGAGAAAAACAGATTTTTAATCATCTTTATAATACCCTCTCGATACTGTTTTTATCTTACATGTATACTTTAGCATTCTAATAAATCCTCTTGAACTATAGGAAATACCAACTCAAAACATGCACCCTCAGCTGTATTGTACGCACTTATTTTTCCACCTAATTTTTTTTGCATAATTTGACGGCACATATATAAACCCAGACCTGAATCCATTTTTTTCTCTTTTTTCGTAACATATTTTTCAAAAGCATAGTCCACATTATCCATTTTTATACCGCCTCCGCTATCGCAGATTTTTATAATTATCTCGTTATTTTTTAGTGTAGATTCGGCTTTTATATATTTTTCATTGCCGTTTTCTTCCAATACGTCAACCGCATTATTTAAAATATTTATCAAAATTTGGATTATATAATTTTTGTACGAGCAATATATAAAACTATCTATATTATTATGAATTTCTATAAATGTTCTAGTAAACCTATATGACAAAATTTCTACTGCATGTGCAAAAAGATCACGAATATCAAAACTCTCTTTTTCTATGTCATTTCTTGCGAAATCTCTAAAATCGTTGATTGTTTGCGTAAGGTAGTCAACTTCGGAAATAACGGAATCAACCGTCTCCATCATTTCTTCTATATTCAGTTCACCGAAATCATAATTTATCTTTTGAACAGAACAGCTCATGTTTATGATAGAAAGCGGTTGTTTCCACTGATGTGTAACATTTTCAAACATCTCTCCAAGCGTCGTCATTCTGCTTTGTTTATAAAGCATCTCCTCTTTTTCTTGAATATCTCTAAGCATTGCATCATGAAGTTCTTTTAGCTCGATATGTGTTTTTACTCTAGCCTTTAAAACTTCGGGAATAAAAGGCTTAGTCACATAATCAACTGCTCCGCACTCAAATCCATTGACAATATCGGATGTTTTTTCAAGAGCGGTTAAAAATATTACGGGGGTTTGCATATAGTGAGGATTTTTTTTTATCATCTTGCACAACTCGTACCCGTTGATACCGGGCATCATAACATCAAGCAGTATAAGATCTATTTTGAATTTTGTATTAAGCAAATCAACTGCTTTTTTTGGATTGTTTACCAGCTTTAAATTGTACTCGTCTTTTAGAAGTTCCATCACTAAATGAAGAATATCGGGGGTATCATCAACAACTAAAATAGTCGATTTTTCATTAAGCTTGTCCACTGTTTTATAACCTTGGCAGATAATATTGTATTTGATTATAATATTTTGATTATTTTTTTACTCTTAATCTTTACCAAATGCTATTTTTTAAATATTATCTGAAGAATATCCAAAAAAAAACGGCATGAGAACTCCATTGAATGCGCTCGCTCTCAAAAGATTAAAGGCTTATCTTTTAAATATTTTAACAACTGATAAAACAATTGCACCTATAACTAAACCTATAAACATGTCATTGACAATAGCAGGAAGCGCGTCAATATAGTAGTTATGAAAAAATTCTATTTTATGAGAGAGTATTCCCCCGCCTACCAAAATCATTGCAAAAGTTCCGACAAATGCCAGAGTTTTTATAAGCTTCGGCATAGCGCTTATAAGAAAATTGCCGCTTTTAATACGTTTTTTCTCTATTAGCCAAAAGCCGGCATTATCCATTCTAACTATCAAAGCAACAAGCCCGTAAACTCCAAAAGTAGCTATTAGTGCAACAATAACTGTTGAGGAGACCTGAACCCCAAACGATTTATCAGAGACTGCTGAGAGGGCAATAACCACTATCTCTATGGAGAGTATAAAGTCTGTGAGTATGGCTGATTTTATCTTCTCTTGCTCTATCTCCAAGATGTTCTCTTTTGTTGAGTTTAAAAGCTCCTCATTTTTAACTTCCTCTTTTTTATGAAACAGATACTCTTCTATCTTCTCGACTCCCTCATAAAGAAGAAAAAGAGCACCCAAAACAAGAATAATCGTAATTAAAAAAGGGGCAAAAGCGGTTAAAACAAAGGCTACG
>PPDH01000032.1 GCA_002899765.1 Sulfurimonas sp. | reverse complement strand
CTAGTGTCAAGTACCATGGAGTATTTTATTACTATGCCCTACTTACAGTTGTTTTAGAAAGCATATCGATTAAAATTAGGTGCGAAAGCTCAGTTACATGTTAAAAAGTAACCTTTTATGAGAAAGGCTTTCTCTCTTATAGAGCTGCTGATTGTTGTCATCATTATAGGCGTTGTTTATAATTTGGCGGTTGGAAGTTTTGAGAAGATTGCAAAGCCTCAAAGTCAAAAGATAACACTTCAAAATCTCAAAAGTTTTTTAGCCAAGCTTGAGTATGAAAAGCAGATAAAACTACTGTGTTTAGATGACTGCAGCCGTTGCAGTCTTTTTGTTGACGGTGCAGTTGATGAGAATTTTGAAAAAGTTTTTGAAGATTTCTTGGATATGAGTGTACAAGTATATCGGTATGACCCGCTTTTAGGTGTTGTAGATTATCAACAAGAACTCTATTTTGATAGCAATGACGTTGAGCAGAGAGTCTGCTTTTCATACGCTATGGGCAGAGACAGGATTGGGGAGCAGATTGTGGTAAAGTTTAAAGACAAAGTGTATGATTTTTCCCTTTATACAGACGATGTCATGCTTTACGATTCGCTTGAGGAGTTTATGGAGTCCAAAGAAAAACTCTATAACAAGGTTATAAGATGATATATCGTTTTGTAGGCATTCAGGAGAGCGGAAAAAAAATAAGAGACAAGATAGAAGCCTCCTCTTTTGAAGAAGCAAAAAGCAAGCTCAGAGCAAAAAAAATAATCTATGAAACGCTAAGCCAAGAGTCAAAAACAATTTTTGAGAATTTTTCATTTAGCACAAAGTATAAAATTCCTTCAAAAGAGCTCTCTTTGCTCTCGCGTGAACTCTCAATGTATATCAGATCCGGAATAAGTATCGTCGCGGCACTAAAAATCATTCAAACACACTATTCGCAAAATAAAAAAATGAAACTCTTTTTGGCGACTTTAAGTACGCATTTGGATGAGGGAAAAGATTTTTATACTGCTCTTGAAACCCAAAGTATTGTCCTCTTGCCTCAATTTTACAAAGAATCTATCAAAGTAAGTCAAAATGGGGGAATTTTGGATGAGGTGCTTTTGGAGTTATCACGTTTTTTAAAAGAGCAGGAGAGAATTCACAAAGAGATAAAAGGAGCTTTTGCTTATCCCTCTTTTATGATTGTCGTCTCTTTGCTCATGATATCCTTTATGCTGGCTTTCGTTGTGCCGCAGATTACAGGCATATTTGAGAGCATGAATCAAGAGCTTCCTACGCCGACGAAATTTGTTATAGCCTTGGGTGATTTTTTCAATAATCATTTTACTACGATTTTATTTGCCCTTGTTGCTCTTAGCGCTATTTTTATGCTCCTAAGAGCAAAAAATGAGAGATTTGCCTATTTCATCGATGCAGTTATTTTAAAACTTCCTCTCTTTGGAGAGATAGCGCAAAAAAGCGAGCTCGCTAGGTTTGCTTATATAGGTTCACTGCTTGTGCGTTCTGGAGTTCCATTTGTACAGACAATTAATCTAAGTGCAAATATTTTAAACAATTTAGTTTTAAAAAAACTTTTTATGCAGGCGTCAAAGATGGTTGTAGAGGGAAAAGAGCTCTCCTCTGCCCTGAATGCGTCATCTATTAAGATTGACTATGCATTTATCCAATCCATTGCAGTCGGTGAAGAGACTTCACAACTGCAAAATGTTTTAACAAATGTTTCCGAACTCTATTTTGAAGAAAATAGAGACAAAATAAGCACTCTTTTAACACTCCTTGAACCTTCGCTTATGCTCTTTGTAGGCGGAACTATCGGCTTTATAGTTGCCGCTATGCTCTTGCCGATATTTTCTATGAGCATCGGATAGTATAAAATGTATGCGATGAGAAAAAATGCAATTGCGCTTTTAGTAACCATTCTTTTTATCATGGCGATAACTCTTGGCATAGGTATCGGTCTTGGCTCTATGAAGAGTGCTTCGCAAGACGCTGAGGATGAGAGATTTATGTTTCAAACGGCACTTGTTTTAGATGATGTTTTGTCTATTTTTAGTAATTCTCAAGAGATAGATGCTCTTGGTGATGTAAATGCTACCGAGGTATTTGCCATTTTTTTGAATCAAACGCAATCGATTCCTATTGAGATAGAAGACATGAAGGTATTGATTCAAATTAAGAGTGCAAGAGATAGTTTTAATATTAATGCACTTCAAGATGCCAATGCAACGCTTTATGTCCAAAGGGCAGAACTTTTAAAAGAGTATCTTCAGAGATTTGAAGTGCAAGAGCACTATATTGATTTTTTAAGAGACGGTATGAGCGGAATTAAAGAAGATACATCTTACCACACAAGACTGTTTGATGATGCGCCCTATTTATATCGAGACTATATTGCATCACCTGAGCATTTAGAGCGGATTAATGAGGCATATACACGTCAATATCATGATACAACTTTAAAAAAAGCAGATTTGGGGCATTTTTTTTCATTTAACAAAGAGCGAAAAACAAAGATAGATCTCAACTATGCAACGCCCTCTACATGGATGTTTATGCTCGGTATCGATAAACAGAGCGCACTCTCATTGGTACAAAAATCACATCTTTACACGAGTTATGAAGATTTGCCTCTAAGCGATGAAAAAAAGGTAGTGCTTAAAGATGTTTTTGAAACAAGTTTTTTTGAACCTTTTATAGAGGTGCAGGTGGTTATCAAGCAAGGTGATAAAAGTGCAAAAATAGTTTTTGAATATGATATAAAAAATAAAAAAGGGTCAAATTTTGTTTACGAAATATAGTAAAAAAACAGAGACACTCTTTTTAGAGCCGTCTTTGGAGCCAAAGAATACAGAGCAAAATGTCAACATTATTCTCTCACCCTCATTTTACTGGGTAAAGAAGATTTTTCTGCCTCTAAAGCGCGCTAGAGATGTAAAAAAGCTGCTGCCTTCTATTTTTGAAGAAATTCTGCCTGAGGGAAATTATAGCTACGCCGTTTATAAAAAAGAGGAGTACTTTTTGGCGTTTGCTTATGAGGACAGGGAGATTTTGGAGTTTCTGGCTAAAGCAGGAATCTCTGTAGCACATGTTGCAAACATCTGTTTTGCGCAAACATTTTTCAGTGAGGCAGATTTGCCTCTTCGCATAAGCAAAGAGAGAACTCTTCTCATGCAAGAGGGCATCGTAGTAATGGTTCCGTCTTCTTGGCAGATAAGCGCAAAAGAGTTCTCTTTAGATGATAGAAATTTTCCAAAACAGACTATCACTCTTGAAAAATTTAACCATATAGTAGATAAAAAAAATATTTATCAAATCGGCTCTCTTCTGATTTTTATTACATTTTTACTTGGCATTGAATTTTTTATGGTGCAGCAAAACAGAGATGAAATTTTATCTGCAAAAGAGAGCATCTTTAGCAAGCATAATCTAAAACCTACGATGATGCAAAATGAGTCTATGGCTAAGAAATACAGTGCTTTGCATGAACAGCAGATGAAGTTTCGCACTAAAATAGGAACAATAATAAATCTACGACTTAAACCAAATGAAAAAATAGACTCCATAAGCTACAAAGATAGAAGCATTCATGTTATTTTTCAGAGCGTTAAAGAGAGTGATTTTAAACATATCGCAGCGGCTTTAGAGGCAAAAAATATAGAGTATAAGGTAGATTTTAAAGACTCTATGGCAATTTTGGAGGTGCAGTTATGAGCCGTATACATCCCCTATATATTGCCCTTTTTCTTATTGCTTTTATGATAATACTTGGAGTAAAAATATCTCAAGCCAGAACAAGTTTACATGAAGAAAAGTCTGAATTTCAAAAGGCTTCAGAAATATCTTATGAGATTTCAAAACTTAAAGATATTTATGACAACAAGGAAAAAACACTTAACTCTTTGGGTGCTGTTTTAAAACACCCCTCTCTCAAAGATGCTTTACTTGAGCAAAAAGTTGTTGCACAAAAAGTCTATATATCTTCAAAAGGGATGAAAAAAAATGACCTTGACTTTTTCATCTCAAAGCTTTTAAACGGCTCTTACGCAATAGTGTCTCTGGAGATAAAAGCAAAAAATCAAGAAGAAGCATCTCTTAAAATGGAGATTGCATTATGAAAAAAACAGCTCTTATCTTGCTTAACATGTTTGTTTTTAGCGCTCTTTTGCTCTACTTGCTACCTAAAGAGAATCTTTATTATCTTTTAGAGCAAAATTTGGAAAAAAAGAGCATTGTTCTTAATAATGAAAAATTTAAAGACAAAGGGTTGCAGCTTGAAGTCAGGGATGCTGCGCTCTTTTACAAAGGAATCGAGAGTGCAGATATCGGCAAAATACGATTTGATTTTTTTCTGCTTTACGATGCAGTCGTACTCAAAGAGATAAAACTCTCAAGCGTTGCGCAGACTTTCATACCTCTTTATGTGAATCGAGTTGATTTCAGATACAGCATTTTTAATCCGCTTCGCATTAAAGGCAAAGCAAGAGGAGAGTTTGGAGAGGCAGATATATTTCTGCATCTCTTAGAGAAGAAGATAACGGTGATTTTATCGCCGTCTGAAATCATGTTGCAAAAATATAAAAACAGCTTGAAAAAGTTTAAAAAATCTCAAGACGGGGAGTATGTTTATGAGCAAAATATCTAACTCCTTCTTTATGAGATTTATCATGAGAGCAATTATTTTATTTGCGGTTGCAAAGAGTATTTCTCTTGTGCTTTTTTGGTATCTTCCAAAAGAGGGCGTAACACAAAACAGCAATAAAAATTATGTGGCGATGTACCAGAAAGTGGATTTTAAAACCATGCTTCAAAGTGCAAAAAAAGGAAGTATTGCAGGAATTAAAAGCATAGATAGTAGAGCGGGCAAAGGAATTACTATAGCTCATTTGATTCTCAAAGCAATTTATGCAACACAAAAAAAGGGATTTGTCGTCGTGGCAAAAAAAACGAATCCTTTGCAAACTTCTATTGTTGCTTTGGGAGAGCAGTATGAAGGATTTACTTTGAACTCTATCTTAAAACAAAGCGCAATATTTTATAAAAACAACGAGGAGTATGTTTTGGAGTTAGAAGCAGCAAATCCAAATAAACAAAGAGTTATAAAAGGAGAAAAAAATGGAGATACTCAACATGTAGATAAAGTTGACGTATCTAAAGAAGATCTCTCCTTTTATACAAAAAACCCTGAAGAGATTTGGAAGGAGATTTCAATTGCAGAACTCAAAGAGGGTGAAGAGATAAGAGGATTTGAAGTCAAAGATGTAAAAAAAGGTTCAAAGTTTGAATCTCTTGGGCTAAAAAAGGGTGATGTGATTGTTAAAGTGAATAATGTAGTTTTAAAATCTTACAAAGACGCAATAGACATATATCAAAATGTAGGAGATATAAGCGGTATAGCTTTAATCGTGTTACGAGATAATCAAGAAGTGGAGTTAGTTTATGAAGTTAATTAGAGGTCTTTTTTTTATAGTGATTTTTGTTGTGAGTTTGTCGGCACGCGAGCGTGTAAATATTAATTTTTCAAATTTAGAGATTAATGATTTTATCAAGCTTGTCTCTAAGATTACAAATAAAAATATTTTAATCAATCATAAAATAATCGGAACGGTTGACTTTATCAGCACATCAGATGTTTATGATGATGAGCTTATGGATATACTGGTTTCAACTTTAGAGTCAAAGGGCTTTAGCATTGTGCAAAAAGGCTCCATGTATGAGATAGTACGCTCAAGTGATATCACCAATAGTAATGTTGTTGTTGTTGAACAGGGCAAAAAACTCTCCGGTTCTTTTATGGTTACACAGGTGATTGAAGTCAAAGGTGAAAACGTAGATATCATAGCTACCAAAATCCGTTATCTTATCTCTAAAAATGCAAAATTGATGACGGTTAGAGAGAGCAATACTATTCTTATTACGGATTATCCTAAAAATATTGAAACCATTAAAAAAGTAGTTAAAGATATAGACACGAACAAGCAGACGGTAATTGAAATTGTTCCGATTAAATTTGCAGAGAGTAAAAAGTTTCAAGCAAGACTTACGGATGTGGCAAAATCACTCTTTAATGAGAAAATTGCTTCACAAGAAGTAAAAGTAATGCTTGATGAAAATACACACTCAATTATTCTTATAGGAATAAAAGAGAATGTAACTAAAATACAAGAGATAGCGGCTACTTTGGATATTGAGCCAAACATCAACAATGCAGTGCAGATTTTTGAGCTTAAAAATTCAGACTCAAAAACAGTTTTGGCAAGTTTAAATGAGATAATTTCTAAGCAGACATTTGCCGACCCTGCATTAAAGCCTAATGTTTCGGCGAATGAAGAGATTAATGCGATTTTGGCTATCGGTGAAGCAAATGTAATTAAGGGCATAAAGTTTATTATTGATGAACTTGATAAAGAGAAGTATCAGGTCTATGTAAAAGCAAGGATTGTAGAGATTAATAAAAATAGTGCAAAAAATCTCGGTTTGAAATATGGATTTGCAGCAGGAGACATCTCTTCAAGCGGTCTTTATGCCATGAGTGCAAATTTTGGAGATGCAACGCTTACAAACAGCGCTGCAAGTAGTGTTTTGAAATATTTAGGTGATATCGGAACAGGGGCAAAAAGTGCTTTTGCTCTTGGGGCAACGCTTGATTTTTTAGAGACTAACGGAGCATCTAAATCGGTTTCGAATCCTTCCATCTTGTGCGTAAACAATCAAGAATCCTCCATCTATGTGGGTAAAACTATCTCTATTACAACGGGAAGCGTTACTTCAAGTGCCACTTCCATTCCCGGAACTACAAATAGCTACAAAAGAGAGGATGTCGGTTTGACGCTCAGAATAAAGCCGCGTGTATCTTCTGTAGATAAGGTTACGCTAACTGTAGAAGCAATTTTAGAAAATGTTTTAGATGATGGGCAAAACAACTCCACGGGGCAGCCAATAACATCTAAACAAGAGGTGAAAACACAAGCAATCCTGCGCAATGGCGAAGACATTATCATAGGAGGATTGGTGAAGAGTTTTGAGTTGAACTCAAAATCAAAAGTTCCATTGTTAGGAGACATTCCATGGATTGGGGATGCACTTTTTTCATCCACTTCAAAGTCTGTTGAAGAGGATAATTTGGTGGTTATTTTAACGCCTTACATTATTAACCAAAGCGATAAGCTCTCTTTATTGCAGCAGGATTTAGGAGTTTTGACGCAACTTCAAAGAGAGTATAACGACGCTATATTTAAAAAAATTCAAAAAGGTGAGTTGGGTATTGAAGAGGATATCTCTCAAGAGAGAGAGTAGTCATGGAGTTGTTTCATGATTTAAAGTTGGAGACATTTGAACCCTCGGAGATTTCTACTGAGTTATGCGTAAAAAACTATCTTCTCTTTACAAAAATTGAAGATGAAGTCTGCGTAGTTGTATGTGAGCGTTATTTGGTTGAGGCAAGTAATTTTTATACGAAACTTCAAATAGAGTATCCGCTGCGTATGCTTGATGAAGACTCATTCGATAGACTTTTCAACCGTTTTTTGGAACTTAGAACAGATAAAACTATGGAAAGTATGCAAGAGGATTCTCAAGATGCTCAAGATGATGATATTTCTCTTAATGATTTTTTGCGAACCTCCTCGGATATTTTGACAAGCGAAGAATCAGCTCCGATTATCAAGTTTGTAAACGCGCTTTTTTATCAGGCTATAAAAAAAAGAGCCTCTGATATACATATCGAGGTGCAGGAAAAAAGAGGAGAAGTGCGTTTTCGTATTGACGGTATGCTTATAAAAAATGCCGATTTGGAAAGAAAAGTACTCAACCTTATTATTAGCCGTATCAAGGTTATATCCAATCTTGATATTTCAGAGAAGAGAGTTCCACAAGACGGCAGAACACAGATAAAAATAGCCGGTGAAACATTGGACGTGCGCGTTTCCGTGCTTCCTACTTTTTATGGAGAGAGAGTCGTTATGCGGCTTTTAATGCAGAGTTCGCAGATTCCAAAGATTGATGAGCTTGGTTTTAGCAAAGAACTTATCGGTGATGTTAAGAAACTTCTTCGTTCTTCACATGGGATTATCTTGGTAACCGGTCCTACGGGAAGCGGAAAAACAACCTCTTTGCACTCTTTTTTGCGAGAAGTTGAAGAGCCTGAGAAAAATCTCATTACCGTAGAAGACCCCGTGGAGTACAAGTCACAAAATATTGCCCAAATTCAAGTTAATGAAAAAGTGGGGCTTACTTTTGCTTCGGCTCTGCGCTCAATTTTGCGTCAAGACCCCGATGTTATTATGATAGGCGAGATTCGTGATGAGGAGACTGCTGCTATTGCCGTGCGTGCAGCGCTCACTGGGCATCTTGTTTTCTCAACGCTTCATACAAACTCTGCGGCAGCTACTATTTCAAGACTCTCTGACATGAAAGTTGAACCATTTTTGATTTCATCTTCACTGCTTGGCATTTTGGCACAAAGGCTTGTTCGTGTTTTATGCAGCCAATGCAGGGAAGAAGACACTTTGGCAGAAGAGTTTGCAACGGATTACAATCTGCCAAAGGATGCAAAAATCTATAAAGCAAAAGGGTGCAGAGCATGTAATTACAGCGGTTATGCGCATAGACGCTCCATAGGAGAGCTTTTGATTATGAATGACAGTGTTCGGGAGATATTAAAATCAACGACGGATGAGCATGTTATCAAACATTCGCTTGAAGCAAACGGGCTGCAAACAATCGCAAAACAGCTCTCTTTGATGCTTTTAGAGGGAGAGACTTCTCTTGATGAAGCAATTCGTATCGGTTTGGGACATGCGTAAAAAAATTCAAAGAGACGGTTTTACCCTTTTAGAGGTCATGATAGCGGTTATGATACTCTCGGTTGTGATTATGGCTCTTTTGCAGATGTACGCAAACGGAGCGCATATTTTTAAAAGTGTAAATATTAAAAGCCAAACAAATCAATATATCTCATTTTTAACCGGTAACGAAAAATATAGTTTACAAAAGGATACTTTTTCCTTAGACCGGCTTGTTGAAGAGTTTGAGATTGAGGATGAGTTAAGAAGAGAGCTAAGAGATATTAAGGTAGAACTTTTGTTTGAAGATATAAAAAATACAAAGAGTAGTTCTATCGCAGAATTTGAAATAACAAAAGTAGTCTTAAAGACGAGTAATTTAAAAGGCGATGTTGCGAAAACCTCTTTTTTACGGCTTAGAACACAATGAAAAAAAGATTAAGAAATGCTTTCACTCTTATAGAGATTATCATAGCAATTACTATTTTATCTATCATGATGCTATATCTTTATAAAAGCTATGCTTCACTTAATATCTCTAACGAATTTTATCAAAAAGAGGCTGCAAAAATAAAAGAGACAAAATTAAAGCAGAAAATTCTCTTTTTAGATTTTTCACTCCTTCTTTTTGGAGAGCATGAGATAACTAAAAGTGACAAAAAAGAGGACACAGTTTTTTTACAGACGTCAAACTCTATACATGGCAGAATCAATCCATATGTCGGTTATATCGTGAAAGACTCAAGGCTTTATAGGATTGAATCTTATAAAAAAATGACAGCAGAAAATTTTAGCAGCGAGAGAGTTGTCGATATTGATGATTTTGGTGAAGTGCAAAAATTCAGAGTCTATGAAAATAGTTCAGACAATCAAGAAAAACTCTACTTTTTGATAGATGCCGCTTTTAAAATCAGCAGTAACTTTTTATTGAAAGTCCGTTCATTAAATGAGTACTGATATTAAAAATGTAATTGAAATGTAATCAATAAGAGACAAAAAGGTAATAAAAGTACTCTACAATTTTGTGAATTTTAGATTTGCTACATGTAAATCTAATTTAAACCAAAACAACAAAAAGGGTATGAAATGTTAAGAAGTTCACTTGTAGCGATGTTATTGCTTGGAACATCTGCGTATGCGACACAACCGACAACGGAAAATGTAGCGAAGTTATATGTAGCAACTTTTGAAAGAGCGCCGGATTCCGCAGGACTAGCTTACTGGGTTAATAACTCAGGACTTGAGTTAGAAGGAATAGCTCAAAGTTTTTTTGATCAGAGCGAAACACAAACTCTTTATCCGAGTGGAACAGAAAACAGTGCTTTTATCACTTCAGTTTATAATAATCTATTTGACAGAGCTCCGGATGCTGCAGGATTGGCGTATTGGGCGGATGAATTAAGTTAGGGTAGAATTCAAAAATCGGAATTTATTCTTGCAGCAATAAATGGTGCACAAGATAGTTCAGAAGGAAATGACCTTTCTATGGTAGCAAACAAAACTGAGGTTGGTCTGGCATTTGCCAATGCAGGGCTGAATGATATCACAGATGCAAGAAACATTTTGGCAAACGTTACCGATGTTGATACAACGGTTAATGCTGCTTTGAATGCGTACGGAATTTCTGTTTCAGGATACACGGGAGAACTTGTTGCACATCCGACACGTACACAAGCTCAGATTAGTGCTGCTACGGTACTAAGCGGTGATATTACGTCAAGCATGACACTAAATAAAAATACGCTTTACAGAGTAAGCGGAACTACAAAAGTGAAAAACAATGCAGTTATCACAATTCAGCCTGGTACAGTTATTTTCGGTGCAGAGGGTGAGGACGTTTTAGTGTTTACTAAAGGTTCAAAAATCATGGCTGACGCTACGGCGGATGAGCCTGTTATTTTCACATCAGAGACGGCACTTCTTAATCCTTCAAGTGCAGACGCAGGTCAATGGGGCGGTTTAACAATTCTTGGACAAGCACCTACAAACCAAGCCGACCCACACTATGAGATTGATGAGAGTGATGCAGATTACGCATTTGGCGGAACAGTTACGGCTGATAACTCAGGTATCTTAAGAAACCTCTATATCTTAAACTCAGGTGAGACAATAGGAACAGACTTAGAGATAAACGGTCTTTCACTTTGTGGTGTAGGTAGCGGTACGGTAGTTGAAAATATCTATGTTGAAAACTCTTCAGATGATTGTATAGAAATCTGGGGCGGTACTGTAGATGTTACAAATGCTACAATGAAAAATTGTCAAGATGACAGCTTTGACCTTGACTTTGGATGGAGTGGTACGGCTACAAATATAGTAGTACAACAAACAGAGACTGCACACGCAGGGTTTGAGATTTCAAGCGGCGGAGCTGCACCGATGACAAGCGGAAAGATTGTTAACTTTACAATCAATAAAGTGGACGGTTCAGATGAAGGCGGTATCTACATCAAAGACGATACGACAGCACCTACTTTTATAAACGGTTATGTAACTTCTTATGGTTCAGATGCGGCACTTAATGCGAAAAAAGTTATGAGTGCAGATCAAAAAGCTGCTATAGCTTTCAAAGACGTAACACTTAACAACTCTACAACAACTTACGGTGGAGCAGGTGCAACTGATGCACAAGAGAGATTTGAAGCAAACAGCGCTTCTTACTAAACTATTTCAGAACAAGAGCCTCTCTTGTTCTGCTGCTATAAAAAACTTCACTCACAATTCCTTTTTTTGTAATCGTTTTGTAACTCTACGGTAATTTTTCGGTAATCCCTTTTCTCTATTATTTCGTATCTTAAATATATTGGGAAAAAAGCCATGTCTAAAATAAAAATAAGCACAGCATTAAGTTTGATGCTCTCTTTTTCGGTTCTTAGTGCAAACTCCGAAGATTTAGCAACTTCTCTTATGAAGCTACGCGGAGATGTTGAAAAACTCGACAGCACAATAGCAGAAGAGAAGGAGAGTTATAAATCTTCCATAAAGTCGCTTTTGAGACAAAAAGATGACTTGAAATCTCTTCTCTCAAGAGAAGAACTTAAAATCAAGCAACTAGAACAAGACATCAATAAAGTTCGTAAAGATATAGCGGAAGCTTCCAAAAATTCAGATGGTTTAAAACCTATAGTCATCGAAGCGCTCAATGTTTTGATGGGTACGATTAACGAATCTCTCCCTTTTAAAACAAAAGACAGGACAGGTGATATTCTTAAGATTAAAGAGCAGGTTGAGAGCGGATTGGTAACACCGCAAAAAGGCTTGGTGTTGGCATGGAACTCATATATGGATTCACTCCGCATGACAAAAGAAAACGGTATCTTTAAGCAGACAATCGTTGTGGATTCTCAAGAGAGATTGGCGGAGATAGCGCGCGTAGGAACAGTTATGATGTTTTTTAAAACAAATGATGAGAGTGTAGGACATGTAGTAAAAGAGGGTAGCGGATATAGTTACAAAAGCGTAACGCAAAAAGAACAAAAAGAGCAGATACTGGCACTTTTTGATGCTTTTAAAAAGCAGATTAGAAGCGGTTATTTTACGCTTCCAAATGCGATAGTTTCTATGGAGGCAAAATAATGAAACAGTTACTGTTCATAGCAATACTATTTAGTATCAGTCTTTTTGCAAATGAAGAAGATCTTCAAAGAGCTTACGCAAAGGAATTTGCATATCTAAAATCGCAAAAAGAGATGCTGCAGAAGAGACTTAAAGAGGTTAAAGAGCAAAATGTTAAAAATCTCTCGGATGCAAACAGCGATATCGCAGCACTTCAAAATAGTGTTTTGGCAAAAAATAGATTAAGCGAGAAGCTAACTGATAATCTTTATGCGGCGCAACAAAATTTTCAGGCTTTAGGTGATGATACGGCTGCAATAGAGTCTATCGTCATGCAGGCACAAACTACATTAAAACCTTACGGTGTAGATATTTTTACGGATAAAGAGAGATACAAAGAGACTCTAAATGAGATTTTTACTAAAAGCAATATGCTCATAAGAGACTTGAGTTCGCTTCGCGTAGAAAAAGGATTTTTTTACGCGAATGACGGCAGAGAAGTTGAGGGTGAAATTATTAGAGTGGGAAATATTGCTTCTTATGGGGTTTCTAACTCTTTAAGCGGTGCTTTAGTTCCCGCTGGTGATGGAAAACTAAAGATATACAACGGGGCTGATGCTTCACAGAGTGCTGCTGCATTAAAGAATGCTCAAAACAGAGATATGCTTGATATATTTATTTATGAAAATGCATCAAAAGAGATAGAAGATGTTCAGGAAAAGACGGTAGTTAGCATTATTGATTCAGGTGGGATTATCGGCTGGGTTATCGTTGCTCTTGGCGTAGTTGCGTTATTGTTAGCACTTCTTCGCTCACTTTTCTTACTCTCGGCAAGCTCTTCTACAAGTACACTTGCTAAAAATACATTGACAAAGCTTTTAGAGGGCGGGGTTGAAAGTGCATTAGAGTTTTTAAAGACAAAAAAAGGTTCAACCGCAAGACTTTTAAAAGCAACGGTAAGAAACTTAGACAGAAACAGAGAACATGTAGAGGATATTGTTGCAGAATCAATATTGCATGAAAGTACGAGACTTGATAAATTTGGTTCTATTATTTTAGTCATTGCTGCAGTTTCACCTCTTCTTGTACTCTTAGGAACGGTAACGGGGATGATTGCTACATTTGACATCATTACCGAATTTGGAACAGGTGACCCAAAACTTCTCTCGGGTGGAATCTCTATAGCGCTTGTGACTACTGAACTAGGCTTGGTTGTAGCTATTCCGGTGCTTATGATAGGAAATCTTTTAGGCGGTTGGGCAGAGAAAATAAAAGATGGAATGGAGCATTCGGCACTACATCTTATCAATGAATACAATAAGCAAAAATAGCATGGAACTAATAGAACAATTTTTACTCTACATGCAAAGCGGAGGCTATGTAATGTGGCCTTTGGCGGTTATGGTTCTTGTTTTATGGTACGCACTCGGCTATCGTTTTCATACGCTTAAAAGAGGTTCTGGTGCCAGTGTAAGAAATCTTGTAAGAAAGTTTACGCAAGGAATCAGGACGGAGCCAAACGGATTAATTGATGGAGCCGTTTTTGAAGCAATAAAGATAGTAAAACTTCACGGTGCTGATAAAAACACTAGAAAGTATGTGGATGATTTTTTTAATAAATATATTCAAGAATTAAAAAGATATAAAACGACTATAAAAAGCATTGTTATCGTAGCACCTCTTGTAGGACTTCTCGGTACGGTTTCGGGAATGATAGAGACATTTGATTCTTTGGCAAGTGCAGAACTTTTTTCTCAGTCAGGCGGAATTGCGGGGGGAATATCTCAAGCGCTCTTTACTACACAACTGGGTCTTGTTGTTGCCGTGCCCGGATTGATTTTTGGACGTATACTTGATAAAAAAGCGTCAAATATGGAACTTGATTTAGAACAGATTAAAGATATTTTATGTTCGGAAGGGATAATGAATGAGATTTAGAAAACGAAAAAACGAAGAGATGGGAGTAGACATGTCTCCTCTTATAGACATGGTTTTTATACTGCTGATTTTTTTTATGGTTAGTTCAACGTTTGTAAAGGATATGAAACTAGATCTCACACGCCCGGGAGCATCGTCTGCACAAAAAGCTTCAAGTAAAATAGCTAGAGTTTACATAGATAAAACAGGAGAGACATACATAGACGGACAGAGTGTAAAAGTATGGGCGATTCAAGGCAAAATCCGCGATACGCTAAGGGCTTCGACCGAAAAAGCCGTCTTGGTGATAACGGACGAGAGCGTTGCTGTCGAGAGGCTTGTAGAAGTTATTGATCAGTGTAAAATGGCAGGTGCCAGCGATGTAGCTGTTGCAACGGAAAAAGAGGTTGGATAACGTGAAGAATGTAAAAAACCATCTTAAAGCTTCCGTGTGGATGGTTTTTGGTCTTTTTTTTGTTTTTGGTACGGTAATTATCATGAACAAAGACTCAAATATAGATGCGAGCTCTTCAAAGAGTAGTTCTGCTGCTTTTGAGATTCAAAAAATACCAAAGCAAGAACCTAAGCCAAAACCAAAGCCAAAACCAAAACAAGAACCCAAAAAAGCGCAAAGAGCTGCACCGGCACCTTCTCTTAGCTCTTCATTGAATGGACTGGATACAGGGTTAGAGAGTTTTATGACCTCTGATTTTTCACAAGAAGAGTCTCTTTTGGGAGATGTAGACAAAAATGTAGTTATGAGTGAAGAGAGTGTCGATGAGGCACCTAAACCTTTACAAAGAGCAGCTATGGAGTATCCGAAGCAAGCTAAAAAAATGAGATTAAGCGGTTATGTTTTAATGAATCTTCTTATCAACAAAGAGGGTGAAGTAGAGAAGGTAAAAGTGATTGAATCTGAACCTGCTGGAATATTTGACGATGTTGCAACTCAAGGTGTTAAAAGCTGGAAGTTTAAGCCGGCAAGCTATAAAGGTGAAGCCGTAAAGGTATGGGCAAAACAAAAGATTAGATTTGATCTTGGTTAGGATAAAAATGAAAAAAATATTATTTGCAATAATGCTTTTGGCAGTAACTCTTTACGGTGCAAATGTCAAAAAAGTAAAAGACGAGATAGACCATGTAGCCTTAGCAGCACTTCTTTTTAAAGATGGGCACACACAAAGAGCAGATGAAGAGCTAAAAAAGGTAGATATTGAAGATAAGACGATAGATTTTATACGTTTTTATACGCTTAAAGCTCTAATCGCCACAAAAGACAATCTCTACAAAGAGGCAAACAACTATTTTTTAAAAGCAATTGAGGTTGGACAAGAAGATAAATCAATCTTTTTATACATGGCACAAAATGAATTTAAAATGCAGAAGTATGAAAATACAATAGAGTATCTTCAAAAAGCGGGAGAAATCGCAGAGCAAAAAGCGTCTACTTATGCTCTTAGAGCAGAGTCTTATTGGAGACTGCAAAAGAGAGAAAAAGCACTTGGCGTTTTTGCGCAAGCTATTGAAAAGTTTAAAAACGATTATAGTTTTGTCAAACAGAGATTTAACTACTACATGTCGCTTGAACTTTATCAATCAGCGGCAGAAGATGCAGCTTTTTATATAAATAATGCAGTATTAGACGAAAAAAATGCAATCCGTTTTGTTATGGCGCTTAAAAAAGCAAAAGAGATAGAAAGAGCCATAAAGTTTGCCGAAGAGCTTAACCTTAGATTTAATCAAAGTGTAGAGCTAAAAGTGCTTTTGGCGCATCTTTATATAGAAAAAGGAATGATTCAAGCGGCGGCAGATTTTTTTGATAAAGCTTCCATAAGAGATGAGAACTTTACAAAAGAGTCTGCCGAAATGTACAGAAGGGCAAAGAAATTTGTTCTCTCTCTTTATAAAAATTCACAGCTTTTAGACACAAAAGAAAAACTCAAACAAAGAGTAGCCATCTATCTTGAGTATGGAGAATTTGAAAAGATTGCCGTGAGTCGCAGCGCACTTCAGAGGAGTGGGCTTTTAGAAGATGAAAACATCAGATATGCGCTAGCTTATGCTTACTACATGATTAAAGATTTTGATGCTTGTGAAAAAGAGCTCAAAAAAATTACAAACTCAAATCTTTTTCAAAAAGCTTCGGAGTTAAGAAAAAATATCCAAAAATGTAAAAATGACGGCTGGGAGTGTGATATATGAAAATTGTTTTAAGTATGCTTTTTGTAGTGTTCTCTCTCTTTGGAGCACAGCAGGTACAACCACAACAAGTGGGAACGCTCTCTTTTATTATTTTTAAAGATTTTAAACCTTTAAAAAAGCAAGAGGCTGTTATCTATCTCAAAAAAGAGGGTACTCTTGTAAAGGTTCAAACAATCTTGAGTGATGATGACGGATACGCTCAAACGAAACTTGAAGCTGGAGAATATCAGCTTCAAATAGTTGCAAAAGAAGGGAAAACACCACTCGTTTTTGCTAGAAAAAATTTTACCATAGCTGCACAATATGAGTCGCAAATTATTGTAGCACTTGATAGCAAAAATGAGGTTGTGTTTGATGATGCAGAAGCACCGTCAATCACGCAGAAAAGTACAGAAACTGTAGTAGATAAAAAGATTGAAAATGGATTTGTACAGATAACGCTTCTCTCTTCTGAAGATCAAAAACCAATCAAAGATGCGCGCATTTTTGTAAAAGGTTTGGATGTTGATGTGGTGAGTGATGCAAAAGGAAATGCCGTTATCGAAGTGCCTGCAGCAAAACTCACGTTTTTAGTAGTTCATCATTCATTTAGCTCTCAAAGTGTGGAAATTGATGTCGTTGCAAAAGAGACGCTTGGCAAAACTATAGAACTCTCTCCTGCATCCATGGAGCTTGAAGAGTTTGTCGTTCTTGCACCAAAAGTTGAGGGAAGTATAGCTACTATGATGGCGGAGGAGAAAAAATCCGACTCAATTACAAGCGTAATCGGAAGTGAACAGATGAGCAAGCAAGGTGACAGTAATGCTGCAAGTGCTCTTAAGAGAGTCGCAGGAGTGACGCTTATAGGCGGCAAATATGTTTATGTAAGAGGTTTGGGTGATAGATATTCCAGTACCGAACTTAATAGTTTACCGCTGCCTTCACCAAATCCTATTAAAAGAACGGTTCCTCTTGATATGTTTCCAAGCGGAGTTATTGGAAGTATGGAAGTTCAAAAGAGTTTCTCTCCCGATATAACGGGAGCTTTTGGAGGCGGATACGTCAACATAAGAACAAAGCAAGGAAGAGATGATGACTATGTAAAAATCTCACTTGGTGTTGAATCGCATACATCAACGGGAAAAGAGGTGACATCCTATAAAGGTTCAAGCAGTGATTGGTTAGGACATGATTCAAGTTATAGGGCATTGGATGGCGAATTATTGAAGCAGATAACACCTGTTGTGGGAGAGGCAAAGCCTAAAATTTCGAGCATATCTGATGAGTTGATGCAATCTTATACTACGCAAAGAGAGTACAGCAAAACGACGACAAAAGTTCCTTATGGAACCAGTATGAATTTAGAAGTGTCTAAAAATTTTACGATTGCAGATGAACATGAGATAAGCATCTTGGCTAATTACGGGTACAAAAGCAGCTCTGAAGCAAGAGAGTATACCGATTATGATTATATCCTGTCTTCAGACGGGATTCAGGTTCCTACACCTGACAATACATCTATCAATAATCTTTATAAAACTGACATACAACATGGAGGAGTGTTTAACCTTGCTTATGAATTTAGAAATTTTGATGCGAAATATACGAAGCTCTATGTGTTAAATACGTTAGATCAAACAAGAGATATTATCGGAACATTCGGAGAGAATAACTCTGATGAACATCAAACTTATCTTGAGTGGCAGGAAAGAGAGTTGGATGTAAACCAATTCGGCGCAGGGATTGATTATGAACTGCTGTTTGAAAATAGATTTGATATCGGTTTTGAGTTTGCAACTGCTAGTGAATATGTTCCAAATGATGTTTATTACGATTATAGAAAACTAAGTGAAACCTCGCCGTACGCTTTTGTGAGAAATCAAAGCAGCATGACGCTTTCAAATAGAACAACGGATGATGAGCTTTACAGCCACTATTTGAAAAACAAAATGATGACACCGTTTTTTAGTGACGAGGATTATATAGAAGTGGGCATTGCCATGGAAGAAAAAGATAGAGTAGGACGTGTAAATACGCTCAGAGTTCAGAGTAAAATCAGTGATAGCGAAATTGGCGCTTCGCCAATCGATACAATCTTGACTTACGAAGACCCTTCAAAGCTTGATTATGACCTTATATCAAGACCAAAAGATAGCTACAATGCCTCTTTGGATAAAAAAGCTCTCTATCTTAAGTCTATGATAAAACCTATTGAAGATTTCTATATAACTTTTGGGGCAAGAAAAGAGTCTGTTGAGCAAGAGGCTGAGCAGTTTGACATCCAAGATAATGTAGTTATAACCAAAAATAATAAACTGGATTTTGAGAAACTGCTTCCTAGTTTAGGTATGAAATATAGTATTAATGAGCAAAACCAGATTAAATTTTCTTATGCAAAAACATTTGTTTATCCGGATTTTAGGGAGTTTATTGACTCTGAATTTATCCACCCCGAGTTTGTTGCAAAGATAGCAGGTAATCCTGAGCTTGTAGAGACAGATATTGAGAGTTACGATATTCAATACGGTTACTACTTTGATGATATTGACAATATTACTATCTCTCTTTTTTATAAGGATATGGTTAACCCGATTGAAGATGTACGAACATTTACAACCTCAACGCTTGATAGATTTTCATTTGAAAACTCGTCTGCTGCGAAGATGAGCGGATTTGAACTTAGCTGGTATAAAAATCTAGGCTTTTTAAGCAGCTATTTGGAAAAAATTGTTTTTTCAGGCAACTACACCTATGTTGATTCAGAGGTTACTCTGACAGAAGAGCAAAAAATAAAATATGTAACACAAGAGAGACAGCTTCAAGGGCTCTCCCCTGAAGTTTTAAATCTCTCTTTGACCTATCAAGATGATGGAAGAAGTCTCAATCTCTCTTATAATAAAATGTCTGAGAGATTGATGCGGGTTGCTCTTAAAAACGGAGATGTTGTTTTAGGTCTTGATGATTACGAAATACCGCCGGAGCTGCTTGATTTTACATGGATTGAGAAATTTGAGTCCGAAGCATTGGATAGTTAACTCTCTTTAGTTTTTAAAATTAAAAATATTTTAGACAGTGAGACTATCTGGAAACAAGAAAATCTTACTACATTAAGATACAAAACAGGGCAATCTTACTCTCTGAGTGTTAGTGCGAAATTTTAATCATGTATAGTTACAAAAAGAGATTTATTGTGAGTTTTTGTAACCGTTGTGAAATAGAGATATATTAAAATTATCAATATTTTTTAAGAGGACATAATGAAAGAGCATATACTGATAGTAGATGATGACAGTGACATTTTAGAACTTCTTGAATATAATTTATCAAGTGCGGGATACGATGTACTCGGCTTTTTAAATACAAAGTATGTAAGACAGGTTTTGTCTGAAGAGAGTGTCGATCTTATTATAATGGACCGTAATTTACCTGAAATTGACGGTGGACTTTATGTAGAGATGCTTAGAAATAAAAATATTAATATCCCCGTTATTTTTTTATCTGCAAAAGGAAGTGCCGAAGATATTAAAGATGGATTTTTAAAAGGTGCAGATGATTATGTTACCAAGCCTTTTAACATGGATGAATTACTTCTAAGAATAAAAGCTGTTTTAAAGCGCTATCATAGCGAATTAAGTAAAAATGGCTCAGTAATGGAATATAAAGACATTAAAATAGATAATAATATGCGTACCGTAACAATCGATGGAAAAAATATTGAGATTACTAAGCTTGAGATTGCTATTTTAAAAGTTATGATTTCAAATCAAGGGCGGGTACTCGATAGGGAGTTTTTGTTAAAACATATCTGGAAAGATTCAGAAAATATTCGTCAAAAGACCGTAAATGTTGCCATGAAGAGATTAAAAGAGAAAATTGACCCTTTAAGACAAAAGGAATACATTAAAACGATTAGAGGAGTCGGTTATTTGATGTCTTGATAAAAGTGCTAAATTATAAAGCTTAGTAACACGATTGTAATTTTATGTAATCATAATGTAACCTAGAATTTGTACAATTTTGCCATTAAAATCAAGGAATTGAAAAAAATGAAAAAAATCGTTATATCGTCGATTACTGCTTTGGCAATCGGTGCAACAGGTTTAAGTGCCGCACAGTTTTATGTAGATGAGCAATGTCAAGTTTTTACAACTGCAGGTGAAGGCCGTAAAGCTTTAGAGAGTAAAGAGAGTTCGGTGTTCTCAAAAACATCAAAGTTAGAGTTTAGCGGCACTCACTACTTAGGTTTTGTCAATAAGGACATGAAAGAGGGTGATTCGACTAGTAACTTTGAAATGAGAAGAAACTATGTTCAAGTAAAAGCGTATGTTTTAGATGACCCAAAAAGTTATCTTCGTGTAACTTTAGATGCTACTTATTCAAATTCAACTGCTAACGGTGAAGGTCATGCTGATGTTTATGTTAAGTACGCTTATCTTTACTTAAACAATGTTTTACCGTATACGGGCGTTGAGTTCGGTATGGCACATCGTCCTTGGATTGACTACGAAGAGCACCAAGGTTGGTGGATGCGTTCTGTCTCTAAAGTATTTGTAGAGGCAGATGAAGCGGCACACCTTACAAACTCGGCTGATTTAGGTGTTAACTTTAAAACTAAAACACCATATTTTACGTCAGAAGTAGGTATTTTTAACGGTGAAGGTTACCATGGTACTAACGACAACGCAGGTTCTCATGATGAGGAGTTGGGTGACGGTTTATCTGCCGAGTGGAGAGTAACTGCTGCACTGTTAGGCGATGGTGAGAAAAAGAGAAAGCCGCTAAAAGACACTTACTTTGATGCATCATTTTTTGGTCAATACAATATGGATAATTCTCATAATGCCAACTCATTAGGCAAATCTGAAAATTATAAATTTTACGGGTTGCATACGGTTTATAACACTCCGGTATTTTTGGTTTCTGCACAGTATGTAACTTCGGATAACGACCTTGCAAACGATACAAACTGGAATGGACAAGGTTACTCTCTAAACGGTACTTATCGTTTCGGTGATAAAAAAGAGTTTTCTGCTTTTGCTCGTTATGACGAGTGGGAAAATGAAAACACGACTACAGGAGTTGTCTCTTCAACTGAAAAGAATGCTATCTACGGTGTTGCATGGCAGCAAAACAAAAACTTTAAATGGTTGCTATCAGGTCAATCATATAATATTCAAGAGAGTGACTCTAAAGACTGGGATTCTGTAATGCTAACCGCAGAGGTTCACTGGTAAGCCTTTAAGCTAATACTCTCCTCTTTTTCTTTTTTCTTCTAAATAGAGCCTTCTTGGGCTCTGTATCTGCTTGCACTTTTTTTAATCTAGGGGCTATTATGATTTTGCAAACTCTATTAATACAATATAAACATCATTTTAGATAAAATATCAAAATTTTTATGTAGTAATTATTGTAGAAATGAATGAATGCTGCCAAATATATTTGGATGAATGGTAAGTTTGTTGCATGGGATGATGCAAAAGTTCACGTATTGTCGCATACGCTGCACTATGGAAACGGTGTTATTGAAGGAACAAAGGCATATAAGACAGACAGAGGGTATGCAATTTTTCGTTTAAATGACCATACAAAAAGACTAAAAGAGTCTGCGAAGATGACGCTTATGAACATCCCTTATTCTGTTGAAGAGATGAATAACGCACAGGTAGAGCTAATTAGAAAAAATGAATTTGCAGGCGATAACGTCTATCTCCGCCCTTTTGCATTTTTAGGATACGGTGTTATGGGAGTTTATCATAAAGATGCTCCTGTAGAGACTGCGATAGCTGCATGGGAGTGGGGTGCATATCTTGGCGAAGAGGGGATGAAAAAGGGTATAAAGCTCAAAATCGTCTCTATGACAAGACCTGCAAACACTTCAAATATGGGTAAAGCAAAAGCAACGGCAAACTATCTGAATTCTCAGATGGCAAAGTATGAAGCAATTGACTGCGGATATGAAGAAGCACTTCTGCTTGATGACCAGGGATATGTTGCAGAAGCAAGCGGTGCGAGTTTTTTTATGGTAAAAAACGGTGTACTTATCACGCCTCCAAATGATAACTCACTAGAATCGATTACACAAAAAACAGTTATCGAGATGGCACAAAATATGGGTATCAAAGTTGAACGCCGCCGTATCTCAAGAGAGGATGTCTACATCGCAGATGAGGCATTTTTAACAGGAACTGCTGCTGAGATAACTCCGGTACGTCTTGTTGATGCAAGAGAGATAGGATGCGGTGCGCGCGGAGAGATGACAGAGAAATTACAAAGCGGATACTTTGATATAGTATTTGGACGCAACAAAGAGTATGAACACTATCTTACGTACGTATAAATTACAGTTCTCGAAAAACTTTGTTTTTCGTAGCTTTAGGGGGTTGTAGGGACTTTAGTCCCTGCCACTAACACGGACGCGTTCGTTTTCTAAAGAAACATTTTCACTTCGTGAAAACCGCATTAGCTTGTTTTAGTGCATAACATCAGATAAAAAGGAATAAAAAATGAAGGACAATATAATAATGGCATCGGATATGAATGACTACTTTAACAAAAAAAAGAGCGAAGGCGGTGGTTATGAAAAAAAATCTACCGGCGGAAGCGGCGGAGGTCCAAATATACCGCAAATGCCGAAGATGGATTTTAACTTCGGCGGAGGAAAAGCAGGCATAGTATATTTTTTAGCTGCTGTTGTTTTAATATTGGTTCTAGCGAAACCTTTTACTATTATCGAAGAGGGTCAAAGAGGAATACTCAGCACCAACGGTAAGTATTCTGATCAAGCTTTGCTTCCTGGACTTCACTTTATTATTCCTGTTATTCAAAAAGTGTATAAAGTTGATACAAAAGTACGTATAGTAAACTATGCATCAAGTATTGAAACAGGAACGAGTGATGCACTCGGCGTAAATGTCAGACCTGCTATTACCGTTCTTGACAAACGCGGTTTGCCTGTTTCTATAGAACTTACAGTTCAGTATAGACTTGATGCACAATTTGCGGCGCAGACTATTTCAAACTGGGGTTTTGCATGGGAAGATAAAATCATTCATCCCGTAGTAAGAGATATTGTTCGTAATGTTGTCGGTAAATATGATGCAGAGGCACTTCCTCAGATGAGAAACGCAATTGCAACCGAAATAGATACGCAAGTTAGAGCTAACATAGAGAGTCTTGAAAACACTCCTGCAGACTTGCAGTCGATTCAGCTCCGTGCAATAATTCTGCCTGCAAAAGTGAAAGAGCAGATAGAGAATGTTCAAATTGCAAAACAGCAGGTTCAAAAAGCTTAACAAGATGTTCAAAGAGCAGAGCAAGAAGCGCTCAGACGTGCTGCAGAGTCAAGAGGTATCGCTGAAAAAGCTAGAATTGAGGCACAAGGTTTGGCAGATGCAGTTACTATCGAAGCTGAAGCAAAGGCAAAAGCAAACTACCTAATCTCAAAATCATTGACTCCGGATCTTTTAAAGCTTGAGCAGATTCAAGTGCAAGGGAAATTTAACGATGCACTTAAAGAAAATAAAGATGCAAAAATATTCTTAACTCCCGGCGGTTCAACTCCAAATATTTGGGTTGACATGAAAGACTCTCAAAGAAAAGCATCATTAGCTAACTAATATGCAAGATATAATCAATAAAATCGACTGGCAAAAGATTTCTCTTTTGCCGGTTGTCGTTCAGGATGTAAATAGCAACGAAATCCTTATGATGGCTTATATGAACAAAGAGGCACTATCTCTTTCCCTCGCTACAAAGATAGCACACTACTTCTCACGCTCCAAGCAGCGCATCTGGAAAAAAGGTGAGAGTAGCGGGCACACTCAAGAAATACGCTCTTTTTATATTGACTGTGATAATGACACTCTTTTAATCAAAGTATTGCAAAACGGCGTAGCATGCCATACGGGTCGGCGCTCATGCTTTTTTACGGAACTGGAGTCTGGTGAGATTCAAAGTGACGTAGAAGTAAGCAGTGAGTCGCTTTATGGCGTAATCGACACTCTTTATCATACGATTCAAGAGAGAAAAAATGCAGATCCGCAAAGTTCATGGACTGCAAAACTCTTAAGTAAAGGCGATAACACAATTTTGAAAAAAGTTGTAGAAGAGGCAGGAGAGTTCAGTTTTGCTTACAAAGATAATGACGAAAAAGAGATGATATACGAGGCGGCGGATTTAACTTATCACATGTTAGTCGCACTTGCTGCAAAAAATATCTCTCCCGATAGAATTAAGCAGGAGTTGGCTCGCAGATTTGATATGAGTGGAATAGCGGAAAAAAATTCAAGAGACGACTGAGAATATGACACAGAGAATTACTGATTTTATAAATGAACTCATAATATATGATTACATTCTCTTTGGCACTCTGCTTTTGCTTTTTATCCTGTTTATAATTCTTGGCATATTTCTAAGAAACAGAGTTGCACTCGCACTTTTTTTTATCTTCTTTGCATTTATAGAACTTCTTGCAGGTTCAACCTATGGATATATCAAAATGCATGAGTATCTTTTTAAAAACGAAACTTCCATAACAAGCCAAAAAAAATTAAACTTTACTCAAGCAATTGTTGTTTACGGGGTGGTAAAAAATATTTCAGATAGAGATTTTTCAAGCTGTAAAATAACTGCTAAAGTACATAAAGTAAGCGAAAATAAGATGAAAGAAGCAATATTGAAACTTAAGCCGCTCAATAAAATGTCGATTGTTGAGTATGATATTGCAAAAGGGCAGCATAGAGAAGTTAAAATTATCGTAGAACCTTTTACATACGGCGGCGATTATAATATTACGTTAGGAGCGGATTGCAAATGATTACACTATTTAACGCGTGGCACTACGGAATCTTAGTTATTACATTTATTATTTTATTAAGTGGCATGATGGTAGCTTTTAGAGAACATAACTCTAAAATAAAAGTGCAAATAATCTTTTCATTTCTTCTTGTCTCTACAGTTATAGCAGGGTTTGGAATATTTGCAGTTTACAAATATACAAAAATAGCAAAACTTTATAAGTTAGAAAACAAAAGAAATTTAAGCACTGAAAAAATTATGTATAGCGGCGTTGTAAAAAATGAGGGAAATTATGAAATCGGAGAAGTTATTTTTGAGATAAAACTTGTAAATAAAGGACATGTGAGCGGCAACGTAAAAAGCGGTTCATTTTTTAAACCAAGCGGTTTTTTTGATTTTTTCTCAGGAGAGAGTATCAGCGCTAAGAGTAAACCTCAGCAAGTCATACATGAATTTGTAGTGGCTAGAAATTTAAGACCGGGAGAGTCTCAAGATTTTAGAGTTTATTTTGATTATCCGCCTTATTTTAGCAGTGTTTCTCATTTCTCAAAACTTTATGCTCATTAGTATTTGAGTCCAAGAGGTTTGAGTGCCGCATTGATTTTTTTGATTTGAGTGTTTTTATCTCTGCACCACTCGGGAGACAAAAGTGAATCGTTGTCTATTCCTGCAGTTACTCTTTGCACAGATACATGTTTTGGCTTCATTTTTATTGCTTCTGTCAATACATCCAAATACTCATTCTCGCCGATAGGTTTGAATTTTCCTTTAATATAGTCATTTGCAAGTGCTGTCTTTTTTACAACATAAAGCGGATGATACTTAACAGAATCAATTCCCCACGCATAAGCCTCTTTCGCGGTTTGGAGCATCATCTCTTTTGTCTCATCGGGTAAGCCGAATATTAGATGTCAGCAAACATGTAATCCTTTGTTTTTTGCTTTTAAAATCCACTCTTTTACATTTGCGCTGTCATGTCCGCGGTTTATTTTTTGCAGAGTTTCATCATAAACGGATTGAATCCCAAACTCTATCCAAATCTCTTTTTTAAGGTTAATTTCTGCAAGATAATCCAGAGTTTCGTCGGTAATACTATCTGAACGCGTGCCGATACTTAACCCGATTACATTATCAAAAGAGAGAGCTTTATCATAGAGTGCTTTGAGTGTTTCAAAGGGTGCGTAAGTATTTGTAAATGATTGAAAATAGACAAGAAATTTTTTAGCTCCGTACTCTTGGCGCTGTCTTTTGCTTATGGCATTAAACTGTATCTCCAGTTGAGCTAGCTGTTTATCAAGATTTGGATTTGTCTTTGAACTCAGGTTAAGGTAAAAACCTTTGAGTTCTTGCGTTTGCCCAGTACTTGCGCTAAATGAGTCATTTTCGCAAAAAGTACATCCGCCTTTGGCTACGGTACCGTCAATATTTGGACATGTGAAACCCGATATGTTGATGCCCACTTTGTAGACTTTGCAACCAAACTTATCTTTTAAGTAGTTGCCAAAGGTATAGACTTGTTTCATTAAACTATGTATTTTCCGGTAAAACAGGCTGTACAGTAATTGTCTTCTTTAGTATTTACGCTTCTAAGAAGTGATGCTTCATCAAGATATGCCAATGAATCCGCTTCAATAAATTTACATATATCATCTTGCGTCATATTTGCGGCAATAAGCTTGTCTTTATTTGGGGTGTCTACACCGTAAAAACACGGGTCGGTTGTCGGAGGAGACGATACTCTCATGTGAACTTCACTCGCACCGGCTTCTTTTAGCATTCTTACAATTCTTTTTGAGGTTGTTCCGCGTACAATAGAGTCATCAACGACAATCACTCTTTTGCCTTTAATAATATCAATCATAGGGGAGAGTTTCATCTTGACCTTAAGGTCTCTCATCTCTTGTGTCGGTTCAATAAATGTTCGCCCGATATAGTGATTTCTCATAATCCCCATCTCATAAGGGATGCCGCTCTCTTGAGCATAACCTATGGCTGCGGGAACTCCGCCGTCGGGAACAGGAATTACCATGTCGGCTTCAACAGGTTTTATAAGTGCCAACTCTCTGCCCATATTTTTTCTAGTCTGATAAACACTCTGTCCAAATACTTTTGAATCAGGTCTTGAAAAGTATACATACTCGAAAATACAGTGTTTTGGCGTCGGTTCAAAGACCTTTATGCTTCTTGGCTCTTCACCTTCGCTAAATATTAGAAGCTCGCCCGGTTCTACATCCCTTATAAACTCTGCACCTACAAGATCAAAGGCACATGTTTCGCTTGCAACGATATATCCGCCACCCGGAAGCTTCCCAAGACTTAGAGGACGGAAACCATGTCTGTCGCGCATCGCAAACATTTTTGTCCTGCTTAAAAAAACAAGTGAAAACGCACCCTCTATTTTTTGGACGGCATCAATAATTCTGTCGAGAAGTTTTCTCTGTTCGCTTTTTGCTATGAGGTGGATAAGGTTTTCAGTATCCATAAAGGTTTGAAAAATTGCACCTTTATCGATAAGTTTTGTACGAATCTCCTCTGCATTTGTGAGGTTTCCGTTATGTACGATTGCCATTTCGCCCAAATCGTATCTTGCAAACACCGGCTGAGCATCTAAGATGGAATCATCTCCTGCAGTTGAGTAGCGGGTATGACCGATTGCGCTTGAACCTCTTAGTGTTTCAAGTTTTTTCTCATCAAAAACACGCATAACTAAACCGCGCTTTTTGATTGTTTGGAGTTTTGTTCCGTTTGAAGAGCTTATCCCGGCTGCTTCTTGACCGCGATGTTGAAGTGCATGGAGTGAAAAATAAGCTAGCTTTGAAGCCTCTTTGTTACCGTAAATTCCTACAACTGCACATTTTTCATTCATATCTTCTAGCACATTTTCTCCTCGAGAATATTTAAATGGAATTATACTCAAACCAAATTAAATAAAGTTGATTTATAACCTGAGCTTTCGCACCTAATTTTATAGTGTTACATTCGGTAGTAGCGGTATTCTCTCAGCATTTGTCATATCTATTGACATGTATTTTTCAGTTTTTNCTAGTGTCAAGTACCATGGAGTATTTTATTACTATGCCCTACTTACAGTTGTTTTAGAAAGCATATCGATTAAAATTAGGTGCGAAAGCTCAGTTATAACCCTAAGCAGTCACTTATAGAGTAAAGACCGCTTTCTTTGTCAACAAGCCAAGACGCTGCTCTAATAGCACCTTTACTAAAAGTATTTCTTGATGTTGCCGTATGGTTTAGCTCTATAAACTCGCCGTCATTGTAAAAACCGACTGTATGACGACCGACAATATCTCCGCCGCGAAGTGCCATTACGGCGATTTCGTCTTTGCTTCTTTCACCGATATTTCCGTCCCTGCCGCTTATGCGGACATTTTCAAGATCTAAGTTGCGTCCGTGTGCACATGATTCTGCTAGAGTAAGAGCAGTTCCGCTGGGAGCATCTTTTTTATGTCTGTGATGCATCTCTGCAATTTCAATATCAAAACCCTCAAGTGCAGCAGCAGCTTGATAAACAAGCTTATTTAAAAGTGCTACTCCCAAAGACATGTTTGTAGCGTAAAGGATAGGCATGCTCTCACTAGCTTGTTTAAGAAGATTGAGTTGATGTGCGCTTAATCCTGTTGTGCCTATTACTAAAGGTTTTGGTGTTTGAAGAGATGCTTCAAGCAGAGCTTCGCAAGCTTCAGGAAGTGAAAAGTCTATAACGATATCACAACCGTTTAGAAATGACTTCATATCTGTACTTACCAATACTGAAGGATCAATAGAAAAGTTAAGTGAATCTCTTACAAAAACAGAACTCAAACTGATATTTTGAGTTGTTTTTAAATCATCAATAATTAGTTTTCCAACTCTGCCGTTTGCCCCAAAAACTCCAACTTTTACCACAATATATCCCTTTAATTTATTTTTAATGATTTAGTAATTCATCAACATATGATATTGCCCCAAGCGCTGCAACAGCTCCATCACCAGCAGCACTGACAACCTGCTTTGGAGCTGCAATACGCATATCGCCCGCTGCAAAAAGACCGCTTAGAGATGTTCTCATGCTAATATCGACTATAACTTCACCCTGCTTATTAACATCGCATAGAAAGCTTCCGTCTTCTTGAATAAGTGTTTGATTATTCACGTCATTCCCGACAAAAACAAAAACACCAGGTGCTTTTATATCTCGAATTTCTCCATCCGCATTTTTAACGCGGATACCGACAACTCCCATGTTGTCACCGTAAACTTCTTCAGGAACCGAGTTTAAAACCAGCTCGATATTTTGAGCTTTTTCTACTCTTTTGACTGTATTTGGAGCAGAGCGAAATGTGTCACGTCTATGGATAAGATAAACTTTAGAGCATATTTTAGCAAGATAAAGAGCTTCTTCAAGTGCCGTGTCGCCGCCGCCGATTACGGCAACCTCTTTTCCCTTATAGAAAAAACCGTCACATGTAGCACATGTACTTACCCCTTTTCCAAAAAGTTCATCTTCTCCTGCAAATCCTGCACGCCTTGGAGATGAACCCGTGCATACAATCACGCTGTACGCTTCTGTAACAGAACCGTCCTCTTTGTGAATCTTAAATGTATTGCCGTCTTTACTTACGCGTTTTACTTCAACCATCTCATGTTTTAGTCCAAATTTTTGGCACTGCTCAGGCCATGGCATCATCAAATCCATACCGCTGATTTCACCGGTTACGCCGGGATAGTTTTCTATCTCCGAACTTTGAGTTATTTGACCGCCTGGCATACCTTTTTCAAACATAGTTACATTTTCTAAACCACCGCGCGTTGCATATAGTCCGGCTGTAAGACCTGCAGGTCCGCCACCGATAATAGCACAATCAAGTATCATGAAAATTCCTTTTTATAAATCTTTTATTTGGTTTGATAACTCATTCAAATTATCTAGTTTTCGTATAATACTATCTTGTTTATAAAGAGACTCTTTTGTTTTCTTTATAAAAAAAATAGAAGGAATTTCATATATATTAAATCTTTGTATAAAGCTTAGAGACGTTTTTGTACCTGTGCGTAAAAATGTGGTGTTTTTTCCGTTTTCATAAATTTCATTGTAGTAGTCTATAGCAATAATAGGGAGATTTAGGTCTATCTTTGCAAGAAGCTCTGCTGTTTTATCTACTTTTGAACTGTAAAAAACCACTATATATTTCTCGGCAGTCGGTGTAAATATATCTTTTTTTTCATAAAATATCCACTCTTTAAAGTCGATAAATTTATACTCTGAAAATTTATAGTTGAAGTAGGCAAAAGCAGCAGCTATCATTGCTGCGCCGAAGAAAGAAGCTAGAAGCGTAGAGAGCGAAAAGAGGCTTCTACCTCCGTTTGCCACTGCGCTTCTCTTAAATTACGCTAAAAGAGCGTCTATTTTTTCAGCTAGAGCAGCTTTAGATTGTGCTCCAACAACTTGGTCTACCATTTTACCGTCTTTAAAAAACATGATTGTAGGGATAGAGCGTATACCGAATTTAACTGCAATATCTTGCTATTCATCAGTATTTACTTTGCAGATTTTAGCTTTGCCGTCATAGTCATTTGCAAGCTCTTCAATTACAGGAGCAATCATACGACAAGGTCCACACCAAGGTGCCCAAAAGTCAACCAATGAAACACCTTCACTTAGTGTTGCTTCAAAATCTGAGCTAGTTAATTCTATATATTTTCCCATTTTAATTTCCTTCTTAATTTTATGTTTGTGCATTATACAAGTCTAACTCTTTAAAATTGCTTTATAACGAATCTACTAAAATTTTATAAACTATTTTATTTACAACGCCAAGCGGAACAAAGTCCCGCTTGGCTACGCTAGACGCTAAGTCACTGAAGATTCTCTCTGGAGAGAGAATTAAAATTTGATAAATTTTCTTTTTCTCTTGCGGTAAAGAACACACTCGTTATAACCTGCTCTCTTTGCCATTTGAGTAGCTTCATCGCTGTAGAGACCGACTTGTTCAGGTTTGTGGGCATCCGAGGCAAAAGTTATCGGGATGCTGAGTTTTTTAATCTCTTTTAAGAGAGAAAGAGACGGATAGGCTTCGCCGATTGGTTTTCTAAATCCCGCAACATTTATCTCAACTGACATGTCGGCTTCTTTAATAGCAAGAAGCGCATTTTTTGCTATTTTATTTATATTCTTACTAGGCATATATTTAAAAATCTTAATTAAATCTAAGTGCCCGACAATGTCGAAGAGTTTGCTTTTAGCCATCTCTTCTATGGCGTCAAAATATTTTTGCCAAATCAGGTCTATGTCTTGGTCTTTATAGTTTCCTATAAACTCCGGATTGTCAAATCCCCACTCTTCTATGAAGTGCACAGAACCTATAAGATAATCAACATCGGCATTTAAAACTCTTCCATCCATGTAACCTTTGAGATAATCGACTTCATATCCTAGAAGTATTTCTATACTGTTTTTATACTTCTCTTTTGCATCAATAATGCTTTGTTCATACTCTTTCATCTGATGAAAACCGATACGATATTTTTCGTCAAAATTCATCGGTGCATGCTCTGAAAAACCGAAATATTTTATGTTGCACTCTATTGCTTTTTCGATGTACTCAGATATTTCACCCTCTGCATGGTTGCAAAGTTTTGTATGGTTGTGTAGGTCAACTATCATTTAGTATCCATTCCCAAATTTATATATTTTTATGATATTATAGTGCTAAAAATTAAATTTAGCGAATTTTAAATGGAGAGTTGTTTATGACCCAAGAAGAACTAGATGCCTTAATGAGCGGTGATATTGAAGACTTAGAATCTTTGCCAAATGATAACATAAATGATGAAGAGGAAGAATTTGAGGAAGAGGAGGCTTATGAGTCCTCACATATTCCTTCTGAAAAACCAATCGGCTATAGTCCTGAAACTGCCCATCACTGGCCTCTTCCTGCAACACATGAGAATAAAATGGTGCATCAGCTTGATGATGTAACAAAAGAGAGTGAAGAAAAAGCAAGTGAAATTTTTGACCTTATAGAGAGTGTTTCAAATGAGCTTATGGAGAAAGAAGAAAACTTAAACAATTTGATAGAAGTATTAAAAAGCAATGTTGAACTATTTGAGACACTTAATAAAAAATTTCCTGATGTAAATGCTTTTAAAGAGCAGTTGCATAAAAACACGCAAGCTTTGAATGAGGCGGATGAAACTCTGCAAACTCTTCAAACAAGCGGAGAGTCAATAATGAGTGTTATGGATATCATGCAGTATCAAGATATTCATAGACAAAAAATTGAACGTGTTATCAATGTTATGCGTGCACTTTCTAACTATATGAACTCGCTTTTTGAGGGTAGAATAGATGATGAAAAAAGGGTCTCTTCTGCTACACATATTGTCGGAGATACGCATAATGAATTGGCGTCCAATGAAGATATAGAAGCTCTTTTGGCGCAGTTTGGAAGTTAATGCAAAAAGTTGAATTATTGTCCCCTGCGGGAACATTAGAAAAATTAAAAATCGCTATTGATTTTGGTGCGGATGCCGTATATGGAGGAGTAAGTCACTTCTCTTTACGGATACGTTCGGGTAAAGAGTTCAGTATGGATGAGTTTGCCGAGGGCATTGAATATGCCCACTCCCGCGGCAAAAAAGTATATGCGACGCTTAACGGTTTTCCTTTTAATTCTCAGTTAAATTTGCTCAAAAAACATATAGTGGCTATGGCAGATCTTGGACCAGATGCTTTTATCGTTGCGACTCCGGGTGTGCTTAAGCTTTGTCATGAGCTTGTACCTCACATGCCGCTTCATCTCTCAACACAGGCAAATGTCATGAACGTGCTTGATGCAAAAGTCTATTACGATATGGGGGCAACACGTATTATAACTGCAAGAGAGATATCTATAAGAGATTTGGTTGAGATAAAAAAAGAGCTTCCTGATTTAGAGTTGGAAGTCTTTGTCCATGGCTCTATGTGCTTTGCTTACAGCGGGCGTTGTCTTATCTCGACTCTGCAAAGCGGACGTGTTCCAAATCGCGGCTCATGTGCAAATGACTGTAGATTTCCTTATGAGATGTATGCTGCAAATCCTGAGACGGGAACGCTCTTTAAACTTGAAGAAGATGAGGGTGTGGGAACTTACATCATGAACTCAAAAGACCTTAATCTTGCTTCACATGTCAAAGAGATTTTAGACAGCGGTGCTGTTGATTCGCTTAAAATCGAAGGTCGTACAAAAACAGCTTACTATGCTGCAGTAACGGCAAAAGCGTATAGAATGGCAATAGACGACTATTATGAGGGCATAAATGACGTAGAGAAATATCAGTATGAGCTGAACTCTCTTCAAAACCGCGGCTATACGGATGCTTATCTTATCTCAAGACCGTTTGAAAAACATGATACGCAGAGCCTTGATTTTACCATGCAGCTTGGAACGCATCAGGTAAGCGGAGTGGTAAATGAAGAGGGTACACACTTTTTATGCAAGTATAAAACTCTTCCGGGGGAAGAGTTAGAGATAGTTGCTCCACTGGGTTCACATGTAGAACTAGTTGACAATGAGATAGGTACAACGTATGAGCGTGAAGGAAGAGTCTACATGAAGTTAAAACAGCTGCTTGCTCAAAATAAGAAGGTTTGGGATGAGGTGCATAGCGGAAATACTAACCCTATAACACTTCCGCTAAAACTTCCGCCGTACACATTTTTAAGAATACCTGCACATCCTGATATGGGAACGTACCCTAAAGTGTAATTTTAAATATTAATTATTAGATAAGGCTATGATATAATCACGCCATTAAAAAATAAGGAAAAAGCTTAAATGAAATTTGTTTCAATTATAATAGGGTCAAAAAGTGATTATGAGGTAATGAAATCGTGTTCAGATACGCTTGAAGCATTCGGTGTTCAGTATGAGATGATAATTTCATCGGCTCACCGCTCACCTGAGAGAACAAAAGAGTATATTGTTACAGCAGAAAAAAAAGGTGCTCAGGTTTTTATAGCGGCTGCGGGAATGGCTGCTCATTTAGCAGGAGTTCTTTCATCTAAAACAGTTAAACCTATTATAGGTGTTCCTATGAGTGCATCTGCACTTAACGGGATTGATGCTCTTTTATCTACGGTTCAAATGCCTGCAGGAATGCCTGTTGCTACAGTAGCAATAGGAAAAGCAGGGGCGATAAATTCAGCTTATTTGGCGATGCAGATACTGGCACTTGATAACGAAGAGTTGTCAATAAAGCTAAAAGAAGACCGCATCTCAAAAGCGAAAAAAGTTGAAATGGATTCAATGGAGATAGAGACTATTCTTTCTTAAAAATTTGTAAAAGGGGCACATATGAAGTGGATGAGCGACGAAGAGTACATGGAGCTTACGGGTTTGGATATATCAGCTATTGATGATTTGGCAGACAGAGGTAAACTTACCATAAAAGTAGAAGACGGAGTACGATATATAGACCCTTCAAAAGGTGCCGGGGAAGTAGTTCCGGCACAGCTCAGAGAGCTCTCCTCTCATAACACAAAAGAGATGCTGGTGCAGCCCCAGTTTGTTGAAAAGACAATAGGCACCATCATTAATCTTCATGAAAAAGTGCTTGACGCAAAAGATGAAACTATTGCGGCGGTGAGAGTTGAAAATGAGTTTTTAAGAGAGGCTCTTGGCTCTTTGCAGGAACTTTACGATGAAGATAGAAAAACGATTCACACACTTCAAGAGCAACTGAAACTTTCTCAGCAAGAGGTTGAGTTTATGAGAAGAAAATATAAGCTCATGTGGAACAAAGCTATAGAAGAACACACGGAAAAGTAACTATTTTATAGATGACGATTGATGAAGCCTGCGTAGAGTGCATAATAAACCAAAGCGTTAAAGTGGCAAAGGCATTGCATGCAGACGAATCTCTCTCAAACGAGCTTATCTCTACGGTTACCAAGATGAGCAGATCCTTCTCTTACAGTGATACCCCTCCCGAAATAGCATCCTATGTTTATGAAAAAATGGCGCTTATTGCTCATAAAACAGATTTGTATGATGAGGTAAAAGAGCTCTCTACAAAAAAAGCTCTCTCTTTTGTTCCCCTTTTAGAAAAAGAGCTATCAAACTCCAAAGATAAACTGTTAACAGCCACAAAAATTGCCGTAGCGGGAAATGTGATAGACCTCGCCGCAGAGGTGGAGTTTGACTTAGAAGAGGAGCTTGAGAAGATATTTTATACAGAGTTTGCGCACAATGATTTTGCTTTTTTTGAGAAAAAACTCCAAAGCGCAAAGAGTGTTCTTGTAGTCGGCGACAATGTAGGAGAGCATATCTTTGACTACATGTTCATTCAGACGCTCAAAGAGTTGTACCCGCACGCAAAATACTCCTACATGGTACGCGGAAATCCGATTATAAACGATGTTACTCTAAAAGAGGCGAAAGAGGCAGGCTTTGAGAAGATTTGCGAAGTTGTCGACAGCGGAGTAAATACCCCCGGCTTTACTTACAATCGTGCAAATTCCTATGCGAAAGAACTTTTTGACACGGCAGATTTGGTTATAAGCAAAGGGATGGGAAATTATGAGTGCATGAGTCCATCCCATAGAGGTAATATCTGCTTTTTACTAAAGATAAAGTGCAGCGTTGTTGCCGCCTCGTTGCAAAAAGAGGTAGGCGATATAGTCTGCAAAGTTGTTTGATTAAGTATTATGACTAAACCTAGATTGCTTCGTTGCAGGCTCTTTGCAATGACCGTCGTTGCGAACGGAGTGAAGCAATCTAAAAAAGAGACTTAAAGTTACTGCCCAAGCCCAAAAACATTCGATAAAGTATTGATATAGTTGAAGTATCCCGTTATTGCAACAGCTTCGACTATTTCTACATCGCTGTAACCTAAATCTTTGAGTGCGTCAATCTCTTCTTTGAGTATTTTGTAACTATCTTTTTGCGCAGCTCTTATGCAGAAGTTCAGAAGTGCTTTTTCTTTTGCGTCCGTATCAATCGCATCAACGCCTTGTAATATTTTTTCTATTTTCTCCTCAGAGAGTCCAAGCATCTTAGCAATGCTTTTATGTACATCGACACACATTTTACAGCCGTTTTCTTTTGATATAAGAAGTGCTATAGCTTCTTTTATATCGTATGACAAAGCGGTTTCATCAAGAAGATATTTTTGAATCATCATGTCGGTTGCAAAATAGATTTTTTCATCTATTGCCAAAAGTTTAAAAATATCGCCCAGTTTTCCTGTTTTTTCTAAAATCGGACGCGCCCGATCTTGAATCGCAGGAGTCATCTCTTCAAATTCCGGTAATTTAATGTGTGCCATTTTTTTCCTTTAGTTTTTTTGTATTATAGAGTTTGATTCTTATTTTTGGTTGAGAGGATAAAGTTTTGCTTTGATATAATTACGAAATTTTTTAAAGAGGTAATTATGATAACTTTTAGCTCCATGTTACTAAAACTACAAGAATTCTGGATGAAGCAGGGGTGTAATATTGTTCAGCCTTACGACATTCCTGCGGGTGCGGGAACATTTCATCCGGCTACATTTTTGCGTTCATTGGACTCTACTCCATGGTCAGTTGCTTATGTGGCACCCTCTCGCCGTCCGACAGATGGAAGATACGGTGAAAATCCAAATCGTTTAGGGAGTTACTATCAGTTTCAAGCACTTATAAAACCATCTCCCGACAACATTCAAGAGCTTTACCTAAAGTCGTTAGAGTATCTCGGACTTGATGTAAAAAACCATGATATCCGTTTTGTAGAAGACAACTGGGAGTCACCTACACTGGGCGCTTGGGGTCTTGGCTGGGAAGTTTGGCTTAACGGTATGGAAGTGACACAATTTACATATTTTCAACAAGTAGGCGGTATAGAGTGTAGTCCAGTAGCGGTTGAGATAACCTACGGAACAGAGAGACTTGCCATGTATCTGCAAGGCGTGGATACTGTTTTTGACATAGTTTGGGGTGAAAACGAGCACGGAAAAACACTTTACCGCGATGTTCATAAAGAGGCTGAGATAGAGTTTAGCAAGTATAACTTTGAGATAGCAGATACGGCGATGTTATTTGCAGAGTTTAATGCAAAAAGTGAAGAGTGCCTAAAAACTATAGAAGCAGGACTTCCTCTTCCTGCATACGACCTATGTATGATGGCAGCAAACACTTTTAATGTGCTCGATGCCAGAAAAGCCATCAGCCAAACCGAGCGTCAAAACTACATACTAAAAATCCGCGAACTCTCACGCGGGTGTGCGGAATTATACAAGGCGCAAGAAGAAGATAGAAATAAGAGGGTTAAGGCGTAAATATATGGCAAATTGTCATATATTAAATCTTTTTTATTAATTTGATCATATACTTCAAATAGATAAAATTTAAGTAGGATACAAAAATGACCGCACCGATAAACCAATCCAACTTTACAAAGTATCAACCTTTTGTAAAATGGGTTGGCGGCAAAAGAGGGTTGTTGTCTCAGATTATTCCGCTTATTCCAAAAGAGTTTAATAACTATTTTGAACCTTTTGTAGGCGGCGGTGCACTCTTTTTTTAACTCTACTCGCTTGGGCTTTTAAAAGATAAAAAAGTTTATCTATTTGATATAAATGCAGAGCTTATTAACGCTTACAATGTTGTAAAAAACAGTCCTTCAGAACTTATAAAAAATCTAAAAGAGTTTAAAGAAAAACACTCCAAAGAGTTTTATTATGAAACCAGAGCTTGGGATAGAGATGAGAGCTTTTCACAAAGAAGCGAGATAGAGAGAGCTTCAAGATTTATCTATCTTAACAAAACCTGCTTCAACGGGCTTTATAGGGTAAATAGTAAAGGTTATCACAATGTACCTATTGGGAGTTACAAAACCCCAAATATATGTGATGAACTCGTAATCTATAACGCTAGTGAAGCTCTGCAAAAAGCAACTATTTTAAATGCTTCATACAAAGATGTAACTCTACATGTCAAAAAAAATGATTTTGTCTATTTTGATCCTCCTTACTATCCACTAACACTAACATCAAGCTTTACATCATACAGTGAATTTTCATTTTTAGAAAAAGAGCAGATTGAACTTTTTGAAATTTTTAAAACGTTAAATAAAAAAAATGTTTTTGTTCTACACTCAAATTCTGATACTGATTTTATAAAAAATCTATATAAAGATTTTTCTCTTAAAGATATACAAGCCAATAGATTTATAAATAGTAAAAGTAGCGGGCGTGGAAAAATATCGGAAATCTTAGTTCATAATAAACTGTATTAAATAAAGGACTTTAAATTGAATAGTAAAATTATTAAATCTTATCAAGACTATGTTTTAATTAAAACTAATGTTGAAAAATTTGTAAAAGATTATGGGGAGCGTTATAAATTTGATGAGCAGTCTATGGGTTTTTTGTTTTTTACATTAGAAAAAATATTTAATCTTCAAGAAGATGAAGCATATAATGCTATAACTGATACTAGATTTATTATGAAACAAAAAAAATATGGAGAACAATTTACACATGATAAAGGTGTAGATGCAATTGTTATAAACGAAGAAGAAAAAGTTGTTCATTTAATGAATTTCAAATTTTATACAAAAGATTATGAAAAAATAAAAGATAAACATTTTGAATCAAATGAAATTGCAAAAGTGCTATTGCTATTAAGTGATATTTTTGAAAGAACTATTACAAGTAACGCGAATCCAATTTTATCGGAAAAATTAAAAGAAATATTTTTATTGCAAGATAAAGGGAATAGATTTGAATTTAAAATTCATTTTGTTTCAAATATTTATAATGGCTTTACTGATGATGAAGAGAAATTACTTCGTGAATCATTAATTAAAGGTTATAAAAATGATGTTACTTTTGAATATATATTAATCCAAAATTTTATAACTAAACTTATTGAAAAAAGAGAATTTATTAATGCAAAGTTTAAAGTTAATGGTAAAAATTTTTTTGAAAAAAGTGAATATGGATATAGAGCATTAATTGCAGAAATAAATGCAAAAGATTTGATTAGAATAGTTTCTAACAATGAAGATATAAGAATGAAAATTGATATTGAAGATGAAGAAATTATGAAATATGCAATAAATGAAAATGCTTTTGAGGATAATGTTAGAGTTTATTTAAAACAACGTTCAAATATAAATAAAAATATAAAAAACACAGCTACTAGTGATGAAGAAAGTAGTAAGTTTTTCTTTTTTAATAATGGTGTTACTATAACATGTGAAAAATTATCTTATCAAGGCAAAAATTCTCCAGTACTTGAATTAGATGGAATACAAGTAGTTAATGGTAGTCAAACAATACATTCTTTAAAAGAAGCATTTGATGAAAATGCAGAAAATTTTTATGAAATATCTTTACTTTGTAGAATATATGAGACTAATGATTTAGGATTTAAAAGTAAAATTGCAGAGTATACAAATAATCAAAATCCAGTTAATAATAGAGATGTAAGATCTATCGATTTAATACAAATAAAATTACAAGAAGAATTATCAGTTAAAGGGTATTTTTATGAAAGAAAAAGAAATCAATTTGATGGAGAAGATAAAAATCTAAGAATTGATGCTGAAAAATTTGCTCAATCATTTTTATCTTTTAGATTACAAAAACCTGCTGAAGCAAAAAATAAAAAAAGTACTATATTCTCTTCTGAATATGAGGGATCGTTCATAATTCCGTGTCAATCGGGTAAAATTATATTTACTCAAGGAATGACACATGAAAATAGAAATAGATGTAGAGCAATTTGCTCGTGA
>PPDH01000034.1 GCA_002899765.1 Sulfurimonas sp. | reverse complement strand
TTGCCATCCATTTCGATGGACGGCTTGATGATGCTTTAGATTTGTGATACAATTTTAGGAATTATCCGATGCTGACACGGAATCTTGAACACTACCCATTAAAGCCGCTATAACTTAATATAGCCGCAGCAACAGAATTACTATTCGGTCCAGGACTAAAGACATACTCTATTTGGGCATCTTCAATAATTTGTGCATATTCAATCATACTGTTCCAAATATCAAGTATATTTTCTGATGCCACATTTAAATTAACAAATGTGGCGGCAGTATCTTCAGACTTTACTATATAGCCATTCGGTTCAGCACCTATTTCACCTCTATAAAGTTCTGCTGTTCGAGTTGTAATGTTTATAGGGTCTTCAGGATATAAACCACCTTCTAAAACATATTCTTTACCATCTGAATCTGTCCGTATAATATAAAGATGTTTTCCATCTATACCATATTCAGCAAATCCGTCTAATTCAAAAGTTTCATATTCTACTACCAAACTAATAGGAACTGTAGAATCTATTTGGTCTATTAAAGAGTCTGCATAAGATTTTAAATTTTGAGTAGATGAAGAATCTTTAGTGATAGCGCCAAGAGTAATGTTCGTTTCATTAAGATTATTATTGTAATAATACTCTGAAACATCTATCTTATTATTAAATAAATTAGCATCTTCTATATTAATATAATTTTCATTTTGATCTTTCTCTGTAGCAGCGTTAATAACAGCTTGTACAAGCTGAGATACAGATATATTACCGTTTGAAAGTTCATCCGACCAATAGTTTGCACCTGCGCTATCTGCTTCCCTATTGATAACATTTGTATATACTTGAGTTACGATTTGAGAACCGGACAATCCACCGTAAAGATTAGTATATTCTAGTTGTTGAGAAAAAGTTATAGCAACCATATCAATTGTCCAACTGTTATTGTCCATTTCATTAAGCCAATAATCAACACCGTCTTTATCAGCAACTCTATTAAAATACGCAGTATACAGTTCTAACACCTGTGTCTTTTGTTCCATGTTTGCCATCTTAAACCCTTTTCTAAATTTTAATTCTAATATTAATTATCTTTTAAATTTACTTAACTATTTCTGAAAAATTGTTTCACTGTTTTATTGATAGTATGAAGTAGCCGTTAGAGACAAAATTCAATTGAGTTAGCCTCAAGTGTTTACAAAAGAGAAACGAGTGTAAGTCGCCACTATTTTGCAAATATTCTCAAACAAAATCAAGAGTTACTTAGAATCATTAAGGTAATTAATTTCAAAGTAAAGTTTAGCTTGCAGAGTGTGGCATAGAGATATAAAAGATAAGCCTTATTTAAGAGATTTGCTTATACAATGAATCCAAAAGAAGGGGGAATTATGCATACATTTATCAATGGAATCAAAGTATTTTTCAAAGGAAATCTGAGTGCTCAGCCTCTTATTTTTATCCACGGGTTTCCTTTTGACCACACTCTTTGGGACAATGTTATTGAACAGCTAAAAGATGATTGCTATTGCATTAGTTACGATATACGGGGGTTTGGAAGCTCTGAAGTCGGTCATGGTCAGTACACGATGGAGGGTTATGTAGATGATCTTGAAGCCGTTATTTCACAACTTGGTTTGCAGGAAGTCATTTTGTGCGGTTTCTCTATGGGAGGCTATATTGCACTCAGAGCCAATCAACGACTTCAAAACTTTAAGGCTCTCATTTTAGCAAACACCACAACGACCGGCGACAATGATGAAGCCAAACTCAAACGAGCAAAAGCTATTTACAATATTGAACAAGATGGGGTTAAGCCTTTTTTAGACAATTTTTTTACCGCCGCATTTACTCAAAACTATCGGCAGGAGCATCAGGATAAAATCGCTATCTTGAGAGAAAAAATCTTAGCTTTTAATCCACTCGGAATAAAAGGTGCTCTTTTAGCGATGATAAGTCGAACCGATACAACACGGAGTTTATTAGAGCAAGCTCCGCCTACTTTGCTTATCGGAGCGAGTCACGATACGATTATTGCTCCAAAAACCATGAAAGATTTAGCTTCTAAAATAAAAAACAGTCATTATGTAGAACTACAAAATAGCGGACATGTTAGTATGTTGGAAGAGCCTGAAGAGTTTGTAGAAGCTTTAAAATCATTTTTAATCATGCACCCTCTTAAAGAGAACAAAAATAAATAAAAAAGAGAGTTGATTTATATCAACTAAACTTATTTTAAAAAGGTTTATCATACGCCATATTTTTCTATTGGAGATGCGCGTTTGAGAAGATACTTTGCAAGAATGCGTTCAAAAGAGAGACGTCCTACAAGAAAACCTCTCAGTAAAATACTTTGGTCGACTCTCGGTGCCTTTATAAGCATATATATCCTCTCAAGGTTCAGCCAATATTTTTCACCTCAAGACGGCTTTTTTCTACTTGGCTCTTTCGGAGCTTCGGCTGTACTCATCTACGGTGCACCGGATGCCGTTTTTTCTCAACCTAGAAATCTGCTTGGCGGTCATGTACTCTCTGCTTTTATATCTGTTTTTTTAGTGAAGTTTTTTGAAAATATGCTAGAGTTTGAAACTCTTTGTGCTCTTAGTGTCTCTTTATCTGTTTTGATAATGCACTTCACACTTACTATGCATCCGCCAGGCGGTGCAACGGCACTTATTTATGTAATAGGAAGCGAAGAGATAAGGTCTTTTGGGTGGTTCTATCCTATAGCTCCCATAGCAATAGGAGCACTTATTATGCTTTTTGTCGCACTTATAATAAACAACCTATCTAGCAACACCAAAAGACACTACCCTCTTTACTGGTATTGAAAATTATTCTGTTTTTTAAATGTAGTACACTTTTAAAAAACTAGATTGCCGCGCTTGTCGTTGAGATTGCCGCGGCTAAAGCCTCGCAATGACAAGCGTGGCAATCTCAATGACAAAGCTCAGTCACTGAGAGACTTCAAAGAAGCCGTGGCAGTCTAACAGAGAGTTTTTAGTACTCTATATAAACTCTTCTGCCTTAAGCAATATCAGTTCTACCCGCAGTAATAGCCGCTTTGTTTTTTGCATTTACAAGCCAGTATGAAAATGCCAATGCTACTATAACGGCTCCTATGACTAAAAGGTCATTTCCTTTTTCAGATGAGAGAGAGTAAATTAGCACTTTACGTATGAGTGCTGCCATCGCAAGCATGATAAAAGCTCCGATAGCAAATCCTTTACCTTGCAAGTGGTTTATCTCTTCATGAATTAACTCTATGGCCGCCCACAACACCAGCAAACTTCCAAGAACCGTCAAAATCCCCTTCTCTATCCCTATATCTGAGAAGAAAAGCAGATAGATGTCATAAACAAAAAGTCCAATTGCAAAAAATGCAACCAGAGCCAAAGAGCCTGCTAGAAAAAAATTGATGTAAGAGTTGAATTTTTTAAGACCGCCAAGGATGGTTTTTTCAAATTTTGAGAGAGATAAAAACTTGCTTAGCTCTTCTTCTCTATATGAACTTGTAAGCGTGTCAAGATTTATATCTATGATTTTCTCAACTGCTTCTATCTCCTTAAGACGCTCTAGCTCATCCGTCGAATTTTTTTCAATATTTTTTATAACAAAGGTTCTTACAAACGTAAATGCCGAGTTGACATAATGCGTCGGAAGTCCGATACGTACATGTACTTCGCCTATTTTATAGAGATATGTAAAATATGGCAAATCATACTTACCGCAAAAGAGGTTGATAAACCACGCCTTTATCTTTATTCGGTGATAGTCAATGATTTTTTGATTTTTAAGAAATTTTGCAGTTGCTCCAAATCCCCAAATATAATCATAAAACTCATCTATAAAACTATCTGCAAGTGCACTCATTTTCGGTTGAAGTCCTTGCAGAAGAAGTGCTTCTTCTTTTGTGAACTTATAGTGCTCTTTTAAACTCTCATGCTGTTGCATCATTCTCCTTTAACTGGTAACTCTGTCTTGATTTTGAATATCATCGAGTATTTGACAAAAAGGGTCATGAATATCGTTACAAGGCTCTGTACCGATAAAGATATCATTATCTGTTTTTTCAAAGGCCTTTGTAGCAAAGTCCCAGTTGATATGGTTCCAAAACTCTTCTAAATATTTCGGTCGTAAATTTCTATAATCAATATAATAAGCATGTTCCCACACATCGCATACTAACAAAGGCACAAGATAAGAACTTAAAGGAGTATTTGCGTTTCCTGTCTGCTTTATTGCCAACTGTCCTTTTGGCTCTCTAACCAGCCATACCCAGCCTGAACCAAAAAGCGTTGTTCCCGCTTTTATAAACTCCTCTTTGAGGGCTTCCAAAGAACCAAAATCATTGTTGATTTTTAGTAAAAACTTTCCGCTTGGAGCGGACTTTGAACTACTTAGGCACTTCCAATAAAAAGTATGGTTAAAAACCTGTGCGGCATTGTTAAATACAGCGCCATCGGAATCACGTATAATTGAAGAGAGCGACATTTTATCAAACTCTGTTCCTTTGATAAGTTCATTTAGCTTATTTGCATAAGCCGTGTGATGTTTGTGGTAGTGGTAGTGGATAGTTGCCGCTGAAATAAACGGTTCAAGTGCATCTTCTTCAAAAGGAAGTTTTTGTAACTCTATCATGGTATATCCTTCTATATAAAATTTAACGTCAAGTATAAGTGTATGATTTTATTATTAAAATGAATTAAAATAAACATTTTACATACATTAATCATGGCTTTAATCACTTAAATATAAGCAAAAAATGGTATCCTTTCAGCTAAAAAAGAGAATGATAAGAAGGAAATTAATGATTAGTTCGCTAAGAGGAATGAATGATATTTTAAGTGAAGATTATGAGAGATTTACATATTTCATAAACACCGCTACAAAAATTGCCGGGAGATACGGTTTTCATTTCATTGAAACTCCTCTTTTGGAAGAAACCTCCCTTTTTAAACGCTCTGTAGGCGAATCTAGCGATATCGTCGGTAAAGAGATGTATCAGTTTATCGACAAAGGTGACAATGACGTCTGCCTCCGTCCTGAGGGAACGGCAGGAGTAGTTCGCGCATTTATACAAAAAAAACTAGACCGTGCAGGCGGCATTCACCGTTTCTTTTACCATGGAGCCATGTTTCGATATGAGAGACCGCAAAAAGGCAGACTTAGACAGTTTCATCAATTCGGAGTTGAGAGTTTCGGAGTAGAGAGCGTTTATGAAGACGCTGCTATGATAATGATGGTAAGCGATATTTTAGAAACGCTTGGCATTGGCTATAGACTTCAACTTAACTCGCTTGGCTGCAAGGAGTGTATGCCTCCTTACCGCAATAAACTGGTTAAATTTGTAAAAGAGTGTGAAGAGGGAATTTGTGAGGATTGTATTCGCAGAGTAGATACAAACCCCATAAGAGTCCTCGATTGCAAAAACGGCTCATGTCAGGAGCTATACGTTGGAGCGCCAAAACTTTTACATCATCTTTGTGAGTCATGTGAGAGTGATTTTAACACGCTAAAGAAGATTTTAAACGACAATAAAATTGAGTATGAGATAAATACCAATCTCGTAAGAGGTTTAGACTACTACTCAAAAACTGCATTTGAGTTTGTAAGTGATGACATAGGAAGCCAGAGCGCAATAGCAGGCGGCGGACGTTATGACAGACTTGTAGAATTTTTGGACGGACGCCCTACTCCCGCCGTCGGTTTTGCAATGGGCATAGAGAGACTTATGGAACTTATCAAAATGCCGCAGGCTGCAAAAAAGGGTTACTATATGGGTGCTATGGATGATGAGTGCGTTGATACGGTTGTTCAAATCGCGCATAAAAAGAGAAAAACAGATACCGTAATCATTGACTATAAATCCAAAAACCTAAAAAATCATCTTAAAGCTGCAGATAAAGCAGGTGTAAAATATTGCGCCGTTATAGGTTCCAATGAGATGAAAGATAAAACTATCTGGATAAAAAACCTTGAAGATAAAACCGAAAATACTATACCGATAATGGAATTTTAATGGAACTTATTCATACTCTTTGGAGCTTTTTTATAGATTTTTTTGAGTTTTTTATGCTAATGACACTTCTTTTTTTTGGAACTCTATTTGTCTATGACAAGTATGTTCAAAGAGAGCATGCGCTTCTTATAAATTATCCTATTATAGGGAGAATGCGCTATGTTTTTGAAGCACTAAGAGAGCCGCTTCGCCAGTACTTTGCAGATGAGTCGTTCTATGCTTCACGAGATAAAATCGAATGGGTCTATAAAGCTGCAAAAGATGTTCCAAATTATCAATCTTTTTCGGTAACTCAGCCGTTTGAGGGCTCTAGATTTATTATCAAACACTCTTCAAGCGTTTTAAACGAAGATGAAGTAAGCGATGATGTAAGCGTGATTTTCGGCAAAGACAGAGAAAATCCGTTTGTTTCTTATTCGCCAATCATTCGCTCTGCCATGAGTGATGGAGCCCTTAGCCCTGAAGCTACTCGTGCATTTTCAATTGCAGGAGCCGTAACAAATCTTACCATTAACACAGGAGAGGGTTCGCTTACGTCAAATCATCTCTTTACTCACAAACCCGATTTGAAAAATTGCCAATATTTAGAAATTATAAAAAGCACTATGCTCTCAGAAATTGTTTTTAAAGTAGTTGACAAAATATTTAACAGCGCACTTGCCCTAAAAGCATACAGAACAATTTTGCTCCATGAAAAGACTCAAAACACTTACATCTACGATAAAGCATCACATGTTCTCTTTCGTGTAAACTGGGATGCTCCCTTAGAAGCTTTTCCAAAAGAAGTTCCTAATGACATACCAAATATGATTTTTCAAATGAGTTCCGGTCTGTACGGTGTTCGTGATAAAGATGCAAAATTTGATGAGCTGAGATATCAAAAAGTTATGAAGTTTTGCCGCATGACTGAGATTAAGATAGCCCAAGGCGCAAAACAGACCGGCGGAAAGCTTGCAGGCTCAAAAGTCTCAGCAGATATAGCATACTACAGAGGCGTTGAAGAGGGAAAAGATCTCTTCTCCCCAAACCGTTTTCCTTATGCAGATACGACTGCTAATCTTTTGGATTTTGTACAAAAGCTTCAAGACCTCTCAAAGAAACCGGTAGGTTTTAAGATAGTTATCTCGGATGCAGCTTCCGTTGAAGAGATGGCAAAAGAGATTGCAAAAAGAAAAAATGAAGGAAAATCTATACCTGATTTTATAACCGTAGACAGTGGCGAGGGCGGAAGCGCTACGGCTCCGCTTGAACTTATGGAGTCCGTAGGTTTAACTACAAACAACGCTCTTTATGTTTTAGATACAATTCTCTCAAAATATGGTATTCGTGAAGATATAAAGATAATAGCAAGCGGAAAGATTCTAACTCCCGATGATATTATTATCACTATGGCTATGGGTGCTGATGCCGTAGGAATAGGCAGAGGGTTTATGATGAGCGGCGGCTGTATCCGTGCTCGTATGTGTTCGGGCTTTGGCTCACATGTCTGTCCAGTGGGAATGGCAACGCAAGACCCAAAACGCAGAGCCTCTTACCTCGTTGTCAAAAAAGGTTTGGAGATAGGGCACTATCATAAAAATCTTATTAAAAATATGAAGGTTCTTTTATCGGTTATGGGTATTAAACATATATCTCAGCTTGATAAAAAACATCTTACTTTTAAAAACAGAAGCGGTGAAATATATTTTTATATAGATAAATATTTTCATCATAAATTACATATATAGGTGGTTAATTTTGAAAAATTTCGGTCTTAATATCTGGTCTAACAACAATTTTATTATTGAAGACGGTCAGATAAAACTCAACTACAAGTGTATGCCCTCGCTTCTTCAAATCGTTGAAGATATCCGTGCTGATGATGTAAGAGGTCCTATTTTACTAAGGTTTCCTCATCTTATAAAGAGCCAAATCAGAACTCTTTATAGTTACTTTGACAAAGCTATACAGCAAAATAAATACAGAGGAAGCTTCAATGCAGTCTTTCCTTTGAAAGTAAATCAGTTTCCTCATGCAGTCGATGCCGTAACATCTCAAGGAGCACAGTATAACTATGGTCTTGAAGCAGGTTCTAAAGCGGAGCTTATCTTAGCTATGAGCAAAACTCCAAGCGGTGCAAACATTACCGTAAACGGATTTAAAGATAAAGAGATGATTACACTTGGCTTTATTGCGGCGCAAAGCGGTCACAATATCACTATCACTATTGAGGGTTTGGGTGAGCTTGAAACCATCATAGAAGTAGCGCAGGAGTGTAGTCTAAAAGTTCCAAATATCGGTATAAGAGTAAGGCTTCACAGCGCAGGAAGCGGTATTTGGGCAAAAAGCGGGGGAATGGATGCAAAGTTTGGTCTGACTTCAACTGAGATTATTGAGGCAATCTCGCTTTTAAAAGATGCAAAACTTCTTAACAAACTAAATATGGTTCACTTCCATATAGGTTCGCAGATGTCAGACATTGCACCGCTTAAAAAAGCTCTAAGAGAGGCGGGAAATATCTACGCCGAACTTAAAAAAATGGGAGCCGATGCACTAAAGAGCATCAACATCGGCGGTGGTTTGGCTGTAGAGTATGACCAACATGTCATGTAAAGTGCAAGAAACTACTCAATCGATGAGTTCTCAAGCAGTGTCGTCTTTTTACTCGGTGAGATTATGAATGCCAAAAATGTCGACCATCCTGATATTTTTACGGAGTCTGGACGTTTTATCGTAGCTTCTCATGCTGTTTTAATCACGCCTGTTTTAGAGCTTTTCACTCAAGATTATCAAGAAAAACTCTTAAACTTCAAAGAGGTAAATCCTCCTCTTCTTGTCGAGCTTATAGAGTTAAACGACCTCTTAAACAACACCAACTGTATAGAATACCTGCATGATGCGCTTGATCACATGGAGTCGTTGCTGACACTTTTTGATTTAGGTTATATAGACCTGCAAGACCGCTCAAACGCAGAGATTTTGGTACACAATATTATAAAAAAAGCGCTATATTTAAAATCTTCAAATCCAACGGATGAGCTTGCACAGCTTCAGGTAAAACTGCAGGAGAGATATCTTATAAATGCTTCCATATTTCAAAGTCTGCCTGATTATTGGGGATTAGGGCAGCACTTTCCTGTAATGCCGCTGCATCATCTTAACACAACCCCGCTAAGAGCCGCTTCTTTGTGGGATATTACATGTGACAGCGACGGAGAGATAGGCTTTAATCCTGATAAGCCGCTTTATCTGCATGACGTAAACCTTGATGAAGAGGAGTACTTTTTAGGATTTTTCAATGTCGGAGCGTATCAGGAGACTTTGGGGATGAACCACAATCTCTTTACACATCCTAGTGAATATACCATTACTATTGATGAATACTCTTACGAGATTAAAAATGCGGTTGAGTCCAAAAGCATACTGGACATATTAGACTCAATAGGTTATGATGCAAAAGAGCTCTCAAACAAACTTAAAAGCGATTTGTCCAACTCTGATTTTATTACAGCACAAGAAAAAAATGATACACTTGCAAAATTAGAACTTTTTTTACAACAAAACGGTTATTTAAGAACTACAAACTAGGAGTTAAACGTGGGAATTTATGCTGACATTAAAGAAGATTTTTCAAATGCTTACAAGAATGATCCGGCACTAAACTCTAAACTTTACTTTTTATTTAATTATCCGGGTGTTTGGGCTGTAGCTTGGTACAGAGTGGCAAATAGACTCTATAAAGCCAACTTCAAAAGTCTTGCAAGAATTATCATGGGCTTAAACCAATTTTTAACAAATATAGATATTCATCCCGGTGCACAAATCGGCAGAAGAGTTTTTATAGATCACGGATTTGGTGTTGTTATAGGACAAACAACCGTTATAGAAGATGATGTGCTTATTTATCAAGGCGTTACTCTGGGCGGAGTCTCTCTTACGCACGGCAAAAGACATCCTACTATCAAAAAAGGTGCCGTAATAGGTGCCGGAGCAAAAGTCTTAGGAAATATTACAATCGGAGAATATGCAAAAATAGGTGCTAATTCCGTTGTTGTAAAAGCTGTTCCAAACAATGCTACAGCCATCGGAATTCCCGCACATGTTATAGAAAAAGGAAGATGTAAAGATCCTCTTATGCACAATCTCCTTCCCGACATCAACAAAGAGATGTTTGAGTATCTTCTTAAACGTGTTGCCGTACTTGAACATATCTTAGTTGAAGATAACAAAGACCTTCTTGAGCAGGATTTACACTTAGAAAAAATCTATGAGTCATTTATCCGTGCGATGAAAAATTAAAAATTTATATAGATAACTGCTCACATATCTGATTATTTTAGTATAATTCGCTCAATATTTTTTAAAGGGTTTAATATGCTAACTGACCGTATTAATACGCTATCGGAATCAATCACAATTGCCATCTCAACACTTGCGGGCGAGCTTAAAGCGCAAGGTAAAGATATCATCAGTTTCTCTGCAGGTGAGCCGGACTTTGATACGCCTCGCGTCATTAAAGATGCAGCCATTGCAGCCATCAATGAGGGTTTTACAAAATATACTGCGGTTGATGGCATTCCTGCTCTTAAAACAGCAATTGCAAATAAGCTAAAAAGAGATAATGGACTCTCATACTCTCCAAATCAGATAATTACCAACAATGGTGCTAAACATTCTCTTTTTAATCTTTTTGCGGCAGTTATACAAAAAGGTGACGAGGTAATCATCCCCTCTCCGTACTGGGTAACTTATCCTGAACTTGTTTTATACTACGGCGGAACGGTTGTCGAAATAGAGACACATGATGACAATGCGTTTAAGATAACTCCAAAACAGCTTCAAGATGCTATTACGCCAAAAACAAAGATGATAGTTTTAACAAGCCCTTCAAACCCGACGGGTGCGGTTTACTCAAGAGCAGAACTTGAAGCACTCGGTAAAGTATTAGAGGGAACCGACATTATTGTTGCAAGCGATGAGATGTATGAAAAACTTATCTATGACGGTGAATTTACATCATCGGCAGCCGTAAGTGAAGACATGTACAAACGTACGGTTACAATCAACGGTTTAAGTAAATCTGTTGCCATGACTGGCTGGAGATTTGGATATATGGCTGCTCACAACACGGAGCTAATCCAAGCAACAAAAAAACTTCAAAGCCAAAGTACCTCTAACATTAACTCAATCACGCAAAAAGCGGCAATTGCGGGCTTAGACGGTTCTGCAGATGCAGACATCGAGATGATGAGAGTTGCATTTAAAGAGCGCCGCGATGAGGCTGTAAAGCTCATCAACGCGATTGATGGCTTAAGTGTTTATAAACCTGACGGTGCTTTTTATCTTTTTGTAAACATAAAAGAGCTGAGCAACGACTCTATGGAGTTTTGTAAGCAGCTTTTAGAGAAAAAAGGCGTAGCGGTAGTTCCAGGTGTAGGCTTTGGAAGCGAAGGATATTTTAGATTTAGTTTTGCAACCGATATTGAAAGTATCCGCAAAGGTATCAAAAGAATTGAAGAGTTCGTACAAGAACTAAAAGCATAAAAATCACTTTCAAGTTTTGCTTTATTTTGTCTCTGCATTCGCTCTGCAGAGACATAATCCCCATTTATGTAAAAATCAAAGAACAGATTAAAAACAAAAAAGTAGAAGGATAGATATTGTTACAAAAATATTTTAAAAAAGATGAGTGGTTCTCTAATGTCAAAGGAGATACTTTAGCAGGCTTAGTGGTTGCACTTGCCCTTATACCTGAAGCCATAGCTTTCTCGATTATTGCGGGAGTAGATCCAAAAGTAGGACTTTATGCATCTTTTTGTATCGCGGTAGTCATTGCTTTTGTGGGCGGTCGTCCGGGAATGATTAGTGCGGCTACGGGTGCGATGGCACTTTTAATGGTCACGCTCGTAAAAGAACACGGTTTAGAGTATCTTCTTGCGGCTACGGTTTTAACAGGAATACTGCAGATGATTGCAGGGCACTTTAAACTCGGACAGCTAATGAGTTTTGTGCCCCGTGCAGTCGTTGTGGGTTTTGTAAATGCACTTGCCATACTTATCTTTATGGCACAGCTTCCCGAACTCACAGATGTAACATGGCATGTCTATGCGCTTACAGCCGCGGGTCTTGGGATTATCTATCTTTTCCCTTATATACCAAAAATCGGAACCTTGCTCCCTTCTCCTCTTGTAACCATTGTCGTTATTACCTTGGTGGTCATATTGTTTGGCATAGATGTGAGAAATGTCGGTGACATGGGTGCGCTCCCAGATACGCTTCCTATTTTTTTAATCCCTCAGATTCCGTTTAACCTTGAAACATTAATGATTATACTTCCATACTCTATATCTTTAGCTATAGTCGGTCTCTTGGAGTCTTTAATGACGGCTACTATCGTAGATGATTTAACGGATACTAAGAGTGATAAAAACAGAGAGTGCAGCGGTCAGGGCGTTGCAAATATTGCTTCAGGATTTATGGGCGGTATGGCAGGTTGTGCCATGATTGGTCAGTCCGTTATTAACGTAAAATCAGGCGGACGCACAAGACTCTCTACTCTTCTAGCAGGTCTATTTTTACTAATCATGGTCGTGTTTTTAAGTGACTTAATCTCTATAATTCCAATGGCGGCACTTGTTGCAGTTATGATAATGGTCTCCATCGGTACGTTTGACTGGGGAAGCATTAAGAAACTAAGAACTCTTCCCATCTCTACAAACATTGTCATGATAGCAACGGTTATTGTCGTTGTCTGGACGCACAATCTGGCACTCGGCGTATTTGTCGGTGTGCTTTTGGCATCACTATTTTTTGCAAACAAAATCAGCCACTTTATGTATCATGAGACATCTTATAACGAAGCAACGGACACGAGAATATATAAGATAGTCGGGCAGGTATTTTTTAACAGTGCCGATAGATTTGTAGAATTTTTTGATTTTAAGGAAGTTGTAGAGAATATCACGATAGACTTAACCAGAGCTCATTTTTGGGATATTTCTGCCGTTTATGCACTTGATAAAGTAGTTATTAAACTGCGCCGTGAAGGTGCAAACGTAACACTAATAGGACAAAATCAGGCAAGCAGTACTATCATTGACAGATTTGGTATACATGATAAACCTCTAGAGATAGAAAAAGTTATGGGAGGACATTAAACATGCAAAATATAAAAAATACAGAGCAGTCTGTTTTTGCCTGCGTAGACGGTTCAAAATACTCAGAGGCGGTATGTGATTATGCCCTTCATATAGCAAAAGAACTTGACCTTACGCTGATTTTACTCAATATCATAGAGCATTCAAATACCTCATCCATAACAAATTTATCAGGAAGTATCGCCCTAGGAGAGCGGGATGATTTACTCCATGAACTCTCAAGCGAAGATGCTCTAAAAAACAGAGAAACCATTAACCATGGAAAAGAAGTTTTAAAAAGATTAAAACATAGAGTGGATGCGAGCGGCTTTAATAATGTCATTATCGCTCAAAGACACGGCACTCTGTACGAAAATCTCAAAGAGCTTGAAGATAATATAAGAGTAGTTATTTTTGGTATATCAGGAATGGATCACATAGATGACAACTCCCAGATAGGCTCACATGTAGAAGAGATTATAAGAGATGTCGATGCTCCTATAATCTTGGTAAACAAAGAATACACTCCCATAAAAAACGTAATGATAGCTTTTAACGGTGAGAGCGGCTCTACAAAAGCTCTAGAAGAGGTCTCCTCTTCGCCTATGCTTGGTCATGATATAAAAAGATACCTTATAAACGTAAACAACAATCAAAGCAAATCTGATGAGTTGATAAAGCAGGCAAAAGAGATTATAAAAGAAGACACTCTAAATTTTGAGTTTATCCAAAAACAAGGAGAGACGCTTGAGGGTATTTTGGAGTGTATAGAGAAAAACAACATAGACATGTTGGCAATAGGTTATTACATCCATGGCAAATTAAAAAGTGCTCTTTTTGGAAGTTTTACGACAAAGCTTATTCAAAATGTAAAAATTCCTCTTATTATTTTAAAATAGAGTTCTTCTATATCATCTTAGATTGCCACGGCTAAAGCCTCGCAATGACAAATGCGGCAATCTAAAAACACAATTATTTAGAGAACTCAATTAAAATCTTTTATATAATAGATACCCACACCCTGCCCAGTCTCTTTTACATCCACATCCACTCTTATTGATTTACTTAGAGCGTACTGCAAAGTTATGCTTGAGATAGCATCATTTCTATAAACAACCCGGATATTTTTACTAAAACGTTTTCCTATCTCATACCCAAGTGTTCCGTCCTCATTTGTAAGAATGTTGAGCGTATCTATATTTAAGTTTGCAGACTTGTTAAAAAGTTCTTTTAAACCGGCTCCTAAAGCAAGAGTACCTAACTGCGTTTTAGAACCTTTTGCTGTCGTATCAAAAGCGGATGAAGCGCTGCTGCCAAAGAGTATATAGGACATGATATCTTCTTGACTCAGGTATGGATTTGAGGAGAAAATGATTACAGGAGAATTTGCTCTATTTGTTATGTATATTTCTATATCTATATTATCAAGCGTGTAGTAGTGGAGATTTAGGTTTAGATATGGATTTGTATACTTCTCATCATAAAAATATATCTCACTCTCATCAAACTTAAACTCTCTCTGGCTTATTGTTACGGCTCCGCTATTTATATAGAGCACTCCAAGAAGCTGCATCGTAGTATTAAGCTCTTTATAGAGTACTAAATTCGGAGTAAACAAAACGTCCACCTCTTCTGTCTTGTAACGAATCGGTTTTAGTGAACTTATGCGGATGTTTAGCTCTGTGTTAAAAGTTTTTTTCTCATCATCCTTTATATCTTGAATGATTATAATATCTTCATCGCCTATTGCATACTCTTTTTTGGGAATATACTTAACAACCCCCTCCAGCAGTTCAATATCGCCTGTAACACTACGCAGACTGCCATCCTCTGCACCCACATGTAAATCTATTTTTGCGCTAACATTTGCATCATCGGAGATATAGTTAAATCCATCACTTTTAATGCTAACGTCTGCGCTCATGTCTGCGGGCTTTAACGCTCCCTTTACAAGCAGATTGTCATAAACCCAAAATTCCTTAAGTTCAATATCACCGTTTTCATTTATATCTATTTTTGAGGCTTTATTTGAGTAGATTTTATGTTCCATAACTTCAAAAGCATATCTTTTAACACTAATCTCTTTGTCTGCGTAAAAAAATTAAAAAAAGGCGTCTCTGCCCGTATATGTGTTCTTAGAATCCAACTCCAACTTATACCATGGGATATCAACCCTTGCATTTACCTCTACTCTCTCTTTAAACGATATCTCCGCTTTTATGCCGGCACTTGCATCAAAAAACACTCTATCATCCGTCATGCCTAATTGAAGTTCAGATAGAAGCATTTTTAGGGATTTTATATTTGACTCTATTTTTAGATATTTTTCATTCAAATTCCCTTTTATGTCAAACTTGCTTGAACCCGCTTTGCCTACGCCCGTAACTCCTTTTTCATCTTGAAATAGGTTCAAAGAGAATATATCCGCACTTATATTTGCCTCTGTTTTCTCTTTGGTTCTTGATATAAAAAGATTAAGTTTAGAAAATCTCTGCAAGTTATACTCTTTAAGATACGGTGCATCACTTTTTAGGTAGAGTTCGCCCAAAAGCGTAAAAACATTATCTTCTGTTTTAAGTTTTGCATCCAAATCTGCATATATGCTCTGTGCTTTTAGCAAAAAGGTTTTAAAATCTTTTGTCTGCACATTTAGAGTGATATCTTCTGCATCAAAGACTGCTTCTGTAATATTATCGTCTCTTTTGATTTTTACGGTAAAACTCTCAAAAGGCAATCCCATCTCATCTTTTAAGATTTTTGCTTTAATCTCAGAGTCAATTTTTCCATCAAACATTATCATGCTCTTCTGTTCAAGAGAGACCTCATTTCCCTCATAAAGAAGAGCATAATCCGATAGAAGAGTAAAAAAATCATCATTAAAATTATAAATTATATTGAGGTTGAGATTGTTAAGGAGAACTGATTTTATATCCTTAAAAACAGCGCTTTTTAGGGATGTTTTAAACTCTGCTTTTTTGGTTGACATGTCAAAAATAACTTCAAGTTCGTTTGGCGTATATATCAAAAAGTCAAGATACTCATGATGAAGCTTCTCGCTGAGTAAATCAGTAGATTTTCCTCTTACTCTATTTGCTTTAACATTTCCCTCAAGATATATGCGTGCATAAGGAGTATAAGCTTGCAGGGCTATCTTTTGAATATCGATTTTATCTCTAAGATTTATGTCTGAACCCACAAGGTTAAGAGAGTATATCTCCTCTTTATATTTAATCTTTGCTCTGTTAATACTCAACTTTGAGATATTGAGTGCAAAGAGTGATGATTCGCCTTCGCTCTGTATCTCCAAAAGTCTATCTGCATCAACATAAACTCCGGCAGCGCTTATATATTTAAGCCTTGGCGCGGGATTGATAAGCATCAACAGATTATATTCTACTCTTAGCTCTTCAATCTCTACGCTGTTTTTATACTTTACACCCTTTAAGAGAACTCCGTCAAAAAGTGTTCCCTCTACATGTTTATACTTAACATCATACTCCTTGAGATACTTTTGCGCTAAATACTCTACAACATCTTTTTGAAATAAAACAAAAAACAAAACAGTTGATATAAACGTTACAAATAGAGTTGTAAAGTGTAAAAAAGTATAGGTTTTTCTTATCAAAACAGCTCTCCGATATGAAAATGGATTGCATACTGTTTTGTAGGATTTTGTATATCAAAACCTAAATCAATTGCTATTGGACCGATTGGCGTTTTATAGCGAAGACCAAAACCCGCGCTGTAGTATCCATTGTCATAACTAGGCATACTTTCATTGCCCAAATATGTATTGTCGCTAAATAGAACTCCTCTTAAACCGCCGTAGATATCAAACCGTATCTCAGCCGTTGCCTCCAAAATAGACTCAGAACCCATAGGATTGTTTCTGCTATCCGTCGGACCTAGCTTTCTATATCCGTATGCACGGTTACTATGCATTCCGCCTGCAAAAAAACGATAAGACGGAGGAACAAATCCATCTTTGATATTTAACGTTCCAAAAGATGCTTTTAATCCCACTATATAATCATCCACGGGAATAATATAACCTCCCTCAACCTCAAATTTATAGTAGGTAGCATCTGAAATATCACTCTTTATGGAGCCCATAATTTGGGAGTTTATAAAGTATCCGCTTGTCGGATCAAATATCTTGTCTCTCGTATCGTAGCTCCACTCTAACTTAGGAGAGATTATAAAAAGCGAATACTCGGGGATAAGCACTGCATCATCGCTATCATAGGTTTTTGATTTATCAAAAAAGAGACTCTCTTTAAAAATATGAGGAGTTCTTTTTTGCAAAAGATAGAAATCTGCAAAAACTCTGCTCTCTTTAAAAGTAAGAAAATCCTCATTTTCATAACCTATCTCAGAACCGGTAAAATTTTTATTTAGCAGCGGCATGTCAAAATTTGCTTTGATTGTCTGCTTGATTTGCGTCGCCCTTGCCTCTACTCCTATCGTTTTTAGGTTTCCTAAAAAGTTTCTATGTTTTACTCCGAGTAAAAGCATAATACCCTCATCACTACTTATTCCTGCTCCTGTTTTAAAACGAATGGGTTTTTCATTTTCTATTGCCGCCAAAGTTATGTCAACGATATTGTTTTTCTTTACATTTGTACTTATTACAGCCTTTGATATTCCCTCATAGCCGTATAAACTCTCATAACTCATAGCTATTTTATGTGATGAGAAAAGTTCGCCCTCTTGTATATATATAAGTGATTCAAGTATCTCGCTATCTATATTTTTAGCAGGTTTAATATCCACATTTCCAAAGTAACATTTCTCATTTTGTAAAACCTCATATGTCAGATAAGCGTTGTTTTGCTCTATATCTATCAAAGCCTTCGCGTTTAAATCCGCACGACAGAAACTGCTGTTTGCATAGAGAAGTTTTATATCTTTTTTGCTCTGTATGAATTTATCGGCATCAAAAATATCACCCTCTTTAAATGGTATTTTTTTGCTTATATCTAATCCGGCTATATAAGTTACGCTTCTTATAATTATGGGTTTATTCTCTTGTATAAGAAAAGTTATAGAGTTCTCATCATTTGTATAAGATATATCCGCATGATAAAAGCCTTTTGATTTATAGTACTCTTTTAGAGCCTGCATGGTTAGTTCTGCATCTTTTAACTCTAGTGTAGGCTCATCGGCATAAAATTCAAAAAAATAGGGTTTGTGCAACTCTAGCGCATCATAAAGTTCTCTTGATGAAATCTCTTTGTTTTGGCTAAAAAAAAGCAGAGGGGTATCGGCAAGCAGAAGTGTAGAAAAGAGAAAAAAAGTTAAAAATTCCTTTTTCAACTACACTCCATTATTTATCACTATTTTAACTCTTTAAGAGCCTCTATAACTTCATCTAAATTTGCAAGAGGAATATGAACTTTCCACTCAGGCTCATTTTCGTTTCCTACTAAAGATATACCGATACTTGCTACGCTTGCACTTCCTGCACCGTAAGGCTCGTCTATTTTTGTTACGCTAATAACACCTTTTTTCGTTCCGCTTAATGTAATCGTTTTTGACATAAATAATCCTTTGTTAGTGTTTTATAAGTCTAGCAATTTTACCCTGAAGTTTCAACCATAATCTATGTTCCATCAGAGGAAACCCTGCAAAAGTTAAGCCGCTTTGAGTAATACTTTTTGTAACACCGCTTCTTGCCGCCATAGTCGTAAAGGGAGCAATACTGAGATGTCCTGCCGTGGCACTCTGTCCTCCCATGACAACGTTTCGCCCCATAGTAGTAGAACCTGATATGCCGGATTGGGCAACGAGTACAGAGTATTCACCGATAACGCAATTGTGTCCTACTTGAACAAGGTTGTCTATTCTTACGCCATGTTTTACATGTGTTGTTCCAAAAACTGCTCTGTCTATCGTAGTTGAACTGCCTATCTCTACATCATTTTCTATAACTACATTACCGTTTTGATATATCTTTTTATGCTCACCCATCTTATTTGTCGCAAAACCAAACCCGTCACTTCCTATGGTAGAGTTTGCATGAATGATGCAGTCATTGCCGATTCTGCAGTCTCTATATATGCTCACGCTTGGATATATGATAGTGTTATCGCCGATTTGAACATTTGCACCAATGTAGACATGTGCCATAATAGTGCAGTTTTCTCCGATAACCGCGCCGTTTGCTATCTCTGTTTTTAACGAGACGGTAGTGCCTCTGCCGATTTTAGGTTCAGGCAGAGCCGCATCTTCTATCGGAGGGGCAAAATATTTTGAGAGCGTTGCCATCTCCCAGTATGGCTTCTCAACCACCAAAGCAACAGAACCCTCAGGAACAAACTCTTTTGTAGATTTATCGACTATTACGGCACCTGCATTTGAGCTTTGTATCTCTTTTATATATTTTGAATTTGCTACAAAAGATATCTCGCTCTTTGTTGCATCACGAAGAGTATTCATCTTTGTTATTTCAAAGCTCTCACCACTAAAATCACACTTTAAAATCTCTGCAATCTCTTTTAAATCCATCTTTTATACCTTCTAATCGTTTAACTTTCCTATCTTCGCTTGAAGCCTTTTCCACTCTCTGTGATTCATAAGCGGAAACCCGCTGTAGACTCCACCGCTTTGTGTGATACTTTTTGTAACTCCGCTTCTTGCGGTAAAAGTGTAAAACGGTGCAATACTAAGATGGTCGCTAAAAGCGCTCTGTCCGCTTACAACGCAGTTCTGCCCAAGTTTTGTAGAGCCGCCGACTCCCGTTTGTGCCACAAAAAGAGAGTGCTCTCCGATATCGCAGTTATGCGCAATATGAATAAAATTATCCAGCTTTGTACCGCGTCTGATAATAGTAGAGTTAAAAACCGCTCTGTCAATTGCGCAGTTAGCACCAATCTCTACGTCATCTTCTATAACAACATTTCCATTTTGATGGATTTTTACATGTTCGCCTGTTTTTGTATGAGAAAAACCAAACCCGTCAGCCCCGATGACCGTTCCCGCATGAATGATACAATGACTTCCTACAACACAGTCTCTATAGATAGTTACGTTTGGGTATATTGTAGTATTGTCGCCAATAGTAACATTTGTACCTATATACGCACCTGCCATAATAGTCACACTTGAGCCTATAACCGAACCGTTTTCAATCTTTGCCATTGCATCTATATAGCACTCTTGACCTACTACTGCATCAGGAAGCTGCGGCTCAAGAGGTTTTTTGCTAAAGAGCTTTGTAGCCTCTGCCATTGAGAGGGAAACATCTTCACATACAATATAAGAAGAGTCAAGAGGAAGATGTTATATTAATGAATTTGTTATTAAAAAAGCTTTTGCTTTAGAAGATTTTAATTCAAGGGAGTATCTTTTATGAACTGCAAATGCGAGTTGTGAGGGCGAAGAGAGAGAAAGCTCATTCATAGAGTCTATCTCTACATCTTTGCCCACAAATGAGAGCCTTAAGTGTGAAGCGATGTAACTAAAGAGCACTTAGCTTATCTCTCTAGTGCGACGGCACCGCTTCTTACAATCTCTTTTGGATTGTATTTGTTGATAATTTTCAAAAAATTGTCAACTCTTTTTGGCTCATCCGCTACCATAGCGATAATAACATTATCTCCGACATTTACAATCTTACCGTTATATGCACTACAAAGAGTTGCGATATCGGTAATATTTTCAGATGCAGGAAACTTTATAAGCGCCATCTCTTTTTCAACCAAGTCGGCATGTTCATAAACCTTTAAAACAGGTATCAGTTTATGGAGCTGCTTTGTAATCTGCTCTATAACCCTAACCGAACCAGATGTAACGATAGTAAGTCTAGAGTACTTAGTATCGGGAATAGGAGCTACCGTAAGCGATGTTATATTATATCCGCGTCCCGAGAAAAGGTCAGTAATGCGAGAAAGTACGCTCGCTTCATTGACAACAATAACAGAAATAACTCTTCTTTCACTTTTCTCCATTATTTTTTCTCCTTTTTCTCTAATAGCATCATGTTAAAAAGTGAACCGCCTGATGGCACCATAGGCATAACGTTCTCAAGTCTCTCAACCACAACATCTATAAAAGCAACTATATTTTTCTCGAGTGCATCTTTTAGCGCTGCATCAAACTCATCTTTAGTCGTAACTCTATAACCTATTCCGCCAAAAGCCTCTGCAAGCTTTACAAAATCAGGCTGAACACTCAAGTCGGTCTCGCTATGTCTTTTTTCATAAAAAAGTGTCTGCCACTGACGAACCATTCCTAGATAGTTGTTGTTTAGTATGATGTTGATAACAGGCAGTTTTTGCTCAACAGCCGTCATAAGTTCCTGACAATTCATAAGTATTGAACCGTCTCCCGTAAAGTTTATGCTTACTTTATCAGGAGATGCTACTTTTACACCCATAGCAGCAGGAAAACCAAAGCCCATAGTTCCGAGTCCGCCCGAACTTATCCATTGACGAGGACGCGTAAATGGATAAAACTGCGCGCTCCACATCTGATGCTGCCCGACATCGGTTGATATATTTGCATCATCACCTAAAAGTTCGCCTACTCTTTGTATAACCCATTGCGGCTTCAATCTGTCCGTATCCTCATGATAAGTAAGAGGATGCAGTGTATCAAAGTTTTTAATAGTATCTCTCCACGATGCATATTTAGCGGGATTGATATTGCTAGAGAGTTTCAACATTTCTTCAACAACGCCTTTAACATCGCCTACTATCGGGTAATCGGCATTTACAAGCTTAGAGATGCTTGCAGGGTCTATATCTACATGTATAACTCCCGCATTTTTAGCAAACTCGGAAAGTTTTCCCGTTACGCGGTCATCAAATCTAGCACCCAAGCCTATGACTAAATCCGTCTCGCTCATAGCCATATTTGCGGCATATGAACCATGCATACCAAGCATTGAGATTAGATATTCATCATCATAACTTAGCGTTCCTCTTGCCATAAATGTCTCAACGGCAGGAATTCCGGTTGCATGAACAAAATCTCTTACCGCATAAGCTGCATTTGAGTTTATAATTCCGCCGCCTAAATAAAACAGAGGTCTTTTTGCTTTTGCAATCGCCTCCATAGCCTTTTTAATCTGACGAGGATTTCCCTTTGTATGAGGTTTGTATGTCTCCAAATCCAACTCAATCGAGTAGTCAAAATTTGCAATCTGAGCAGTTACATCTTTTGGGATATCTACATGAACGGGACCAGGGCGACCGCTTGAAGCGATATAAAATGCCTCTTTTAGTATACGCGCCAAATCCTTAGCATCTGTAACCAGATAGTTATGTTTTGTACATGAGCGGCTGATTCCTACCGCATCAATCTCTTGAAATGCGTCTGTGCCTATAAGACTCATAGGAACCTGCCCGCTTATAACGACCAACGGAATCGAGTCCATGTATGCATCCGCAAGTCCTGTAACGGCATTTGTAAAACCCGGACCGCTTGTTATCATTGCGACACCGACTTTTCCGCTGGCTTTTGAGTAACCTTCCGCAGCATGCACGGCAGCCTGCTCATGTCTAGTTAAAATATGTTCAAATTTATCTTGTTTATAAATCTCATCGTAGACATTCATAATCGCTCCGCCGGGATAGCCAAAAACCGTATCTACTCCCTCTGCAATTAAAGCTTCAATGACCATCTGCGCGCCGCTTATCTGCATAAAAGTCTCCTATAGTAAAAAATTCGCCAATTATATATAAAATGAACTATATTACAAGTTAAATAATGAGGTAATTGCTTTACTCTAATATTGAATTAACTATCATAGAGGGTCTCCAACTCTCTATGGAGCCTTGTTTTTGAGACTTTATATTTATTTTGCTGTCTGGAAATTTTGTTTTAAAATCTTCAAAAAAACTCTCAATACGTTCTGTTGAGCCATAGTAAAGTATATAGTTTTTTATCCCTGTTTCCACACTTTTTTGATCTCTGTTTTCTTCAAGGGCTCTATAGAGCTGCACTATATATGATTTTGAAAAAACTTTAGCTATTTCCATACTTTTTGATTTTATGGTTATATAATTTGCCAAAACTCTCTTAGCGCTTTCAACATCTGCAAAAAGAGCAAAATTTTGAGCTTTTTCAAGGTCACTCTCCCATAAAGCTTGAAGTTTTTTGCCCTCTGGTATCTCTTTTAGGGAATTAAATTCATCCATAATGGTATATGCGAGATTGCTATTTTCCTCTTTTATAGCACTGAAAAATTTATGCTTTGCCTCTATCTCTGCAATAATCTCTTGCGCTTCATCTTTAAAATCTTCAAAATCGAGCAAAATACGCAATATCTTAAGTGCCGAATTTGACTCGCCGTTTGTGAGCATGACTTGAGCTTTCATGTAGAGTGAATCAGAGTAGTTAATAAGTGCTTTATACTCAGGATACTCTTTTAAAAAAGAATTTTGCTTTACAATCTCAAAAGCAAATTTAAATTCTCTATGCTTTATAGCCTCTATAAATCTTTTATATATCTGTATATTTTGCGTAAGCTTGGCAATAAGAACTGTTTTTTCACTTATCCCCCTATATGGTGCAAGTATCTCATCGGCTTTATGACTCAGTTTTTGATCTAGCAGATATTTTCGAGCAAGTTCAAAATCTTTTTCCCACTGAACTTCCATTGCCATGTATACTTTTGTCTCTTTGTATAACGGATGAAGATTTACCAATCCATACGCCAAAGCAAGTTTTTTAGCTTTGAGAAATCCTAAAAATTTATCATACTCCGCATACTCTAAAATGAGTTTTTGCATCTGCTGTTTCTTAGATGCTATGTCCATAAAATTGTCAAAAAGTTTTATGGCTTTGTCTTTTTCACAATTTTGAAGAAGTAGTTTTGCTCTTTGCATCGTTTTTTCCCATAAAAGCTCAAAAGTTTTATAAGAGTTCGTATATATAAGAAGCGGATTTTTTTGCAGAGCGTCACTCAAAAGAGCATACTCTTTTTGCTTCAAAAGTTTGCGTAAATGCTCTTCTCCCTTAAATATGTCGTAAAAAAGAAGTTCTTTATTTGCACTTGCAACAATAAGTTCATTTCTAGTTTCATCAAAATTCAAATATGTTATGGAGTCCTCAAGCTTTATATATTTCTTTGAAATCTGTTCATAGTCAACTAAATCATAAACAAAAACATATCCTAGTTTCGTACCCAAAAAAAGAAATTTTCTCTCATGCCCTACAGTTATGGACGTAACTTCGTCATGTATTCCTTTGAGTCTCGCTATGACGCTAGAGCTGTTTATATTCCAAATAATGGCACTGTTTTTTTTATCAAGACTAAAAAGCCTCTCCTTATCCAAAAACTCCACTCGCATTACGGGGGCAGAATGAGCTTTTAGTTTTGCGCCTGTAGCCATCATCGCTAAATTATACAAAGAGATATTTTTATCATATCCGGAAGTTGCAACCCATTTTCCGTCTTCGCTAAATGCTATATCTGTTACAAAATCTTTATGTGCAGGAAGCGTAAAAGATAGTTGCGCACTATCTATATCAATGGCGTATGTTACACCGTCGTCACCGCAAGAAAACATGTATCTGCCCTTAGGGTCGATTGCCACGCAAGAGACTTCCCCTTGATGTCTCTCAACCGTCGTAAGAACTCTTTTACTTTTTGTTTCATAAAGCATTGAGACTTTATTCTCTTTATCTATTAAGGCAAAATATTTACTATCAAAACTAAAAGAGATTGCCTTAGAGCCGTACCTTGAATGTGCAATACCCATTTTAAATTCATCAACGGGAAGAAGGCTCTCTCTTTGTAAATATCTTACAGTCGTAAACGTATCAACAGTTAAAATTACATTGGTGTCTAAAATTTGTATATATATAATCGCTTCGCTAAAATTGCTTTTTTTTATCGGCTTCATACTCTAAGTTAGTCTCTTATGTAATTTTCTTCTTTTAAGACCTTATAAATCGCATTTTGATGCTCTTCGCCTTTTGTCTCTACATGTACCGTTACATTCGCATCGCCATAATCAAGCGAGATGGAAGTTCTATCGTATGCAATATGTACTATGTTTGCATTAAGCTCTTTAAGTATTTGAGTAAAACGCATCAATGAACCCGGTTTGTCAACCAAAGTAACCGTCAGCTTCATCTTTCTGCCTGATTTTAATAAACCTTTTTCTATGATAACGGAGAGAAGTGTTACATCCATGTTTCCGCCGCTGAGCACAAGTGCAACTTTTTTGCCTTTTAAATGCTCTAGTTTGCCATGTAAAAGTGCAGCAACACCTACAGCTCCTGCACCCTCTACAACAAGTTTTTGTTTCTCAAGCAAGAATAGAATCGCGCTTGCTATCTCTTCGTCATCAACGCTTATAAAGCTATCGACGCTCTCTAACATGTACGCAAGAGTAATCGGCGAAGTATCACGAACAGCGATACCGTCTGCGATTGTTCTCACACTTAGGCTGTCTACGGCTGTTTTCAACTCGTAAGAATTTTTCAGTGCGGGCGCACCCTTTGCACTTACTGCGATAACTTCTATCTTAGGATTGATACTTTTTATGGCACATGCCATACCTGATATAAGTCCGCCGCCGCCTACAGGTATAACAACGGCATCCAAATCATGACACTTATCTAAAATATCTAAAGCAAGCGTTCCTTGACCTGCTATAACTTCCTCGTCCTCAAAAGGGTGTACAAAAGTAAGAGAGTGCTCTTTGGCATACTTTATCGCATATGCATAAGCCTCATCATAATTTGTTCCGTGCAAGATAACCTCTGCCCCGTAATTTTTTACTCCGTTTATCTTTGTAAGCGGTGTAGATTCGGGCATAACTATAACTGCTTTTATATCAAACTTTGAGGCAGAGAGTGCAACTCCCTGCGCATGATTCCCCGCACTTGCCGCAATAACGCCGCACGCTTTTTGTGCATCATCAAGAGTTGCGATTTTGTTGTAGGCACCTCTGATTTTAAAAGCACCCGTCACTTGAAGATTCTCTTTTTTTAAATAAACTTCACATCCCGAACTTTTGCTGAGATGCGGAGCGTATGAAAACGGCGTATCAACCACGACATCTTTTATGCGCTCTCTGGCTTCATAAATTTTTTTTACATTAAACAAAAAAAACTCCTAAAAGAGTGCGCGATGTTCTACCATCGTACACATGTTTTGAACGACCATCATACCTGCATCTTTTGCCCTTTTTGCCGCTTCATTATTGACTATCTCTTTTTGCGCCCAAAATACCTTGACATCACCTCTCTCTATGCAGGCATCTGCAACATTGTCAAGCTCTTTTGGTTTTCTGAAAATATCTACCATGTCAACGGCAAAAGGAATCTCTAAAAGTGAACGGTACACCTTTTCACCGAGGATTGTCTCCTTTTTTGGATAAACAGGAACTATTTTAAAACCATGCTCTTGCAGGTATTTTGCCACTCTATGACTCGGTTTGCTTTCATCAGGCGAGAGTCCTAAAACAGCTATTGTCTTGATTTTATTAAAAATTTCTCTTATCTCTTGTTTGTTGGAATTAATTGTCGGAAATTCGCACTCCATGGAGCATCCTTTTAAAAAAATAGTTAGCGATTATAGCCAAAATAGCCATAATCGACAAATTGATGTATTAGTCCGCAATATTTGCTCGCTTTTATAGTAATATTAGATTATTTATATGAAAAAAAACTCTATAAATCAAAGGAAACAATCAATTGAGAAATCAACCTAAATATAATTTTTTTAAAAATACAAGTTATGCACTAAGCGGATTAAAAGATTTAGTCCAAAATGAAACGTCTTTTAAAATATAACTTATAATCACTATGATTCTACTGCCTCTGATTATTGTTATAGAGACTACTTTGGCTTATAAAGCTTTAATGTTTATCTCTTTGATGGGTATGCTAATAGCAGAAGCTATAAATAGCGCTATAGAAAGAGTCGTTGATTTAGTAACGCTTGAACATCATCACATGGCAGGTCGTGCCAAGGATGTAGGAAGTACCATAGTCTTTTTGAGTATTTTTGTATTTGTTGCAACATGGTCTCTTATTTTACTGGATATTTTCAGTAAAAATTAAAGTGCAAGTTTCTCCTGCCCTATACGATAGAGCGCAAAATCGTACTTCAGAGGGTCATCTTTATCAAACTCTTTGAGTTTACATGTAAGCTCTATAGCCGCTTCTAAATCATAGCTTTTTCTATTTAAAAGCCCCAGTTTTTTTGAAACATTAAAAGTGTGCGTATCAAGCGGAATTATCAAATCCGCTTTATCCACTCCGCTCCACAATCCCATGTCGATATTATCCTCTCTTACCATCCAGCGCAAGAACATCATCCACCTCTTTAACGCCCCTGCTCCCTTTGTTTTTAGAGTTACTTGAGAGATTAAAAAGTTGTATCCCATACTTGAGTACGGGTAGAGTACATGTAACGTTTTTATAAGAGAGTTTATCCCATCTATAACACTTCTGTTTTTCTCATAGCCGCTTTTAAAAACCTCTTGAAGTGTTGTTGTTTCACTTAATCTCTTTAGAGCTATAAAAAGAGCTATAACATCCTCACTTTTTTGAAATCTATAGTAGTGACCTTTAAGAACCTCTCTTATCTCATCGTCACTTTTTTGCAAAAGAGAAAAATCAAGAGAGTTTAAAAATTTTACTATCTGCTTTACATTTCCGTAAGCAAAAAGAGCACAGATAAGCGATATAGTCGGGTCTTTATATCGGTGTGCGACCATGATAGGGTCAAGTCGTTCTTCGCAAACTTCCCCTTCACAGTTGCGTTTTGCAACTTCTAAATCTAGGAGTTTTTTAATATCTATATCACTCACTTCTCAAACCTCAAAAACATTATTAATTTTTTAAGCGTATGCTATCACAAAATATAAATAAGTTTTATAAGTTATTTCAATCTCCCCAAAATCTCCAAAGCTTCCATCTTAAACTTAGAAAAAGCAAACCACTTTTTGCCCAAATCTTTAAGACTTGCTCCAATGTGATAAATCTCTTTTTGGTCTATAATAAGAAATCTATCATGTGCATTTTTAAACTCTTTAAGTTCTATATTTTTATATTGTCAACTGTATTTTTGATAATTAAGGCGAAGTTGTTTTGAGATGGCTTGTAATTCATTCATTCTCTTATATCCCAAATATTTATTTTATCCATCATACTAAAATAATTCATCTTTATAAGGAAATGTTTCATTTGTAAATAACCTTTTTCAACTTATACTCTTGCCAATCTATTTCAAATCTATAAATAGACAAATGTTCCCACTCTTTTTTTTGTCGAAGTTTTAATATATATGCTATATCTTCTTTTTTAGTTTTAACTCCAATATAAACTGCTTTTATCAATTCAGTTGGAAAGTTTATATTGTACTTGTCTTTATTATCAGATTTATCAAAAATAACTGTCATTCTATATTCTTGTTCATACACCCAATTTATATGTTTTGTTAAATATGTATATTTATTGAGCCGCTTGCAAATTCCACCATCATAAACTAGTGAATTTGTAAACCTACTAAACTTATCAAGCAGATCTTTTAAACTTTTAATCATTTTA
>PPDH01000015.1 GCA_002899765.1 Sulfurimonas sp. | reverse complement strand
CCCATTCCGAACCCAGAAGCTAAGCCTCTCATCGCTGATAATACTGCATCTTTCAGGTGTGGAAATGTAGGTCGCTGCCTAGTTGATCATTTCTTCTTTAAATTCAACTTTTTCTTTATATTAAATTATTGATTTGTCAACATTCCACCTATGTTCTACAGTATCCATATTAACATTATTTAATCTATCTAAAAAATATTCTCTACTAACTTCTTTAGCACCCATACTTTTTAAATGTTCTGTAGGTATTTGGCAATCTATAAAATCGTATCCCCAAATTTTTAGATGTTTTACTAAAACGGCATAAGCTGATTTTGAGGAATCGCTTACATGTGAGAACATAGATTCTCCGCAAAAAACCTTCCCTACAATAACGCCGTATAATCCGCCAACTAGCTTTCCCTCTTGATAACTCTCTACGCTATGTGCAATTCCCATGTCATGTAAAACGGTGTAAGCTTCAATAACTTCATCTTGTATCCAGGTTCCGTTTTGTTTTTCTCTTTTTATGCTGCTGCATTGTTTTATAACTTCACTAAAGTTTGCGTCAAATTTATAATGGAATTTTTTCATACTTTTTTGAAGTGAACGGCTGAGTTTAAAGTCATCTAACTCCATTATAAGTCTAGGATTTGTCGACCACCAAATGACTGGATCATCTTGTGCATACCATGGAAAGATTCCGTTTTGATAGGCACGAATGAGTCTAGATGGATTTAAGTCGCCTCCCCATGCAACTATGCCATTCTCATTTGCACTTTTTGGGTCAGGAAAGAGTAGGTTATATTTTGATAGTTTGGGTATATTCAAATGCCAGACTCTTTAAAATTTAAAATTAATTTATCTTTATATAAAACTTCTACGTTTCCGCCGTTTTTTAGTTTTCCAAAAAGTATCTCATCGCTTAGTTTATTAATTATATTGTCTTGAATGAACCTTTTTATCGGTCTTGCACCCATTTCAGCGGAGTAAGCACTCTCGGCTATAAACTCTATAGCTTTAGGGGATAATGTGAGAGTGATTTTTTTCTTTTTAAGGTCGTTATTTAATTCATCTATAAATTTATTTACAACGCCCTTTACAACCTCGCTGCTAAGTTGAGAGAACTCTATAACAGCATCTAATCTATTTCTAAATTCAGGTGTAAAAAAGAGTTTCAGCTCTTCATTTTTTGAGAGAGAACTGTCTTTATTAAATCCCATGACATTTCTGGCAGTTGCGCCGATATTTGATGTCATGATGAGAATAACATTTTGAAAATTTGCTTTGTAGCCGTTGTTGTCCGTAAGAGTTGCATTGTCCATAATTTGAAGCAAAATATTGACCAAATCAGGATGCGCCTTTTCAATCTCATCTAGTAACAAAACCGTATAAGGGTGTCTTTTTATCGCTTCTGTAAGCAATCCGCCCTGTTCATACCCGACATAGCCGGGAGGCGCTCCGACAAGCCTACTTAGCGCATGTTTTTCCATATATTCGCTCATATCGAATCTTTCAAAATTTATGCCTAATGTTTGGCTAAGAGAGAGTGCAAGCTCCGTTTTACCAACACCCGTAGGTCCAGAGAATAGAAATGATGCAATAGGTTTGTTCTGCGGGGTAAGACCTGCTTTAGATATTTTTATAGCTTTTGCGACTTCTGCGACAGCCCTATCTTGCCCGATTACTTTTTTGCGTAAATTTTCTTCTAGGTTAGCAAGAGAGAGAGTCTCGTCATGTGTCACTTTTGAGCTTGACATGCCGACTATTCTTGAGATAGTATTTTCTATATCTGTGGCATTGACCACTCTTTTTTTTCTGTTTTTAAGATGGAAAGATGCGGCAGTTTCGTCTATTAAATCTATTGCTTTATCCGGTAAAAATTTATCGGTAATATATCTTTTTGACAGATCTATAGCGGTCTTTAGAGCTTTGTCCGTAAATGTTACGCCATGATGCTCTTCGTATTTACCCTTTAGCCCTTTTAAAATTTTGTAAGTTGTCTCAACTGATGGCTCGTTTATATCAATCTTAGAGAATCTTCTGCTTAGTGCCTTGTCCTTTTCAAATCCGTTTCTATACTCTGCAAATGTAGTCGCTCCCATACATTTAAGTTCTCCTGAAGCAAGTGCGGGTTTTAGCTGGTTTGCCGCATCCATAGTTCCGCTTGTCGCACCCGCACCTATAAGAGTGTGAATTTCATCGATAAATAAAATAGCATTTGGGATGGATTTAAGCTCATCCATAACGCCTTTTAAACGTTTCTCAAAATCCCCTCTATATTTTGTACCGGCGAGCATTGCACCCAAATCAAGTGCATAAAGTTCTGTATTTTGTATGATGGAAGGAACTTTATGTGCGACAATATTTAGCGCTAAACCCTCGGCAATAGCGGTTTTTCCGACTCCTGCTTCTCCTACTAAAATGGGGTTGTTTTTCTTTCTGCGGCACAGTATTTGCGTGACTCTTTGTATCTCATCTTCTCGTCCGATTACGGTGTCAATTTTCCCCTCTTTGGCTTTTTGAAGTAGATTTATAGAGTATTTTGCTAGATATGATTCTTTTTCATTTAAAGCCTCTTTTTCATCTACATGAGAAATAACCTCCAAAATATCAAGCCTTGAGATATGGTACTCATTTAAGAGCATGTAGGCAAAAGAGTTCATCTCGTCGTATATTGCAATCAGTAAGTCTCCAATATCTGCACTCTGCTGTCCTGAGCCTTGAATATGTTTTATCATTCTGTCAATTAGTCTTGATAGTGCAACACTCTCAAAAGGTTCTTCATTTATATTTTGCGGCAAGGCGTTTATGCTAGAGTTTATATAATCCCTTAGAAGTTCTTTCATCCTTCCAACATCTCCGCCGCATGCAAATATAATTTTCGCACCTTCGGCAGAGTTTAGTATCTGATAGAAAACATGTTCAATAGTAATGTACTCATGTCTGAGTTCTTTTGCGTAAGTAATAGATTTTTGAAAAACCTCGTTTAATGTATAACTTATCATTACTCTTCCTCCATCTCAGCTCTAAGAGGAAACCCGCTCTCTCTAGCTTTTTTATGTACCTGCATCACTTTAGTTTCGGCGATTTCATGTGTATAAACACCACACAGACCTCTATCTTTTTTATGAATTTCCAGCATTATAGCTTCTGCTTCTTGCAGGTTTTTATGAAATATGCTCATCAAAATATCTACTACAAAATCCATAACCGTATAGTCGTCATTTAAAAGAAGCACTTTATATTTTTTAGGGTATTTGAGCGATACTTCGTTTATAGTTTCTATTTCTGTATTTGTTGCCATAATTTTCCTATAATAATTGCCTTTAATAGTTAAAAATTATAACAAAATAGAGATAACTATGACAAAACGAATTTTTGTAACCGCTACAAACACAAATATAGGCAAGACTTACACAACTAAATTATTATTAAAAGAGTTTGCTTCTAAAGGTCTTAGCGTTGGAGTTATAAAGCCGATTGAGACAGGAGTTGTAGACGGATATGCAGAGGATGCAGAGGAACTTTTGGAGTCTGTAAAAAAGCTAAATCCAAAGCTGTGGCATTTAGAAGCAGAAGATATTGCGCTTATCATGTATGAGATGTCGGCGGCTCCGTTTGTCGCATCTAACAATATGCCTCTTGATATAAAGAGGATTAAAAGCAAGATTGAAGAGCTGGAGGCTTGTTGCGATATTATCGTCATTGAAGGTGCAGGCGGGCTTTATGTGCCTATAGATGAAGAGTACATGATGATTGACCTCATACAAAAACTTGATGCGGTCGCACTTTTGGTTACTCACTGTTCTTTAGGCTGCATAAATGACACGCTTCTTAGCAAAAAAGCTCTTGAGGATAAAAAGATAAAACATGTTATTGCGTTTAACTTTAAAGAGGATGATGAGAGTTTTGTGCGGGTATCAGAGCCATACTTTTTAAAAACAGATTTTAAAGTCTTAAAAGTCGGTCGTGATATTGATATTATATGTGATGTCTTGTATAATTTATAAAATGAATTAGATTCCGTATCAAGTATGGAATGACGAACTTAAGGTAAAAATGAAACATTTAACTACGACAAGTGATTTTATGGTTAAAGAGATAGAGACGATTTTAAAAGATGCGGAATCTTTTGCTAAAAAAATCAAAGATGGCAGCAAGCTTGAGAAGATTTTAGAAGATAAGATTATAGTAACTCTCTTTTTTGAAAACTCGACAAGAACAAGAAGCTCTTTTGAGATAGCCGCAAAAAGACTCGGAGCGGAGGTTGTTCATCTTGATGTGGCAAACAGCTCTACCAAAAAAGGAGAAACGCTTGTAGATACGGCGATGAATCTCGATGCTATGAGTCCGCATGCTATTATTGTCAGGCATCAAAATTCAGGTGTACCGAAAATTCTCTCAAACTATACAAAAGCTTCTATCATAAATGCGGGAGACGGTGCTCACGCTCATCCGACGCAAGCGCTTTTAGACCTCTTTACTCTTAAAAAACATTTTGGAGAGGTTAAAGGAAAAAAAATAGCGATAGTCGGGGATATAAAAAACTCAAGAGTTGCAAACTCAAATATTGAGCTTCTTGGCAGATTCGGTATGGAAGTTATTTTGGTTGCACCGCCGCAATTTTTGCCCAAAACCGAGTTAAGAACTACGCACTTTTTAAGTGAAATCATTGATGAAGTCGACGCTATCATGAGCCTTAGAACGCAGACTGAGAGACACTCTTCTCAAACTTATGCATCGCTTAAAGATTATGCAAGTGATTTTTGTATAACAGCAGAGTTACTAGGAGATAGAGATATAATCCTTCTTCATCCCGGACCTGTTCACAGAAACATAGATATTTGCGATGCGCTTTTGGCAGACAATAGATGCAAAGTTCTTGAACAGGTTTCAAACGGTGTGGCGATTAGAATGGCAGTGCTTAAAAAATTAATTTATGACGTTTGATGATTTAAACTCTTTTGGAAAAAGAAAAGAGCCTTTTTTATTTATATCAGATTTTAAAGCCCAAAATCTAAAAATTATTCCTCTTAGCGAGCTTGAGCAAAACGATGTTGAATATCGTATAGAGAAGAAGTACACTCCAAAATTACATCCTGATTTTTTGGATAAAAGCGCACTTCCTTTTGAGCTATACAAAAAAAAGTTTGACTTTGTCATAGAGAAGATAAAGTCGGGCGATACTTATCTTTTAAATCTAACACAGCCGACTCAAATCAAAACAGAATTAACGCTAAAAGAGATATTTGAGTGTTCAAACGCTCGTTATAAGCTCAGATATAAAGATGAGTTTGTCTGTTTTTCTCCCGAGAAGTTTGTTGAGATAGAAGGTTCTAAAATCTCTACATTTCCCATGAAAGGAACTATTGACGCATCTATTTCAAATGCAAGAGAGCTTATTTTAAACAACCAAAAAGAGATGGCAGAACATGTTATGGTTGTCGATCTCTTAAGAAACGACCTCTCTATCGTCGCAAAAAATGTGAAAGTCGAAAAGTTTCGATATATCACAGAGATAGAAGCGGGAGAGAAAAAACTTCTACATGTAAGTTCTCATATAAGCGGGAATGTAGGGGATGATTGGCATACTAGGATAGGAGATATTTTAAAGGCACTGCTTCCTGCAGGAAGTATAAGCGGTGCGCCTAAAAAGAGCACACTAGATATAATCGAAGAGGTTGAAGGGTATGAGCGCGGCTATTTCAGCGGAGTTTTTGGCATATATGACGGCAGAGTGCTACAGAGTGCCGTAATGATACGATTTGTTGAAAAAACTCAAAACGGATATCTCTATAAAAGCGGCGGAGGCATAACGCTTGACAGCGTTGCCGAGAGTGAATATGCAGAACTTTTAGATAAAGTTTATCTACCCTAAAAGAGGTGATTGCCAATGTTTAAGCTGGATGGTTTTTTTACAAGCGGATGGGATTTTGATAATTCTCAGCAGGATCTAAAAAATAGATATCAGATGGTAAATATAGGGATTTTGCTCTCCGGTGGCGGATTAATCTATGGAATTATAGGAAATTATATAAGAGATATCCCCGGTTTTATTCCCATAGAAGCGGCTCTTTTGTGTATAAACTTTATAATGTTTTTTGCATTAAGAAAATATCGCCATTTTTTTGAATTTTTTGCAACCGCTATGACGGTTCAATATACTTTTTTGTTTTTGTATCTTATCTATACCGGAGAACCAAATGATTTAAAACATCTCTGGATTTTCACCTATCCGGTTATACTTCTCTATTTTCAAAAGGCAATACATGCCGTATATTGGCTTGTTTTTATCTTACTTATGATTATAGCCGCGCCGTTGCAGAATTTTGTGGAAATAAAGTACTCTATGTACCAAGTTACATACATCTCATTTGTTTTAGTCATAATCAGCATAATTATCTACTTTTACCAGAGAAAAATTGATGAGGCAAGGAGTATTATTTTAGAGCAGCAAAATATGCTGCGAAACTTTAACTTGGAGCTTGAGAAACAGGTAAAAGACAAAACAACTGAACTCGTGAAGTTAAATGAATCTCTCGAACTTAAAGTGGAACAAAAAGTAGAAGAACTAAGAAAAAAAGACCAAATTTTAGAGGCGCAATCCAAACAAGCGGTTATGGGAGAAATGATAAGCATGATAGCACATCAGTGGAGACAGCCGCTCTCTACCATAACTTTGCAAATCGCAAATTTGCAGTTTAAACAACTGCTCGTCAAAGAGAGAAGTTGCGAGGAAATAGATGCCGCACTTAGCAATATCAGCGATACTATAGTTTATCTCTCCGATACTATTGATGATTTTAAGACATATTTTCATCCAGATAAAGAGATGCATGATATTGAAATTCATGAACTGCTTCATAGAACACTCAACTTTGCACTCTCAAGAGTAAGGGACACTAAGATAAAAATTTCTATAAATAAAAACGGTGATATACATGTCAAAACTTATGTAAATGAACTTATTCAAGTAGTACTAAATATTTTAAACAATGCTATTGATGCACATAATGAGAAAAGATGCAAAGAGCCGATGATAAGCTTAAGCGTAAAGGTTGTAGAGGATAGTGTGTTTATATATATAGAAGATAATGCAGGAGGAATTGAGAGTGAAAATATGCCGCGCCTTTTTGAACCATACTTTAGCACCAAAGGCAAAAACGGAACAGGACTTGGTCTCTACATGAGCCAGATGATTATACAGAAGCAGTTTGGCGGTGAGATTGATGTGGAGAGTTCAAACGGTAAATCTTTGTTTGTCATAAAAATTCCTAAAAATATTGGTTAAAAGGTAAAAAGAGTATTTTAAAGAGTGTTTAAAATAAATTGAGAATTTTTGAGATATAATTTACTAAAACAACTAAGGCTTGTAGATGTATTTAAAAGATTTAAAGTTCTCTTTGTGGGCTGATTTTATAGAAAGAGAGTATTTAGACCATGAGTTTAAGAAACTCATAAAAGATGGAATTATTAACGGTGCGACCTCTAATCCTGCAATATTTAAAAATGCAATACTAAGTTCAGGTGCATATAAAGAGCAGCTCTCTACACTTGGTTCTTTATCTCCAAAACAGAAGTATGAGGCTTTGGCACTCTACGATATACAAAAAGCAGCGGATATATTACAACCTCTTTATGAAAATGGTGATGACGGTTATGTAAGCATCGAAGTGGATCCGTATCTATGTGATGATGCCGAGGCAACTATAGAGGAGGGAAAAAGACTCTTTAGCGAGATAAATCGTAAAAATGTTATGATAAAAGTTCCTGCGACAGAGGCAGGATATCGTGCCATGAGAGAACTTGTAAGCAGCGGTATACCTGTAAATGCAACTCTTATCTTTAAAAAAGAGCAGGCACTCTCATGTGCAAAAGCTTTTAGAGAAGGATTGGCAAACGGTAGAGCAGAGGTTGATACCGTTATCAGCGTTTTTGTTAGCCGAGTCGATAGAGCGCTTGATGAAGAGTTGGCAAAAAACGGTCTTGATGTGGCACTTAGCGGAATTTACAACAGTGCGGATATTTATGCAGAAGTTGAAAAAATGGGTGTTAAGGGGTGCAGAACGTTATTTGCAAGCACCGGTGTTAAAGATAATTCACTTCCGCCGCACTACTATATAGAAAATCTTTTGGCATACAACAGCGTAAATACCGCTCCCGTAGATACTATAAAAGCATTTCACTTCAGTGGAGCAAAAGAGAGAGCCTTGCCTATTTCAGCTCAAATAATCACAGAGCATTTTGAAAAAATCAAGGGTTTAGGCATAGATTTTGACGCTGTTTTAGATAAGCAGATATCTGATGGATTAGAATCTTTTAAAGAGGCATTTAAAGAGATACTGGAGTCATTATGAGTGACAATAAAAATGAAGTAGATATCAGCCAGTTAACGTTTGAGCAGATAAAAAAGATTAGAGCATATCTGAAAAAACTGATAGATAACGGCGGGAGTGACTTACATGTAAAATCAAACGGAGTAATAAGAGCAAGAATAAACGGAACTATTGTTCCTTTTTCAGGAAGTATTTTCTCTTACGATGACGCTATGACTCTCTCAAAAGAGATACTTAGGTGCAGATATTCTGAATTGGTTGAGTATAAAGAGGTCGACTTGGTTTATCAATTTGATGAGCGCAATCGTTTTCGTGTGAATATTTTCTTTCAAACAGACGGTCCTTCTTTTGTATTTCGTGTTATTCCTATGACTATTCCGAGTATTGATGATATGAAGTATCCTGAAACGGTTAGAACTTTCACTAAAGAATCACGCGGACTTGTACTTGTTACCGGAACAACCGGTAGCGGTAAATCAACGACACTCGCCGCTATGATACATGAAATAAATACAACGCAAAAAAAACATATCATAACCATTGAAGATCCTATTTAGTTTGTACACAAAGATAGAGGATGTATAATAAATCAGCGCTCAGTCGGTCAGGATACGCTCTCATTTGACAGGGCGCTAAGAGCTGCTCTTCGTGAGGATCCGGATATTATTTTAGTTGGCGAGATGAGAGACCGCGAAACCATAGAACTCGCCCTTCATGCGGCAGATACCGGGCATTTAGTATTTTCTACGCTTCACACGGTTGACGCAAAAGAGACGATTAACCGTATTATTGCAATTTTTCCAAATGAAGAGCAAAATCGTGTTCGTCTCTCTCTCGCAGGAGTATTAAAAGGTGTAATTTCGCAAAGACTTATCCCTACAGTAGATGATAAACGTGTTGCTGCAATGGAAATCCTTGTAAAAACTCCAACTATTGAGAAGCTGATTTTGGAAAACCGAGACTATGAGATTAAAGAAGCAATAGAAAAAGGGCGCGAACATTACAAATCTCAAAGTTTTGATCAGCATATATTGGATATTTACAATGCGGGAATTATCACAAGAGAGAGAGCAAAAGATTATGCGACAAGTGCTTCTGATTTGGAGCTAAAAATGAACGGGCTAAACAGCGCTAAAGCTGCGGACAGGCTTAACAAGTCTGAAAAAAACGGCAATGTTAAAGTTGTTGATGATGATATTTTTGATTTAAAATAACTTTTAACTACACTTAAAGCTTAAAAATGTATAATTCCAAACATTTTTTATTAAGGATTTAATATGTTAGAAGGCATTATTAGAGAGAGTATTGGCAAAAAAGGCACGAAAGCACTTCGCCGTGATGGTTATCTAATTGCAAACATTTATGGAAAAGGGCTTGAAAATGTTCATGCCGCGTTTAAAGAAAACGAGTATATCCGTACTGTTCGCAACAAAGATACTTTAGCATTCACAATTAAAGTTGGTGCAAAAGAGATGAATGTTGTTGTTCAATCATATGAGGCACATCCTGTAACAGCAAAGCTTTTACATGTAGACTTAATGGTAGCACAACCTGGTGTTGTAACGCACTATCATGTACCTGTTGTTCCACAAGGTGATGCAATCGGACTTAAAAATAAAGGTCTTGTACATATTTCAAAACCTCGTTTAAGAGTTAAAGCTGCAATTGAGAACGTTCCAAATGCAATCAATGTTGATGTTGCAAAAATGGATGTTGGAGATTCAAAACTAGTTCGTGATATAGAAAAAATAGAAAATATCACATTCACAGATGCTGATCGTGTATCTGTACTGAGTGTAATTAAAGCTAAGTAATTATGCTGATAGTCGGTCTAGGAAATCCTGGTCCGAATTATCAACGCACTCGTCATAACATTGGATTTATGGTTATCGACGAGCTTATTAAAAGAGAGAGCGCACAAAAACTCTCCTCATCTTCATTTAACGCTGAGCTCTATAAGTTCTCAAATCATTTTTTATTAAAACCGCTTACATTTATGAATCTCTCAGGCATTGCAATCGCAGCCGTTAAGAAATTTTATAAAATTGACGAAGTAATTGTAATACATGATGATTTAGATCTCCCCTTTGGTACGCTTCGTTTTAAAAAAGGCGGCGGACATGGCGGACATAACGGACTTAAATCAACAGACGAACATATATCAAAAGAGTATATTAGAGTCAGAATGGGCATAGGAAAACCTGAACATAAAGGCGAGGTATCCTCTTATGTTTTAAGTGATTTTAATAAAGAAGAGCAGGAGCATTTGGCTGAGTGGATTTCTCTTACATGTGAAGCCGTTGAATCTTTACTTGAGCACTCACTTGAAGATGTAAGCGCTAAATATACAATTAAAAAATTTCAGCTAAAATAGCATCAAACTTTTAATTGGATTTACACACTATGTTGGCTTTTAAGTATATCTCTTTTCATTATCTAAAATATTTTTTCATTATCTTGATTGCACTTGTTCTTTTTCTAGTCGGATTTGACTATATGGGGAGCGCTGAAAAGTTAGATATATCAGCTAATTTACTTCTTATATACCTTGTATACAAAACATTTTTTGCTATCGACATACTTCTTCCTCTTTCACTTATTTTTGCCATGATTAGTACAAAGATTTTTCTTATCCGCTCAAATGCACTTGTCTCATTTTATTCTTTGGGATACTCAAGGGTAGATATCCTTAAGCCATTTGTTGTCGTATCTACGGCTATGATTCTTTTGTTTATCTCTCTGCATTCAGTTTCTAATTTTGCAAGAGCGGATGAGATGGCAAAAAATATTCGTAAAAATGCCCAATATCTTAGTCCTACAAGAGACTTGTTTTTTACATACAAAGATAAATTTGTATATTTTTCAAAGATGCTGCCGCTTCAGGAGAGTGCCGAGGATATAAGGGTTTTTAGTTTTAGCAACAGCTCTTTAAAAGAGGTTTTAGTGGCAAAAAGAGCTAGGTATAGAGGGGATGCATGGCATATAAATGCTGCAGATATTATTACTAAACCGGATGAGATAAGTTTTGATTCATTAGGGATAAAAGTAACACAGGAAAAAAATCTTGAAATTCTTCAGGGTTTTCGCCCTAAAATGCTAGATCAGGTATATGAAGGGAAAGTCAACTTTACTATAAAAGATGCTATTGATGCATATTTGCTTCTAAAAGAACAGAAGATAAATACTGATGTTGTTAAAAGTTCTCTGTACAAAATATTTGTCTATCCGTTTTTTGTGCCGAGTCTTGTTGTAATTATCTTCTTTTTTGTTCCTGTTAGCGTGAGGTTTTTAAATGTTTCGCTCTTTAGTTTTGGAGCAATTATCTCATCACTTTTGATATGGGCGATTCTTTTTGCACTTATCGAACTCTCAAGCCATAAAACATTGCTAAGTGAAGTCGGTATAGTACTTCCTGTGTTTATTCTCTTTTTGATTGCTATAAGGCAGTGGAGACGATATCGCCTAACTACATAACAAAAATATAAGTACTTTTTAGATAAAATGCCCTAAAAAATATTTGGGACTTTTATGATTAATTTTAAAGAACTGGCATCTACATATAAAACACCGCTTTACATATATGATTTAAACTACATGACAAAGCAGTATGAAGAGCTCAAAGAGGCTTTTAAAGGCAGGAAATCTCTTATGGCGTATGCCATAAAATCTAACTCTAATCTTAGTATTATTAAACATTTTGCAGATTTGGGAAGCGGCGCTGATTGTGTCTCTATAGGCGAGGTTCGCCGTGCATTTTTGGCAGGCATCCCTAGTTATAAGATTATTTTTTCAGGCGTTGGAAAGAGCGATGATGAGATACGTGAAGCTATACAAAAAGATATTTTGTATATCAATGTGGAGAGTGAAGCGGAGCTTGGGCGTGTCGAACTTATTGCAAAAGAGCTCGGCGCTACATGTAGAATCAGTATACGCGTAAACCCAAATATAGATCCTCTTACGCATCCATATATCTCTACCGGTTTACATGACAATAAATTCGGTGTAGAGATAGATACCGCAAAAAGAATGTATATTCGTGCGAATAACTCAGAGCATTTAGACCCGGTCGGAATTCATTTCCATATAGGCTCTCAGCTTACCGAACTAAAGCCTATCTACGAGTCTGCTGAGATTGTAGCAGATATGGTTCGCTCACTTCAAAACATAAAGATAGAGTTGAAATTTTTTGATATCGGCGGAGGTCTTGGAGTCAAGTACAAGGATGAGGTGACTATAAAACCTTATGACTATGCACAGGCGATACTTGGAACTTTAAAGGGGCTTGATTTGACTGTTGTTTGCGAACCGGGAAGATTTTTAACTGCAAATGCCGGATATTTTTTAACAAAAGTTCTTTATGAGAAACAAAACGGTGCAAAAAGATTTGTCGTAGTAGACGGCGGTATGAACGACCTTCTTCGTCCAAGTCTGTATAAAGCTTACCATAAAATCGAGGCGATCTCGCAGAGCAGAACAGATGAGAGCAAGGCTGATGTAGTTGGACCTGTTTGTGAGAGCGGCGACTTTTTTGCAAAAGATTGTTTACTGCCGATTTTAGAGCACAATGATTTACTTGTTGTGCATAGCGCAGGAGCTTACGGCTTTGGCATGGGAAGCAACTACAATACAAGAGGCAGAAGCGCAGAAGTTGCACTAAAAGACGGAGCGGCAAGACTTATTCGCAGACGTGAAGAGTTTGAAGATCTTGTAGCGCTTGAGAAAGAATTTTTGGTTAAATAAGATGTATTTTATTGATGTACAGGGCACTCTTATCAGTGATGGCGACAAATCTCCGATTCGCGGAAGCATAGAGTTTATCGACATGTTAAATAAGAAGAAAATCCCATACATGATTATCACTAACAATACAAAAAAAGCCTCTAAGGATTTTTATAATTATCTTATCTCTAGCGGTTTTAATTTTGATTTTTCTCGCTATCTTGACCCTCTTATGCTCCTTGAGTCACGGGTGCAAAAAGATTCGGTAGCACCGTACGGGGCAGCAGAGTTTTTGGAAGTTTTGAAAAAAATGGGTTACATGTTAAATTATGAAAATCCAAAGACGGTTTTAATTGCCATCAAAGAGAATTTTTCTGCCGATGAATATGCGCAGATTATAGATTTTATACTTAGCGGAGCCTCTTTGGTGGGGATGCATGAGACATCAATATATGCTAAAAACAATAAAAGATATCCTGGTGTCGGAGCGATTTTGAAAATGCTTGAATTTGCAACATCTTGCAGTTATGATGTTGTGGGAAAACCGAGCATCTCTTTTTATAATGAAGCTTTAAAAAGAGTTCAAGAACAAAAAAGTGACACAGGATTTAGCGATATAACAATTATAAGCGATGATGTAAAAGGTGATTTGGGCGGGGCTAAAGAGTTGGGCATGAAGACAATCTTTGTTACAAGCGGAAAGTATAAAAGTGCCGATGAGATAGTCCCTTTTTTAAAAGAGGAGCTAAAACCTGACTTTGTTTATGCTGACATGCAAGAAATTTTGGAGACGTTATGAAAACTTTAGATGAGTGTAGAAGTGCTATAGATGCTATTGATGATGAGATGTTGAAACTGCTCAATGAGAGAATGGAGGTTGTTAAACGTGTCGGCGAGATTAAAAAAAATAGCAACGAAGCCATTTATAGACCTGAGAGAGAAAAAGCAATAGTGCAGAGATTGACGCAAAAGAGCATAGAGCAAAAAGGTGCCTTAAATGCGGCTGCAATAGAGGCTATATTTTTGGAGATTTTTGCAGTTGCAAGAAATCTGGAGCTTCCTGAGCGCATAGCATATCTCGGTCCTGAGGGAAGTTTTACGCATCAAGCAGCTGAGAGCCGTTTTGGAGCTATGAGCGACTATCTCTCTCTTAGTTCAATCCACTCTGTTTTTAAGACGCTTGAGGCAAAAAGGGCAAAGTTTGGCGTAGTTCCGATTGAAAATTCAAGAGACGGTGTTGTCGGAGAGACGCTTGATCTTCTTGCAAAAAGTTCTCTAAGAATCGTTGCCGAACTCTACATGCCAATCCACATGTCCTTTGCAACAAAAGCGAAAAAACTGAGTCAAATTACCAAAATATACTCAAAAGACAAAGGATTTGGGCAGTGCAGAGAGTTTTTACAGGAACACAATCTATTTAATGTTGAGCAGATTCCTGTCGAATCAACTGCTAAAGCCGCAATCTTAGCGGCAGAGAATCCTAACTCTGCTGCAATATGCAGTCACATAGCCGCAAAACTCTACGGTGTTCCGACTATGTTTGACCATGTTGAGGATGATATAGGTTCGCAAACACGCTTTGTGATACTTAGTGACTTTAAAAATGAGAGAAGTGAAGATGACAAAACATCTATTTTAGTGAGACTTAAAGATTCTGTAAAAGCGGGTTCGCTCGTTCATTTTCTGCAGGATTTTGATGAGAAAAAGATAAATTTTTCAAAAATAGAGTCTCGTCCTTTAAAAGAGAAAGGCGGATTTGATTATCTTTTTTTCATGGATTTTTATGGTCATATAGATGATGAGAACGTTCAAGAAGTACTGCAAAAACATAAGGAAGAGGTAACTTGGCTGGGAAGTTACGTAAAAGGTGAAGAGATTGAAGTTTAATAAAAATTTGCGAAATATTAAAACATATGAGGCTGGAAAGCCTATAGAGTTGGTTGTAAGAGAGTTTGGTATAGAGCCAAAAGATATAGTAAAGCTGGCATCAAACGAAAATCCACTAGGGTGTTCGCCTAAAGTAATTGAAGCAGTAGCTGCTATTTTACCTAAGATTGCTCTTTATCCTGATGATTCGATGATAAAGCTTAAAAATGCTCTGAGTGCTAGATACGGGGTGCAAAACACCAACGTGATTATCGGTTCTGGCAGTGATCAGGTTATAGAGTTTCTCATCCATGCAAAAGCTCATGAGGGCTCAAAAATATTAATGAACTCTATCACTTTTGCCATGTATGAGATATATGCAAAACATGTAGGAGCAGAGTCAATCAGAACTGCCTCACAAGAGCATGACCTTGATGAGTTCTATGAACTCTATAAACAAGAGAAACCCGAAATCATTTTTATATGCACTCCAAATAATCCGACAGGTGATGCTTTGGACGCAGATAAGATATATAATTTTTTGAAGAAGATAGACAGCGATACTTTGGTTGTTATAGACGGTGCGTATATGGAGTACGCTATATATAAAGACAGTAAAAAAGAGATAGTGCCAAAAGAGCTTATAGAAGAGTTTAAAAATGTAATCTATCTCGGTACATTTTCTAAAGCTTACGGATTAGGCGGTATGAGGGTAGGATACGGCTTGGCAGATTCTAAAATTATAGAAGAGCTCTATAAGTTAAGACCGCCTTTTAATATCACGACTCTCTCTTTAGAAGCTGCGAGTGAAGCTCTTAAGGATGAGGATTTTGTGAAGAAAAGCGTAACTCTTAATTTTGAGCAGATGAAACGCTACGAAGAGTTTGCAAAAGAGCAAAAAATAGATATAATAAACAGTTATACAAATTTTGTAACATTGTGTCTAGGCGCAGGACAGGACTCAACAAAGATAGCAAATCAGCTCTTGGAGCAGGGTATGATTGTTAGAAATTTAAGCAGTTATGATATGAATGCAATAAGAGTTACGGTAGGCACACACGAGCAAAATAGTCGTTTTTTTAAGCTAGTAACACAATTTTTGTAATAGTAAAATGGGAAATTGATGGATTTTAAGGTACTTTTTTCACAACTAGTCATTCTGTATGATAAGCTTACAAAACAGCAGAAGTTTATTATAGGTTTTGCCGTTGTCGGTATTGTTGCATTTTTGGTTTTTATGGTTGTATATACGGCTAAAAAAGATGCACTGAGCCAATATGAAGTGCTTTTTGATTCTTTGACTTCAGAGGATGCGGCTAAAGTTGTCGAGCAGCTGGAAAAAGATAATGTACCCTACGAGTTACTTGACAAAAACGTTATAAAAGTTCCTAAAAATGTAGTTTATAAAGAGCGTATAGCCATTGCTTCTTTAGGTATTCCAAAAAACAGCGGTGTGGGTTTTGAACTCTTTGACAATCAGGAGTTTGGAGCAACAAGCTTTGATCAAAATGTAAAATATCTTCGTGCAATTGAAGGTGAACTCTCCCGTACAATTAACGCACTGGCACCGATAGAGCATGCAAGTGTAAGTTTGGCACTTCCAAAAGACACTCTTTTTGTTGAAAAAAAGACAGATCCTACAGCTTCTGTTATGCTTCAGCTTGTTGAGGGTAAAAGGCTCTCTTCAAAACAGATTAGAGGCATAAAAAATCTTGTAGCTGCGGCAGTGCCAAATCTGACTTCTGCAAATGTCATGCTTATAGACAGCGACGGTGAAACATTGGGAGATGAAGATGAGATGGCTCAGATGGGTGAACTCTCGTCGGTTCAGCAAAGCTATAAGACAAAAGAAGAGAAGAAAAAACAGAAAAAAATCATAGAGGTAATTTCTCCTTTTGTCGGCGGGGAAGATAAAGTTGTTGCTCAGGTTACTATAGAGTTTGATTTTTCTATTAAAAGCTCGACTTCTGAAGTATATGACCCAGAAAATGTAGTTAGAAGTGAGCAGGTTAGTGAAGAAAGAAGAGAGGGTTCAACTCCTGCTGAAGTTGGGGGAGTTCCTGGAACAGTTAGCAATATAGGTCCGGTAGAGGGTCTCTCAAATAATCAGGCAAGTGAAAAGTATGAAAAAAATACGGGAACGACAAATTATGAGGTAGGAAAAACTATCTCAACTATAAAAAGTGAATTTGCGCGAATTAAAAGAGTTACGGCTGCTGTCGTAGTGGATGGAAAATATAAGTATAAGATGGATGCCGATGGCAAACAGACACAAGAGCTTGAGTATGAGCCGTTGTCTGAGACGGATCTTGAAGCTTTATCTGCTTTAGTCAGCCGTTCTATCGGTATAAATGAAGATAGAGGCGATCAGATTAGTGTCCAAAATCTGCAGTTTAAACTGCCTGAAGTTGACATGGCTAAGGAGAGAATGCATCAAGCTCTAACATTTTCTCAAACCTATCTGGCTCCATTTTCTGAACTGTTTAAATATATTTTTGTTCTTTTGCTTCTTTTTATTCTTTACAAAAAAGTCATATCTCCTTTCGCGCAGAGAATGCTTGAAATCTCCAAAGAAGAGGATGAGGTTGGCAGGCCGCTTATAGACATAGAAGATGATGCAAATGAAGATTTGGTAGAGAAAGTTCAAACAATGCGCCGTAAAGTTGAAGAGCAGCTTGGCATGGGAGAAGGATTTAATGAAGATTAACTTAAATATGATGTTCTTCTTGAAAAAATCCGAGGTATGGTTGAGGAATCACCGGAAGCCGTAGCACTTGTTCTTCAAGCATTGATGACAGAAGAAGCAGATATATCAATCAGGTAGAGGAAAAAGTATATGAATCTAAATCCGACACAGCAGGCAAAATTTGATGAGATGAGTATGTCTGAGAAAATTGCTATAATGCTTATGCAGATAGGCGAAGAAGCAACAGCCGCTATATTTTCAAATATGAGTGTTGATGCTATAACTGAAGTCTCAAAGCATATTGCTACAAATAAAAGTGTAGAGAAATCTGTTGCAACTGCGGTGTTAGAGGAATTTTATGCAATTTTTCAATCCGGTCAGTTTATAACATCGGGCGGTATGGAGTATGCAAGAGAGCTTCTGTATAGGACATTGGGACCTGAAGAGGCAAAAAAAGTTTTAGAAAAACTCTCAAAAAGCATGCAGGAGACACAAAACTTTTCTTATCTTTCAAAAATCAAGCCTCAGCAACTTTCAGATTTTATTATCAATGAGCATCCTCAGACAATTGCCCTTATTTTGGCACACATGGATGCAACCGAAGCTGCAGATACCATACAGTATTTTCCGGATGATCTTAGAAGTGAAGTTTCAATGAGAATGGCTAAACTTGGAGATATATCTCCTTCTGTTATTAAAAGAGTCTCCGCCGTGCTTGAGTCTAAACTTGAATCTCTTGCATCATACAAAGTTGAAGTCGGTGGTCCTCGTGCGGTTGCAGATATATTTAACCGTCTTGGAGCAAAAGCTTCAAAAGAGACTCTTGCTAAGATCGAAGAGAGAGATGAAGAGATGTCAAATCTTATCAAAGAGATGATGTTTACATTTGAAGATATAGAGATGCTGGATAAAAATGCAATTACCGAAATACTCAAAGCAATCGAAAAACCTGATTTGATGCTTTCACTCAAAAGTGCTCCTGAAGAACTCAAACAGAAATTCTTTAGTGCTATGAGTGAGAGAGCAAGAGAGGCATTTGAAGAAGAGATGCAGTTTATGGGCGCTGTTAAGATGAAAGAAGTCGAAAGTGCTCAGCGAAGAATTGTTGAAGTGGTCAATGGTCTTGCAGAGAGCGGAGTAATTCAGCTGGGAAGTTCAACTGAAGAGATGGTAGAATAATTTGTCAAGTATAATAACGAGTCAAAAAATGGCAAAACATAATGTCGATAAGTATAACTTTAAGGTTTTGGCTTTTGGTGCCGATGACGCACAAGAAGAGGTTTTTGAATCTTCACTTGTACCTAAAAAACCTGTTGAGGAGACACCGCAGCCGATAAAAAACAGAGAGGTTGACGCAACTGCTATGAGCTCAAATTCCAAAGACTCCCTTATAGAATCTCTGCTTAAAAAGACCGATGAGATGTCATCTAACTTTATCAAACTTCAAATGAAACTTGAGAGCATGAGCGAAGAGCATAAAACAGAGCTTGCAAAAGTTAAAGAAGAATCTTATGCTCAAGGTGTTGAAGCAGGTAAAGAGCTTCACGCTAAAGAGGGCGAAAAAAATGCAACAGATGCTCTTTCTTTATATTCGGCATCCGTTGCAAAGCTCCAAAAAAGCGCAAAAGAGTTTGAAAGCGCACTAGAGGGTATTAAGGGTGAATTGATAAGTGCTGCTGTCGATATTGCAAAAGAGGTCATAAAGATTGAGCTTGGAGATAACTCAAGTGAAGTGGCTAAAACATTAGCCAAAGAGTTGATTAAAGAGCTGCAGAGTGCATCAAAAGTGGTTTTGAGAGTAAATCCGAAAGATCATGGAGCAATCTCACAAGCTGTCGGTTCACTCTCACATGTAGAGGTTGTCTCAGATGCCGCTATAAGCCTTGGCGGAGTTATAGCTATAAGTGATGCAGGCAATATAGATGCGCAAATAGCAAAAAGATTTGAGCGTGTAAAAAAAGCAGCATTAAGTGAGTGAAAAATTGATAAATATTAAAAAAAGCAGCGTTAAAGAGTTAGAGACTCTTTGCACGGAGATAAGAGAAGAGATTTTAAGAGTAGTAAGTAAAAACGGCGGGCATTTGAGTTCAACTCTTGGCGCAACAGAGCTTATTGTGGCGATGCATAAAGTTTTTGATTCTAAAAAAGACCCATTTATTTTTGATGTTTCACATCAATCTTATGCACATAAGCTTTTAACAGGAAGATGGAGGGAGTTTGATACTCTAAGACAATTTGATGGTTTATGCGGATATACAAAACCGAGTGAGAGCGAACATGACTATTTCGTAGCGGGACACAGCTCAACTTCAATCTCTTTGGGAGTGGGCGCAGCTAAAGCTATTGCACTAAAAGGTGAAGAGGATAAGAGAATACCCGTTATAATGATAGGTGACGGAGCCATGACGGCAGGCATGGTTTACGAAGCGCTTAATGAATTGGGTGATAGAAAATATCCAATGGTTATTATACTTAACGATAATGAGATGAGTATATCAAAACCTATAGGCGCGATAAGCAGAATGCTCAGTTCGGCGATGGCTTCACCGTTTTATCAAACCTTTAAAAAACATACTGAAAATTTTGTAGATAATTTTGGAGATAGTGCCAGATATATCGCAAAAAGAATGGAAGAGTCGTTAAAGCTCATCACTCCGGGGATTATGTTTGAAGAGATGGGGATTGACTATATCGGACCTGTTGACGGACATAATCTAACATCGCTCATAGAGATACTTCAAAAAGCTAAAGAGCTTAAAAAACCCGTTATCGTTCATGTCCAAACTATTAAGGGCAAAGGGTATGAGATAGCAGAAGGTCAAGAAGAGAAGTGGCATGGAGTAGGACCTTTTGATATAGACAGCGGCAACGCATCTAAAAAGAGTACGGCAAAAAGCGCTACTCAAATATACGCAGAAGCCCTTTTACATCTTGCAAAACAGAATGAAAAGATAGTCGGAGTAACCGCGGCAATGCCAAGCGGAACAGGTTTAAACGAGCTGATGGAAGCATATCCCGATAGATTTTGGGATGTGGCAATCGCAGAACAGCATGCAGTCACATCAATGGCGGCACTCGCAAAAGAGGGATTTAAGCCGTTTTGTACTATTTACTCAACATTTCTGCAGCGCGGGTATGATCAGATAATACATGATACATGTCTTATGAATCTTCCGGTTGTTTTCGCACTCGACCGTGCCGGAATAGTCGGAGAGGACGGGGAGACGCATCAAGGGGCATTTGATATTAGTTTTTTAAGAGCTATTCCGAACATGACGCTTTTTGCTCCAAGAGATGAGAAGAGTTTTCATCAGGCTATGGCGTTTGCGGCTGAGTATCCTTACCCATGTTCGCTTAGATATCCAAGAGGCGCATTTACTAAAACAGACCTGCCTGAATCGTTGCCGTTTGAATTGGCAAAATCTCAGTTATTGCGCTCAAGTAGTACGGATATTCTTTTTATAGGCTACGGAAACGGCGTTGGCAGAGCCTATGAGAGTGCTTCTTTTTTGGATTTTGAAGTGAGTATTTTGGATTTGCGATTTGTAAAGCCGCTTGATGAGGAGATGCTTCGCGACATGTCCGCAAAACATAAAAAGTGGTTTGTATTTAGCGACAGTGCAAAAATGGGCGGAGTTGGTTCGGCAATTTTAGAGTTTCTCTCAAAAGAGAAGATTCTACATGTAGAAGTTGTAAGCTTTGAGTATGAGTACAAGTTTATTACCCACGGAAATACAAAACAGGTGGAGGAGTCTTTGGGGCTTCTGCCTGCACAGCTTGCAAAAAAAATCACAGAGTTAGTTGGATAACCCCGGCAAATCTTCCCGTTTTCGCCTCGGCTCTGTAAGAGAAATATTTCTGCGTATTGCAGCATGTACAATCATTGCAAAATTCGATATTTTCTCTTTTGATACCGCAAGAGAGGAGTTGTTTTTTTAAAATAGTACCGACATCAAGGTAAAAACTCCCGTCTCTTTTTTGCATGGCATACTCAAAACCGAGTATCTTTGCCTCATCGTAAATCTCGCTCCCAACCTCATAACAGCAGACTCCGATGCTAGCACCGATGCTTACATGTATATCTTTTGGATTTGAGCCAAATTCCGTTTGCATCTTCTCAACCACATTATTTACTATGTTTTTAAATGCGCCAGCTCTTCCCGCATGAGCGGCTGCAATAACCTTTTTTTTATCGTCGTAAAACAGAATAGGAGAGCAATCGGCAACCATAACCATAAGCGCCTTGTCTGTTTTGTTTGTCACAAGCGCGTCACATGTAGGAGGAGTTTTAAAATCCTCATTTGTAACTACATGTACGATGTCGGAGTGAATCTGCTGCATGTGAACAAGTGAATTTTTTTCATACCCTAACTCTTTTGCCAGGAGTTCATGATTTTTTTGCACGTCTGTTTCGTCATCCCCGACATGAAATGCCAAATTACCGCTATCTTTTGTAGTAAAAGCATGCAAGAGGTTTGTAAATGAGCTTAGTTTTTCACTATAATAAAATTTCATAGAAAAATTATATCCAAAAGGTAATATTTTGAGTAAGTTTAGTTTATATCCCATAACTTTAGACGGTTCGGATACAGAGGCAAAAAGAGAAGAGATAAGAGCATATTTTCACAACACTTACGATATTTTTGAGAAGATTTTTGAAGTATTAAAAGATGATAAAGTTTTTTATCAAAAATCGGAGCCGACTCGTCATCCTATGATATTTTATTTCGGACATACCGCAACATTTTTTGTAAATAAACTTATCAACATGAAGATAATTAAAGAGCGGATAAATCCAGAGATTGAGTCCATTTTTGCAGTGGGTGTGGATGAGATGGCGTGGGATGACTTAGAGAGCAGTCGTTACAAATGGCCAAAAGTAGAGGATGCGCGAGCGTACCGCAAAAAAGTTAGAAATCTTGTTGATGAGCTTATAACATCGCTTCCTTTAACTCTTCCAATTACGCAAGATTCTCCCATGTGGATTATTTTGATGGGGATAGAGCATGAGCGTATTCATATAGAGACTTCTTTAGTTCTGCACCGTCAGATGCCGCTTGAGAATGTAAGGGAAGTAAAAGAGTTCAATATCTGTACACATAGTTCAGAGGCTCCCAAAAATGAGATGATAAAGATAGAGGACGGCAATGTCGTTTTAGGTAAAGAGAAGTCACATAATCTCTACGGCTGGGATAACGAGTATGGAGAGTTTAGCGCACATGTAGAGAAATTTAAAGTCTCAAAATATCTGGTAAGTAACGCCGAATTTATTGAGTTTGTAAAAGAGGGCGGCTATGAAAATACTGAATTTTGGGATGATGAGGGGAAGAAATTTTTAGAGATAAGCGGCGTAAAGTATCCTACTTTTTGGGTTTTGCAAGATGGTAAATACAGATATAGAACACTCTCATCAGTTATTGATATGCCGCTTGATTGGCCGGTAGATGTCAACGCACTCGAAGCAGAGGCATTTTGCCGTTACAAAAGTAAAAAGTATGGAGTTCTTTACTCTTTGCCGAGCGAGGCGGAGTATAGATTGATATATGAACATGCAGGTTTGCGAGATATTCCGGATTTTCATGAGAGTAGGGCAAATCTAAATTTTTATCACTACTTTAGTTCATGCCCTGTAAACGAGTTTGGTTTTAACGGCATATATGATGTCGTCGGAAATGTTTGGCAGTTGAGCCGCACGCCGATATTCGGCTTTGAAGGTTTTGAGATTCACCCTGCTTACGATGATTTTTCTACACCGACTTTTGATGATAAACATGCGCTGATTTTAGGCTCATCATGGGCAAGCAGTGGAAACCTTATCATGAAGCATTCGCGTTACGCATTTCGTAAGCATTTTTATCAAAATGCAGGCTTTAGATATGTAATAACTAACACCGAAACAGAAAGAAAGAGCGATATTTATGAGAGTGACAAGTCGGTGTCTCAGTATTGTGAGTTTCAGTATGGAGATGAGAACTTCGGCGTAAAAAACTTTGCGACAGAGTGCGCCAAAATTGCTTCAAGATTTGCAAAAAACCACAAAAAAGCGCTTGACTTAGGGTGTGCAACAGGAAGGGCAACGTTTGAGCTGGCAAGTAGTTTTGATGAGGTAGAGGGGATTGACTTTTCTGCTAGATTTATAGGTGTCGGCGTAAAACTCAAAAGCGACGGATATATCGCATTTACTCCAAAAACCGAGGGCTATTTGGTGCAGAAAAAAAAGATAACCATAGAAGAACTCGGTTATGAAAATCTAAAAGAGAGAGTCTCTTTTTGGCAGGCAGACGCATGTAATCTAAAGCCAAATTTTAACTCTTACGACTTGATAATGGCGACAAACCTTATAGACAGGCTCTACAACCCTAGACTATTTTTGGACAGCGTACATGAGAGACTTAACCGTGATGGAGTTTTGATTGTAACGTCTCCATATACTTGGCAGGAGAGCTCAACAAAAAAAGAGTTCTGGTTAGGCGGATACAAAGATGAGAGCGGCAAAGATATAAAAACTATCGACACGCTAAAAGAGATTTTAAGTGTCAACTTTGAACTTGTTCACTTACAAGATTTGGAGTTTGTCATAAAAGAGACAAGCAGAAAGTTTCAGCACAGCATAGCAGAGATTAGTGTTTGGAGGAAAAGATAGTTTGATTAAGGGCACACATTGGGCACGGTTGGAAAAATAAATCTTCTGGAAGTTTGTATTTTAGGGGTTTTAAAAAGGGTGGCTCCGGATACTGGATTCGAACCAGTGACCAAGTGATTAACAGTCACCTACTCTACCGCTGAGCTAATCCGGAATCTTAAAAAATGGTGTCAAAGGNAATGGTGTCAAAGGCGAGACTTGAACTCGCGACCCCCGGCTTATGAGACCAGTGCTCTAACCAGCTGAGCTACCCTGACATCTTTTAAGAGGCAGAATTATACTTTTTTAAAACTTTAAATAAGCTAAGATAGAACAAAAGTCAACAAAAAAGTAAAAATGTAACCCAAAAAGTAAAAAATGAACATCTATATCAATAATATTGACTGTATTTAGTAAGAAGAGCTTAGTGTAGTAGACTAAAGACGTTGACTTTGTTACTATTTTTGTGTATTATTGCGCTCGTAAATTATGTTATTTAAGGAGTTTAAATGAATTTTCAACCATTAGGAAAAAGAGTCCTAGTAAAAAGAGTAGAAGAGGCAAATACTACGAGCAGTGGTATTATTATTCCTGATAATGCACAAGAAAAACCGTCAAAAGGCGAAGTAGTAGCGGTTAGTTCTGAAGTTAGTGAAGTCTCTTGCGGGGACATAGTTGTTTTTGGTAAATTTTCAGGGAGTGAAATCTCACTTGATGGAGAGAAGTTTCTGGTAATAGAGACTGAAGATATTTTTGGAATCATAAAAAAATAAACTAAGACAAGGAATATAAAATGGCAAAAGAGATAATTTTTTCAGACAATGCAAGAAATGCGCTGGCTCGCGGTGTTGCAAAACTAACAGATGCAGTAAAAGTGACTATGGGACCTCGCGGTCGTAATGTTTTAATCCAAAAAAGTTACGGCAATCCGGTAATCACAAAAGACGGTGTTTCTGTTGCAAGAGAGATAGAGCTAAAAGATAAATTAGAAAATATGGGTGCTACGCTTGTCAAGGATGTGGCTTCAAAAACTGCCGATGAGGAGGGAGATGGAACAACGACGGCTACTGTTTTAGCAAATGCAATCTTCTCTGAAGGTCTTAGAAACATCACGGCGGGTGCAAATCCTATTGAAGTTAAACGCGGTATGGATAAGGCATGCGAAGCAATTTTAGCACACTTAAAAGCATCTAGCAAAGTTGTAAACGGCAAAAAAGATATTGCTCAAGTTGCGACTATCTCTGCAAATTCCGATGAGCAAATCGGAAATATGATTGCTGAAGCTATGGAAAAAGTAGGTCAAGACGGGGTTATTACCGTTGAAGAGGCTAAAGGCATCGTTGATGAGCTTGATGTAGTTGAGGGTATGCAGTTTGACCGTGGATATTTAAGCCCGTACTTTATAACAAATACCGAAAAAATGACGGCTGAGATAGAAAATCCTTGGATTTTGCTCGTTGATAGCAAAATTACTTCATTAAAAGATTTACTGCCTGTTTTAGAGCAGGTTCAAAAAACTTCTCGCCCGCTTTTAATCATAGCTGAAGATGTAGAAGGTGAAGCGCTTTCAACTCTAGTTGTAAATAAGCTTCGCGGTGTTTTAAATATCTCTGCAGTAAAAGCTCCAGGTTTTGGCGACAGAAGAAAAGCGATGCTTCAAGACATCTCTATTTTAACTGCAGGAACCGTTATTTCTGAAGAGACTGGGCATACCCTTAGCGCAGCAACTTTAGAGCATTTAGGGCAAGCTTCTCGTGTCGTAATCGACAAAGATAACACTGTTATCGTAAACGGTGCAGGCAAAGCTGAAAATGTACAAAAAAGAATCGCTGAAATCAAAGTTCAGATAGATGCGACTTCAAGTGAGTATGACAAAGAGAAGCTACAAGAGCGTTTGGCAAAACTAAGCGGCGGCGTAGCAGTCATAAAAGTCGGTGCGGCAAGCGAGACTGAGATGAAAGAGAAAAAAGACAGAGTTGACGATGCATTGTCTGCTACAAAAGCTGCTGTTGAAGAGGGAATAGTAATCGGCGGAGGCGCTGCTCTTGTTCGCGCAGGCGCAAAAGTAAAACTAGACCTAACGGGTGATCAAAAAATAGGTTGTGAGATAATTCTTCGCGCAATCAAAGCTCCACTAAAGCAGATTGCTACAAATGCATGTTATGATGCGGGTGTAGTAGTAAATGCGGTTGAGAGTGCGACAAATGAAAACATCGGTTTTAACGCTGCAACAGGCGAATATGTAGACATGTTTGAAGCAGGAATCATTGACCCGTTTAAAGTCGGACGCGTAGCTCTTACAAATGCTACTTCTATCTCAAGCCTGCTTTTAACAACTGAAGCGGCAATATATGAACTACCTGAAGAAAAACCTGAAATGCCGGATATGAGCGGCATGGGCGGTATGCCTGGGATGATGTAATTTTTTTGTAAATTACATTAAACTCTCTCCTCCTTTAGGGATACCCTCCCTAAAGCCATCTTGTTTATAATCTATATATTCAAAAGAAAAATCAGTATTTTTTTGTTATTATTTTAAAATATTATGAAGGAGCACAAATGAAAAAATTTGTTTTGCTTATGGTTTTGTTGACCTCTTTGACTTTCGCCGAGTCAGCAAAAATAGTTGAATTTATCGCTGAAAACACTCTGAAAATAGATGAAAACGGTGTTGAAAAAAGGCTTCACTTAACAGGTATAGAACTTTTTGCAAAGGCAAACAATAAGAAAGGAAGCATCCAGCTTGTAGATTATGACAAAAGAGAAGAGTTAAAAAACAAAGCACTAGCATACATGAATAAAATGTTTCCAAAAGGCTCAAATATTTCATATCAGGTTTTTTTAAAAGATGAACATGGCATTGAATATGCCTGGATAAAAGATAACGATTTCAATTACAAAATAGTTAGAGACGGCTACGCCTTAACGGATGTTAAAGACACATCTCTGCCTAGAGGATTGAGAAACAGAATGTTGATTGCTCAAGACCATGCCAAAAAGAAGGAAATAGGACTTTGGGGTATATATGCAGAGATGCGGATGCTTGAGCAAAAGGATGTCGTAGCTTGCGGATGTGAACCTGATGAGAAGAAAAAATAAGTGTGATTAGCGAAGCAAAATAATTTTTTCTAGCTCTTCAAGCGGCGCGCTTGTTATATTCTCAAACTGAGTGCGGTTAAACGTCTGCTGCCTTTTTGCGAGCTGCGCCGTGTGTGTTGAGATGTTTTGGAGCATCTCATCTTTTGTTACTTTGCCATCAAGATACTCTAAAACTTCGACTATGCCTATAGAGCCCATGGAGTGCGGAAGCCTTGTGTATTTTTGCTCTAAGCGGCAAACTTCATCTATAAGACCGGCTTTAAGCATTTTATAGGTGCGTTTTGTGATTCTTTCTCGCAAAATATCTCTAGAGACGTCAATATTATAAACAGGAAGATTTTCTATTATCGGTTTTGGAGGATTTTGTCTGAACCATTCGCTTGGAGTGAGTTTTGAAGCCTCGTAAATAAGGAGTGCTTTCTCAATTCTGTATCTGTCGTTTGGCGCTATCTTACTCATGTACTCTTTATCAATTTTATATAAAAAATCATAACAGTTTTCGAGATTCTTTAGCATTTGTTCTACATGTAGAACTGTTTTTTTTGTTATTTTTGGAATCTCTGATAGACCGCTCATAAGAGACTTTATATAAAAGGATGTTCCGCCGACAATGATGAGATTTTTTGCATCGCTTTTACATGTCTCAACTACCTCTTTATAGAGATTTATGAAAATTTCCACGCTGAAATATTCATCGGGGTTAAGAAGATTTATGCCAAAGTGTTTTACTTCTTGAAGCTCTTTGGGTGATGGTTTTGCCGAAACGATGTCAATCTCTTTATAGATACTAAGCGAATCTATGGAGAGGATACAGGCATTGATTTTTTTTGCGATTTTTATCGCCAAATCACTTTTTCCCGATGCTGTCGGTCCGATAATGGCTAGTTGAGTCATTCTTTTTTTTGCCTTGTTTTAAAACAAAATTATAGCCTAGCGTTAATAAATCGTTAATATGAAATTAAAATACCGTTAATAACACTACTCTATACTTTTACTACAAAAAACAAAAGGAGTTCACGATGAACAAAAAAATTATAATGAGTTTAGGTTTGGCAGTGTTGCTGACATCTTCTTTGGTGGCAGGTCAGATGAATTGTGATAAAAACAGAGGCAGTTGTGCAAAATCACAACAATGCAACATGAAACAAAAAAGCCATAGAAATCCTCTTATAGCGCAGATAATGTCTCTTGATCTAAGTGATTAACAAAGAGATAAGGTAAGAGCAATAATGAGAGAAAATATGCAAAATATGCCAAAAATCTCAAATGCTTTTAGTGACACAAATTTTGACAAAGAGCTTTTTATTAAACTCTCAAAAGAGAGACAAGAGAAGAAAATTGAGAGAAAAGCTCAAATGATTGCTAGCGTGTATGCAGTTTTAACGCCTGCTCAAAAAGCTGAGTTAAGAAAAATGATTGATCAGAAAATGGCGATGAGAATGGAATCGTCTATGGGCGGTAAATCTAAAAATTCATGTAAATAGTGTAAAATTACCCACTACTACATGGATATGGATTATGATAAAAATTGCAATGATTGAAGATGATGCTGAGTTGGCGAATGTCCTAACTCAGTATCTAGCAAAATATAATATACAAATCACAAACTACGAAGACCCTTTTTTAGCTTTGAGCGCTATAGCGTTGAATCCGTATGATTTGATTATTTTAGACTTGACGCTTCCGGGTATGGACGGGCTTGAAGTATGTAAAAAGCTGCTTTTAAAACATAATATCCCTATCATTATATCAAGTGCGAGAAGCGACATAACCGATAAGGTAATAGCCTTAGAACTTGGAGCCGACGATTATCTTCCAAAGCCTTACGATCCAAGGGAGCTTGAAGTAAGAATAAAGACGATTTTACGCAGATGTTCAAAAGAGCTTGAACTTTTAAAGCCTGAGGCAAAAAAAGAGCTGTTTGTTTTGGATGAGAAAAAACAGGAGATTTACAAAGATACAAAATTTATCAAATTTACTCCCGCGGAGTATGAGATAATGTCTTTGATGTGCAAGCGAAAAGGTTTTGTCGTTTCAAGGTACGATATTTTGCAAAACTGCTCTTTTGTAAATACCAATGAAGAGAGCGGCACTTTGGCGGTAATCATCAACAGAATCAGGGCAAAAATAGAACAAGACCCTAAAAATCCCAAATATCTTCTAACCATAAGAGGCTCCGGCTATAAGTTGGCAGAATGAAAAAGTACTCTATTCTTTTTACAATCAATATCATCTTTTTAATCTCTCTGCTTCTTATAAGTGTGAGTTTTGCACTGCTTTATGGTGTCTATAAGCAAAAAGAAAAACGTTTTAATCATAAAAGAGATATAGAAATTACAAAGATTTTTATGCATCAGTATAGAGAAGGCGGCGTTTCAGATGAACTTTTAGAGTACATGAAAAGTTTAAGTTTTTTGGTTATTTTGGATGCCGGTGAGATAGAAAATATACTCACTTCAAAAGAGTTAAAAAGCAGGGAGTTCAAATCAAACAGAGCGTTTAAAATCAGACACTTAGAGTTAGGAGAGAACCGCTTTATCTTTATACAAACACCAAGTGACAAAATTATATTAACAAGCCAGAGCATCACATCGGATGATAAAAATATTATTTTAATCGCTTATGCGGTAATTTTTTTAATATTTATTTTGTTGTATCTCTCTATTATAAATAAGCTAAAACCTTTAAAAATTTTACAAGAGAGTGTGAAAAAATTTGGCAATGAAAATTTTGATTTAGAGTGCATGACATCAAACAAGGATGAGATATCTCAGCTTGCCAACGAGTTTCATAAAGCAGCGCAAAAATTAAAAAAACTACAAGAGTCAAGGAATGTTTTTATCAGAAATATAATGCATGAACTAAAAACACCTATAACAAAAGGAAATTTTTTAACCCGGCTTCCTCAAACAGAAGAGAATGTTGAGAGCATGCAAAAAGTTTTTTACAGATTAGAGTCTTTGATAAAAGAGTTTGCGTCCATAGAAGAGCTGATATCAACAAAAAAAGAGTTAGAAAAAAAGAGCTATTTTTTAGAAGATATCATAGACAACGCCATGGATATTTTAATGTGTGAAGAAGATAGTGTAGTAAAAGAGTTTGAGAATATTAAGATTGGTGTTGATTTTACTCTCTTCTCTATAGCCGTTAAAAACCTGCTTGATAATGGGATAAAGTACTCAAAAGATAAAAAGGTTGTTGTTAAAGCAGATGAGAACATGTTAGTGTTTGAGAGTGTAGGGCAAAAGCTCTCTTATGAGCTGCAAAATTATTTTGAACCGTTTTTCAAAGGAGATAATTCAACATCACCTCAGAGTTTTGGGCTTGGACTCTATATTGTAAAACATGTACTTGATGCACATTCATTGCATTTAAAATATGAACATAAAAACGGTGTAAATAAATTTATAATAGAATTAGACTTTTAGTTAAATTGTTATTGCGAAAGTTTAAATAAACTTTGGGTAAAATCAAACAAAAATAATTTTAAGGTTCAATTTGCAAAGATATATAAGTAAACTTAAAGATTTCAACGAACTCGTCATGTTTGAACACTCTATCTTTTCGCTCCCTTTTATCTTTATTGCCATGATAGTAGCAGCAGATGGCTGGTTTGGTTTTTGGCTGCTTATTTTAGGCGTATTTGCTGCAGTAAGTGCAAGAAATTTTGCGATGGGGCTTAATAGATTTGCAGATAGAGATATAGATGCTCTTAACCCCAGAACCGCTTCAAGACCAAATGTTGACGGACGTTTGGATGCTTCAAGTATTATGATTTTTACACTTGTCAATGCTTTTGTTTTTATAGCGGTGGCATACATGATAAATCCTTTGGCATTTGCTCTGAGCTTTCCGATACTGCTTATTTTAGGGAGTTACTCCTACTTTAAGAGATTTTCATCACTGGCACATGTTGTTTTAGGTTTATCGCTTGGACTTGCCCCTATTGCGGGTGTTGTAGCGGTAAGTGCCGAAATAACGCAGTGGTCTGTTATGCTTAGTCTGGGTGTTATTTTCTGGGTTGCAGGTTTTGATCTGCTCTACTCTTTGCAGGACATGGAGTTTGACAAAGAAAAAGGACTTCACTCGATTCCTTCAAAATACGGCTCTGAAGCGACTTTGCTTCTCTCATCCCTTTTTCATGTTTTAACTATAGTTTTTTGGGCACTTTTTGTCTGGGTGGCAGAACTAAATACATTTGCCTATTTCGCGGTGCTCTTAAGCGCTTTTATGCTTAGTTATGAGCACTATCTCGTAAGAAAAGATTTTACAAAAATCGACCGTGTTTTTTTCACGGTTAACGGCTATCTTGGAATCGTTTTTTTCATTTTGATTATTTTAGATAAGGTTTTATTATGAGCGTCAGATTAGTAAAAGCACCTATCGATATACTTTTTAGTGAAGTAGAGACAGATAAAGAAGCGTACATGAGAGAGTACGAGCAGTTAAGCGAGAGTGATGACGACCCGATAAATCAATGGCTAAAACTCGCACGTGCCAAAGGTGAGACAAGCGATACGGATCCTGTTTTACTAAATCTCATGGTAGAGCTGCACAAGAAGATAGATGCGCTTGAGAGATTTTTGAAAAATGAAGAGCCAAAGAGGGTATCTTTAACGCATGAAGTGGCTATAGAATCTATCGTATTTGAACATTTTAAACTTAGCGAAGATATTTTGCAAAAAGGCACTGTGTATTACGGAAGGGTCTCTATGCCTGTTCATCCAAAGAGAGACGTGGGCATATTTTTTATAGCGCTTGATTCATCATTGGCAAAAATTACAAAGATACATGAACGTGACGAGAGAGAGTGGGGCGCATATCTTACTGCAAGAGAGAGAGTTCTTATCCGTGAAGCCAGAGAGAGTAAAGAATGAATCTAGAAGCCATAAACGTTGAGTATTTAGTTATTGCAATGGCAATCATGATTTTATATCTTATATATTATGTTTTTACAAAAGATTCGGAGTACAACAAAAATATTCGTTCGGTGGCAACGGTTGCAGAGGAGCTAAACAGGGAGATTTTTTATCTCAAAAAACAGCTAAGCGATACTCAGGTCAGTATCAAAAAAAATACAAACCGCATGAGCGACGATGAAATTTATCAAGAAGTTGAGAGAACGGTTTATGACATGGTAAAGCCGATATCTCTTAGTCTAAAAAGACTTGAAGAGAGTATTCATACTATAGATGAACATATAAATTTAAGAATCTCTTCACTCGAGAGCGGAGTCAAACAGATTTCTATTCCCGCTTCCATTCATGGAAACGATGATGAAAAAATCATCTCACTTTATAAGCAGGGGGTCACTTTAGAGACCATTTCAAAAGAGCTTCATATATCTAAAGCAGAAGTTGAGTTTGTTCTTAAAATCAACAAAATAAAGTAATTTTTCATGGCGGATAGAAAACTTTTTACTCTTGTTTCTATACTTATCGGCATAAGTATTGTTCTGACATATACGCTCTCGGCTTATACAACGCTGCTTTTTGGTGTAAATTAGTTTCATTTTGCAATTCGTCAGGCACTCTTTGGGATATTTAGCGTACTTGTCATCTGGCTTTTGGCACAAGGCGATCCTGATAAACTTCTTACACCGATAGGGTTTACACTCTTTATCGGTTCGGCAATACTCATGATTGCCATGCCTTTTTTGCCTGAGTATCTTGTCTCAGCAGTCGGAGGAGCAAAGAGATGGATAAAAGTTTTTGGATTTTCTCTTGCTCCCGTTGAGTTTTTTAAAATCGGATTTGTATATTTTTTGGCATGGAGTTTTTCTAGAAAATTGGGTCATCATGACGGAATGGGAGTTAAAGAGGAGTACATTAGATTTGCCCCTTACGGCATAGTTTTTGTAGGTGTCATGTTTATTATAGCTTTTGTTAAAAATGATTTGGGGCAGGTTGTAGTTATCGGACTAACACTTTTGTTTATGCTTATGTTTGCAGGAAGCAGTTTTAGATTTTTCTTGACGCTTTTACTCGGAACATTGATGTTTTTTATCTTTTTTATCGTAAGTGCGGAACATAGAATCTTACGGATTAAATCTTGGTGGGCGCTTGCGCAAAACAGCGTTTTAGAGCTTTTCCCCGATGCCATCGCCGCTCAGCTTAGAGTTCCGACGGAGGTTGAACCGTACCAGATAGGGCACTCGCTCAATGCCATACACAATGGCGGACTCTTTGGCGTAGGAGTTGCAAACGGAACATTCAAGCTCGGTTTTTTAAGTGAAGTTCACACCGACTTTGTTTTAGCAGGACTTGCAGAAGAGTTCGGGTTTATCGGAGTTCTTAGTGTTGTAATTATCTTCATGTGGATGCTTCAGAGAATTTTTAAGATAGCCAATCGCACAAAAGACAGAAGAGTCTATCTCTTTAGTCTGGGAGTCGGGCTTTTGTTATCTTTTGCTTTTTTGGTAAATGCGTACGGAATCAGCGGAATAACTCCCATCAAAGGAATCTCTGTTCCGTTTTTAAGTTATGGAGGCTCCTCTATTTTGGCAGCCTCAATCGGGATAGGTATGGTTTTAATGGCATCTAAAAAAGCGAAAATGAAGTAATATGAATAGACGGGAAAAGAGATGAAGTTTTGTATAACAGGCGGCGGAACAGGCGGGCACTTGATGATTGCCGAGGCTTTAGTTGAAGCTGCGGCACAGGAGGGTCATGAAGCTATTTTTATAGGTTCAACCAGTGGACAGGATAGAAAATATTTTGAATCGCACAGCACATTCAGCCATGTCTATTTTTTAGAAACGTCAGGCGTTGTAAATCAAAAGGGTTTTAAAAAAGTAAAAGCGCTTTGGCTGGTACTAAAGGCATTTTTTGCATCAAGAAAAATTTTAAAATGTCACAATATTGCGGCAGTTTACAGTGTGGGCGGCTTTTCGGCAGCTCCCGCATCGTTTGGGGCACTTAGCAGATTTATCCCTCTTTTTATACATGAGCAAAATGCCGTAGCGGGAAGATTGAACTCACTTTTAATACCTTTTGCCTCAAGTTTTATATCGGCTTATGATGTAAACTCGCCCATCAAAGGCTATCCCGTAAAAGAGGAGTTTTTTAAGAGCGCCAGAGTGAGAGAAAAGGTCAAAACAATAATCTTTCTCGGTGGTTCTCAGGGCGCAAAAGCCATTAATGATTTGGCTCTGAGCGTGGCAAATGAGCTTCAAAACAGGGGTATAAAAATTATCCATCAAGCGGGCGAGAGAGATTATGAGAGAGTAAAGCAGGAGTATGATGCGCTACATGTAGAGGCAGAACTTTATACCTTTACAAAAGAGATCTCTTCTTTAATGTCAAAAGCAGATTTGGCAGTTAGCCGTTCCGGTGCCAGTACGCTTTGGGAGCTTTGCGCAAATGGTTTACCTGCTCTTTTTATTACGTTTCCTCATGCAGCCTCGGATCATCAATATTTCAATGCACAATTTATAGTCGATAAAGAGTTGGGATGGTGTGAGAGAGAGAGTGAAAACCTAAGAGAGAAGCTTCTTCTTCTTTTGGATGAAAACCTTCAAGACAAAAGCAGTGCTCTTTTGGAACAATCCAGCGAAGATGTGGCTAAGAAGATGATACAGGAAGCATGTAAGGCACTGCATGATTAGAGAGTTGGCGGCAGATTTGGTAGATCTTATTTTTGAATGGGGCTATTTGGGAATATTTTTGCTTATGACAATAGAGAGTTCATTTATACCTTTTCCGAGTGAGATAGTCCTCATTCCGGCGGGGTATTTGGCATCAAATGGAGATATGGATATCGGTATGATTATGCTAAGTGCACTCAGCGGCTCCATGTCGGGAGCATTTGTTAACTACTATTTAGCTTTATTACTTGGCAGAAAAATTCTTCGTAAATATGGAAAATATTTTTTTATCAATGGGTATTCTCTTCAGAAGATGGACATCTATTTCCAAAAACATGGGCATATCTCCACTTTTATAGGTAGACTTGTTCCGGGGATTCGTCAACTTATATCTATTCCCGCGGGTTTGGCTCGCATGAATCTGGCGGTTTTTTCAACATATACGGCGTTAGGGGCAGGTATATGGGCTTTTATACTCGTGATGCTTGGTTATTTTATAGGTGAAAATCAAGAGTTAATTGATAGCTACTTAAAACAGATAACTATAGCCGTTCTTATAGTTTTAGTTTTATTGGCTTCATGGTATATTTATTATCAAAAAACAAAGAGGATTGAATAATGAACAACAATATAGGTTATATGTTTGAAGCAGGTTTTTTTGGAACGCGTGCCCCGATATTTATGGATTTAGTGACTCTTATCGTTTCGCTTTTGCCGTTTCTTGTAGCTATTGCAATCTCTTTTGCGAGAAACAAACACTACAAAACCCACTCGTATATTCAGATTATTATATTTGCTTTTTCTGTGATAGTCCTCTCATATTTTGAGTATGGAGTAAGAGTCGGCGGCGGATTTAGCGCTTTTATGAAAGAGAGTGGAGTCTCTTATGATTATGCTTTAATGGTGCTTGTCTTTCACATCTTCATTTCTGTCATAACGGTTATTTTATGGGCAATCGCTATTTTTGGGGCTAAAAAGTTGTTACAATTAGGAGTTCATAGAAAAATGGGTCTGGTGGTGTTTGGGGGAGTGGTTCTTACCTCCGTAACGGGAATCTGGGTATACTTTTTAATGTTTATATATTAAGGAGTCAAAATGACTCCTTCTTGCCGCAAGGCAAAGCTTTTCTAAAGAAATGCAAGCATTTTGTGACTGAATATAATCTGGACTTTGTTCAGATTATATGAGATTTATTAGTAGGAGTTTAAGATGAAATACACTGCAAATTTTAGAATTTGGCACTGGTTAAATGCTATAGTTGTTTTGGGTTTAGTGGGAACTGTTCTGCTTAGAAAAAGTTTTTTAAGTTGGAGAACCAACTCTGAGATTATCATGACAAAACTATCCGATATTGGAGTCGAGATTTTTAAAGAGGATGCTGTAACCATAGCAAAAGCTATTCGTGCGGGAATGTGGGAGTGGCATATTATACTCGGCTATGCTCTTGCATTTTTAGTTCTCTACAGAATTGCGTTAATATTTTTTGATAAAAGCAAAAGAGAGGATTTTGGCTCTTTAGAGTTTCATAAAAAAGGTGTCAGAGTGTTATACTATATTTTGTACGCAGCACTCATTTTTATGACTATCAGCGGTTTTGCTTTGTATCTTCATGAAGAGTTGGGCTTGGCAGAAGCTACCGTAAAAAGTATAAAAGAGCTTCATGAGTTGGTCTATAACTACTTTTTACTATTTATCCCTCTACATGTAGCAGGTGTTGTAATAGCGGATATAAGAGAAGAACATGGCATAATCTCTACCATGATAAATGGAAAAACAAAAAATAATTTTTAATTTACAAGGAATAAAATGATTGAAATAGATACAGCAGCGCCGGAGTTCTGTCTGCCAAACCAAGATGATGTAGAGATATGTCTAAGAGATTTAAAAGGGAAGTGGATAGTTCTTTACTTCTACCCAAAAGACAACACTCCAGGATGCACGACCGAGGCATGTGACTTTAGCGAAGCCGCACCGGATTTTAGCAACCTAAATGCGATTATAATCGGTGTAAGTGCAGATAGTACGGCAAAACATCGAAACTTTATAGAGAAAAAAGATTTGAGTATTACTCTCTTAAGCGATGAAAGTACTACAATGCTTCAAGATTACGGTGTTTGGAGTCTAAAGAAAAATTACGGCAAAGAGTACATGGGGATTGTCCGCTCAACACTCATTATAAATCCTGAGGGTATTGTAAAGGCATTGTGGAAAAACGTGAAAGTAAAAGGTCATGCAGATGAGGTAAAAGAGAAACTGGAACTGCTTCAAAAATCTGAGTAAATTTTTATAAATAGAGAGTATATATTTTGTTATAAAAATATATACTCATTACATCCTCAAGTATTATCAAAATCTTTCAAAATTATTTTCATTGTTTATATTTATACTAGATTAATTTATATGCAAAAGTTAAATATCTTAATAAAAATTAATAAATATGTTTAGTTGTGAAGATTAAATTTAACACAAAATTAACACTTCACTGCTACACTTGACACTTCAAAGTTCCTTGCCATGATCTTAGTTTGGCGACTACAAGGCAAGGAATGGCGGCAAGCACCAACATGATTTTACCATTATCTTAGTTAATCAACATTGGTGCCATATATAATTATTACATCATTGGAGATAAGAAATGACAAAAGTAAATGGTATAAGTTTATCCTTAGTTGCTGCTGCAACATTTTTGAATGTAGCAAATGCAGATTCAACAGATTTGGGAAAAGTCTCTGTGACCGCTACAAAAACAGCGATTACTACATCTGAATCACCTGCAAGTGTTGAGATAATAACTTCAAAAGAGATAGAAAATAAGCAGGTACAGCGAGCTGATGAAGCATTAAAGGATGTAGCGGGAGTATATGTCAGATCAGATGCAGATCATGCACCAAATAGTTGGAGTAACGCAGTATCATTAAGAGGTATTCCGCAATATACTAGAACTGCTGTCTTAGTTGACGGCGTATCAATAAACAATGCTTTTTCTTCCGGAGTGAACTGGTCTAGTATAGCTGTAGATGATATAGAAAAAATTGAAGTCGTTAAGGGACCTTTTTCATCACTATACGGTGGAAATGCTATGGGCGGTGTAATTAATATCATACGAAAAGAACCGACAAAACAAGAATTTAACATAAAAACAGGATATGGAAGCAACAATTATAAAAATTTAGAATTATCATATAAAGATAAACTTTTTGATTCTTTAGGCATTAGTGTTAATTATGGGCATAAAAAAAGTGATGGATATACAAGTGATCTTGCTATAAAGACACCAAGCAGCGGTACAGGTGGAGTTGATGTAGTAGGACAGCAATTAACTACTGATTATAAAGGAGCTGCAAAGTATATAGTAGGGGATAAAGGTGAAAAATCCTGGACACAAAATGATATCGGGTTAAAACTGTTTTACAATATTAATGATAATTCAAAAGTAACATTTGATTATAATCATCATAAAGATGAAGCTAAATATAATGATTTTAATACCTATTTATCTGATAGCTCAGGAAATCCCATTTATAGCGGAAGTGTTCAACTTGATGAAACACATAAAGCAACACTCTCAGAAAAAGATTTTTTATTCGGTCCAAACGGTGAAACATCTGATAAATTCACGATAAATTATACAAACACATTTAATGATTCTATAGATATAGATGTTAAGGCAAGCTATTTTGATAATAACTATTGGTATGTCTCTCAAACAACGGGGGCTGTTTCTGCGGGCGGTTCCGGAACTTTTACGGATGTGCCGAGTCAAAAGACATTTGCGTCGGCACAATTAAACTTTTCATTGGGCGATTATAATTATATAACCGTAGGTATGGATATAACTAAAAACGAGCTACAAAAAGATATCAATACGTTAACGAATTGGAGAGATTATGATAGCAAAACAACTTTGCAAAGGGAGAACAACGGAGAGAGTATTACAAAAGCGTTCTTTATACAAGATACGATAGATATAACAAAAAATTTGATAGCTTATGTTGGCGGAAGATACGATTATTGGGAAACGGAAGGTGATTTTAAAGATTATATAAATGATGTTTATACAACTTACGAAAAAAGAGATGACTCATATTTTAGCCCTAAGGTATCATTAGTATATTTACCTACAAAAAGCACGACTCTAAGGGCTTCTTGGGGAAAAGCTTTTAGAGCACCGTCTTTGAGTGATTTGTACTCTGCATACTATTCAGGAGCAAAGTTAATTCAATCAAGTCCAGGGTTAGCGCCTGAAAAGGTTGAGTCTTGGGAAATCGGTTTTGAACAAACATTTAACACAAAAACTCAGCTAAAAGCAACATATTATGAGAATGTTTTATCTGATATGATGTACTCAACAGATGTGAGTTCTACGTTAAGGGAAAAAAGAAATGCCGGTAAAGCAGAGATAAAAGGGCTTGAAATTGAGGTTAAACAAGCAATTACAGACAAGATAAATATATTTGCCAACTACACATACAACAATACAGAAATGATTGAGAATGATTCCTATCCGGATAGTGTCGGCAAAGAGTTGACTTATGTTCCAAAGACACAATATAACATAGGCATAAATGGAGATTATGGTTTATGGAATGGTTCTGTAATCGGCTCGTATGTTGATGACATGTACACAAAAGATGATAACTCTGATATAGTAAAAGATGTATATGGAGCATACGAATCGTATTTTATTGTTAATACAAAAATAGGATATAAAATACGAGATTATTTAAGTGCATCACTCTCTATAAATAATTTGTTTGATAAGGAATATTTTCAATCTGATATGACACCCGGCAGAACTATTTACGGTGAATTATCGTTTAAATTCTAGAAACTAATCGATAAAATCATAAATTAATAAGCAGGAATAAAAATGAAAATAAGAAATCTTTTTGTAAAGATTCATTTATATTTAAGTCTTTTTTTAGGAATAATACTTGGTGTTGTAGGATTAACAGGGAGTATTATTGTATTTGACGAAGCATTGGATAAGATGTTAAATCCTGATCTCTTAAGTGTTGCTTCTAAAGGTGAATACAGATCTGCTTCTGAAATCTTAGAAATTGCCAAAGATGTTTATCCCGATAAAACTCCTGCAATTATACATCCGCCAAAAGGGGATGACGGGGTGTTTGTCGTATGGTTTAAGGTAGCAAAAGATAATTTAGTCAAAGATAAAGCTAAATGCTGCAGTGCATTTGATTGGTATCAAGTCATGATTAATCCTGTAAGCGGCGAAGTTTTAGGATGGCGTAATCAAAGCGAGTATGGATTTGACAGAAAACATATTATCAAAACAATGCATGGACTTCACTCTTATCTTTTAATGGGAAGTACGGGAAGAAATATTATAGGCATAGCAGGAATATTGTGGCTGATAATAACTATTACCGGTATCTATTTATGGTGGCCGAAAAATAGAAAATTTAAATCGGCACTGACTCTAAAAAAAGATGCCAATCCTATCCGGTTTAATTTTGATTTGCATAGAGTAAGCGGTTTTTATAGTGCGGTGATTGTTTTTGTGGTTACGTTTACCGGAGTTTATATCGTATATCCGCAATACATAAAGCCTGCTATTAAGATATTTTCTCCAATCGAAGAGAACTTAAAAAATATAACATCGCAAAGAGAGTCGGAGAGTAGCACCATCCCTATAGAAACAGCTCTAAGTATGGCAAATAAAGTATTTCCAAATGCAGAACTAATGGCTATCGGACTGCCTCTTGATAAAAAAGATACATATAGAATTTATAAACGTCAAAAGGGAGAAGTCAGAAAATCAAAAGGCAAAAGCGTCGTGTGGATAGATCAATACAGTGCAAATATTATTAAGATTAAAGATCCAAACAACATGTCAGCGGGTGAAACCTTTGTTAATTGGCAGTTTCCTCTTCATACGGGTGAAGCTTTTGGTATGTTTGGACGGCTATTAGTATTTTTTTCAGGCATTGCAACGACGGTATTGGTAATAACGGGTACTATTATTTGGTATAGAAAAAAAAGAATGAAGTATCTAAAGCTTTTAAAATAACGCGATTGATTTTGTGCATCAATCTATAAATAAATATATGCTAGCTGAAGAAAAAATCAGCAAGCATATATATCCTTTAATATAAATTTATAAATATATTTAATTTTAAAAATTAAACTTAACACAAAAGTAACACTCTACTGCTACACTGTGCATCTCAAAGTTTCTTGTTATGATTTTAGTTTGGCGACTACAAGGCAAGGAATGGCGGCAAGCACCAATATTGTTTTATCATTACTTTCGTTAATTTAATCATAATATATATTTTGGTGTTGTTTTATCAAAGCATAAATTAGGAGAAAAATATGACAAAAGTAAATGGTATAAGTTTATCTTTAGTTGCTGCTGCAACATTTTTAAATGTAGCAAATGCAGATTCAATAGATTTGGGTGATGTTTCTGTAACTGCAACAAAAACAGAGAGAAAAGTTGCTGATGTTCCTGCTAGCATTGAGGTTATAACTGAGAAAGATATAAAAAACTCTACAAGTTTAAATGCAAACGAATTATTAAAAAATGTTGCTGGAGTCAGTATCCGTAATCCGTTGGGGGTTATGTCAACAAGTTCTAACAACAAAGTTTACATGAGAGGTTTCGGAGGAAATGACGCTAGAACTCTAGTATTATTAGACGGTGTACCTCTTAATGATGCTTTCGGAGGAGCGGTAGAGTGGACTCAGATTCCACTTGATGCTATTAAAAGAATAGAAGTTGTAAAAGGATCTGGATCATCTTTATACGGTTCAAATGCAATGGGCGGTGTTATTAATATAATTACTAAAAAACCTCAAAAGCAACAAACCAATATAAACCTTAGTTATGGAAGTATGAATACAAAAATCGGTTCAATTTCAACAAGTGGTAAAAACGGAAAATTTGGATATTACTTGTTAGGGCAACTTACCGATAGTGATGGATACATAGATGATGTGAAGCCAAAAGATAACTCCATAAAAAGAGGTGTAGAAAAAGCAAATGCAAATTTAAAGTTAACCTATGACATAGATGATAGCTCTGGTATAGGTGTTTCATACAATTATATGGATAGAAAAACCACTGGTGTTTTAGATATTCCCGGAGGATATAATCCCTATACAAATTCTATGGGTACTGCTCAGATAAACTACAACAAGTTTTTTAAAAACTCATCTGATATGAAAATTACAATTTATAATACAATGACTAAGACTACTTACGACTCTTTGTCAGGTTCAGTTATAAAATACAAAGATGATGGAGAAACAAGTGATTATGGGACTACTCTTCAATATACTTTGCCTATAGGTAATCATATTATTACTACAGGAATTGAAGGTAAAACAAGTTTTGCAGAAAAGGTTGATACTTATCTTTCAAACTCAGATATTATTGCAACTGAAGGAAAGCAAGATTATTATGCATTTTTTGGGCAAGACGAGTGGTTTATAAATGAAAAATTTATCTTAAATATCGGTGCCAGACTAGATTATTATAAAAATCACGGTGGTAAAATGTATGATGAAGTCAACAATGTTTACACTGACCATGCAACAAAATCGTTTAATGCTTTTAGTCCAAAAATTGGTTTAGTGTATCATGTAACAGAAGATACCTCACTAAGAACATCGATTGGAAAAGCATTTCGCGCACCTACAGTAAGCGATCTATACAGGGATTGGATTGATACTTCCGGACGAGTTTATGCAGCAAATCCCGATTTAAAACCTGAAGAAGTGATTTCTTATGAAATCGGACTTGATCAAAAACTAGGCAGTAATGGAGCTATAAATATTACTGCATATCAAAGTGATGCAAAAGATTTTATTTACCGTATTAAACCTCTAGACCCTACTAGTACCAATTTTGAAGAAAAAACAAATGTAGGAGAAGTGTTAATCAGAGGGATTGAAACAGAATTTAATTACAAATTTAATACACAATGGAGACTGTTAGCTAACTATACATATAACAAGTCCACAATTGAAAAATTTGAAGCAAATACAGATTTAGAAGGCAAGTATTTAACCTATATCCCGAAACAAAAAGCTTCTGCTACTCTGACCTATGAAAACTCAGATATTGGTACAATTAATGCCGGTGTAAGATATGCAGGAAAAAGATATAGCGATGATTTAAATACTGAATCTAAAGCTTATGAGAGTTACACTCTGTATGATTTAAAATTATCAAGAAAAATAACTAAAAATAGTCAATTTGAAGTAAGTGTAGATGACCTATTTGATAAAGGCTATATAGAATACTATAACTCTCCCGGCAGAGTTGTAATGGCAACTCTTAAAATGAGTTTTTAATCATGAAAACCTTTAATTTAAAAAGCACTATTTTCATAGTGCTTTTATTTTTACCTATTATATTGAACGCTTCAATATGGATAGAAGAGAAAAAAAATGATGATAGTGCTAGTTGCTGCAGTGGCGGTTCTGAAAAAAAAATCGGTTATAAGGAACTGATTGTAAAAAATGGCAATCTTCAAGATGCCGTACATGTAAGTGACTTAAATTCATCAAAAGTTTTAGTTAGAGATTTTGACGATTCTTTGGCTAATGGAAAGATTTTAGACAATTTTATTGAAGTGGCTACTCCAAATAAGGGGAGTTATCATATATTTTTTGAGCAAAAAAATGTTGAAAATGATGTTTTAAATGTCGTAGCTACAACTATACGGGTTTATAATAAAGATGCAAATATTCAGGATTCCGTTCTTAAAGAAATCCGAGGAAGAACAGTTGGTTCACATTATGACAAACCACCTTTAAAAGAGTTGGATTTTGAGGTAGTAATGTTAAAACCAATCAGAAAGCATCAGATAAATTGTTGTTTATGGTCCGGTGATATAGCTAGATTTAAAATTTATTATAGAGGTGTTTCAGCGGATAAAATACCCTTAAAAGTATTTACTCAAACAGGATGGAATAGTTTTGTTCAACCGGGAGAAGATGGACTTATCTCATTTGAAATACCGAGAACTACTTACGAAAAAGCTCAGGACAGTAAAAGAACTTCTGAAAAAATGATTGTTGAAGCAAATTATACCGTTGATGAGTCGGGTGAATATTTAGGCAAACAATATTCAAAAATCAAATATTCTATGAGTATGCCGCTTACTTTTAGCTCATCTCCTCTTGAATATTCATCACAACTCTCTGGTTTTTATGTAGTTATCGGCGTAATGCTTGTTTTTTCATTGGGTATTTATTATTACAGACGAAAAAAGAAAAAAGAGCCAAAAGAGATATGGTTTGATGAAAAATAAAAGTCTAATCATTTCTCTATTTTTATGCACTTTCTTAAGTGCAGATTCTACTTTAAACAATGGCTCAATTGTTATTTCGTCACAGGAAATAAAAATTTTAAATGTACAAATGCTAGTGGATTTGTTAAATAAATTTCCGGGGGTGAAAGCATCTGATGGCTTTATTAGTTTACAAGGTTCGACTACAAATGAAGTTTTAGTCCTTTTCGATGGAAGACCATTGACTGATTCTCTTACCGGAACAGCTAGACTGGGTGGAATTTCTACTGAAAATTTAGAAAAAATAGAGATTATAAAAGGTTCCGGTGCAGCGCTTTATGGAGACAATACAAGCGGCGGAGTAATACTAATCACTTCAAAAAAAAATGATAAATCTTATGTAAATAAGATACATATTGCAAAAGGTTCTTTGGATACAAATAAGTATGGTTTAAATATAGGAGAGACATTTAATGATATTGGTTTTTCTCTTGACATAAATCACGAAAATACAAATGGGCATAGGCTAAACGGTGATAGTAAAATCAATTCCGCAAAATTTGACATAAATACATTGCTATTAAAAAACATAGATATAAGCATTGCTTCAAGTTATACAACTGATGAGGGCGGAACTACAGGAAGGATTACAAATCCAACACCCAATGCCAGATACAAAAAAGAGTCAGTCGGCACATCTATGCTCCTTAAAAACAGTGGATTTGAGGGTAGAGTATATGCAAATAAAAATGATGATTTAAATAAAGATTCAGATAGTAATCTTGATACTTTTTTAAAAACACAAACTTTGGGAAGTGATTTCAAATATAGCGGTGATATTTTATTTATAGGCAAATCAATCGTTGGAATAAATCTAGAAAACAGAACGGCAGAAGCTACAAATTCAGGCAGTCATGATGAAAATTTGTATAGTTTATACGGCATGAAGCAATTAAACTTTGATAGGCTTTACTATAACTTTGGATTGAGAGCAAATTCTCATTCTAAATTTGGAGAATCAATAAATTTTGAAGCTGGTATGAGTTATAAAACAGATGATTTTAAATCCAGTATTAAAATCACTCAATCATCAAAAACTCCAACATTTAAACAAAGATACTATGAAAACACTACTGTAAAAGGCAATCCTGATTTAAAAATGGAATCTACAACAAATTATCAGTTAAGTTTGTCATCAGCGATAACAGAGAGTTTAAATGGCAATTTAAATTTATTTTACAGCAAAATCGATGATGCCATAAGTGGTTCTTACGATATCAATGGTATTTATATATATGAAAATGTAACATCAAGCACAAGAAAAGGTTGTGAAGTGAGTTTAGATTTGAAAATCAATAGTATATTTAAAATCGATGCTTCATATTTGTATTTATTATTTAAAAATGATGACACAGGGCTATATTTGCCGGCTAAACAAAAGCATAAAATTCAATCAGACATTTATGCGGTTTATAACAATTTTAAAGCAAATATCGGCGGGTATTATGTGAGTGACAGTTTTAACAATAGCTCCAATACCGAAGTTTTACAAGGATATTTTTTAGCTAATTCAAAAGTTGAATATAAGCATAAAAGCATGAAATTTTATGTAGAAATAGAAAATTTGCTTGATAAACAATATGAAGTACATGTCGGGTATCCATCTGCCGGAAGAGTATATCTTTTTGGTATGAACTATTTATTTTAAGGAGAATTAGTGTCAAATTTAAAAAGAAAAATTAATAATATGAATCTTGTAAGATTTCGTTTTTGGTTCCAAATAGTTGCATTTTTATTGATTGTTTACGGCGGGTATATCGGATTTGATTTGGGCAATAAATTGCCTACTTTTGCGTGCGTATATAATGGTGATTTTACTGGTGGAAAGTGCTATTTGGGGATGTTGCAGCATGATTTAAAACACCCTTGGGAAACTTTTTTAGGATTTGCAGGTTATGCTTTTTTAATTTCACTGGGAATATTTATAGGCTGGCTTTGGCTTTTAAATAAAGCTTGGTGTGGCTATGTGTGCCCACTTGGTACAATGCAGGACTGGATCACAGCGTTTAGAACAAAATTAAAAATAAGATTTTCACAGTATGACTGGTCTAGTAGAGCAAAGATAAAACCGATTAAATGGATTTTATTAATTTTGCTTTTGATAATTCCGGTAATGATTGCAAACTCTGTTTTTGGACTTCCAAAACTTCCAAATGGACTATCAATGCCTTTTTGTGACATTTGTCCGGGAAGGATGCTGATACCTGCTTTTACAGGTGATTTCGGTCAATTTTATATTGATTTTTCTTCTAAAACAGATCTTGTAATGACTACTTTAGGAATGATTATAGTTGGTCTGTTTTTGATTGGCTCATTTATAAAAAAAAGATTCTTTTGTTATTTTTGTCCCATGGCGGCACTGCAGTATACCTTTTCAAAACCGGCTCTTTTAAAGCTCTATAAGGATGGCAGCAAATGTACAAAGTGCGGTGATTGTTATAGAGCATGTGATATGGATATTTTAGAAATAGCTGATGATGTTACCAGTAAAAATCTTGTTACCGAAGACTGTACATTGTGTTTAAAATGTGTAGCAGCTTGTCCTGAAGAGGGTTGTTTGGAAGCAAATTTTGCAGGGAAAACTATTTTTGAATCAACAAAAGAGGGATTTATAATTAGAATGGCTATGGATAAAAAAGGAGAATCAAGTTAGCAGTATTGAACGCGCAATTGAAACGCCAAAAGACAAACAAAATAGACATAAAGCTATGGAAGCAATAAAGATTATAAACAGTATTAAAGATGATTTTAAATCTACAATTCAAAGTATGAATTATTTTTATGAATTATTTGAAAAGGTTTACTGTAAAAATGAACCGCTTCATAACGGTAAAACAAAAATAGGAACTATGTGCATCCAAATACCATCTGAAATTATTTATGCCCTTGATGGAGTTCCTATAAGACTATGTAATGGTTTTTATACAGATGATGAAATAGGAAGCGATTTACTTACGCAGAAAGCTTGTCCATTAGTAAAAGCTACTGTCGGACATTTCGCATCAAATAATTTTACCGATAAACCAGATATTGTATTCTCTCCTACTACATGTGATCAAAAAACAAAAGCCGGGGCTATCGTAAAAAATTTTGGTTACAAGGTTGTCGATGTAGATTTTCCTCGTACAAAAGAGAGTGAGGGAAGCCGTGAATACTGGAGAAAAAGCATAAAACAGTTTGCTGTTGAATTATCAAAGTTTAAAAACAAAAAACTCACAAAATCAAATTTAGAAGTTTCAATAAAAAAGATAGGTTATGCACAATCACTTTATCATAAATTATCAGAATATAGAAAGCAAGAAATTGCTCCTATCTTAGGGGTAGATATGTTTTTGATAACAAACGCTTTTTTCTTTGATAAGATAGACAGCTGGATAGAAGCCATGGAAGTTCTACTTAAAGAGATGAAAACAAGGGTGGATGAAAAAATAAATGTCGCAGGCAAAATGAGTCCAAGAATTGTTTTTACAGGCTCACCGCCTATATTTCCAAACTATAAAATACCGCTTATTATAGAACAATCAGACGCCTTAATTGTAGCTGATGAAACATGTAGTTCAAATAGAATGTTTAATGACATGGTAGCTGTTGATGAGTGGAATTTATATGATATGATAGATTCCATTTCAGATAAGTATCTAAAAGCCTGCACTTGCCCAATTTTCACAACCAACGATGATCGTATAAGAAGAATTATTGATCTTGTAAAGAACTATAAAGCTGATGCTGTTGTATATCAGGCATTTGCAGGATGTACGGTATATGAGATGGAACAAAGAAGTGTGCTGGATGCTATGGAAAAAGCCGGCATTCCTATTTTATACATTGAAAGCGATTATAGTCCTTCTCAACAAGGGCAGTTAAGTACAAGGATTGAAGCTTTTGTAGAATCATTAAAGACTAGACGAAGAAATAAAAACAGATGATATTTTTAAGTATCTTTTTTATGGGTCTGCAACTGGGTGCAACCGCTTGCGCTATTAGCTGCATGCCCGTAATGAGTCCTGTTTTATTGGCTAATGGAGAAAACAAATCGAGAACTTTGAAAATTTTAATTCAGTTTTTTGGAGCTAAAGTAGTTGCATACACTCTTATAGCAGTTTTAGCTTTTTTTGGAGCCGGTTTAGTAAAATCTATGATTGAGAACTCTTTTTTTTAACAAATATTAGGTACTTCTATCATTCTGCTTGGTAGTTGGCTTTTTTTTACAGCCTTAAGAGTTAAAAAATCTTGCATAAAAGATTGTACAAGTTCAAAAATATCTACATTAGGGTATTTAGGAATAGGATTTTTTAGCTCTTTTAGTTTTTGTGCTCCTACGATGTCTCTTGTGCTGCTTAGTTCTACAACTATAGATTTTAGCATATCGCTACTGTATGGAATTTCTTTTGGTTTAGGTGTCGTTATAATACCATTTCTGTTTTTTTATCTATTTGTTTTCAAAATCAGTTCAAGTATCGCTATAGAATTAGCAAAATATAAAAAACATATAGAAATTTTTGCTTCATTATTGTTGGTTGTTATAGGATTTTTAGTTTATTATCAATACTTAAAACTGTAAAAAGCTTAAATTAAACTTTTTTTAGGTAACATTCGCGGATTTTTCCTTTGCATAATGCTCATGAAAATATTAACAGGTATATGTCAAAAAGTCAGTGCAACTCCTTTTTTAAGGAATAATTGTTCGACATTGCCAAAGCTAACTGACAAAATTTCTGGCTTGAAAAACAGCCTTTTAAGGACCTATTATGGTAACTATGAAAGACTTACTAGAGTGTGGTGTGCACTTCGGACACCAAACGCGTCGTTGGAACCCGAAAATGAAAAAATATATCTTCGGTGTTCGTAAAAATATCTATATTATAGATTTACAAAAAACTCTTCGTTACTTCCGTAACACTTACCAAATCGTTGTTGATGCTGCAGCTGAAGGTAAAACAGTTCTTTTTATAGGAACAAAAAAACAAGCGCGTCAATCTGTAAGAGATGCAGCTATCGCATGTGGAATGCCTTACGTTGACAACAGATGGTTAGGCGGTATGCTTACTAACTTCCCGACTATTCAAAAGTCTATCCGCAAGCTTGATGTTATTACTGAAATGCAAGAAAATGGTCAAATTGATCTTTTAACAAAAAAAGAAGCACTTATGCTTACTCGCCAAAAAGAGAAATTAGAGATATATTTCGGCGGTATCCGTAACATGAAAAAACTTCCTGACATGCTTTTCATCGTAGATGCCGTTAAAGAACACATTGCTGTTTTAGAAGCTAGATGTTTAGGTATTCCTGTTGTTGCTCCGCTTGATACTAACTGTGATCCTGACCTTATCACTTACCCGATTCCGGGAAATGATGATGCTATTCGTTCTATTCAACTTTTTTGTCGTGAAATGACAGAAGCTATCAATGAGGGTAAAGCTCTAAGAGAAGGCGGAAAAATTGAAGTTGAAGAGGAACTAGCGGCAGATGAGTCTGTTGCTGCTGAAGATATTAAAGCAGTTGAAGTAGAAGATTTAGAAAAAGAGGAAGCGTAGTTATGGAAGTTACAGCAGCAATGGTAAAAGAGTTGCGTCAAGCAACTGATGCACCTATGATGGATTGTAAAAAAGCTTTAGTTGAGTGTAATGCAGATATGCAAAAAGCAACTGAGTGGCTAAAAGAAAGAGGTATCTCTCAGTCAGCTAAAAAAGCTGACAGAGTTGCTGCTGAAGGTCTTGTAGGCTTTAAACTTGCAGACGATTTTTCTAAAGCAACAATAGTTGAAATCAACTCTGAAACAGATTTCGTTGCTCAAAATGAGGGTTTTAAAAATTTAATTATTAAAACAACAGAAGAGATTTACGAAACTTCTCCTTCAGATGTAGAGAGTCTAAAAGCGACATCTTTTGGTTCATACTTTTCTGAGACTGTTGCAAAAATCGGTGAGAAGATAGACATCCGTCGTTTTGCTACGCTAAAAGCTGATGATGAAACTGTTGCGCTTAACGGCTATATCCACTCAAATAACCGTATTGCGGTTATCGTTTTGGCGAAATGTGACAGCAAAAAAACTGCGCAGGGATTAGTTCCAACACTCAAAAATATCGCTATGCATGCATCTGCAATGAAACCTACAACACTTTCATATAAAGATTTTGATCCTGAATTTGTTGAGAGTGAAACTAAAGGCAGAATCGAAGCTCTTAAAAAAGAGAATGAGGAGTTGGCTCGTTTGAAAAAACCACTCAAAAATATTCCTCAGTTTATCTCTATGATGCAGCTTAGTGATGAAGTTTTAGCTAAAGCTGAAGCTGATATCAAAGAAGCATTAAAAGCTCAAGGTAAGCCTGAGCAAATCTGGGATAAAATCGTTCCAGGGCAACTTGCTCGTTTTATAGATGACAACACGACTCTAGATAAAGAGCTTGCCCTTCTCGACCAAACATACGTTTTAGACGACAAAATGACTGTTGCACAGGCTGTTCAAGCTGCTGCAAAAGATCTTGGCGGAACAGCTGAAATAGTTGACTTCGTTCGTTTTGAAGTAGGTGAAGGTATTGAGAAAAAAGTAGATGACTTCGCTGCAGAAGTTGCTGCTCAAATGAGTTAAGGATTTTTCCTTAACTCTCTTCTAATTAAACTACAATCAAAAATTTCAATACTATTTAACTAAACAAACCAAAGATGATATAATTTTTTCAAATAAACCATTAAGGGTACATTTTGAATAAAAATAAAATCATTGTAATCGGCGGAGGTTATGGCGGACTTCGCACAGTTGAGAAACTCGCAAAAAATCCTCAAAACGAAATACTGCTTTTAGATAAGAACTCCTACCATTTTGCACAAACAGATGTCTATGACTTAATAGCAAATGAGAATGATTTTGCGCAAGTAACTGTTGACCTTTTTACATTTTGCAGTGGTTTTGACGGTAACGTAACCTTCGTTAAACAAGAGGCAAAAAACGTAGACTTTAAAAATCACAAGGTTATAACTTCTATTCAAAGATACGGTTATGATTATCTTGTAATTGCGGTCGGTGCGCGTACTAAATTTAGAACAGACGTTATCGGGCTTCGTGAATATGCTTACGGCGTAAAAGCTTTGCATCGCGCTATGTATTTTAAGCAAAAGTTTGAAATGTCGCTTTTTAACAGGGTAGAAGAGAGTGGAACAAGCTGCAAGCCAATTAGTATAATTGTAGCAGGCGGCGGTCTTAGCGGAGTTGAAATAGCAGCACAGATGGCATCGTTTTCCAAAGAATTCTATCGCAGAAATAATTTTATATGCAGGAAGTTAAATATCGTGCTTGTAAATGCAGGCGAGCATATTTTAAATGGTCTTGATAAAATACTGGTTGAAAAAAGTGATAAAAGATTAAAGACTCTGGGTGTAGTTATAAAAAATGAGAGAAAAGCCGTAGAAGTAACAAAAGAGAGCGTAAAGCTCAGCAGCGGAGAAGTGCTGCCCATGGATTTTATGATATTTGCAGGAGGAATTGAGCCAAACGGTTTAGTTCATGCGCTTGATTTGGATAAAAATGAGATGGGGTATATAGTGACAAACGGTCATCTTCAAACACAAAGCTATAGTAATGTTTTTGCTATAGGCGACTGTACAACTATTTACAACAACGACAAGGTTGTGGCTCCAACGGCAGACACGGCAGAACAGATGGCAGATATCTGTTATAAAAACATAAATAGACTTGCAAATAAAAAACCTTTATTGTCTCATAAAATAAAATCTCGCGGAATCTTAATTGCACTTGGAAGAGGTTATGCCGCAGCTAAAATATATGGCTTTTATTTTAACGGTTATTTTGCTTATATAGTGAAAAAGATAGTTGAGAAGGTTTATGAAAAAAGGTTAGAGATTCGATCACGTAGAGGCTGCAAAAAGATAATTTGTGATTAAATTGGTTATAATCATCTTATGAATTTACTATCTGCAAAAAATTTATCACACAGTTTTGATTATGAGCTTTTCTCTAATATATCGCTTGATTTAGAAGAGGGAGAATCTATATCCATTATAGGTATAAGCGGAAGCGGAAAATCAACTTTGCTTAATATTTTATCAACCCTTTTAAAGCCAGATGATGGTGTTGTGTCTCTTTTTGGCGAAGATGTGTCATGTATGAGCAAGAAGAGACTATCGCAAATAAAAAGAGATGACTTGGGGCTTGTTTTTCAGTCTCATTACCTTTTTAAAGGTTTTAGTTCTTTGGAAAACTTGGAGATTGCGGCAATACTTTCTGGACAAAATGTAGATAAAAATCTTTTAAAAAGATTAAAAATCGATAACGTGATAAATCAAAAAGTTACAGAACTCTCAGGCGGTCAGCAGCAAAGAGTATCTATCGCAAGAGTGTTGACAAAGCAGCCTAAGATTCTCTTTGTTGATGAGCCGACAGGAAACTTAGACAAAATTACCGCAAATGAGGTAATGGATATATTTTTTGAGTATATAAAAGAGCATAAAGCGGGAATGGTTTTGGTAACTCATGATGAAGATCTTGCACACAAATGTGATAATGTTTATAAACTTATAGATAAAGAGCTTGTAAAAATTAACTGATTTTTAGAAAGGATTTAACAATGGCTTGGCCGGAAATCTTTAGTGAAACATATATAGTAGGTTTTATACTTCTGTTTTTTAGATTTGGCGCACTTTTTATGGCGGTACCCATCTTTTCTCATAACAGTATCCCTATGAATATAAAAGCGGCATTGGCATTCTTTTTTACTATAGTTTTTTACTCTTCCATGCCGCCTCTTGCGATGCAGATAACAATGCCGAATATTGTTTTAGCAATTTTAAGCGAACTTCTTTTTGGCTTGGCAATAGGCGTAGTTCTTCAAATAGCGTTTAATGTTATAACCTTTGCCGGCGGACAAATATCGTTTATGATGGGTTTTTCTATGGCAAGTGCAATAGATCCGCAAACAGGGGTCTCTATGCCTATCATCTCGCAATTTTTGTCTCTTATCGCTCTTATGATAGTTCTTGCGATGGATATGCATCACTGGCTGCTGCTTTTTATTGACAGCTCTCTTCAAAACATTCCTCTTGGCGGCTTTTTAATGATCGAGAATCTTTTCAAGTATATCATCACGGCTACGTCCAATATGTTTATGGTCGGGTTTATGATTGCGTTTCCTATTATTGCGCTCTCATGGCTTGCGGATGTTATATTTGGGATGCTTATGAAAACAATGCCGCAATTCAACCTTCTAGTTATCGGTTTCCCGATAAAAATCATGGTTTCATTTGTTGTTTTAATCGCGACTCTGAGCGCAACTATGCTAATTTTAAAGTCTCAAATGCTGGAAGCTTTTAACTTTTTAGAGACGTTTTTTTAGTTTTTTTTGATACAATAATGTAAAAAGAGCCTCCAAAGGGAACCTGTAATGAAAATTTTACTGTTAAATAATAATCCGGTTGTCGATAAGTTAGTAACCTTAAGCGCACAAAAAACTTCAGATGAGTTAGATAAAGCAGAGAATCTTGAAGAGGTAGAATCGATATTTTATGATCTTTTAATTGTAGACGACGGTGTATATAGTGAAGAATTGTTAGAAAAATTAAACGCTAAAATAGAATATGGTAAATCTCTTTATGTTTATGCAAAAGATGTTAAAGCGGTAGATGGTTTTACAAAAACTTTGCAAAAACCTTTTTTACCTACAGACTTGGTTGAGACACTTATAGCTTTTGCTAAAGAAGCAAATGCAGCAGGAAGTAAAAAGGTTCAAGAAGGTCATGATATAGATACTGAAGATGCTTTTGCTCTTGATGAAGATATGGAAGATTTCGGTAAAATAGATACTATTGATAACTTGAATGCGGTGGAAGAGCTTGATGATATGGATATTTTAGATGAAGATGACATAGTATTAGATGAGCTTGAAGATGAACTCGAAGATGAAGATGAACTCGAAAATGAGCTTAAAGATGAAGATGATATAGAAGATTTTGATGAGCTTGAAAATGAGTCTGAGATGAATATCTTAGATAAAGATGAGCTTCAGGAGGTGCAAAACCTTTTAGAAGAGACTGAATCAGAAGAGAGTGGGTCAGAAGAGTCAGAATTTGAAGATGAAGATATGGATTTCGAGGATAAAGAGCTAGAATCTGAAGATTTAGAACTTGAAGAAAATCTGGAAATAGATGATGAAGAGTTAGAGTCTGAAGAAGATAAATCAAAAGAAGAAGATGAACTTAAAGGGGATGAGTTGGATTTCAAGGATGATGAGTTAGAAACTGAGGATTTAGAACTTGAAGAAGATTTGGAAATGGATGATGAAGAGTTAGCGCCTGAAGAAGATAAAGCAAAAGAAGAAGATGAGTTTGAAGATGATGAGTTGGATTTTGAGGATAAAGAGCTAGAGTCTGAGGACTTAAAACTTGAAGAAGATGAGCTTAATTTTGAAGATGAAGAGTTTGAGCCTGAAGAAGATAAATCAAAAGAAGAAGTTAAATTTGAAGATGATGAGTTGGATTTTGAGGATAAAGAGCCTGAGCTTGAGAAGTTAGAGCCGGAAGAAGATGAACTTGATTTTGAAGATGAAGAGTTTGATGAAAATGATATAGAATCACAAATTCATGAGGCAGTTCAAGAGCTTAGCAATGAAGATTTGCAGAGTGAGATTGATGAAGATGTCTTGCTGGATATTGACTCTTTGACAAGCAGAGACTTAAAACTCGCTATAGGTGAAGAGGTTGATGAAGAAGAGGTTGATGAGGTTGAGACGGAAGAAGATGAACTTGATTTTGAAGAGCCCCAAATCGTACATGATGAAGATATCTTAAGTGACGAAAAGAGTTCAGAGGATAGTTCCGATGAGGGAGTTGAAGCTCTAAAAAAATTATTAAAAGCATTGTCAAACGAGGATATCGCAGCTTCACTTAAAGGGATGAAAATCAGTATAAATATAACTTTAGGTGACAAATAGTGAATCATAAATCAGGAGCAATTTTAGTTCTCTCAGGTCCTAGCGGAGCAGGAAAAAGTTCTTTACTCAATGAAGTAATAGGTGATATCGGTGAATGTTATTTTTCTATATCAACTACGACACGCTCTATGAGAGAGGGTGAAGCAGAAGGAGTGCATTATTATTTTGTCGATGAAGCTGAATTCAAAAAAGATATAGAAGAAGAACTTTTTTTAGAGTATGCTTTTGTACATGGCAACTACTACGGAACATCTATAAAACCTGTAAAAGAGGCATTGAAAAATGGCAAATTGGTTATTTTTGACATAGACGTACAGGGAAATGCAACTATTATAAACAGACTTGGCGACATAACAACATCTGTATTTATTTCTCCTCCGACACTTTCTGAGCTGAAAAAGCGCCTTGAGGCTCGCTCTACCGATTCTCAAGAGATTATTGATCGCCGTATAGATATGGCAAAGAGGGAGATACAAAGAATCAGCGAGTATGATTTTCTTATTGTAAACGATGATTTTCATGAAGCAGCACAGGTTCTTAAAACTATAGCAAATGCAGCAAGAGTAAAAATTCCAGGTAATGAGATAAATGATTTTGTCAGAAATTGGGAAGATATATAACAAGAAAAGAACAATAGAGTTACGATAAGAGAAGTTACAGCTAATTTGGTTATAATTTCGGACTTAAATTTATATAAGGAATAAAAATGGGAATGCCTGGCGGACAAGAACTATTAATAATCTTAGCAATCGTGGTTTTACTTTTTGGAGCAAAAAAGATACCTGAATTGGCAAAAGGACTCGGAAAAGGAATCAAAAACTTTAAAGCTGAGATGAAAAACGATGATGATGAAGAGATAAAAACTGCTTCGAGTGAGACTCCTAAAAAAGTAGAATCCGGTGATGAAACTGCTTCAAAAGAAGCTCCAAAAACCACAGAACAAGCGTAACTTTTGAAACAACGAGTATCGGCGCTTTTGCGCGAAAAGTTTGGTCGTGAAGTTGTTTTAGAGAAGCCTCGTGACCGAACTTTTGGTCACTTCGCTACACCCATTGCTTTCTCAATGGCAAAGGAACTTAGAGAGTCTCCTATGAAAATTGCCGAGGAGTTAGCTTCCTCATTTAAAGAATCTGATTTTTTTAGCAGTGTTGATTCCGTAAAAGGTTATCTTAATTTTCGTCTTAGTGAAAATTTTTTAAGCGACTACGGAACATGGGCTCTTGACAATCCCCAAGAGTTTGCAAAACAGGAAAAAAACGAGAAAATACTTTTGGAATTTGTAAGTGCAAATCCGACGGGACCGCTTCATATAGGTCATGCCAGAGGTGCAGTTTACGGAGATACGCTTTATAGACTAGCACGTCATTTAGGCTATGATATAACTGCCGAGTATTATGTCAACGATGCAGGAAATCAAATAGACTTGCTTGGTCTCTCCATTCAACTTTATGGTCGTGAAAATATACTCAAAGAGAGTGTTGCGTACCCGGAGAGTTACTACAGAGGTGACTACCTTGCTCCTTTGGCAAAAAAAGCTGTTGAGAAGTTCGGCATAGAGATTTTGAGTGACGAGTCTCGCCAAAAAGAGCTCGCCCTTTGGGCAAAAGACGGTGTTATGGAGATTATAAAAAATGATTTGGCAGATACCAACATCTTTTTTGATACTTTTGTCTATGAATCTTCTCTTTATGAAGACTGGGATAGAGTTATGGCAAAAATGGGTGATGGTATCTACAAAAAAGAGGGTAAAGTTTTTATAGCATCTTCACAAAAAGGCGACGACTCTGATAGAGTGGTTGTCCGTGAAGATGGACGTCCTACATATCTTGCCGGCGATATAGTCTATCATAATCAAAAATTTGAACGCGGGTATGATCACTATATAAATATCTGGGGAGCTGATCATCATGGTTATATTGCCAGAGTAAAAGCTGCTGTCGAATTTTTGGGATATGAGAGTTCTAAGCTGGAAGTTCAGCTTTCTCAAATGGTAAGTCTTTTAAAAGACGGCGAACCTTACAAAATGAGCAAACGTGCCGGCAATGTTATCCTTATGAGCGATATTGTCGAAGAGATCGGCTCTGATGCTCTTAGATTTATCTTTGCTTCAAAGAAGAGCGATACTGCCTTGGAGTTTGACCTTGCAGAGTTTAAAAAACAGGATAGTTCAAACCCGATTTTTTATATTCAGTATGCACATGCAAGGATTAAAACCATTATCTCAAAAAGTGATTTGAGTGAAGATGAGATTATGTCTGCGACTCTGAAAAATTTGGATGAGAATGCAGACATGTTGATGTTTGATGCACTGCTTTTGCCTGAAATTATTGAAGATGCTTTTAGTTCAAGACAGGTTAAAAAACTTCCCGAATATCTAAAATCGCTTGCCGCATCACTTCATAAATTTTATTATGATTGTAGAATTATCGGAACAGAAGATGAAGCAAAACTTTTAAAACTTTTAATGATTGTGGGGCTATCGCTTCGCATGGGACTCTCTTTAATGGGGATAACGGCAAAAGATTACATGACAAAAGAGGAAGATTAAAACTTAAGGCTAGGATAGAGCCTTAAGACTTCCTCTAGTTGAAATTTCGTAATCTGTATTAAAATCGGATTTTTACTCTCATCAAGCCAAGATGCTATTTTTTCAATCTCTTCAAGAGTCATAGATGTGCATCCGGCCGTCGGTGCATCTTTTGACTTTTGTACATGCATAAATATGCAAGAACCTCTTTTTTTAATTTGCTCTTTATTGTGTCCTACGACAATCCCCAGTTCATACTGAGCGTCATCTCTTCGCATCTCTTCAAAGCTTTTTGGTTTTATCTTTGGCTCTTGAATTATTTTGTTGTAAAACTTCGAATCAGAGTCATCAACGCAGATAAGATCTTTTTTTGCTTGAATATAGGGCATTTTAAATTTCAAATCCTTTTTATAACCAAATATGGCATCAAGCGTAAATATTCCTATCGGTGCTTTTTTATCTCCTTCATGCTTTATCGGCTCATCATCTTTTGCAAAGAGACTATTTTTACCAAGACCTAACCCAAATCCATTTTTACCTACATTGACTTTTATAGGCTCAAAAACCTGCGCCCGGTCTTCAAAACAGTAGAGCTTTGCTTTAGTGGAGTTGTAGTCATTGCCAAGGACTAAAATGATTTGTTCGCCCGCAAATACAAACATGTGACAAATTATAATAATTAAGAAACTTTTTACCATAAAGTATGTTACTATTACCAAAATATGAAACAGGTTAATTTTTTAGAAATGGAAAAGATTTTATGAGTATAAATATAAGAAAAGCTACTAGTGATGATGCCTCTTTTTTGGCACAGATGATTTTGCAGAGTACTAGAGCTGATAAAAAAATCGGAATATATGATTTGATTTTTAAAACAAGCAATGATAAAGATGTTTTGAACTATATAGAAAAATTAACAAATACAAAAGCAAAATCAAGCTGTCATTACAGCAACTTTTTAATTGCAGAGATAGATGGTAAAAAAGTAGGTTCTCTTTGCAGTTATGAGCCTAGAATCGCCACACAAGAGGTTTTCTTAGAAGCTCTTAGCGAGATTGGCATCGATGGTGAAGAGAGTGAGTATTTCGGTCTTATGAATATTTGCGGGTTCGTTCTAAATACTAGAACACTGATTTTTGACTATATGGAGGAGTTAGAGGGTTTTATGGATGTCGGCATCTTAAAAGCGCTTATGCATAAAAGTCTCTTAAATGCTAGATTAAAGGGCTATCGTATAGCACAGACAGTCGTTGAAATCGGCTCTTTAGAGACTCTTTTGTACTATAAAAAACTTGGATTTAAAGAGGTTAAGCAAAAAGAGTGTGATCCGTATAAAGAGATTTTCGGCAGACCCGGTTTGGTTTTGTTGTCTGTAGAGTTTTGATAGGTTTACCATAGAACTCTCCGCACTCTCTCTTCTTCCGTCTCTTCTCGCTATTGCGCTGGCGCTTTATACAAGGAATGTGCTCTTATCACTTTTTGGCGGAATAGTCTTAGGTACTTTTGTCTTAAATGATTTTTCGCTTCTCTGCTCGCTTTAAAATATATTCTTTCTTTTTGTCTCTTTGCTTGGGGAAGCTTGGATACTTAAAACATTAGCCTTTGCAATTTTAGTAGGGAGCATAATGGCTCTGATTGAAAAATCAGGAGGCATTGAGGGTTTTGTAGATTATATGCTGCATAAAACTAAGATTGTAAAATCTGCACGTTCTGCTTTGATACTTAGTTATATTGTAGGTGTAATTATTTTTGTGGAGTCCTCTATTACTGCTCTAATATCGGGCGCGGTAGGAAAGCCGTTATGTGACAAGTATAAGATACCAAGCGCAAAACTTGCTTTTGTATGCGACTCTACATCGGCACCTATTAGCTCTCTTATCGTTTTAAACGGATGGGGAGCGCTTCTTCTTGGTCTTATCGCTACGCAGATATCTTTAGGTATCATAGAGGCTGACGCCGTATCTCTTCTTATCGACTCAATTTTATATAACTTTTACTCGATGGCTGCACTTGTAGTTACTTTCGCAGCAATTTGGTTTAATATAGATTTGGGAGCTATGAAAAATGCAAAATATATCCCTAAAGAAACTGATATCGTGCAAAGTAACGGTGCTAGTATGTTTTACATGTTATTGCCGATTATATTGATGGTTATTTTTGTTTTTGTTTTTTTATACCTTACGGGTGAAGGCAATATATTAAGGGGGAGCGGCTCTAGTTCTATCTTTTATACAATGCTTTGTACTCTTATCTTTACCCTTTTTTATTTTGTCGGTACAAAAAACATGAGTTTTATGACTTGGGGTAAAACTGCATATCTGGGAGCTAAAAAACTCACACCCATTGCACTTATACTGCTTTTTGCATTTGGGATAGGAGAGATTACGACAGAGCTTAAAACGGGTCACTATTTAGCATCGTTGGCAGATGAAAATCTGAGTATTTATCTTTTGGCAGGAATGATATTTCTTATAAGTTCCGTTATATCATTCTCAACCGGAACAAGCTGGGGAACTTTTAGCATCATGATACCTGTTGCAGTTCCTATGGCTGTTGCTATGGATGCAAATATTGCTCTGTGTATCGGAGCGGTAATATCGGGCGGGATATTCGGTGATCACTGCTCACCCATCTCAGATACGACCATCATATCTTCAATGGCGGCGGATTGTGAAGTTATAGAACATGTAAAGACTCAAATGCCCTATGCCCTCATCAGCGGGGTAATATCTCTTGTTTTGTTTGTAGTGTTTAGTTTTATATCTTAACATAATCAGTTATAAATTTTTCATGTTACTAAATAATTACCTTATTGGCACTATTCTTTTGTTTGGGTAAGAATTTTTTTCTTATTACATTTGAAAAAGGAGCATACCATGACAGTTAATTCTAACAATAGTGTGTATTCGTCTTACGGTTCTTCAAGTGTTAACGCCTCTTTACAAAGAGGAAAACCAAATTTTGAAGAGATGGCAAATGAGTTGCTTGCTTCGATGGACAGTGACAGTAACGGTTCTATCGATAAAGCAGAGTTTAGCGCAGCGGCACAGAGTATGGCATCACAATCCGATAATACAAGTGAATTAGATGAGATATTTAGTTCATTGGATACGGACAGTGATGGAAGTATGAGTAGTGAGGAGCTAATGAGTGCACTTAAAAATATGAAACCGGCAGAAGGTGCAGAAAGGATGGCTCAAGGGGCAATGCCACCGCCTCCTCCACAAGATGAAGCGACATCTTCTGAAGATTCAACAAGCAGTGAAGTTTTTGCTGCACTTGATACGAATGAAGACGGTTCCATAAGCGCAGAGGAGTTTCAAGCGCTTTTTGCAGACGATTCTTCACAAGAGACAGAAAATTCTTCTCAAACAAATGAAGATAAGCTTGCACAAATGAAAAAAGATATCTTTGAAAAGATATTATCATACTATGGTAATAGTGTTTCTACGACAGATACCACATCTTTGTTAAGTATCAGCGCATAATACAAAACATGCCCTTTTGGGCATGTTACTTTTTATTTACTTATCCGCAGATATAATCGGCAAATGATAAGCATTTTGATGATTGAAGATGATGTTGAGTTGGCAGGGCTTTTAAAGAGCAGCTTGTATAAAAAAAACATAGATGTGATTGTCGCTTCTACGCCGTTAGAGGGTCTAAAACTGTTTCAGGTTCGGACTTTTGACATGTTAATTCTTGATTTATCACTTCCTCACATGGATGGAATGGAGATATGCCGTCTTATTCGTCAAGAGAGTAACATACCAATAATCATCTCTTCTGCACGTTCAGACATAAAAGACAAGATAATGGGATTTTCACGCGGAGCGGATGATTATCTTCCAAAACCTTATGACCCGCAAGAACTTATTTTTCGTATTAATGCAATTATGCGTCGTATCAATCCTGCGATTTCTAAAAAAATCTCAGCTTATGAAGTTGACGAAAATAGACATGAGATTACCAAAAACGGTGTTTTATTAAATTTAACGCAAGCAGAGTATGATATTGTCTCTTACATGATAAAAAAGGATAGATTTGTTATTTCACGCGAAGAGATGCTTATGAATATAGGTTCGATAAAGTATGAAAGCAGTTTAAAAAGTATAGATGTTATCATCGGCAGAATAAGGCAAAAAATAGGCGATGATACTAAAAATCCGCGTTATATAGTCTCTGTACGTGGGGTAGGGTATAAATTTATAAATGAGTAACTATTCTATTATCAAGATAATAACTTTTTTCTTTTTCTTTATTTTTATTCTTATAAACACTCTTTTTTTTATAGCACGGGAGCATTTTATAAAAGAGCAAGAAGCCGATAGAATGCATCGTTTTGGACTTGCAGGCAGACTTATTCACCGTTCAAGCGGAAATTTTGACGAAGAGTTAAAACATCTGTTAATAACTCCTTCAAATCTCTCCCTTTCATTAATAAAAAAAGAGGGAAAAAAACTCTCTGAATTTCCTTTTGGAAAAATTATAGAGTATAAACAAAGAGTCTATTTTATAAAAACTACACCGCCGCTGCCGCCGCTAGAAATAGCCAATTTATTGCCGCCGCCGCCACATTTTGATAATCTAGTTCTCGAAGATTTAAAAAAGGAGTCTTTATGGCTTCTTTGGGTTACTTTTGTCTCCATTGATTTATTTATTTTGCTATTTTTTGGATATATCATTAAAAAACTTCTTCCTCTGCATAATCTTAAAAACGCCATCGTTAATTTCAGTGACCAAGATAGTTTTTTAAATCTTCCCATTAGCGGCAGAGATGAGATTTCTCAAATAACAAAAGAGTTCAATATAGTTTTACAAAAGATTGCTTCAATGCGTCAAGCACGCTCTTTATTTTTGCGAAATATTTTACATGAGCTTAAAACCCCTATTATGAAAGGTCTGCTTACAGCCGAGTGTTTGGATAGTTCCGAACATCAAGAGAGATTAAAACAGATATTTGAAAGAATGAATTATCTTTTAGGGGAATTTTCCAAAATGGAGTGTTTTAACAGCGGGGAGTGGCAGCTCAATTTTCAAGAGTACCGTTTTGTAGATTTGTTAGACCATGCATGCGATTTACTTTTATGTGACAAAAATAGTTTAGTAATAATAGCGCAAGAGAAGTCTCTTCTAATCGATGCCGATTTTGAGCTCTTTACCGTAGCTCTAAAAAATATTATCGATAATGCTTTTAAATACTCAAATGAGAAACCGATTTTATCTGTTCTTGCAAATAGAATAAAAATATGCAGCAAGGGAGATATGCTTTGTGAAGAAAATAAAATATTTACAAAACCATTTAACCGCAGTTATGAAAATTCAAACGGCGGTTTGGGTCTGGGATTGTATATAACGGATGCGATTCTTAAAAAGCATAACTATAAACTTGATTATAGCTATGCTTTAGGGGTTAACTGTTTTGAGATAATTTTAAATACCCAAGGCGATGTTAATTGAGTAACGCATATCATCATCAAGATTTTCCATACTGCTTAACATCCATCTCAAGTATGCAGCATCACTGCGTGCTACTTCTTGTAAAGTTTTGCCTTTATACTTTCCGAAGTTAAATGATTTTATAAGAATCGGTGTGAGGGTTAAATCTACCATCTTCTCAACCGGATTATCTTTGGGAAATTGTGTTAAAACAGCCTCTTTCAGCTTGCTTAAAAATAGTTTTAAAACCAATACATCGCCGATTGCATCATGTGCTTTTATGATTATGCCCAGTGCATCAGCCTCTTTTTGTTCATCCATGTAAAGACCCATTTTGTAGCGAAAATATTGAAGTCTGTGTGCCTCTTCATCGGGAAATATATGTTTAGCGACTCTTAGTGTGTCAATGACTTTCATCTGTGTTTTAAAACCCTCTTTTTCAAGCATTCCTATATCAAAAGGAGCATTATGGATGATGAGGTAGTTGTCGTTTGTGTTTAGCTCTAAGAGTCTTTTATAGGATTCGCTTTGGCTACATGGCGTCTTGCCTGTAAGCATACTCGGAGTGATTCCATGCACTTCCATAGCTCCAAAGCTGATCGGGACTTGAGTGCTAAAAAACTCGTTATGGATTTCAGGCTCTTTTTGTCCTAAAACCATATATCCTAGTTGGATTACTCTGTCTAATTCGCCCGTGCCCGTCGTTTCTGTATCTAAAATAATATATCTTGCCATTTGGTGAATACCCTGTAAAATTTTTTTAAGATATAATTTTATCTAAAAAGGTTTACATGTACCATCTTATAACTATCTGTTTTTTTATTCCGTTATCTTTGTTTGCACTAAAAATTGAGCAGACTCCAATAGAATTTGGCGATGTAAGAGTTGAGCTTACAAAGCAGTATATAAAATCACACTACGCCTTACATGTAAAAGATATAAAAATCGTTCCAAAAATTATAGTAATTCATCATACGGCGATAGATGATTTTGAGGATTCTATTTCGCGTTTTATCTCAGAGACTCTACCAACTGATAGACCCGACATTACAAGCGGCGGAGCGTTAAACGTCTCTGCTCACTTTATGGTTGAGCGTAATGGAACCATTCATCAGCTTATGCCGCTTGATTTTATGGCTCGACATGTCATAGGGCTAAACTACAACTCTATCGGCATAGAAAACGTCGGCGGAGCAAACTCTGCGGACAACCTCACAAAAGAGCAGCTTCGGGCAAATATTTTTCTTGTAAAAGAGCTTAAAAAACGTTTTGATACTATAGAGTACGTAATAGGGCATTATGAGTACAGATGTTTTGAGGGTACTCCGCTTTGGCTTGAAGTAAATGACGGATACAGAACATTTAAAGATGACCCGTCCGTGCGGTTTATGGATGCGCTAAGAGAAGAGATAAATGGTTTCAAAGGCGCGCCTTGTGCTCAAGGGCATAAATGATTAGCTCACCGCTTCTCTACCTCTTTTCTTTGGCACTTCTTGCCGCAGTTATCGCGCTTATAGAGAAAAAAAGCGGCTCAAAGTTCTTTAAGTTTGTTCCCTCGTTCGTGCTTATATATCTCTTTAGCATGTCGCTGGCATCTTTTGGAGTGTTTGAACAAAATGAGGCAATTGATGCCATTTACAAAAATACAAAACAAAATCTTCTCCCCGCCATGCTTTTTTTGATGCTTCTTCAGGTTGATATCAGGGATTTTTTTAAACTCGGAAAATCTCTTCTTATCGCTTATGCTTTGGCGCTTTTTTCGCTCTCTTTTGCTTTTATATTTATCTCATTCACATTTGATTTTAACGCAGAGACAGCGTCCGCTTTTGGAGCGCTGAGCGGCAGCTGGATGGGCGGAGTGGCAAATATGGTAGCCGTCGGCTCGGCTCTTGGCGTTTCACAAGAGGCGTTCGGCTACGCACTGATAGTCGACAGTGTAAACTACACAGTTTGGATAATGTTTCTGCTCTTTTTAACCCCTTTTGCTCACAGGTTCAACAGCTTTACCGCATCACACGAGCAGATGGCAAAACTGAGTGAAATAGGGTGCGCATGTACCATCGGAGCAAAGAGATACTGGCTTTTGATACTTTTGGCAATCGTCGTCGCGTTTGCGACGAACCTTATAGCCTCAAGCGGATTTGTAGTTTTGAACTACACTACGACAACGGTTGTTTTGGCAACTATTCTTGGAGTTCTCGGCTCTTTCACAAATCTAAAAACTATAAACGGCTCTAGCGAAGTTGCTACAACAATGCTCTACATGTTAATAGCACTCATCGGCTCAAAAGCGGTGTTTGAGAACTTTAGCGGCGTTGGAGTTTTGGTCTTTGCAGGGTTTTGTATCTTGCTCATTCATGCTCTTGTCATGATAGTGGGTGCAAAAATATTCAAGATTGATTTGTTCAGCATAGCCATAGCCTCACTATCAAATATCGGCGGTGTGGCTTCAGCTTCCATCTTGGCGGCAACTTATAACAAAGCACTTGTGGGCGTGGGCGTGCTTATGGCGGTAATGGGTTATCTGGTAGGAACTTTCGGCGGTTTGGCGGTCGGGAATATTTTGGTTTGGATGGCGGGGTAAGGTTTTAAAAAAGTGAAATTTTTACTCGCTTTTTTTAGAATTAAACTATTTTTTTAGGGCTAAATCTCCTAAATAAAAATAATGCTATTACAAAAGTAATAGCTTCAGCCATGGGTATTGCCATAAATATTCCATCTAAATCAAAGAATAAGGGCAAAGTAAATATAAAAAATACTGGCAAAATAAAACTTCTCGATATTGCAATTATCATTGAAGCCAAAGGTTTATGAATTGCTGTTAAATAAGAAGAAATCACAAGATTAAAACCATCAAAAAGAAAAATTATCCATATATATGTAGCAAATTTTAAAACTATCTCTTTTGTTTTATAATTATTATCTTCTAAAAAAATATTTGCAAGGGTATTGGGTGTAAATATAATTAACAATATCATGACAGCACCCACCAAACTAGTAGTTATAAAAGCTAATTTTAAAAACTCTTCTATTCTTTTATTCTTTTTTGCACCAAAATTTTTACTAATAATTGGTTGTAAAGAATCACTTATTCCAAAACTTATCATTAATCCAATAAATAAAAGATATTCTACAACTGCAAATCCTGCAAGTCCCTCTACTCCTAAATTTTTTATCATTACATAATTAAATATTAAAGTCATTATTCCTATTGAAATTTCATTTACAAACTCAGAAGCTCCATTATATGAAGCTTTTATAATTTGCATATAACTTCCTATTGGTTTTACAAATTTTAAAGTTGCTTTTTTTGAAAAGAAATGAGGTAATAAAATAAATATTAAAGCAAGTTGAGAAATACCAGTTGCTAATGCTGCTCCAAAAATACCTTTTTGTAAATATACAATCAAAAACCAATCTAATATCACATTTATAACTGCACTTGTAAGTAAAGCTATAAAAGCAAAATTTGGTCTATTATCAACTCTTACAAAATAATCTAAAACAACTCCTATCATCAAAAAAGGAATAAAAATTAACATTATAGATAAATACTCTATTGCTATTTTTGTCAAGTTTTCATCTGCACCAAAAAGATGTAAGATAGTCTCTATATTTAAAAATAAAACTGTACAAGCTATAAAACTAAAAAAAGTAATACAAACAATAGTTTTTGTAAAAATAATTGAAGCATTTTTAATATCTTCTTCACCTATTAATTTTCCAGCTATTACACTTCCTCCAATAGCCAACATCAAAGCAAATCCAAATAACAAAGAAAAAATAGGTAAACTAATATTTATTGCAGCAAGTCCAAAATCTCCCACATAATTTCCTATAAAAAATCCATCAACTATACTCGCTGATGAAATTGCCAACATTCCTAATACTGCGGGGATTGAATATTGGAAAAAAACGGATGATATTTTATCTTTTGTTACATTCATATAATTTCTTTTAATCTCTTTTTGATAACTTTTCAATCTCTAAAAAGTAGTTTGTTAACTCTGTTTTTAAATCATAATTTTCTACCATAATAGATTGTAAAAACATCCCATCGGCAGTTGCACAAATTGATTTAGCTATAGGTTTTGAATTTTTATGAAAATTACTTTTTTGTATCTCTTCATCAAAAATCTCTTCTAAAATGGTAAAAATAGTTTGATACATTGTATTGTTAAATTCTCTTATCTCACGATTATTGGAGTTGATATACAGATGCATAGTATCTATAATCAATTTTTTAAAATCAATATAACAATCTTCATCATTAATATATATGGCAAATAATAAATTTAATTTTTCAATAAAAGTTTTTTTACTCAGCTTTCGCACCTAAATCCTAACAATTCTTGAGTTGCACTTCGTAGTGTAGCGATGATACTCATGAAATCTTCATTTCTATTGACTATCGT
>PPDH01000006.1 GCA_002899765.1 Sulfurimonas sp. | reverse complement strand
TGATACGATAGTCAATAGAAATGAAGATTTCATGAGTATCATCGCTACACTACGAAGTGCAACTCAAGAATTGTTAGGATTTAGGTGCGAAAGCTGAGAAAGTCTATTCTACAATTTTAAGAAAAATGGAAAACTATATTACTGCAAATTGTGAGAATCCTCGTGACTACGATATATGCCTAAAGAATCTAGATAATAATCTCTTGGGAGTATACAAATCAATTAGTTTGCTTGAGCATCAATTTAGTCTTGTTGACTATGTTGCTAATCCTGAAGCTATCAAGTATGGAGAGACAGAGCCGATTAAAATTTATAAAGCTGTTGATAAACTTGTCAGAATCTTTCAATCTATTGCTAAGAATCGTATTAACATTACTGGAACTTCACATAATGAACTATATCTTCGTCAAAGTTTTATGACATTAATGTTTATTCTTATTGATAATGCAAATAAATATTCACTAAGGGATCAACCAATTACTGTAGAAGTACAAGATTACAATTATGAAACATTCATCAGTGTTACTTCTTATAGCCCTTCTTTAGGTAATAAAAGTAAAAAAAAGGTTTTTGAAAAATACCATCGAGAAAATTGTGCTAAAAAAATTACACCTGATGGTCAAGGAATAGGTCTATATTTAGCTAAAAAAATTGCAGAATCACTAAAAACTATTATCAATATTAGTTGTTCAACAAAGACTACAAATTTCAATGATATTGATTATGCAGAAGTAAAGTTTAAATTTACACTTACTAGCTTAGACTAAATACTAACAAATCAGTGGAGCCAATCAGAAATCCGGGGACAGTATACCAATTTAAATCAATTAGTATACTGTCCCGGATTTTTGAACAGATAGAGTCAAAAAAATGGCAACTTTGTTATAACCACTTGACAAAATAAGCATTTATGCACTACAATTGTATATACAAAATACAAATGGGGTATATTATGAAACAAGCGATAAATATAAGACTCGAAAAAGATGTTGTTAAAACATTAGATGAATATGCACAAGAACTAGACAAGACGAGAACAAGTTTAGTTGAAAAAGCTATTGAATTATACTTTGATAAGTTAGATGAAATGATTGCTGATAAAAGAATAGACGACTTAAAAGCTGGAAAAACCACGGTTGTACCTCTTGCTGAAGTATTTAAAAAAGCTGGTATTGATGTATAGTGTTGCTTTCGATAAAGACGCTGAGAGAGAGTTTTTGAAACTTGAAAGGCAAATCCAACTACTCGTGTCATCCAAAATTTTAGATTTGCAAAGCGGAAATTTTGCTAATGATAAACAGTTAAAGGGCAAGCATAAAGGTAAGTATAGGAAGCGAGCCGGCAATTACCGAATTATCTATTTAAAAGAAAACAACCTTTTGGTTATTTCTGTAATCAGAATTGCCCATAGAAAAGAAGTGTACTAATGTTATAACAAATCATAGTAGCCAATAAATTACTACATGTAATTAACTTTTCATCTTAAGCATTTTTTCACATCTTTGTTGTCATACTTTTTGAAGTAGCTTTTTATAAGGAGACGGAGATGGACAGAAGAAAATTTTTATACTCTTTCTCTTTTTCGGCAGCGGCGGTTATAATGAGCGGTTGTGAAAAAGGGTCTGACAAAAGCGTTGAGCTCGATAAAAAGAGTGATGAAACTCAAAAAGCAGCACAAGAGCCTCCAAAAAATATTGCAAACAACAAGTTTGAACCCTTTACCCAGAAGCTGAAAATTCCAAAAGAGATTGATTTTGAACATGTTGCAAAAGCAAAGTTTAACGCTCAAAAGAGTTTATCCGCTCTTTATAAAGAGAAAAAAACAGATATTTTAACATTTCAAGGTGATTTGCCGAATCCTACCATTCGCATAAAAAACGGAGATGATTTTGAGCTTGATTTTACAAACAGCCTTGAGAAACCGACTATCATTCATTGGCACGGTTTATTAGTACCTGAGGCGATGGACGGACATCCAAAAGACGCTATTGCCACACAGATGCTTAAAGAGTACAGATACAAAGTCAATCAAAGAGCGGGAACATTCTGGTATCACACACATCCGCACGGCAGAACAGGAGAAGAGATTTACTATGGACTTGCAGGTCTTTACATCATAGAAGACGATAATGAAAAAGCGCTAAATCTTCCCTCAGGCGAGTTTGAACTGCCACTTATCATACAAGACAGAAGGTTTGACAAAGAGGGAGATCTTATCTACAAAGAGACTCCGCAAGATAACAACGGGGTTTTAGGCGATGTTGTCATGGTAAACTCTACCGTGCATCCTTATAAAAATGTTAAAAACACAAAATACCGCCTTAGAATACTAAACGGCTCAAGTGCAAGAACGTACAAGCTTGCATTTGAAGGTATCGAAGATTTCATGTTGATTGGAACTGACGGCGGGCTTCTTGAAGAGCCTATAATCGTAAAAGATATTTTAATCGCAGTGGCAGAACGCATAGATATCATCGTAGATTTTAAAGATAAAAAAGTAGGCGAGAGCGTAACGCTAAAAACTCTGGGATTTAAAGAAGCTAACAATTTTGTAACAAATCCCGCTTATCCCGACTCTGGCGCTAAGATGGATATCATGAGATTTAAAGTTACGGAGCTTTCTACTCAAAATTCACAAATTCCAAAAAAGCTCTCAACAATTGCAAAAATGAAAGCTTCCGACGCTTCAAAAAGCAGAACTATTACTATGGAGATTATCGAAGGCGGTGTCTGGACTTTAAATAAAAAACCTTACGACATGCATAGGGTAGATGAGAAAGTTAAACTAGGTTCTACCGAAATTTGGGAGATTAAAAACAGCGCTCATATGGCACACCCATTTCACATGCACGGAGTTCATTTTCAAGTACTTGAGAGAACAAGCAGTATAGACTTTCCTACAGACAAGGGATGGAAAGATACCGTGCTTGTTATGCCTTTAGAGAGTGTGCGCATTATAGTAAAATTTACTATACCCGGATTGTTTGTTCATCACTGCCATATTTTAGAACATGAGGATCATTCCATGATGGCAAATTTTTTAGTAGAATAAAAAAAATTCTAAAGAACCTCTTGAACTTTCTCCAAAAATAGCGGCATTGATGTAATATCTTTGTATATGCCTAAAAAGTAGCTAAGTTTCTCTTTTTGTTTATCAAAAATCGGACTAATTGTAATATCTTCATAAACCATATCTCCGTCTTTGGTATAGTTTCGGATATTTGCCTCTACCGATTTTTGTGCGCTTATAGCTTCTCTTATTCGTTCAAGTGCTTCTTGTTTTGTATCGTTGCCATGTAAAAATCGACAGTTTTGACCGACCACTTCTTCATACTCATATCCAAACAACTCACAAAATGCATCGTTTACATAGATTATGGGATTGTCATATTCATTTGGGCTAGTAACTACTATAGGATTTTTTGATTGCTCTATTATCTCAAAAAACTGCTCTTTAAGTTTTATATATTTACTAATTTGCTCACTTTTGAGCATATAATACCCGCCGTATATATTTACAAGATTTAGACATGGGACTGATTTTCTAAGCCCTGTTATAAAATTACGTACACTTTTTTCATTGAACTCTTTATCTAAGGAGTCATGCAGCTCATAAAATATATCTAAATTTAAAACAGGTTTATTTATATGTTTAACTAAAAATTTAAACAACTTTTTCTGCGAAATAGACAATTTAATGTCCACCCCATCTACTGCGAGAGACTCCGTCTCCATACTCCAGTAGCAGCTGCTTGATAATCGTATTAAATTATTGTTTTTCATTTCTCAATCTTATTTAAATTTTTTATTTGTTTTTATATTATCAAGTTTTATTATAATAACGTATAAAATCATCCATAGGCAAAGCACTTGAGTGATAAAAACCTTGTGAAAAATCACATCCGATTTTTTTTAACTTCATATACTGCTCTTTAGTCTCTATTCCTTCTGCCTGTACTTTAAAATTAAAAAGTTTTGCCGTATTTATTATAGATTTTACAACATTTAAATCATTTTCATCTTGAGCTATGTTTTTTATAAACAATCTGTCTATCTTTAGCTTGTCTACTTTAAAATTTTTTAGATGATTCAGACTTGAATGTTCAATTCCGAAATCGTCCAAAGCTATTTTAAACCCCATTAAGTGAAGAGTTTCTATATTCTCTTTTGCTATAGAAGCATTTTTCATTATCTGATTTTCTACAATTTTAAGTTCTATTTGTGATTTATTTATCCCATAGTTTTTTGATGCATTAGACACATTTGAAGAAAAAGTTGAACTAAAGAACTGATCCTTTGATATATTTATAGATATGATTAGTTTCTTGTTTAAAAAAGCTTTATTCATTATTGTCAAATCTTTTAAAACTTTTGAAACAACCATGCAGTTAAACTCTTTATCCATATCCCCCGATAAGATAAGTTCCAAAAAGTCATTTGGCTCCAATATACCCCTTTTACCATGATACCATCTAACAAGTGCCTCGGCACCGATTATGGAGTCGGTGCGAAAATCTACAACAGGTTGATAATGCATAACAAACTCGTTTTGTTCAAGTGCTCTTCTTATCTCTGCTTTCATTGATAATTTTGTAGCCGCTTCACTTGACATCTACTTGTTATAAATTCTAAAATCATCCTTTTTAGTTTTTTTGACTTCATACATGGCAATGTCGGCATTTTTTAAAAGGTCTTGGCTTGTTGTTCCATGTTGCGGGTATATCGCTATGCCGATAGAGAGTGTGACATTGAAAATGTGCGTATCAATCTCTAAAGGCTCTCTGATTCTCTTTTGCAGCTTAAGCGCCAAACGTTCTATAATCTCTGTGTTTTTTATATCTTTAGCAATTAAAACAAACTCATCACCGCCTATTCTAGCTACTATGTCATCTTTTCTAACACTGTTTAAAAGTCTTTTTGCTATGGTAACAAGCATCTTGTCGCCTACATCATGACCGTATGTGTCGTTCACCTCTTTAAATTTATCTACGTCTATAAAAAATAGAGCTATTTTGGAGCCGTTTTGTGAAGATTCTTGAAGTATGCTTTTGAGTTGTTTTTTAAAATAAGATCTATTTGGAAGTGTAGTCAGCGAATCATAATTTGCGTGATAGTAGATTTTTTTGTCTGCTTCTTTTAATGTTGTAACTGAGCTTTCGCACCTAATTTTATAGTGTTACATTCGGTAGTAGCGGTATTCTCTCAGCATTTGTCATATCTATTGACATGTATTTTTCAGTTTTNTAACTAGTGTCAAGTACCATGGAGTATTTTATTACTATGCCCTACTTACAGTTGTTTTAGAAAGCATATCGATTAAAATTAGGTGCGAAAGCTCAGGTTGTAATACTTGAAGAGATATGAATAACATATTTTGAAGTTGTATAAAAAAACAGAGATTCAAATAAAATAGAATCTTCGAGTTCTTGAATACTGAAGCTCTTTGATGTAGCTAGTTGAGATTTTATATACTCAAATGTTACCTCATATGGTTTAATCTTATCAAAATTTAAACTCTCTTTCTCTGAAACCTCAATACCGTAAGCTTTTATGTAGTTATTGTTTGCATAGAAAAAATTTCCATTTTCATCATAAACAGCTATTCTTGAAGGATGTAAGTCTAAAATATCTACAAAAACATTATTAATATTCAAAACTACCCCATCATTTTAAAAATTTAAAGAAATTAAACCATTTGTTAAATCTGGGTAATAATATCAAAAAAGTGTCTAGCAACTTACTATAAATAGTATAAAGAAGTTAGAAATTACTAATGTATTTGCATAGAGTTCAGAGGTAAAAAAGGGTGTAATGACATATGGAACATTTTTCCACATGTCAAAAGTTTTTATGTTACATTACAAAGATATGCGGAACAATAAACGGATATTTTTTCATCTTTCTATAGATATGTTTTCTAACAACCTGACGAAGATCATTCTCAAGTGCTCTTGGATTTTCAATGAGACCCTCTTTGATATTTGTAAGGAAGTGTTCTAAAACATCTTCTATCTCTTTAGCAAAAAACTTATCCTGCTTGTCTGCGACAATTCCAAATGAAGTCACAACCGGCTTAGAGAGCATTGTCGAGTGCTGCCCGTCAATCTGAGCAACAATCATAACGATACCGTCCGAAGCAAGTTTTTGACGGTCTATTACGATATCATCTTCTATCTTATGGTTATTTTGATTGTCAATATATGTTTTGCCCGTTCTTACGGTTTTAACTTTTCTCATATATTTAGGAGCGATTTCCACCGTATCACCATCATTCATAATGTAGATATTACGTTCAGGAACACCACACATGACGGCAGTCTCTTTATGTTTCATAACATGATTATACTCACCGTGAATAGGTAAAAAGAACTTAGGATTTACCAAACGAAGCATCAACTTTTGCTCTTCGATAGAAGCATGTCCGGATACATGCAGCTCTCTGTCTTGAGCTATTTTTGCTCCTGCACGCTGAAGATGGTTTAACATTCCTGAGATTGAACCTTCATTTCCCGGAATAGGGCGAGATGATAGAACGATTAAATCGGTTGGCTTAATCTTTACATGTCTATGTTCACCGATTGACATTCTAAAAAGTGCAGAACTTGGCTCACCTTGTGAACCTGTCGTTATTATAAGAACATCTTTGTCGTTAAGATGCGCTATCTGTTCGGGTTCTACAAAGATATTTTTTGGCAATTTTATGTAGTCATACTGCATTGCCACTTCGATATTTCTCTCCATTGAACGCCCGATAACACAAACTTTACGCCCATATTTTACACCATACTGAATGGCCTGATAAACACGGTGAATATTTGAGCTGAAAGTAGATAAAATTACCCTTCCCTCAGCCTTTGAAAAAACTCTGTCAAGTGCGGGTGCAACATTGAGTTCAGATGGTGTCGGTTGTGTATTATATGAGTTTGTAGAATCGCTAAGAAGACACAATACACCTCTATCGCCGTAATGAGCGAGTCTATGTAAATCTGCCGTATAGCCGTCTACCGGAGTGTGATCAATCTTAAAGTCACCAGTATGGATAATCGTTCCTGCACTTGTTGTAATAGCCAATTATGACGAATCTATAATGGAGTGTGTCATGTGCATCCACTCTACTTCAAAATCATTACCGATTTTATAAAGTTTTCTTTTCTCAATAGGGTTAAAGTACTGTTTAAAATCTTTTATATGGTGTTCATCAAATTTACTGCCTATCATAGCCAAAGGAAGAGGTGAACCATATATAGGAAACTGCATCTCTTTGTAAAGATACGGCATTGCTCCGATGTGATCCTCATGAGCGTGTGTAATAATTACTGCTTTAATTTTGTTTCTTATCTCACGAATATATGTAAAATCAGGTACTAAAATATCAACACCATGCATATCTTCATCAGGGAAACTCATACCGACATCTATCAATATAGCTTCATTTTCTGTTTCAAAAACGGTGATGTTTCCACCGATTTCACCAAGACCTCCAAGCGGAGTTATACGGATTTTTTCTTTTGAGTTTAAATCTAGTTTATAGTGGGGGTTAAGCCTCTGCTTATGAGCCTCTTGATTTATCTCTACAAATGCTTTTAAGCTGTCATTTATAGGCGTGTTTTGGCGACGACGACCTCTTGACGCGCTTTTGCTTTTATTACTGCCGGCGGGGTTGCTGCCGGTTTCTTTATTGCTGCTTTGAGTATTTGGCTTATTTCTATTGCCAGACCTTGTGTTGTTATAATTATTTGGTTTACGATTTTCTTGAGAAATATTATTTTTTATTTCCTGATTCTCTTGTTCCATCCAAACTCCTTGTTAGTTTATAGAGTTGGTGATAGTCTAGAGTGCAGACTTGGTGAGGACGAATCGTTTGCGTAAGATTAAGCTTAAGAAAAGCTTCTTGAAGGATAGTTTTTTCATAAACGGAGCAGAGATTTTTCATAAGGGTTTTACGAGGCTGCGTAAATGCAACTCTAAGCATATCCTCAAAATCTTTGTTAAATCTATCACTATGTTTTTGTATCAAAAAAACTGCAGAGTCTATTTTTGGCTGAGGCTCAAATGCACGTGGGGGGACTTTCACAATCAATTGCGCTTCCCCTGCACTTTGAGTTATAATACTCAAAGCACCAAATACCTTATCACCTTCATGTGCGCAAAACTTCTCTGCTACTTCAAGCTGTACCATTACAAGTATATTTTTGCATTTTGGATCTGCGAGGGCTTTTAGAATTATGTTAGTCGCTATATAGTATGGCAAATTTGCCACCAAATCATACTACTCATCTATAAGCTCACTCTTCCAAGCAGTCAATACGTCTCCGCAATGAATGCGAAGCTGCTTGGTTGCGATCTCTTTTTCAAACTTTTTTTGTAACAGTTTACACAAATCGGTATCGACCTCAAAAGCATCTACACTTTTGACATCTACTAAAAATTTAGTTAAANTTTAGTTAAATCACCTAAGCCAGGTCCAATCTCTACGATTTTATTATCGTTGTTGGGCATCGCTTCGACGATTTTTTGTAAAACAGTCTCGTCTTTTAAAAAATTTTGTCCAAATTTCTTTTTAGCTATAATATTTTCCATTAGCCGACATCATATAGTAATTTTGCTTACAATTGATTAATATCAATAAAAAAAAGAACCTTTATCCCAGAAATGTAGATATTTACTACAATATTTCGTTTATGTCTCCAAAAACTATCCATAAACTTTATGTTTCACATGAAACATAAAAAAATATCAAAACTAACTATAAGCCATTGTGTGTATAATTTCACTATATTATAGAAGATAGAATTAGAAGGTTTGGTTTTGAACTATTTTGCAAAAAGAATTATTCCATGTCTTGATGTTAAAGATGGACGCGTTGTCAAAGGTGTCAACTTTGTCGGACTTAAAGATGCGGGCGATCCCGTAGAAGTCGCAAAAAGATATAACGAAGAGGGCGCTGACGAAATCACATTTTTGGACATCACAGCTTCAAGCGATAACAGAGACACTATTGTAGATATAGTAGCTCAGGTTGCGCGTGAAATATTTATCCCTTTAACAGTCGGCGGCGGAATCAGAAAACTTGATGATATATACAAACTTTTAAATGTCGGATGCGATAAAGTAAGCGTGAATTCTGCGGCTATTAAAAGACCAGATTTAATAAACGAAGGTGCAAAAAGATTCGGTTCTCAATGCATAGTAACTGCAATCGATGTCAAAAAAACAGGCGATAGATATAATGTATATCTAAACGGCGGTCGTGTCGATACAGGCATAGATGCCGTAGAGTGGGCGAAAGAGGTACTTGAGCGCGGATGTGGTGAAATACTTTTAACCTCGATGGATGCAGACGGTACAAAAGCAGGATTTGAACTCAACATAACCGAGCAAATTAGCCGCGCAGTTAATGTTCCCGTTATCGCAAGCGGCGGAGCGGGAACTATGGAGCACATAAAAGAGGCATTTTTACATGGTGCCGACGCGGCACTCGCTGCGAGTATTTTTCACTATAAAGAGATAGATATTATGGATCTTAAGCACTATCTTCACGACAACAACATACCGGTAAGATTATAGAGATGAACATATGATAATTTGTGCAGGAAACAATGAAACCTTTTACTTTGCAACTCCAATGGGAGTAGGGCTAATTGAATCCGCTATAAATCTAACAAGGCTCTGCCTCTTTGACAAGCCTGAATTTTTACTCTTTATCGGAAGTGCGGGAAGTTATGGCGAACATAAGATATTTGACATCATTGAGTCTAAAACAGCTTCAAATATAGAGCTTGGATTTTTAAACAGCGATGCATATACTCCTTTAGATAATGTAATTTCTACTAACACAGACCAAACAAAAAGAGATGTTATAGTAAACTCATCCAACTATATTTCTACAAACGAAGAGCTAACAAAAAAGTTTCTAAACCTCGGTATTGGCATAGAAAACATGGAGTTCTTCGCTGTTTTAAAGGTAGCTCAGGAGTTTGATATTCCTGCCGGCGGAGTCTTTTGTATAACTAACTATACTAACAAAAATGCGCATGAAGATTTTTTAAAAAATCATGAAGAGGCAAAAAAAATTCTAGAGCAGCATGTAAAAAAAAGAATCAAGGAGCTTACTAAAAAATGAAACCCTCACTTCTTGATTTTAAACTAAAAGAGATGCAAGAGATTGTAAAACCATCATTTAGAGCAAAACAGATTTACGGCTGGCTCTATCATAACTATGCACAGAACTTTGATGAGATGAAAAACATACCAAAAGCACTCAAAGATGAGCTATCAGAAAAATTTGTCGTAAATCCTCTAAAAATAATAAAAAAAGAGATATCAAGTGATGGTACAATCAAGTACCTATTTGAACTTCAGGACTCAAAAACTATAGAAGCAGTATGGTTAAAGATGAAAGAAACGCTCACAGACGAAACAGGAGAAGTCATACAAGAGGCAAAATATACCATCTGCGTATCCACGCAAGTAGGCTGTAAAGTCGGCTGTGCTTTTTGTTTAACCGCTAAAGGCGGTTTTACAAGGGATTTAACCGCAGGAGAGATTGTAGGGCAGGTTGTTGCTTTAAAGCGGGATAACGAGCATAAGCATAACAGAATGATAAATATAGTCTACATGGGAATGGGTGAACCTCTGGATAATCTTGATAATCTTGCACGTGCTATAGAAATTTTTAAAGAAGAAGAAGGTTTATGCATATCCGGTAAAAGACAGACGGTATCTACAAGCGGTCTTAGCAGTAAGATAGATAAACTCGGAGAGATGGATTTGGGTGTTCATATAGCAATATCGCTTCATGCGGTTGATGATGAGCTTAGAACAGAGCTGATACCCATGAATAAAGCACATAATATCTCTTCCATCATAGAAGCAGTTAAACGCTTTCCAATTGACACCAGAAAAAGAGTTATGTTTGAGTATTTGGTTATTAAAAATAAAAACGATGATATAGCTTCTGCTAAAAAGCTTGTTAAACTACTCTCAGGCATAAAGGCGAAGGTAAACCTTATCTACTTCAATCCCTATCCCGGAACCGAGTATGAAAGACCTGCTAAGAGTGATATGATAGCTTTTCAAGAGTATTTGGTAAATCATGGTCTTTTGTGTACTATTCGTGATTCTAAAGGTATGGATATAAGTGCTGCATGCGGACAGCTAAAAGAACAAGGTGACTTAATCAAAGCTAAACTAGGTGAAAAAACAAAGGATGCGCAATAATGGGCTATGTAGAGATATTTCAGATTTTGTTTTTAATAGCTGTTTTTGCAATAGGCGTGATTGGCTTTATGAAAGCTGCGACAAAGGATGACTAAAAATGTTATCATTTCAATTATAATCTACTGAAGGAGATAGTAATGGCTTACAAAAAAACAAACTCTGATAGAATAAAAAGAATTTACCAACTTTGTGAAGATCACTTTGGAGGTGTTCGTTTTGTAGGAGTAAAATACCATAAAAAAATGGGATGGATTGCAAAGGCACAATTTGATGATGGTTTTGAAAGTCTGACGGCTGATGGAGAATCAGATACTGAAGCTCTGCGCAATTTAAAAAATCGTGTTAAAAAAATCATCAAGAGATACAACGCAGTTTAATACAAACTGCCCTTCTTAACTTATAACAAAACGACCAACACACCAGGAAGGTCGTTTATGAGCATAATAATACCCTACATATATAAATAACTCATAAAAATTTCTTTTTTTCTTAAAAAAAAATTTATTGTCAAAAAACAGACTTAATTTTCTATACATGTGTACTATTCACACATTGTTCTAATGTGTGAATAGGATAGAGAATAATCTGAAAGAAATTTAAAAATTTTCTTCTGACTTAAGAATAAATTTATATAAATTTTTGCTGAATTTAAAATAATTAGCCATGCTTGGAACCCCCTGTTTTAGGGAGGTATAACAATTTTAGCAGTGATTGCTATATGAAAAATAGAAATGTCTCCAAAACCTCTTTAAAGTTATTCACATAGGTTCTCTAAGTTCTCTTACATGTGAAGAATTGAGACTTCTGACTTAATTAAAAATCTCTGCATTAGTTTTGATTATCTGGAATCTAATCTTTTAATTGAATTCTCTGAATAATTAAGTTTCTAAATTGCCGCGCTTCTAAAGAAGCTCGTAATGACTGTCATGTGCCAAGGAATTTACGATGGAGCAATCTATATTTAATCAGAGTATATAATAATTATTTTATATCTATTTAATCTGCATATTTTCTAAACAAACTTTTTCAAAATCCACATTGCTTTTTATCTGGTATTTTTTTCCGTATAACTCAAATTCTAGCTCATTGGCATGTAAAAGCAATCTTCTAGCACCACTTATTTTTACTCTTGTATCTCTGTCAAGCTCTCTGTCTAAATATTTAACGATATACTCTTCACTTTGTCCATAAACAGGATCACCGACTATAGGATGTTTCACATGAAACATATGTACTCTTATCTGATGTTGTCTTCCCGTATGCGGAGAGCACTCTACTAAAGTAGTGTTTAAATCAGAAAAGTATTTCAGAGGCTTTACATGTGTCAATGATTTCTTTCCACTCTCATAAACTTTAACAACCATTCTGATAAGTGCACTTTTTTCATCATCATATCTAAGTAGAGGAGCATCGATTTTTAGTTCATTTTTTAACTCTCCGTGAACCATTGCTAAATACTTCTTTTTCATCTCCCTCTCTTGGAACATCATCTTCAAATCGATTTCACTTTTTTTATCTCTGCCGCAAAGAACTAACCCGCTTGTCTCTTGATCTATTCTATGAGCGATATTTGCATCTTTTCCATATTGAGCTTTTAACTCGTCTATAAGAGAGTAGGGAGTGTACCTGTTTTGAGGATGGATAAGCATACCGCTTGGTTTGTCAAAGACGACAAAATTCTCATACTCTGCATGTGCTTTTAAACCTTTAGTATGCGGTTCAAAACTTATAAACTCTATTTCACCTTCTATCTCTCTCGATGAAACATCCATGACTTCGCCGTTTATAAGTAAACGTCCTTTGGCGATAAAACGCTGTGCCTCTTTTTGTGTATAACCTAGCTCTCTAACAAGAAAGACGAAGGCTCTCTGCTTTTCTCTTACAAATATTTTCTTTAAAATAAACGGCAAATTTTAATCCTTTATAAGCCTAAATTTTGTAAAATAAAGTACTTTTAGTTGTGCGAATTTTAACACAAAAACAGAAGATAGTAATCGGAAGGTAGCATATATGATCGAAAGATACGCAAGAGAAGAGATGAGTTCCAAATGGACAATGCAGGCAAAATATCAAGCTTGGCTGGATGTAGAAAAAGCGGTTGTAAAAGCTTGGAGCAGATTAGGACTTATTCCTGAAGATGATGCTAAGAAGATTGTTGAGAATGCAGGATTTGATATAAAAAGAATCGATGAAATAGAAGCAGTAACCCGTCATGACCTCATAGCGTTTACGACTAGCGTATCAGAAACTCTAGGCGAAGAGAGCAGATGGTTTCACTACGGCATGACAAGTTCAGATACGGTTGACACAGCCGTAGCACTTCAGATGAAAAGCTCTCTGGAATTAATCATAGAAGATGTAAAGATGATTATGGAGTCCATCAAAAAAAGAGCAATGGAACATAAGATGACTCTTATGGTCGGGCGCAGCCACGGCATACATGGAGAGCCTATAACATTCGGTCTTGTGTTAGCTGTTTGGTATGACGAAATGGCAAGACATTTAGAAAATTTGGAACAAACACTTGATGTTATAAGTGTAGGGCAGGTTAGCGGAGCAATGGGTAACTTCGCTCATGCACCTTTAGAGCTTGAAGAGTATACATGTGAAGAACTGGGACTAAAACCGGCACCTGCATCTAACCAAGTAATTCAGAGAGACAGATACGCAAGACTTGCTACTGCGTTAGCTCTTATGGCAAGTTCTATAGAAAAGTTTGCCGTACAAGTTCGTCACTGGCAAAGAACTGAAGTATATGAGTGCGAGGAGTATTTTGCAAAAGGTCAAAAAGGCTCATCTGCAATGCCTCATAAACGCAACCCGATACTAACAGAAAATATAACAGGTCTTGCGCGTATGATTAGAGCATATGCCATCCCTGCTATGGAAAACGTAGCACTTTGGCACGAGAGAGATATCAGCCACTCTTCAACCGAGAGGTTCTGGCTTCCCGACTCATTTATAACAAGCGACTTTATGCTGCACCGCATGAACAATGTGATTGCTAACCTAACAGTATATCCCAAGAACATGATGAGAAATCTCAATCTTACCGGAGGACTTGTTTTTTCTCAAAGAGTTCTTTTATAACTTCCGCTAAAAGGTGTCAGCCGTGAGGATGCTTACAAAATAGTACAGAGAAATGCTATGAAAGTCTGGGAAGAGATACAGCAAGGCAAACCGACTACAAACGAAAAAGGAGAATCTCTCTATCTTAACCATCTTCTAGCAGATGAAGAATTAAGAACAAGTCTGAGCGAAGAGGCAATTCGCGAATGCTTTAACTTTGACTACTATACGAAAAATGTAGATAAAATTTTTGATAGAGTTTTTAACAAATAAATGACATAATTGCGCTAATATTTATTTTAGTAAAAATGCAAATATTAAAACCACATATAACAAGTGTCAAATAAACACCTGTTGTATACTTAGGAAGCTAAATGATTACAATTATAAAAAGAAACGGCAGAACCGAACCGTTGGATATTACAAAAATACAAAAGTATACATCCGCTGCGGTAAAAGAGCTAGATAACGTTTCTCAAAGCGAACTTGAAGTCGACGCACAGATTCAATTCCGTGACGGTATAACATCAAAAGAGATACAGCAGACACTTATTAAAACGGCGGTCGACAAGATAGACATAGATGCTCCTAACTGGACCTTTGTTGCCTCAAGACTCTTTTTATTCAACCTTTACCATCAAGTAAACGGATTTACTGGTTACTCATCTTTAAAATAATATTTCCAAAGAGGGGAAAAAGAGGGGAAAATTCTTCTTGGTTTAAAAGAGATGTACAACCTTGATGAGTTAGAAAAACATATAAAACCCGAACGCGACATGCAGTTTAACTATCTTGGTGTTAAAACACTTTATGACAGATATCTCATAAAAGATAGA
>PPDH01000044.1 GCA_002899765.1 Sulfurimonas sp. | reverse complement strand
GGTAAAATGATTAAAAGTTTAAAAGATCTGCTTGATAAGTTTAGTAGGTTTACAAATTCACTAGTTTATGATGGTGGAATTTGCAAGCGGCTCAATAAAATAAATCTAAATTACTTCACTACAAAACTAAGCGAGCATATAAATAACTCAAACAAAGGCGGATATGTAAAGTTTATGGGGGAATACGATTCTCTTGAGTATTTTACATCTTTAATATACAGAAACTCATATGAATATCTTGGGGTAAGCGTAGGAAACAGTTACAACTTCAGTCTAGGTGCAACTTACAATATATCCAAAAACCTATCTCTATCTTTAAAAGGGAGAAACCTATTTGATGATTCTACTAAATCTTTGTACAAAGAGGGTGGTATAGGTGCAGACTTTTCGCTAGAAGATTATCAAAGAGAGATAACCTTTAGCATGAAGTGGGTGTTTTAGTGAAAGCACTTCTCCTGATTCTAAGTATCTTATCATTTGGCTTTGCTAAACAACATGTTTTTTTAGTAGACAAGTACAACAAAGAGATAGATCTAGAAGCAAAAATAATCTCAAAAATCGCCACTTCATCCTTGGGTAAAAAAGTGAAATTGTATATTCCTGAGATAACAAAAGAAGAACAAAAAATATATTCAAAACATTTTAAAATAACACAAAATTGTGAATCGGCAAATTTTGTTTTTGATAAAAACGGTATAGCTGAAGAGAACTGCAAAGGCAAGGATAAGCTCTTTTTTACAAACAACTACAAAAGACTAATCTCTAACAAGAAGTACTACGGTGCATTTTTTTGGAACAAAAGCAGACCTAATATCGTGTTTATAAAACAGAGACTCCATACAAACAAGGTTAATCTCTCAAGTGAATATTCCCAGTTTATAGAAGATAACGTTGAATAAAGATACTTTTAAAAATCCTTATTATCTTGTTACTGCGATTCTCTTTGTTGTCGCTTTTTTATCTTTTTTACTCTTCACTGTAATCAGATATGAAAAAGTTATAGAGAAAGACATGTTTAAAAATGCAACAAGCGATGTCTTGCAAATCACTGAGCACAAAGCACTTTTTATAAAAGAGATTTTAAAAGACAGCCGTAGCTATATTGACGATATAAAAAAAGATGAAAAACTTAGAGAAGAGCTAGAGAGAAACATAAAAAACCTTATAACCGACAATATCAAATATGCTTATATATTATATAAAGACAAAAATAATGTCTTTAGATTCCTAGTAGATGCTTCTCCTGAATCCGAAAAATCTCTTTTAGACCAAAAATTTGATGTCAGTAGCCCTGAATGGTTTGAGCTTTACACAAAAAAAGAGCCCATAATCATCAAACATGCTTTTTTACAAAAACTCTCCATAAGTTATTTAGTTCCCATTCTTCATGGCGAAAAAGTGGAATTGGTACTCGCCATAGACTTTTCCATAAAAAAGATACAAGAGATAAGCAGAATCTTAGCGATGATGAAAATGGGTATAGCTTTAATCCTTATCCTTATGAGTGTATCTTTGGGTGCGTTGATATTTCAACTTTTCAGATATAGAGCTATAAAAAAATCATCTTACACAGATAGACTAACCAATGTTTTCAACAGAAACTATCTCCAAGATATTGAATCCAAAATAAACCTAAATGAGTACATACTTGGAGTATTAGACATAGACCAATTTAAAAAGATAAACGATACCTATGGTCATAATGTAGGCGACACTATACTAAAAGAGGTTGGAAGCATACTCCTAAACACCATAAGAGTTGATGAAGATATAGCTATCAGATATGGCGGCGAAGAGTTTGTAATCTTAATTAAAAGAAAATCTGAGGATAGTGAAATATCTTATCATGTTATAGAGAGGATTTTTAACAATATCAGAAATCACAAAATGTTTATAAATACAGAGGATTACATTCAGATTACCGTATCTATAGGGATAAACAAAAATCCAGGCAAATACAAAAACTTTTCAGAAGCTTTCAAATCAGCAGATTCTGCTCTATATGAAGCTAAAAATAGCGGTAGAGATAAAATAAAAATTTCAGAAGATTACTTAGGTATTGAAGACTCCTCTGCAGATAACCGCAGCACATAATGAAACAAGATTTACTCTTACTAGCTTTAAACTCATAGACCCTAAAATAGAAAAATATATATTTAATTTAGCTTAAGAAAAACTCTTCTGTATTTAACAGAAAAAAGTTATAAAAATTTTGCACTATAATGGTTTTATTGACGCTCATATATTGGAATTTTTTATACAAGGTGGCAAAAGATGAAAGAAGTAATAAATATCTATAAAAAACAAAAAATCAATGTAGACTCTTTTCTCAAAAGACTTATAGACAGTCTTCCTAAGGAGTACATGACCGAGGCGCCAAGCATACTAAAACAGTACGGCTATATCCAGTTAATGTACGGAGTAGATTGTGAGTATAAACAGATAACTCCTATCATGTTTAAAAAGGGAGAGGACCCTTCCAATATAGGAAGCGACAAGACCCACTATTTTGTAAAACTGCACTTAGATGAAGATGGAATTTATATATCAAATACATACATTCATTATAAAACAGGAAAAGCAAGCATATCGGTAGTTCATTTTATAAACTCTACATACTATATTTTTGATATTAATCTTATTCTTCTCTTAGAAGAACTCAAACTTATAGAGTATAACAGCTTCCATGATAAAATCAAGCGGGCTATCTACTTTTTTGGCTCTACATCACTAGCTTTAGTCTCTATAGCTCTTATAGCATACGGAGTGTTTGTCTTTTTTCTTCTTATGACATCTTTGGAAACATCCGACTTTTTGCACGATATATTTAGATCCATAATATCTATAACGCTTGGACTGGCGATTTATGACCTTGCAAAACAGATTTTTGAACATGAAGTCATGTACCAATCGTTTCACAGATCTGAAGACAAACAGTATAAAGTACTTGGGAAATTTCTCATCTCTATTATCATAGCCCTCTCCATAGAGACGCTTATGGTGGTATTTAAAATCGCGCTTGAGGATACTTCAAAAATGATATCAGCCTTTTACTTGCTCATAGGCACAACCATCATGCTTATAGGACTCGGCTATTTCTATAAAACCATTCAAGAATCCACGCCAAAAGATGAGTGTTAAGACTGAAACAACCTCATACATGTAGAGTTCTCTCGTTCCCATGCTCCGCGTGAAAATGCAGACATCTCAAAACTCGCTCCCATGCTTCAGTATGGGAGTGTATACTTTATCTAAACCCATCAAAATAGCTTCTCAATTTCCAACAAACCAACCATCCCCTCATAATCCCTAGCACTACTATAACGCCTATAACGCCAATGCTTCGCTTCATCTACATATCCTCGTTTTACGGGGTTATTGTGAATATAATTTATTCTGCTCATCATCATATTTTCATCGACTATAAGTTTAGGCTGTATTCCCTCTTGCCAAAGTTGTAATTCTCTGTCACTTTTGTGAGCTTTTTTATAAAACGCTAGTTGTTCTAAAATCGTTTGGGCATTCTTCTCTTTGAGATATTTTATAATTTCTCTTGCGCTAAAAGATTTAAACTTTGACATGGTTTTAGCTATATCATCACTTTGAGCTACTAAATGCAGATGATTTTCAAGTATTACATAAGCAAATATTTTTAGATTATCTACAATTTGAAGATATTTTAGGCTTTGAAAAACAATATCGGTAGTTTCAACTCTTGTAAATATCGGTATCCAATGAAGAACTGTACATGTTACAAAGTGAGGATATGTAGGCTCAAAAATTTTATATCTGCTTCTACCCATAAATTTTCCTTTTTATGAGTATAAAACATTTTCAAAGCTATAGACAATTATATTGCAAATTGCAATATTTTCTTCTCGCTCCAATGCTCTAGCGTGGGAGTGTATACTTTTTGTCGCTTTAACTTTATATGCATTCCCACGGAAACCGTGGGAACGAGAGAGAGTTGTTATGGTTTGTCTATCATTTCAAAACGAAACAATGAGTGATAAGCATATAGCCTAAATATCTACTCATTAATAGCTATTCTATAAACAATTTAAGCTAATCTTCCACTTCTTCATAATCAAATAACGGTACAAAATACGGTACAAATGGTATCAATATTGATTTCTATTTATAATTTGACATTTAAATTCTATTTAGGTATCATTTTATAACATTCATATGAATGTCAAATCACTTTACAAGGAGTTCCTATGAATAGGAAAAAAATTATTGCGACTGTTAAATCACAAGAGGAGGAGAAAGTGCCTTTTAGTTTAAAACTACCAGCTAGTTTAAAAGAAGATATTCAGTCATTGGCTGAAAAAGAGTCAGTTTCAATGAATTCATTGATTGTCGTTACTTTACAATCATTAATCAATGATGACTGCGGAAATGAACTAAACAAAACAAAATCTTTTTTGGTTGATTATAGAGACTATCTTTACCATCAATTAACAGGTTTTTATCCAACTGATCCAGATGAGGCAATAATGAAAGATACTATGAAAAGTAAAATAAATGCTCTGAATTCATTATTAGAGGATGACAAATGAAAGTAATAATCGAAGGAATGTTGCTATCAACATATGTTAAACCGGACTTCAAAGACAAAGAAACCGGAGAGGTTACAAAAGGCAAACCAGTATTACAAGTTTTAGTAGATACAGAACTGTCAAATGGAAGTATTAAACAGGAGATGCAGGATATATCTGTTCCTATTGAAAAAATATCTGAATACAAAGACAAAGTAGGCAAAAAAATACAAGTCCCATGTAGTTTTATGTCTAAATCTACTGTAAGTTTCTTCGTAAGTAATTAAGCCACGATTTTTTATCTATAAAAAATGTGGGAACAACCGAATGAAATGAGGGCGTTAGAAAGATGTTTGAAATAGAACATTATATTTTTTCTTTTATGTTGCTACTAATGGAGCTAATCATAACACATAGAGAGTGAATCTTGGCGGAAAACTCCCTATGGTATTTCAAAACCTCACTAAAGGAAAGAAACAATGAATGATACAAAAAAAGAGTTTAAAAACTCAAATACTGCTTTAGAGTCAAAAATAAAAAACCTAGTCAAAATCTTAGACGGGTTAAATGCTCACGGCTCACTAAATTTAGATGATTACACTATCATAACGGATTATCTAAAAGGCACGTTTCCAGAAATAAAAGCCTTACAAGAAGTATAAAATGACTTCATCATATTGTTGTAGTGATATGAGCGATATCGAGCAAAACTCTCCGTGCGGAGACGCACGGAAGGATTTGCGAGATAATCGCTCCTTGACTAATTATAAAAAAGATGTGGACATTTTAAAAAAGTACGGAGTATCACAAAGTGATTTAGTGTCGGTAAAACTTAAAATCCAAAAGCAAAATGACTTTTTAGAGTATGGTTATATAAAAGACAAAGTTACGGGGAACACTCTTAAACTCAAAGAGTGCGTTATATCGTCAAACCATAATCCACAAAGATATTATGCCGAAATTCAAAACCGCATAGACACACTGCAAAGAGAAGCAGAAAGCTCAAATCTTACTCCCGTATTTTTGACTATAACTCTGCCTAGCGAGTTTCATCCGATGAAGCAAAGGTCAGAGTATGATACTACACTTATTAAAAATCCAAAATATAACGGAGCAGAGCCAAGAGAAGCTACAAAGATATTAACCAAGATGTGGGCTAAACTTAGACAAGACAGGTCACTAAAAGATTTGCCTAAAAACAAAAGAATGTATTACAGAGTTAACGAACCTCACAAAAACGGAACTCCTCACGCTCATATACTCTTATTTATTCCAGCTGATAGGATAGAAAAAGTTGAAAAAGCTTTTAATCGCTTCTATTTTTCAAAATCAAATAAATTTGTAAAAGACATACAAAATGCTAAAAGTTATATTATGAAATATATCAATAAAACGCTCCCAAAATCAAAAGAACAGATAACACAAGACGATGAATATCTTAATGCGTGGTATATAAAAAACCGTATAAACAGATTTTGTGCCAGTCGCTCAACCGCTCCTCTGTATCTTCATAGATTGTTACATCATAGATTCACTCTCTATGCTCTAACACAAGTTAGAAAAGGTAACAGTTTAAAAGTATTAGTGACTATTGATAGTGACAAAATAATGGAGATATGGGATGATAAAGAGCTTTTATATATGCGTAATGAAAACATAGAAGTACATACTATAAATGAGTATAAAAAGGCTGCATAATGGATTTAAGAGCATTTGAAAATTTAGAGCTTATCCCAAAGCTGCTAAACAAGATTGAAGCTATGGAAGAGAGACTTAAAAAATTCACTCCTTCGTTAACTACTAAAAAAGAAGTGGCTAAATTTTTAAACAAATCAGAAAGCACGATAAATAGATATATGGGCATTGGTTTGCTAATTGAAGGTAAGCATTTTTATCGAAAAAACGGTAAAATACTTGTGTTTATAGAAGAATCTATTATAGAGTTTAGATTACAACTGGACAAGGGTTTGGTGTATGAAAAAACTACGATTTAAAAACAGAAACGGTGTCTTATATTATGGTGTTGGAGATAAATTTAAATCTTCAAAATTGAAAGATACAAAGGTCAATAGAAACATCATAATTAACAGATTTAAAAGCGGTGCTTTAGATGAAAACTTGGGGTTTAGTCAAGATTATAAAGCACCTACAGTAAGTAATTACTTAGACAAAATTATACTTGAAAAAAGCAAAAATGTAAGGCAAAATACACTTAAAACTTACGAAAGTTCATTTCGTAGAATATCCTCATTTTTCGAGGATAAAAAAATTACAGATGTGAAGCCTATCCACATAAAAGATTTTTTTCAAAGTATAGCTGATGAGGGTTTTAGCAGAACTCTTCTTAATCGTGCTAAGTTTATACTAAAAGAGCTCTTTGATTTATCAATCTTAAATGAAGATATAGTGTCCAATCCCGTTAGTGTTGTAAAACTTCCAAAGTTCAATCAAGTTCCAAAAGAGCAAAAACCTTTTACGCTTGATGAGATAGATTTGATATTATCATCAGCAAAAGGTCAATATAAAAACTTTTTAGGAATTTCTTTCTTTACTGGTGCAAGAAGTGGAGAGATATTAGCTTTAAAATGGAGTGATATTGATTTTGAAACAGAAACAATATCCATATCTAAGACTCTATCAAAAGGTCTCATTAATGAGCCTAAAACATCATCCAGTAATAGAGATATAGAGATGTTGCCTATGGCTAAAAAATATTTTGAATCTCAAAGGCTAGAAACTGGATTGCAGAATGGATTTGTATTTACAAAATCAGATAAAGTGTCTCACTATGCTAATAACTATTTGTTTTATAACATATACAGAGAGATTTTAGATAAAGTAGGTTTACAAAAAAGAAGTCTGCATAACACTAGACATACTTTCGCAAGTATGATGTTAAATAACAAGGTTGATTCTCTTTGGGTATCGTCTATGTTAGGACATAAAAACCTTGACATAACACTAAAAGTTTATACTCATTACATACCTAAGCAGGAAAAGATGAAAATAGATTTTTTAGAAAAACGGTACAAAAACGGTACAAATTCAATTAGACACCTGTAAATAAGGTGCTATGGTTTGTCTATCATGTACCCCATCCCGCGGACGTTGATTATGAAGTCCTCTTTTAGGTTTTTTTTGAGGCGGTTTATTTCGGCTCGGATGGTTGCGTTGTCTACTATCTGCTCGCTCCATACGTAGTTTTGAAACTGTTCAAAATCTACTATGCGTCCGCGGTTTCTTGAGAGCAGGTCTATGATTTGAGACTGTCTTTTGGTGAGTATCTGCGTCTCTTGGTTAAAGAGCAGCGTTGAGTGTTCTTGGTCGTAGCTGTAGTTTTTTGAGAGCCTGAGATGCACTATTGGCGTGGTGTCTAGGATTTTGACTCTGTTTACTCTAAGCGAGAGCTCTTTTAGATGAAACGGTTTTTTTAGGTAATCGTTACATCCTAAATCATACGCGCGCGAAATATCCTCTATGTCAACTAGAGCGCTTATATAAATCGCAGGTACATGTATCTTTAGTTCATGAATCTTCTCTAAAAAAGTCAGACCGTCAAGCCCAGGAACTGTGATGTCTAAAATCAGCAAATCATACGCATTATCTTTTATAGCTTCCAATGCTTCAATCCCATTAAAGAAGCTCTCTACCTGATGTCCTTCGCTCTGAAGATATTCGCATATTGATTCATTAAGCATTACCTCATCTTCCAAAAGCAGTATCTTCATCAATCTCCCATTAACTTAAACTTATAGCTGAATGTTGTCATAGAGTCGCTTGAGACAACGCCGACCTCCACTTTCTCTTCATCACATATACTCTTTACAAGTCTAAGCCCGAGTCCAAAACCGTCTCTTCCTTTCTCTTCTCTATAGTACGCTTCAAAAACTTTATCGGTGTCTTGTATAATTTTTGATTTGCTGCTTACTAAAAACTCTAAAAATGCTCCTTTTTTTAAGAGTTTTACATACACAGTCTCATTTGGCAGCGTATATTTAATCGCATTTGTCAAAGTGTTGTCTATTATCCTTTGAAGTTTTGTCTCGTTAAAATATACATGTAACTCTTCATGTAAGGGAATATACTCAAATGTTATACGCGAAAACTCTGCGACATCTCTAAAAAAATCTATTCTGCTGTTTAAAAAATTATTGAGATGTATCGGAGTTTTTTTATACTCGATATGGTCTTTTTTAACAAGATAGCTCAAATCATCATAAATGCTGAAAATATTTTTTGCCGCAGCCTCTATTTTAGAGAGTTGCCGCTCTTTTGGATGATTCATCAAGTAAAGCTCCATACTAGTCAGAATAACGCTCAGAGGGGTGTTTGTCTCATGTACCGTATAGCGTAAAAACTCTTTTTGCGCTCTTAGCAAATCCTGAGAAAAGGTCTTCTGCTCCTCTAGATTTTTATTAATCTCTAAAAGTGCGGCTGTTTTTTTCTTAACCCTCTCTTCAAGCCCAAGGTTAAGCTCTTTGAGACTCTTTTTTTGCTCATTTATTTTACTGACCATCTCATTTGCATAACCTACCATATCTTTAAAATCTTGAAAAAATATAGTATCGGGGTTTATCGCCTCATCATGGTCGACTGCTTTTTTAAAAAAGTTCAAAAACGTCTGCGTATCTCTTTGTAAAAACTTGTTAAAGAGATTGTTTATTCCAAGGAATATCGCAAAAAGAATAAAAGAGAGCGTAACAACGGCAAGAGCGGTTCTTACCAAAAGTGACTTTAACTTTTTTTTATTCTCTTCTACATATTTAGAATCTACAAGATTTTCACTCTTTAAAAGCGAGCTTTTCTCAAGTGCCCTCTCATAATCATTGTACATCTCATCGACAAAGAGAGTGACAAAAACTATACTAAGCAGAAATATAACCGTGATGGTAAAAATATCTGCCTGCTTTATCGTCATGTTTTGAAATAGTGATTTAATTCTCATACTCAAAATTATACACTCATTTATTTTTTAATAAAACTTTTATTTAAAATATTTCACTATAATTACAAAAAATTTTAAAGTTATTGCAAAAATGCAAGAACTTCTCTGACTCGCAAGAGGCAAACTTTAGTGCCATAGCGGCTAGCGCAGCCAATCTTAGTTTTGCTCAGATTGGCTTATAAAAAAAATAAAAAAGGGTAAAAATGTTTGGCAGAAAACTAAAAACATACGATTTAAGTGCTGAAGAGTTAAATAAACTACAGTGGGCAAAGATAGCTACAAGCAAAGGCGATATCTGGATAAAATTACTTCCTGAAGAAGCTCCAAACACTGTTGCAAACTTTGCGCATCTTGCCGAGTCGGGATTTTATAACAACCTTAGTTTTCATCGTGTAATTCCGGGTTTTATGGCACAAGGCGGCTGTCCTCAAGGAACAGGAACGGGCGGACCTGACTGGGCAATCGCATGTGAGACAAAAACAAATGTTACAAAACATAAAAGAGGAGCTTTATCTATGGCTCATGCAGGACCAAATACGGGCGGAAGTCAGTTCTTTATCACATTTGTCGCAACTCCTCACCTTGACGGTGTTCACACTGTGTTTGGAACGATAGAAAAAGATGACGCTGAGAGTTTTGCCGTTCTTGACAGCATCAAAGGTCAAGACACGATTAACTCAATCGAGATTTTTGAAACAAAGTAAATGTTAGTACACATCTGCTGCAGCGTTGATTCACATTTTTTCTTACAAAAGCTGCAGCATGACTACCCCAATGAGAAGCTTATCGGCTTCTTCTACGACCCGAATATTCATCCCTATTCAGAGTATCAGCTTCGCCTGCTTGACGTAAAACGCTCATGCAAAAAACTGGGCATTGAACTCCTTGAGGGAGAGTATGATTTTGAAGCGTGGATGGAAGCGGTAAGAGGTTTACAAAATGAGCCTGAAAAGGGTAAAAGATGCGAAGTCTGTTTTGATAAAAGGTTTGAGAGAAGTGCGCAAAAAGCTCTTGAACTAGGCGAAAAAAGCTTCACGACCACACTTCTTGTAAGCCCTTTAAAATCACAAGAGCAGCTCAAACGAAGCGGCGATATTTTTTTTCAAAAACATGGCATCGAATTTATTGCATATGATTATAGAACAAACGGCGGAACTCAGGAGCAGAGCCGCGTAACGAAAGAGGAGCAGCTCTACCGCCAAGACTACTGTGGATGTATCTACGGACTGACCATACAGCGAGAACAGCAGCATCGTCTTATGGATGAGATGTTCTCTCCCCTCTCAAACCAAATACTCCCCTCTTCTATCCAAGAGAGACTTGACATGTACACTTACCGCAACGAGCTTGAAGAGAAAAACATAGCCTATAAAATCATTAAAGAGAAATTTTTAAACTATCGCCAATTCAGCCACAAAATAGTTTCTGCAAAAACAGAAATTATCCCTTCTTACGCACTTTTTTACTCTACTCTCCCAAGAAAAAAAGCAGAGGGGAAAGTGGAGTTTTCTCGCAATAACGTAGGCTATTTTAACCGCGAAGAGATCATGTTTGTAACTTTGGAATTTTTCAACTCTACATGTAACTTTAAATACAAAAGCGTAAATGAACTGCTATTTAATCCGCCCTCTGTTGATGAAGAGCTAAAGTTTAGAACTATTTTAACAGATACACATTACAATTTAAGCCCGATTATTATTGTAGAAAAAATACCTCAAACAAAACTTACTATAGAACTTAATGCAAAAATTTATGAAGACACCAGAGAAAAACTAATCATTATATAATCTTTTATTTGCTAAAATAGCCGAATTTATTAAATTACAAAGGTTTTACTGATGATTATGGATGTTGTGGAAATTCAAAAAATTATACCTCACCGTTACCCTTTTTTACTTCTTGACAGAGTTACCGAGATTAAAGAGAGAGAATCTCTTGTCGGGTTTAAAAATGTAACTATAGGCGATAACGTATTTCAAGGTCATTTTCCCGGTCATCCAATCTATCCCGGTGTTATGATTTTAGAAGGAATGGCACAAGCAGGCGGTATATTGGCATTTAAAAGCATGGGCAATATGACCGAAGAAGAGGTTGCAAACAAAGTCGTCTATTTTATGAGCATCGACAAAGCAAAGTTCCGCACTCCCGTAAAGCCGGGCGACAGACTTGAGTACCGCATTAGTGTTATAAAAAACAAAGGTCAAATCTGGGTACTTGACGCTAAAGCGTATGTTGAGAATGTTTTAGTTTCTGAAGCTGAACTAAAAGCCATGATTGTTGACAAGTAAAAAAAAGGTAAATCATTGAATAAAATTTCTCCCCTGGCAATTATTGAAGACGGTGCAGTTATCGGCGATAATGTTGAGATAGGACCGTACTGTTTCATCTCTGGAGCCACCACTATCGGTGAGGGTACAAAAATAGAGCAAAACAGTTCTGTTTACGGAAAAACAACTATAGGTAAAAATAACCATATATTTTCACATGCGGTAATCGGTTCGGCTCCGCAAGACCTTAAATTTGCAGGCGAAGACGTAGAACTTATAATCGGCGACAACAATAAAATCAGATAATTTACCCTCTTTAACCCCGGCACAAAAGGCGGCGGCGGTAAAACAATTATCGGTTCTCATAATCTTTTTATGGGCTATGTACATATCGGTCATGACGTAATCATCGGCAATCACTGTATTTTGGCAAATGCTGCAACTTTAGCAGGACATGTAGAGATGGGAGATTATGCAGTTATTGGCGGGATGACGCCTATCCACCAGTTTGTTCATATCGGCGATTATGCGATGGTAGCAGGAGCTTCCGCTTTAGCACAGGATGTTCCGCCATTTTGCATGGCAGAGGGAAATCGTGCAACGCTTAGAGGTCTTAATCTTACAGGGCTTAGAAGAAATTTAAGCCGTGAAGATATCGATGAGCTAAAGTCCGCTTACAGAGATCTCTTTGAAGCAGGAAAACCATTAAAAGACGTTGCAAACGAGTTGATTGAAAAAACTAAAAACCATCATGTTCAAACTCTTTGCAACTTTATTCTTAAAACAAAACGCGGAATCCCATATGAAAGAAAGAAAACTGATGACTAAAAAAGCACAAGTGCTTTGGGCTCTCTGCCAAAGAGAACCAAGTGTTAACGTAGGCGACGGAATTACTTCCGCTGCCGTAATAATAAGTAAGAGGAAAAATGTATGATTCATAGAGCATGTAGTTTTTGCGGTGCAGGAGAGAGTGACGCGAACCCTTTAATCGCAGGAAACGGTGTATATATTTGCAAGAACTGTGTAATTTCTGCTTATAAGATAATGTTTGGAGATGAAAACGAATCTTCATCTTCAAAAAACGATGAGTTAATTGACTCCGTTAGCAAACTAATGACTCCAAAAGAGCTGAACAACTTTTTAGCAGAGTATATTATAGGGCAGGAGCGCGCAAGAAAACTTCTTAGTGTTGCGGTTTACAACCACTATAAAAGAATTTTCAATAACCAAAACCCTGAAGATGATGATACTGAAATTTCAAAATCAAACATACTTCTTATAGGTCCTACGGGTAGCGGAAAAACTCTTATGGCACAAACAATCGCCAGAGTACTAAATGTTCCTATTGCCATAGCGGATGCTACAAGCCTTACTGAAGCAGGATATGTCGGAGAGGACGTTGAAAATATTTTAACAAAGCTTCTTCAAGCGGCTGAGGGCGATGTACAAAAAGCACAAAAGGGAATAGTTTTCATAGATGAAATAGATAAGATTTCCCGTATGAGCGAAAATCGCTCTATCACACGTGACGTATCGGGAGAAGGTGTTCAACAGGCACTTTTGAAAATTATAGAGGGAGCTGTCGTAAATATCCCTCCAAAGGGCGGTAGAAAACATCCAAATCAAGAGTTTATAGCAATAGATACAACCGGTATTTTATTTATCTGCGGCGGTGCATTTGACGGTCTTGATGAGATACTAAAAAGAAAACAAGGCGAAAATATTTTAGGATTCGGCCATGAGAAAAAAAGCAAAAATGAGCAAAAACTAAGCTATGACATTGTTGAGCCTGATGATCTTGTTAGCTACGGTCTTATCCCGGAACTTGTATGTCGTCTTCCTATCATAGCGTCGCTAAACGAGATTACTGAAGATGACATGGTACGCATTTTAACGGAACCTAAAAACTCAATTATCAAACAGTATAAAAAACTCTTCTCTATTGACAATGTTGAACTAAATTTTGAAGAGGATGCACTGAGAGCTATTGACGTAAAATCAATAAAAAGAAAAACCGGTGCTCGCGGTCTTCGTGCAATTTTGGAAGAAAACATGATAGATATCATGTATGAGTTACCTGAATACAGCGGATACGAGGTTCTAATAACAAAAGCAGTTATTGAAAACGGGGAATCTCCTGTATATATAAAAAAACACTCCAAACAAATAGCATAAGGCAGAATAATGGTACTCAATAAATTAATCGGACTTTTTTCAAATGATTTGGCTATAGATTTAGGAACTGCAAACACGATTGTTATAGCCAAAGGCAGAGGCATCATTATAAATGAGCCCTCAGTCGTTGCCGTTAAAACTGAAAAATACGGCAGACAGAGAGTTTTAGCAGTCGGTCAAGAAGCTAAAGAGATGGTAGGTAAAACTCCAGGCAATATCAAAGCGATTCGTCCTATGAGAGACGGTGTTATCGCCGACTTTGATATCACTGAAAAAATGATTAGAAAATTCATCGAAAAAGCGCATGGAAGAAGATCTCTTATTAGCCCTAGAATTATTATATGTGTACCTTATGGTTTAACGCAGGTTGAGAGAAAAGCTGTTCGTGAATCTGCACTTAGTGCGGGGGCAAGAGAAGTTTACCTTATAGAAGAGCCGATGGCAGCAGCAATCGGAGCCGGGATTGAAATACGTGAACCGCAAGGAAATCTTGTGGTAGATATCGGTGGCGGAACGACAGAGATTGGTGTTGTCTCTCTTGGAGGTCTAGTCCTTTCAAAATCAATCCGTACTGCGGGAGATAAAATAGATCAGGCAATCGTAAACTTTATTAGAAAAAAATACAATCTTCTTATCGGTGAGAGAGTTGCAGAAGAGATTAAAATTGCCATCGGAACGGCTGTTGTGCTAGAAGAAGAGTTAAAGATGACTATAACCGGTAGAGATCAGGTTGAGGGGCTTTTAAGTTCGGTTGAACTGACCTCAGAAGATGCAAGAGAGGCTATGAGAGACCCTCTTAAAGAGATAGGTGAAGCTCTGCGTGATGTACTAGAGCAGATGCCTCCTGATTTGGCGGGAGATATCGTAAACCACGGTATTATCTTAACAGGCGGAGGTGCACTAATCCGCCAGCTGGACAAATATTTGGCAGATATAGTTAAAATCCCCGTATATGTTGCAGACGAACAGCTTTTAGCGGTTGCCCGCGGTACGGGTCGTGCACTTGAAGAGATAGATTTACTACAAGAACTTTTTGAAAATGAATAAAGGGCTCTTTAGCTTTTTTTTGCTATTTACTGCACTCCTAGTGGGTGCATTGTACTATACAAATATTATTCAAGCACCTTTTGTCTCAGCCTTAAATAACATCAAATCAAATTACCATACATCTACGGAATTTATACAAAATCAAATAATACAGCACTTTTTTCAAGCGACACATATAGCAGAACTAAAAGATAAACTTAAAAAATATGAGAACAACGAACTGGTCATGCAACAGTTGTACTCTGAAATAAATGACTTTTTTACCGACAACAACTCTTCTCTTCAAACAGATCCCAGAGTAGAGCTTGTGAGAACTCTCTCCTATCAAAAATTTGGTGATTTAAACAGAATATGGCTTGAAGTAGAAGAGTATAACTCTTCAAAAATTTACGGACTCGTGTATAAAAACATAGTAGCAGGGATTGTAATACCACAAGACGGAAGAGCTTTGGGACTTTTAAACAGAGATATTAAAAGCTCTTATGCCGTACATATCGGAGATGAAAAAGCACCGGGAATTGCACATGGGAACAGTTCGGAGTATCTGATTGTAAAGTTTATTCCTGCTTGGCATCACATAAAAAAGGGCGATGAAGTTGTAACTTCAGGGCTGGATGAGATATTTTTCAAAGGACTAAATGTCGGAAGAGTTTTATCCGTCACTTCATCGCAGGGATACCAAAACGCAGTTATAGAACCATACTATAAAACAAATGACCCAAACTATTTTCATATGATTAAAAAGATAAAATAAAACTCCAAAACTCATCAAATATTAAGTGCTTTTTGCCTATAATAAACAAATTTTTTATGTACTAACAAAAAAGGTAAACAATGCCAAAACGCACCGATATTCACACTATTTTACTCATAGGCTCCGGTCCGATTATCATCGGTCAAGCTTGTGAATTTGACTACTCAGGAACTCAAGCCGTTAAAACATTAAAAGAGCTCGGTTACCGCGTTGTTCTTATAAACTCTAATCCCGCAACTATTATGACAGACCCAGAATTTGCAGATAGGACATATATAGAGCCTATCAAAGAAGAGGTCATCGCTAAAATCATTAAAGATGAAAAAGTTGATGCTATTTTGCCTACAATGGGCGGGCAGACTGCACTCAATGTTGCTACTAAAATGTATGAAAAAGGGATGCTTGAAGGAGTAGAATTTCTAGGTGCATCTCCTAAAGCCATTCATAAGGGTGAAGACCGCTCGGCGTTTAAAGAGGCTATGATTAAAATCGGTATGGATTTGCCGTTTTCTATGTATGCATACAACATGGACGATGCTCTAAAGGCAGCCGAGACAATCGGTTTTCCTATTATTATCCGTGCATCGTTCACTCTTGCAGGCGGCGGAAGCGGTGTTGCATACAACATGGATGAGTTTAAAAAGCTTGCAAAACGCGGACTTGATGAATCCCCGGTAACTGAAATACTCATAGAAGAGTCCCTTCTTGGCTGGAAAGAGTATGAGATGGAAGTTATCCGTGACAAAGCAGATAACTGCATCATTGTCTGTTCCATCGAAAACTTCGACCCGATGGGCGTTCACACGGGAGACAGCATCACGGTTGCTCCTGCACTCACTCTTACCGATAAAGAGTATCAAAGAATGCGTAATGCCTCTTTCGACATCTTAAGAGAGATAGGCGTAGATACAGGCGGAAGTAACGTTCAATTTTCAATCGATCCAAAAACAGGCCGTATGATTGTTATCGAGATGAACCCTAGAGTTTCTCGCTCATCTGCGCTCGCAAGTAAAGCAACAGGCTACCCGATAGCAAAGGTTGCTACGCTTCTGGCGGTAGGATTTACTCTTGATGAGATTACAAACGACATTACGGGAACTCCTGCATCATTTGAGCCTGTTATCGACTATGTTGTTACTAAGATACCTCGTTTTACTTTTGAAAAATTTCCCGAAGCTGAAAACACGTTAAGTACGAGCATGAAAAGTGTCGGCGAAGTTATGGCAATCGGACGAACATTTAAAGAGTCCATGCAAAAAGCACTCTGCTCGCTTGAGACCGGACTATGCGGATTTGACGAGATAGATGCGGATATCGATTTCATAAAACATGAAATCCGTCGTCCAAACGCAGACAGAGTTCTCTATGTTACAGAAGGGTTTCGCCGCGGCATGAGCATTGAAGAGATGTTTGAAACATGTCAAATCGATCCTTGGTTTTTATATCAGTTAGAAGAGATTATCAAAACAGAGAGCATCATAACAGATAAGATTTTGTTTGATGAAGAGTTTATGAGAAGCGTAAAAGTAGACGGCTTTTCAGATAAAAGAATCTCTGTTCTAATAAATAAAAACTCAAACTTACAGACATGTGAAGATGATGTCTACAAAGCAAAAAAATCTCTAGGCGTAAATCTGGAGTACAATGAAGTTGACACATGTGCAGCGGAGTTTGAAGCTCTCACTCCATACTTGTACTCTACTACAAACATAACAAGACTTCCTAATGTAAAAAATAGAGTAAGCGATAAGAAAAAAGTTCTTATTTTAGGCGGCGGGCCAAACAGAATCGGTCAGGGTATAGAGTTTGACTACTGCTGTGTTCATGCTGCATTCGCACTTAAAGAGATGGGCATAGAGACCATCATGTACAACTGTAATCCCGAAACTGTTTCAACAGACTATGATACTTCCGACGTGCTCTACTTTGAGCCGATTGATTTTGAACATGTAAGAGAAGTTATTGAGAATGAGCACCCTGACGGTATCATTGTTCACTTTGGCGGACAGACGCCTCTTAAACTCGCAGATTCTCTCAATAAAATCGGAGCAAAGATTGCGGGAACGCCTTCACATGTTATCGATTTGGCGGAAGATAGAGAGCAATTTTCAAATTTTGTAAATCAACATGGGCTGAAACAGCCATCAAACGGTTTAGCTCGCACAAAAGAGGAGTCTTACGTTATTGCGCAGAGACTCGGATATCCTGTGCTTGTACGTCCGTCATTTGTTCTTGGCGGACGCGGTATGCGCATAGTTTACAGCGAAGATGAGCTAAAACAATATATGGACTTAGCGGTCTCTGTTTCAAACAATGCACCTGTTTTAATCGATAAATTTTTAGATCAGGCTATTGAGCTTGATGTTGATGCTATCTGTGACGGTGTGGATGTTTACATAGGCTCGGTCATGCAGCATATCGAAGAGGCGGGTATCCACTCTGGAGACAGCGCATGTTCACTTCCTCCGGTCAACCTCTCAAAAGAGATGATAGACAAAGTTGAACAGCAGACAAAAACCATCGCACTCGGTCTTGGCGTACGCGGACTTATGAATGTACAATATGCAATCTATCAAGATGAGATTTACCTTATCGAGGTAAATCCTAGAGCTTCAAGAACTGTTCCTTTTGTAAGTAAAGCGACAGGAATGCCTTTGGCAAAAGTAGCAACCCGTGTTATGGTGGGCGAAACTCTTAGAAGTGCGCTGGAGTATTATGACAAATACAATATCGTCATGGAAGAAAACTCTCTTTTAAAACCTCGTCTAAAAGGACACATCTCCGTCAAAGAAGCGGTTTTCCCGTTTCATAAACTCTACGGTGCAGATTTAGTTTTAGGACCTGAAATGAAGTCAACAGGCGAAGTTATGGGCATAAGCTCAAATTTCGGTATCAGCTTTGCAAAAGCACAAATTGCTGCGGGCAACAAAATAGCAAGAGAGGGAACATGCTTTCTCTCTTTTGTGGATACGGACAAAAAACATGCACCAGAAATTGCAAGCGGTCTTCATAAACATGGATTTACACTTGTTGCGACCAAAGGCACTCAAGCCGTCATAGAAGCGGCAGGAGTTCCTTGTGAAGTGGTTCTGAAAATCTCTGAAGGCCGTCCAAATATAGAAGACAGCATGAAAAACGATGCTATCCACATGGCAATCAATACCTCTGATAACAACACTTCAAAGAAAGATGCGATTGTTATACGTCAAGAAGTTCTTAAGAGGAACATTCCTTACTTTACGACTCTAAGTGCTGCAAGAGCACTTATACTTGCTCTTGATGAAATGAGGGATGACTCATGGTCTTCTTCAAAAGCACTACAAGATTTTCTAGCATAGAAATGCCTGTACTGCTTACTCAAACCGACACTACCGTCGGTTTTTTGTCGCAAAACGCACAAAAACTCTACGAGATAAAATCCCGCCCGCAAACAAAGCCTTTTATAAAAGTTTACAAAGATTTTAAAAGCTTTAAGCAAGACGGAAACAGAGTTGCAACGGGGAGAAAAAATCTGGTTCGCCGCTCAAAAAAAACTACATTTATCATAAATAATTTTTCATTCAGAGTTGCAAACATTACACTTGATTCGCAAATACTAAGAGATACTCCTTGGTTTTACTCAACTTCGGCAAATAAAAGTGCCGAGAGTTTCAATAGAGATTTTTGTGAATCAAAAGCTGATATAATAATAGAAGATTGGCACTCTTTGAGTGAAAAAGATGCGTCCTCACTTATAAAAATAAACTCTAAAAAGAGGAGAAAACTAAGATGAACAAGGCTATACAAGCGTTTCTCACGGGTATATTTATAACTTTTATTCTGGATTTCTTTCTATTTTTGGGAATTTTGCTCAATTATATAAATTTTTATAACATTGAACTCTACTACAATATTTTGTTTGCAGACAATCAAAACGGCTATCTATTTTTTGTATTAACGTTTATTTTAGGCTATATTATAGTGTATTTAAACAATTATAAAATCACTCTTTTTGTCATAGGAGTGTTATCTTTTCTTGTCTTGTTGACACTTTTTCAAAGCATCGGACACAGTGTGGGAGAAGCTGTTTTTATGAAAAAAAACACTATTTTAGAAACCTCTAAAAGAACTTACAGCGGCGATATTCTCTATGAGGGCAGAGAGCATATTACATTTTATGAGCATAATCTCAACAAAATTATTAAAATAAATAAAAAGGATTTAAAGAAGTGAGACATATTTCTTCTCTGGCAAACGGAGTTGCACTAGGAAGTGCGGGTTTAGTCATGATGAGCGTTCTTAGCGGATGTTCATCACAAGAGCAGCAGCAGCCGCAAAATAGATATTTAGTTATAGAGCAGCAGGCAAACGGAAAGTATGTCGTTGTCGAAGAGATGCCTACAGAGGGTCCAAACAGAGCAATAATCCGCGAAAAAGATGAAAACGGCAACACTGTTGAGCGTTTTATGAACGAAGATGAGATGAAACTCTTGGCCCAGCAGGAGTACCAAAAAGTTCAAGAAGGAACATCCGAGACACTCTCAAGCGGTGAGGGCAGTGCGGGAATGGGTTTGGCAGGAACTATCCTAGCAGTTGCTGCAGGTTCACTTTTAGGCAACATGATAGGCAATGCACTTATGAATAATAAAAACTTTGCCTCTAAATCATCTTCGGTAAACAAGAGCGCTTACAGCCGCTCTGCGGCAGCAAAAGCCTCAAGCACATCAAGCAAGAAAAGCTTTTTTGGCGGCTCCACGTCATCAACATCAAAAACTTCTACATACGGCGGTTGATATTGGTAAGATTAAAAAATATAAAACCTCTAAAAAATGAACAGCTGGAAGAACTTGGCTTTACATGGCATACAGACAGCGACAGCAGCAGATACATAAGTGATACTTTGGTAAAAATTACGCAAGAGGAAGCTGAGGCATATTACGAAGCGGTAAATGAGCTTTACGACATGTACGCCGAAGCTGCAGAGTATGTCATAGAAAACAACCTCTTTTTTGAGCTTGGAATCCCTTTTAACCTAATAGAAGCGATTAAAAAAAGTTGGGAAAATGATGTCCACTGGCATGTTTACGGCAGATTTGATTTGGCAGGCGGTCTGGATGGCAAACCTATAAAGCTTCTTGAGTTCAATGCCGATACGCCTACATCGCTTTTTGAAACTGCTCTTTTGCAGTGGGCGCTTTTAAGGGAGAACTCTCTTGATGAGCAAAGCCAGTTTAACAATGTCTATGATGCTATAAAAGAGAACTTCAAACGTCTTATTACGCTTTTTGAGGACACGGAACTCTTCAATGAGAGATATGACGGCTGGAAAATACTCTTCTCATCAATCCATGGCAATGACGAGGAGGAAGCAACTACAAAACTGCTTCGTCAGATTGCAACGGATGCAGGTTTTAATACGGGATTTGAATATCTGCAAAATGTAAAGTTTGATGAAGAGGGTATCTATGATAGAGACGACAACAAGTATGAGTACTGGTTTAAACTCTATCCATGGGAAGATATAGCGATTGATGAGCCTGAACTTGCAACGACTCTGAGTAACATTATGCAAAACCAGAGTGCAATTATATTAAACCCTGCCTATACGCTACTTTTTCAATCAAAAGGGATGTTAAAAATACTCTATGACCTCTTTCCTGATTCACCGTATCTTTTAAAAACATCTTTTGAACCTCTTAAGGGGATAAAACATGTGCAGAAGAGTGTTTTTGGCAGAGAAGGCGCAAATGTAAAAATAGTTGATTCCGATGGAAGCGTCTTACATGAACAAGATGGACCTTACGGCAACTACAAAAAAGTCTATCAAGAGTATGTTGAACTAAACAGCGATGAGAACAAAGAGAAGTATCAGGCGGGAGTTTTCTTTGCTTATGAAGCCTGCGGTCTTAGCTTTAGAAAAGGCGGTGAAATACTGGGCAACATGAGCAAATTTGTAGGTCATGTTATAGTGTAGACTTCAGTACCATAGCGGTTAGCGTAGCTAAATGGGCTTTTGCTCATTTAGCGTTCTAATTGATGAAAGATTACTCTTTTGCCTCTTTAAGCTTCTGCTTTAAGATAATCTTTCCAGCCTCCACTCCGGGCTGGTCATACGCATCTATGTACATAAACTTGGCACAGACTGATGTTAAGAGTTCGTACTCATACATCAGGCTTGCAATACTTTTCTCGCTTACGCTGTCTATAGTTACCACATCACACGGTATGTCACCCAGATTGTTAATAGACTCTATCGTAGCATCTGCTTGTTTATTTATGATAGATGAGAACTCTATAGAGTCTATATAATTCAGTTCATCAAGACCATCTAGCTTAATATCTGGAATCTTCAAATGGTTATAAAAATCATTAACTTTTATAACTGTTACAGTCTTATCGCGTCTGCCCTCGACAATAAGTTGTAAAAAAGAGTGCTGATCGATTGGACCGATAATTCCTATAGGAGTAAGACCCTGTCTAGTGCTGTTGATGTCAATCTTGCCCAAACTCTCCCCCCACAGCTGTATATACCACTTGTTAAACCCATCCAATCTTGAAGAGTAAGAAAATACGACATTGATATTAAAACTGTTTTTATACTCTACAAAAAACCTTGCTTTTTTAAGCACTCTCTCATAGGTCTGAGTTTGATTGAAAAATGAGTCATGCATCTCTTTTGCTCCCGCTAAAAGAGCGTCAATATCTATGCCGACAATGGCGAGAGGAACTAAGCCGACCGCGCTAAAGACCGAAAATCTTCCGCCTACGTTTTTTGGTATCTAAAAGCTCATAATCTCATTTGCTTTTGCATACTCGTTCAACTTGGAATCACTCTCCGTTATGACAAGCGTATTGTTTTTGTCACATATAACTAAAGAGTGGATATATTTAAAGATAGAGACGGTCTCGATAGTAGTGCCTGATTTTGAGATAACAATAAAAAGAGTGTCATTCAAATCAATGTTTTCCAGCTTTGATTTTATATCTATAGGGTCTGTAGTTTCTAAAAAATAGAGTTTTTTACTTAAATTTTTTGAATGTTTTAAAAACTTATATATGGCGTAAGTACCCAGCGTACTGCCGCCTATACCTATTATAACTATATTTTTTTGTTTAAGAGATTGTGCATACTCTTTATACTCCGACGTATCGCTAAATACAAGATTATAGTATCATATATAATCCTTCTCTTTTACAATTTGGCTAAAAATATCTTCATCCGAGAGAGTCGGGTTAAAGTTATGCTGATAGTTCATTTTATACTCTGTTTTTATTATAAAAATAGTTTGTAGCCTCTACAAAACCGTCTACACTTCCGCAGTCAAATCTTCTACCCTCAAACTTATAGGCAATAACCCTGCCCTCTTTTGCCTGAGCCAAAAGTGCATCGGTTATCTGAATTTCTCCGCCTTTTCCCGGTTTTGTCTCTCTTAAGATGTCAAAAATATCGGGTGTGAGTATATATCTTCCGATGATTGCAAGATTTGAAGGAGCATCTTTAGGGTCGGGTTTTTCCACCATGTCTGTGACTCTAAGTACGCCATCCTCCTCCTCTCTACCCGCTACTACACCGTATTTGTTGCTGTCCTGCGGCGGTATCTCTTCAACCGCTACGATTGAGCAGCGGTACTTCTCATAAAGTTTTACCATCTGCGCTAAAACCGAGTCTGCGTTGTTGTCGCATAAATCATCCGCTAAGATAACGGCAAAAGGTTCATCTCCTATAAGCGTCTCTCCGCAAAGTATTGCATGTCCGAGCCCCTTCATTTCAATCTGTCTCGTATAGGAGAAGGTACATTTTGTGATGACACTTCTTATTTCTGTTAGATAGTGCTCTTTTGAAGTGCCTTTTATCTGATGTTCTAGCTCATAAGAGACATCAAAATGATCCTCAATCGCTCTCTTCCCACGACCCGTAACAATTGCCATGGTCTCAATTCCTGCACTTATTGCCTCTTCAACGCCATATTGCAGCAGCGGTTTTGTAAGTACAGGAAGCATCTCTTTTTGTATTGCTTTTGTGGCTGGAAGAAACCTTGTTCCATACCCTGCGGCAGGGAAGAGACATTTTGAAATTTTTGTTCTATCTTTTGGCATTTATTATCCTAGATGAGTATATTTTTTATTGGGATTCTATCTAATTTAAACATAACAAAAGTTAAATTTTTAACTTATACACCTTTGCATGAGGAGTCATAACAACTTCTTCAAAGAGATTCTTATCATACTCCTCTAGAACCATTAATTGTACATATAGCGAGTTATATGTTTTTTCATCAATGACTAAAAATGTATTATAGCTTGACATGTATATTATATTTACGCTTGCAGTTGGGTTTGCCATCTGTACATTTTTTGAAAACTTCATACTCTTATCATACGATGTTTGAACAAATCTCTTAATCGGCACTGTTTGATTGTTTATAGTTATTTTTTTGTTTTGTAAGTCAAACAAAATTCCCTGCCCCAGATTTACAATATTTTGCTCCTGCTTAAACATTTTTGAGAGATAAAAAAGCGAGCGTTTCTTCATCTCGCCGTCCATAAGATTTATGTTTGAGAACATCTCAACCGTCGGATAGATATCCAACATTCTATATGGCAGGTAGAGATAGATATCTCTTGTTTTTTGAGGGAGTTTTATATCAGTCTGCAGCGAGAGCAAAAAGTCATTCGTATCGCTAAATCCGTAATCCTTTGTCATCTGCTCTATGTTTGAAAATATAGTTAGATTTTTATCTCTGCTTAGCTCTTCTTTAATAAAACTCTTCTCTGTGTATTCAACATCAAGCCTTGCCATCTTCGCAGATACGTTTTGGGGATTCGTAAGTATGAAACTCACGGGGAAGTTTACCGCTCCGCTGTGTTTTCCGCCGTCTATTAGTGTTTTAACATCGCTGTAGTATCTTAGCGGATAACCGTAATCCCACCATGCAACTACATAATCTTCTCTATCGGCTCTGTTTTTTAGAGTCTCTAAAATCTCAACCTCTTGCGCATTAAATACCGTAGGAACTCTGTACTCTTGTACATGAACTATATTTGGATATAAAACTGCCATACTTAGCGCGGTAACAGCTAAAAACTTCAATCTTTTACTCGGCATAAATCGCGCCGCTTCTGTAATCAAAAAAGCAGCTCCAAAAGCCAATACGGGAACCGCATAAATGGTAAAGCGAAGTCCTCCGACATACGCCAAAAATCCAAGACCGATAAGAGGAATTCCAAAGAGCATGATTTTGTGTTTGTACGCTAGATAGATAAATCCTATGATCGAGACAACAAACGTAACCACATGTCCGCTTATTCGGTTCGCAAACATCTCAAACGGTATATGCCCAGCCTCTCTAACCGTCTGTACAACCGAGTAAAAGTGGAGCTTTAATCCACCTTCCCCGATACTCAGGGCATCTTTAAAGACATACCCTTTTAACTGACCCCAGATAGGATTAAATCCGCCTGAAGCAAAAAACAGTACTATCGACGCACTCAAAATATAGTAGACATATTTATCAAATTGCTTTTGCCTGCAGATATAAAAAACACCCAAAACCAAGATAGCTCTAATGTAGCCCTCAAGACCAATCATGGCTAACATCATGATAGTTAAGAGCTTATAGTTGTAAATATTTTTTCTATCCCAAATAAGCGTATAAAGGAGGATAAGCCCAAAGAATGACAACTCAAGCGAGTAACTTTGAGGATACCACCATCTGTATATTAAAATATCAATTGCCGTGATAATGAGATACTTATCCTCGTTTGTTTTAACCGCCCAGATAATCGACCAAAGCAAGAACATGGGAAGTACAATGTTTAACATGTCGGTATCAAAGTAGCCAATCATCGTCCTGTTGTAGTAACTCCATGCTATGCTTGCCAGAAGTGCGGCTACAAGTCCAAGTTCGAGATTCTCAAGACTTTTTGCGATTAGTATGATAGGAACGACCACGAGCGAGCTTAAAAAAACCGGCATAAAAAGAATGACGCTCTCAAACGAAAAAGGCAAGATATAAGCAAATAAAGCCGTTAACTGCGAAGCTGCGGTAGTTATCGGCGAGAGGTCGTTTTTCTGAGTAACACCGCTTAGTATATCTCTTGCACCCTCCGCCCAGTAGTAGCCGTCATTGGTGTTTATCATAAACTGGCCGTTAAACTTAAAAGGCTCGTACTCTGCAAAATTGTAAAACCATATCATTCTGATTGCAACTGAAAAAAGAAATGCGACTGCTATATAAAGGAGGGTTAACTTTGTATCTTTAGTTAAATTGTTCAATTTTATATCTTTGTATTTTTATTTTGTATTCATTAGAGTCTATTATTCTATCATATTTTATTGCGCCCTTTAAAAGTAAAGAGTACTTCTGCACTAAAGTTTTTAACACAGCCTCTTTTTTATCTTTTGACAACTCCAAATCAAGCACTCTCTCCAAAGCTCTTACCCTGAACCTGTCCATCCCCCAGTGTTTGACACTCAGCTTATCATCGCAGCCGCCATACTTTGTTATCAATTTTTTATCAATCAATCCTATCTCATATCTACATGTAACCCTAAGCCACATGTCATAATCTTCACACACTTCCAAACTCTCATCAAACTCTCCCACATCCGCAAAAATCTCTTTATGCATAAGTGCTGCGGATGGAGCGATAATACAGTGCGAGAGGCACTCCATGAAGATATAACCGCCATATTTACAAAATTTTTTAGGCATCTTCACCTCATCGCCGTCTCTTATCCACTTCTCATCCGTATAGCTCATGCGTATATCCGGAAAATTTTTATGAAACTCTGCATGATGAGCTAGTTTATCTTCATGCCATTCATCATCGGAGTCTAAAAATGCAATCCACTCACATGTAGACTCTTTTATACCTAAATTTCTCGCACTTGAAACGCCTGAGTTTTTTTGATAAAAGTATTTGATTTGCGGAAAAAGGTTTTTGATTTGTGAGGTTTTATCCGTAGAGCCGTCATCTATAACGATGACCTCTTTTGGTTTAAGTGTTTGAGAGTAAACAGAGCTTAAAGCTCTTTGTAAAACTTTATATCGGTTATATGCAGGGATTACAACCGATATTTCCATTACCAGACTTTTATTTCGTTGTAAACGCTGTCTCTCTCAACGGGGATAAATCCGCTGTTTTTTATAAGTGCGGTAAAATCTTCAAGCTTTACTCCGTTTGCACTTTTAGCTCCCGCGGCAGAGTTTATGGACTCTTTTTCTATCGTTCCGTCTAAGTCGTTTGCACCGAACTCCTGCGCGACAAGAGCAAGATTGACGGTGGAAGTTACCCAGTAAGCTTTTAGATGCGGCACATTATCCAAAACTATGCGGCTGATTGCCATAGTACGCAAAATCTCATTTGCGGTTATAGGTTCTTTTATATTTAAGTAGTTATTTTGTGTATGATAAACAAGCGGTATAAAGCAGTTAAAACCGCCTGTTTTGTCTTGAAGCTCTCTTATTCTCATCATATGGTCTACTCTGTTTGCACGGCTTTCGACATGTCCAAAAAGCATGGTGACATTGCTCTTTTTACCTCTCTCATGCCATTTTCTATGAATCTCAAGCCATTGGTCTGACGTGACTTTACCTTTGCAGATATAGTCTCTAATTTTCTCGTCAAATATCTCAGCACCGCCTCCGGGCATAGAATCTACCCCGTACGCAACCATCAAATCAAGAATCTCATCATAAGTTTTCCCATAATGACGAGAGAGAAAATCAACCTCAGCAGCAGTCAAAGCCTTTACATGTAGATGAGGATAAGCTGTTTTGATTTTTTTAAAAATCTCCAAGTACCACTCTAAACCAGTATTTGGATTATGAGCTGAAACTATATGAACCTCTTTTGCACCTCTTGAGTCGATATCTTTTACTATATCCATTATCTCATCATGCGTCATTGTATATTGATTTGGATTTTTTCTTGTTGCCGAGTAAGCACAAAACTTACAGACATCCGCACAAACATTCGTAGGATTTATATGACGGTTTATATTGAAGTATGTTTTTTTGCCATGTCTTTTTTGTCTTAAAGTATCTGCAATCTCTCCAAGTTCAAAAAAATCCATCTCATAAAGCGTTAAAGCTTCATCAAAACTTACTCTTTCTTCAGCTAAAATTTTCTCTTTTAAATTCATAAACTACTTTAGTGCCTCAAATTTTTCAAGCTCATCAAGCTGTTCCCATGGATAGTCACTCTGTCCTACCTGCCCGCGAGCTGCAACATCCGCATATAAAAATGTCTCTTTTGATGGCATATCAAGAGCAAATTTTCGTGTTATCCAGTTTGGAGTTAAAGGGAAATTGTTCTGTACAAAAGTTGATAATTTATCATCATCCAAACCGTTAATTACGGTTCCGTATGTGTCGACCGTAACCGAAGTAGGCTTAGCAACTCCGATTGCGTAAGATATCTGAACAAGCGCTTTTTTTGCCAAACCTGATGCTACTATATGTTTTGCAATATAACGTGCCGCATAAAGCCCGCTTCTGTCAACTTTAGTATAGTCTTTTGAACTCTGCGCGCCGCCGCCGATAGGTGCATATCCGCCGAAACTGTCAACTATAAGCTTTCTGCCCGTAAGTCCTGAGTCATGCAGTGATGAGTGAGAGACATATTTTCCCGTAGGATTGATGTGAATAATACAGTCGTTTTTGTCATAAAGCTCGCTCGGAAGCCCTGCATCGTCTATTAACTCGCCTATGAGTTTTCTCACACTGTTTATATCCATAGTATTAACACATGGAGCGGAGACGACAATCGTGTGGATTTTTTGAGGTTGACACTTCTCAAAATTCTCTTTCTTACCATAATCCATAGTAACCTGTGTTTTAATATCGACACCAAGTTTTGAAGGATTTTCTTTTGCATAGTTATATACTTTTTCCATCAAAACTCTTGCATAAGTAATAGCACTAGGCATAAAATTTTGCGTCTCGATGTCGGCATAACCGAACATTATCCCCTGATCACCCGCACCTATCTCGCCGTCTTCTTGGTCAACACCTTGATTTATATCGGGAGACTGCGCATTTAAAAGCACTTGAAGTTCTACATCTTCAGGATGAAGACACTCCTCTTTTGTAAAGTATGGATTGCCGTCATAGCCTATGTTTACAAGAGCATCATGAACGATTTTCTTATAATCCTCGGTCGTAACTCTTGTCTTAGATGTTACCTCTCCGCCGATGACAATATGTTTTCCCGCGACAAAAACCTCTGACGCAACTCTTGATTTCGGGTCTCCGATAATTAACTTATCTACTATACTGTCTGCGATAATATCCGCACATTTATCGGGATGCCCCGGACTAACTACTTCACTTGTAAAAAGATACATATATTTCCTTGAGTTATTATCAGCCCGCAAGACTTTTGCCTCGCGTACTAGTTTGAAAAACACCCCTTAGTTTCGGTTTTTACTCTTTAAAATTAGAGAGTTAAACCGGGTGCCATCCACATTGAAGTCGTAATATTATCATCTACTAACTTTAATTGCACTTCGTATGCTTTTTCAAACTTAATTTTTATCTCATCGTAAACTTTTTTATTCTCAAAATTCGGCTCATACACCCTATCCCAGACAACAAGTTCATGTGCGGCTTTTGTTATGCTTTTGTAAACCCCTATTCCCACTCCCGCCGCCATTGCGGCTCCTAGAGCGGTAGCTTCCGTTACACGGGGAATCTTCACTCTGCACCCCGTTACGTCTGCAACTATCTGAGACCACAACTCGCCTTTGCTCGCACCGCCTGCAAAGACTATTGTCTCTATTTTTACGCCTGTAAACTTTTCTATTTTATCAAGATTTATCGCTGAGACTATCGCCGCATTTTCCTGCAGACTTCTAAACATCGAAGCTCTGTTACATGTAGCGGAATTTATGTTTAGATTTAAAAAACTCGGAGCTGCGTGATACCACTTGCCGTATTTCATAGAGTCTGAAAATATAGGCAGAATCCCGTATGAACCCACAGATACTTTTGAGGCTTTTTCTTCTAAAACTTTATAAACATCCACACCGCGCTCCGCAGCTTCAAGCTTCTCAATATCGCAAAAAGCGTCTCTGAACCATCTCATAACAAGACCGCTGAAAAAGGTAATGCCTTCGGCTTGTGACAGAGAAGGCACTACATGTGTATTTACCCTTATGCCCATATCTTTCGGCGGAGGCGTGTTTTTGTCTATGTTTACCACCTGCTGCCAAAAAGAGCCGCCCAAAATGGCGGCTTGTCCGACATCGACAACGCCTAAACCTGCAGAACCGAGCTGAACATCTCCGCCGCCCATGACTACTTTAGTCTCTGTTGACAATCCGCTCTCTTTTGAAGCCTTCTTTGTAACGCTTCCCATAAGAGTTCCGACTTCCAAAACAGTTGGAAACATATCATCTTTTAAGCCGACTTTTCTTGACATGTCACTTGCCCAGTTGCGATTTTTCAAAGAGAATATCCCCGTAGTTCCGCCGTTGCTCGGGTCACTCGCTATCACACCGCTTAACTTTGCAAGTATCCAGTCGCCTATCATATAGATTTTTGCAACTTTTTCGTACATGTCAGGTCTGTTGTTCTTTAGCCACATGATGCGAGGAATCGCCCCCAGAGCAAAAGTCTGCCCCGACTCTGCGTAAAACTCCTCTTCGATGCCCTTAAAATTCTCTTTTAAAAACCGCACCTCATCGCCCGCTCTTGCATCGACATTTGCGACCGCCCAAAGTTCTCTGCCCATATTGTCGTAAAGTACTATACCCTCACGCATACTCGTTGCACTAAGAGCGGCTATATCGTCTCCGCTTAAGTTCGCAGACTCAAGCGACTCTTTTATACATCTACATGTAAGAGTCCAATTTGCCTCAAAATCAAAGCTCATGGAGTTTGGCACGCCCTCTTCTTCTAAGTGCGTCCACTCTTTTTGGGCAACGCTTATCTGATTGCCCGACATGTCAAAGATAACTGCTCTAACACTTCCGGTACCTGCGTCTATCGCCATTAAGTAGTTCATGTTTTTTTCCTATTAATTTATATCTCACCCAAAACAGGCAGTCCAAATCCACTTGTATGTTTTTTCATCTTATACCAATTTGATAATATTAGTTATCTTTGTGGTAAATGGTAGGTTGTTTTAAAAAGTGTTAATATATGCGCATTTTGTTCAATTATTTTGAAAACAATGGTATATTTTTTATATATCAAATCTCTCGTATCTTCATCGTCGATATAGTAACTTTTTCTACAGCGATGAGGCATTTGGCTTAAGGAGCCAATCTTTTTTTGAAGTTCAAAGATAAATCTTCTAAAGCTTCACTCTCAACAATTATATTGTAGTTCATTTAAGACTGGAGTACTTTGTCTATAGCTTTGTTTAAAGGAATGCCCTTGTTTGCTGAAATACCATTTACAGCCTTTTGAACTTTTTGTTTCGCTTCTTCAAAAGAGATGGATGGATACTCTTTTAGGGTTGTAACTTCTACTTTGTCTTTTGGCAGTATTTCAATCAGACCCATAAATTTATCAAAAATGGAATCGTCAATATTTAACTGTATCGTATGCATAAAAACTCCTAATTTCATTATTGTAACTAATATTTAGTAAAAATTTCTCAGGCTCTGTGATACAAATCTTATGAAATAATTAGGAGTAAATAAATTTTCTTAGTTCCAAATATTTTAATGAAAATATGCCCCAAAAGAAATACCCATTTAACACATATAAAACTTATTAAAAAAATGAAGATTCATTCTCAGGGTCATAGTTCAAATAATGCAAAAAATATTTTTAAATGCACACTGATATTTTAAAGATTTTAATCAAATTAGCCAGAAAATAACCATATTATTGTATTTTGTCATATTTTTATCATTTAAATGAACACTTTTCGTGTTCATTTATTTAGCAAATATCAAGCTGTTTTATATATAATGTTCGTTGGATAAATAGATTTTAAAAGGACAATAATGATTTTTTTACCTTTTTTGTTAATTGGTATCGCTGAACTATTAATCTTTTTATTTGATATAAATCCGTTAATCGTTATATTTTTAGTGTCAATATCTACAGTTATAAGTATATATTTGCTATTAAAAGAACTTATAAAATATACAAATTATTTTAAAAGTAAAGTAGCTATAACACTTTTTTCAATAACAACGCTAATAATTGCTTATATGTCTAATGTATATGTAAACAATTATATTGTTGAATTTACACATGTTAAGCCTTCCTTGTTTCCTCTAGCGCAACAAATGTTATTTCCTTTTGTTGGTTTAATTTTGTGGGCTATATACTTTTATTTCCTGCTACTACTTGTATTGGTAGTATTTTCAATTAAAACTATTTATGATGAATATAAAAACAACAAAAATGTAAAATTTATGGGTAAGCCCATTCAACTTAAACATCAAAACGTCAATAATAAATGGGCTATAAATATCAGTATTATTTTCTGTATATCTATTTTATTAACTGTAGTACATCCTGTTTTTATGAAGTTTTTATTTTCTGATTATTATAAAAATAACTGAGCTTTCGCACCTAATTTTATAGTGTTACATTCGGTAGTAGCGGTATTCTCTCAGCATTTGTCATATCTATTGACATGTATTTTTCAGTNTAGTGTCAAGTACCATGGAGTATTTTATTACTATGCCCTACTTACAGTTGTTTTAGAAAGCATATCGATTAAAATTAGGTGCGAAAGCTCAGAAAATAATATTTTAAAAAAAGTTTTTATTTATTCAAGCTATTATCAAAACTATGAAAAACATATTTGTAAAAACATAGATGAAGATGCCTCCATTGCCTTTTTAAATAAAAATAATATTTCATATATTAGGATGAATGATAATAACTCTAGATTTTTACTTGACATATGTATTCAAGAATCTAACAATATCTTGGATAGAAATAAGTAGCCTAGCGGCAACTTATTTCTCAAGACAGTTGTTATCTCAAAACCTTTTTATCAGTTGCACAAAAAAAATTAATCTGTTACAATTTCACAATTATAAAAAAGGAGAGACTATGAAAAGTCGCAATGTACCAATTTCAAAATCCACGATGAGTAACCACTCTTTAAACCTCTCTCTCCTTCTGCTGCACCTGCTGTAATTTTTTTCACACAAACACTTTTATATTTTTATTTTTAGTTTTGCCTTTTAGGGCGTAGTGCGTCCGTATGCAGGCATTTTCTTATCGCTATTGTTCTTTTGCAAATCTTTACATGTAAGGATTTTTTTCTCAAAAGAGTAGCGTTTTGCATGTTTTTTTAAGGATATTTTTATGCAAGCATTTACAAAATACAAACCGTACGAAACGGTGAAGTTGGATAAAAGAGAGTGGGCGGATAAAACTGCCGAAGTTGCTCCCGTATGGGTTAGTACCGATTTGCGAGACGGCAATCAGGCGTTGGCAAATCCAATGGGCATAGAGCAAAAAGTCGCCTATTTTAAGGCTTTGGTCGAGTTTGGATTTAAGGAGATAGAGGTTGCTTACCCGAGTGCGTCGCAAACCGAGTTTGACTTTTGCCGCCGTTTGATAGAAGAGAGTTTGATTCCTGACGATGTCACGATAGGGATATTGACTCCTTCCATAAAACACCACATCATACGCAGTTTTGAGGCATTAAAAGGAGCGAAGCGTATCAATATGCATTTGTATAATCCGACCGCTTCCAACCAGCGTGAAGTGGTGTTTAAACGAAGCAAGAAAGAGATTATTGCATTGGCATTGCAAGGTGTGGAGTGCATCAAAAAAGAGACGGCAAATTTTGAAGGAGAAGTGGTGTTTGAGTATTCTCCAGAGAGTTTTTCGCAGACGTAGTTGGAGTATGCGTTGGAAGTTTCAAATGCAGTCATAGAGGCTTATGAACCTACATGTAAGAAGCCGATGGTGTTGAATTTGCCAAACACATTGGAGGCTTGTTAGCCAAACATTTATGCAGATCGTATCGAGTGGATGTGTAAGCATATCAAAAACAAAGAGAGTGTCATTATCAGCATGCATCCGCATAACGACAGAGGATGTGCCGTAGCAAGTGCAGAGTTGGCTGTGTTGGCAGGTGCGCAAAGAGTCGAGGGTACGATTCTTGGCAACGGCGAGCGTGCAGGCAATGTTGACTTGGTCACTTTGGCGTTTAATTACTTTTCGCAAGGCATAGACCCGTGCCTACATGTAGAGAAGGTCGATGAGATTTTGGCGCGTATCACGGCTATTACGGGCTTACATGTAAGTAATCGTCATCCGTATGTGGGTTCCATGATCTACACGGCATTTTCAGGTACGCATCAAGACGCCATAAAAAAAGGGATGGAGCATCACAGACAAGAGAAAAAGAGTATCTGGGAAGTGCCGTATTTGGGGATAGACCCTCGCGACATAGGCAGAGAGTACAAAGACTCCATCCGTATCAATTCACAGTCGGGCAAAGGCGGCGTGGCATATGTGTTAAAAGAGGTGTACGACATCGAGGTCGCGCAGGAGATGCAGGCAAAACTTGCCGAGGAGGTAAAAAGGATTTCAACACAAAGAGGCAGTGAAATCAGCAACGACGAAGTACTTGGCATTTACGAGGAGATGGTACAGTGAGAGTTACACCAGTGTGAGTAAATCTCCGCTTTGCCTCATTCTCGGTTGCGATATTTAGATTGCTTCGTCATTGCGAGGAGTTTATGACGAAGCAATCTAAAAACTTAATTATTGCTCGCGAGAGACGTTATCGTCTCGCAATGACGGTCATTATAAACACAGACGAAGCAACCAGATTAGCTTACCCCAAAACCTCTAATTCATCACTGTATTTATCTTCGCAGTACTGCTCATAGCTTGATTTGTAGATTTTATAATGCTCTGATGCTTTATGTCCGTCAAGTGCCGCTTCATCTCTCCATGTCTCGACAGCAAAGAACTTTTCGGGTCTATCTTTGCACTGAAAAATATCATAAAATATACATCCGTCCTCTGCTTTGCTTGGTGCTACCATCGCACTCAGAAGCTCTTTCATCTTCTCTACGCCCTCTTTTTTTGCTATAAATGTCACTTTCTTTGTTATTGTCATCTGTTTGATTTCCTCTGCCTAATTTTTAATCGTAGCGATTATAGCAAAAATGGGTAATTTGACTATAATAATAAAAAAAATTAGGATACTTATCTTGGATTTAATACTGCAAATTGAAGATTTAATTGAAAAGAACGGCAGCGATTTTGAACTCTCCAAACTCTTTAAAGCCTTCATTCATGAGTATAAAACCTCGCTTGATGAACTCTTTAAAAAAAATCAGGGAAAAGATTTTCTAGTCCGCCATACAAAACAGCTTGATTCTATCATCTCTTTGATGTACAAGACTACTCTTAGACGTATTTTTGGAAACTATCTTCCCATGAGAAGCTCCATTCCCATAGCAATAGTGGCACTTGGAAGTTACGGGCGCGAGCAGCTCTGCGTTCACAGTGATGTAGATTTGCTTATAGTTTACGAGAAAGTAGACGGCTTCAACACTCAGCTTATAATTGAGAAATTTTTCTATCTTGCTCTTGATGCAGGGTTGAAACTCGGACACAGAGTTCATGAGACAAGCGACCTTTTTGCTGCAAGTAAAGAGGATATTACCATCCGAACGGCATTGATGGAAGCTAGATTTGTAACAGGTTCTACGCTTACTTGGCATGAGACCGGCAAGGAACTGAGTAAAATACGCCTCTACGACCAAAAAGGGTTTCTTTTAGCAAAGATTACGGAGGCGCAGGCTAGGCGCAAAAAATATCCAACCTCCATGCAGCCAAACATCAAAGAGAGTGTGGGCGGACTTCGCGACTCCAACTTTATATTTTGGATTGCCCACACCATCTACGGAGTCTCAACGCTCAAGGATTTGGCAGGTTCGCTCTTTTTAGATGAGGAATACAGAGAGTACAGAATAGCGTTGGAGCTGCTCTTTCGTACAAGAAGCGCTCTGCATCTTATTACAAACAAACAAGAGGACAGGCTTCTTTTGGAATTTATCCCTGAAGTGAGCCGTCTTTTAGGATTTAAAAATCAACAAAAGATGGTTACAAAAGTTCTTGAAGCGCAGTGGCGCATAAGCAACTTTACGCAAATTTTTGTCAAAAAGATGATTCGTCCATACATTGCCGACATGTCACAGATAGGCAAGTTTAGAAAAAATCGTCTAAGCAGAGGGATTTATAGCCTTGATGAGAGAGTTTATGCTTCTTACAATCTTCCGATTCAGCCGCTCAACAAACTTCTTGAGACCTTAGTTTTACTTGAAGACAAGCCATACCATTTCGATGCAGGGTTTTTACGCCAATTTACCTACGTAAAAATATCCCATCCTCTTCAAGCCAAAACATACTCTCTTTTAAAAGAACTTTTCAAAAAAAGATACATGTACAGCTTTTTAAAACTATTTTACGATGCGGGAGTGCTTCATCATCTCTTTGGCGCTTTTAAAAAAGTTCTTCATCTGCCGCAGTTTGACGGTTACCATCACTATCCCGTAGATATTCACTCTATTAAATGCGTCGAAGCACTGGAAAATATCAAAGAACCTTTCATCAAAAAACTCTACGATGAGTTTAACAGCGATGAGCGGCTTTTACTAAAGATAGTAACTCTCTTTCATGACAGCGGCAAAGGCAGGGTTCAAGACCACAGCGAAGTGGGTGCCAAACTTATCACTCCTTTTGCTACGAAGATGAAACTAAAAGAAGAGGAGAAAGAGAGATGTGTTACTTTAATAAAACATCATGTAACCATGAGCAATGTCGCTTTAAGAGAAAATATACACAACGAAAAAACGCTCTATAAATTTATGTCAAACGTGGGAGACGTCAAAAATCTGCAACTTCTATATATTCTCACTTACGCAGACATAAACGGTGTTGGTAAAGGAGTCTATAACTCTTTTACCTCAAAACTTCTGCGCGAACTCTATACAAATGCGCTGGAAGTTGCCCAAAACTTAGGCAGAATAACAGACGCATCTAAGAGATTAAATATAGAAAAACGTTTAACAAAACTTCAAGAATTTTTAGAGCTGCCAAAACTCTTACAAAGCAAACTTCTGCGCGTAGAGTCAAATCTATTTTTCTTCAAACATACGCCGCATGACATTATAGAGATTGCAAAAAAAGCGTCTCAAACAAAAGAGTATGATTTTTCAATTTATTCACAAAGCTCTTTGGTTATAGAGATTTATAGAAAAATTCCGCTAAATATCGGCTATCTTCTTGCATCTCTAAGCCACCTTGATGTTGCCTCCATGGAGATATTTACACTTTTTGAGGACGTAAAATATTTTAAGATAGAGTTTATTGAACATGTAGACGAAGACGAAACACTCCATATAGAGAGTATTATCAACAAAGCTTTTGATATGAGCAGACATGTAAAACTAAAAGATGTAACCATCCATGAAGATGAGATAGACATTGATTGTGAACACTCTCTTGCTTATGCAGAGATAACCATACATACAAAAAATCAAAAAGGTCTTTTGGCTTATATCATGGAGTGTTTTGAAGAGCTTGGCATAAATATCGTCACTGCAAAAATCCACAGTACAAAACATAAAGTACGAGACAGCTTCTTAATCCAAAAACAAAACGATATATGCAATAATGCTGCAAAAATTTATACACTTTTAACGAAAAAAGAGCAAAAAAGGATATAGCGCATGTGCGGAATTGTCGGTTACTTAGGTAAAAAAAATACAAAAGAGATTTTATTGGACGGACTTAAAGAGCTTGAGTATCGCGGATATGACTCGGCAGGAATCGCAGTTTTACAAAACAAAAAGTTCTCTATCTACAAAGCGGTCGGAAAACTTATAAACCTTCAAGAGAAGACAAAAGATTTTAAAACAGAGGGTTTTGCAATCGGCATCGGGCATACAAGATGGGCGACACACGGAAAGCCGACGGAGTTAAACGCGCATCCTCACTTAGGCGAATCATCTTATGTCGTTCATAACGGCATCATTGAAAACTATGCAACTATAAAAAAAGAGCTTCAAGCAAGCGGTATTACATTTTTAAGCCAGACCGACACCGAAGTCATTGTACATCAGTTTGAGAAAAATCAAAAGAGTGCAGAAAACAGTTTTGAAGCTTTTACAAAAACTATAAGCGAACTTCACGGCGCTTACGCAATTCTGCTTGTTACAAAAGACGAGAGCGATACTATCTTCTTTGCAAAGCACGGCTCGCCGATGCTTGTCGGAGTAAACGGCGAAGGAGAGAAATATTTTGCATCTTCAGACACGCCGCTTATTGGACACTGCCAAAGTGTAAACTATTTTGAAGATGGCGATTACGGTTATGTAACGCCTAATGAAATAGCTGTTTTTGACAAAGAGGGAACAAAAAAAGAGCCTAGATTTTGCCCGCTTTCACAAAACAAATTATTAGCTCAAAAAGACGGTTACAGATTCTTTATGGAAAAAGAGATTTACGAGCAAAGCGTTGTAATTTCCGACACTCTCATGGGAAGACTCGGCGAAGGAGAAATCCTCTTTGATGAACTAGATAAAACGCTCTTTGATGGCATAAACGAGATAAAACTCTGCGCATGCGGAACTTCATACCATGCCGCCATGAGCGCATCTTACCTATTTGAGCGCTACTCTAAGATAAGAACTTCACTTGAGATTGCAAGCGAATTTCGTTACAGAGAACCGATTATGGCAAAAGATACTCTTTTTGTAGTTATCTCACAAAGCGGCGAAACTGCCGATACGTTAGAGTGTCTTAAGATGGCAAAAGCAGCGGGGCTGAAAACTCTGGCCATCTGTAACGTTGACAACTCCTCTATGGTAAGACTCTCGGATGCGACTATTTTAACAAGAGCTGGCATAGAAAAAGGAGTGGCTTCAACCAAGGCTTTTGCTACACAGGTCACTGTTTTTTGGATGTTAAGCCTCTACATAGCAAAGCTGAAAAACTCACTTTTTAAAAACGAAATCGCTTCACATATCTCGCTGCTTCGAGAAGTTCCCTTACATGTAAAAGTAAGTGATGAGATGCACGAGCGCATAAAAAGATTGTCAAAAAGATATCTTCACGGTCACGGTTTTTTCTTTATCGGCAGAGATATTTTCTATCCCTTAGCGTTAGAGGGTGCGCTTAAGCTCAAAGAGATCTCTTATCTTCATGCAGAGGGCTATCCTGCAGGAGAGATGAAACACGGTCCAATCGCACTTGCCGACCCTGAACTCTTTACAATTGCCCTGCTTCCAAAGCATCTCCATTATGAAAAAGCAAAAAGCAATGTTGAAGAGCTGAGTGCTAGAGATTCCACAATCTGCGCTATTAGCCAGATAGCATTTGATAAGGCAGATGACTTTGTACAAATCTCTGCTTGCAATCACTATATGCTGGAATTTTTTGAGATGATGATTGTTCTGCAGCTTCTCTCTTTAGAGATATCTATAAGATTAGGTAATGATGTTGACATGCCTAGAAATTTAGCCAAAAGCGTTACAGTAGAATAATTATTCCTTATTTCAAACTAAATTTATATTTTCTTAGCTATTATTGGTTTAAATTATTACAAGCGATTTCATAATGACAACAAAATCTAAACTAATGCTTATTGTAACCATAATGCTCTTAGGACTTGCGGCAGCTACTATCGTAAACATAGCTCTTAATTTTAGAGAATACAGCATAAAAAACGCTACTCAAAAAGCGCAAATGGCTGCTAGTATGGTAAAAGACGGTATAACCGCTCATATGGTAGCCGGCATTATGGACAAAAGAGAATACTTTATAAATCAGATATCAAGCAGTGAAGATGTCGAGTTTTTAAGACTGATAAGAAGCGAACATGTTATAAAGCAGTATGGAGACGGTTTTGATAAAGAAAATACAAAAGACGCTATTGACGAAAAAGTTTTAAAAACAGGCAAAAGTGTATAAAGAATTACAGAAACCGCACAAAGCACAAAGCTCAGAGTCACTATCCCTTATAAAGCTACTTCAGACAATACCGTTGCAAACTGTCTAAACTGCCACAATGTAAACAAAGGTGATGTGCTAGGCGTTATAAGCATGGAGTTTGACATTACCGAAACAAGAAACAGCGGTATGATGACGGTACTTAAAATACTAGGAATAAATCTTCTTTTTATCGTTGTTGTTCTTTTACTTATAAATTATTTTGTAACACCTTATATTAAACTGTTTTCAAATATGCAAGAGGGCATAAAAAAAGCATACAGCGGAGACTTTACGCACGAGTTTATATCTAGAGTCGGCGGAGATGCGAAAAGTGTAGTAAATCAAATGAACTCTCTATTTCGCAAAATGCAGGAGACTTTTGGAGATATAAAGTACAATCTTGCCACTTTTATACCTCAAGGTACGGCACTATCAAACGATCCGCTTCATGAAGCAAAAACTATCATCAGCGAGTTATCGGATATTTATAAATTTAAAAAGACCATAGAACTTGACGGCTCTAAAGAAGAGGTTTATGGAAGAATAGTAGATATTTTAAAACTCAAATACCATGTAGGTCATTTTGCTTTTTTTGAAGTAAACAACATAACAGCTGAGAGAAGATTAATACATTCAACCGAAGAAAAAACTATATGTTATGAAAAAACAAACAAAAATGCACTTAATTGCAGGGCTTTTAGAACAAGCAGCGTAACAATCTCAACAGAATTTCCAAATCTATGCAAAGCCTGTTTAACAACAGACATAAACTATGTATGTATACCTTTTTATATTAAACATGATATTTCTCTAACCGTCTCTATGACATCGGATAAAATTGAAGAAGTTAATTTGATGAAAAAGAATGTCTCAAGCATCAAGCACTATCTTGAGGCAGCAAAACCTGTTATAGAGAGTAAGATTTTAATGGAAAAACTAAAAGACACCTCTCTTCGCGACGGGATGACCGGACTTTATAATAGACGATTTTTGGAAGAAATTATAGATAAAATCATGAGCCAAGCAAACAGAAATAATGACACATATGCAATTATGATGTTAGATGTAGACTTCTTCAAGATGGTAAATGACACTTACGGGCATGATGTCGGCTACAAGGTAATCGTAGCACTCTCAAAAATACTAAAATCAAGCATTAGAGATTCTGATTTGGCAATTCGTTACGGTGGTGAAGAATTTATTGTTATGCTTCATAACGCAAGTGATGAGGGCATGATGAGTATTGCAAAAAAAATACATTCAGAATTTGCAAAGCTCTCTTTTGATGTTGGAAACGGACAATCATTGCAAAAAACTATAAGTATCGGTATAGCAAAATTTCCTACAGACGGAGACAGTATCTGGAAGTGTATTAAGTATGCAGACACCGCACTTTATGAAGCAAAAAATACGGGAAGAAACAAAATAGTAGAATTTAAACCGGATATGTTTAAAAGTGGAGAAGAATTTTAATTTTTAGGAAGCTTGCAATGACATATAACCGTCACTGCAGAGATTGCCGCGCTTGTCATTGCAAGGCTTTAGCCGTAGCAATCACAATGACGGAGCAGTCTACTTAGTGCTGCAAGCACTTACTCCCGGAGGTGTTGTCGGCTGAACACTCTCATTGCTTGCTCCGCCTTTTGCATTTACCTCTTCTATAGTCGCCCAAATGGATTCAGCAGCAGCCATATAACGTTTTGCACTCTCGCTTGTAGGATTGACGAAAGTAATAGGTTTGCCTTCATCACCGCCTGTTCTAATGCTTGGCTCTATAGGAATCTCTGCGATTATTTTAGTATTAAACTCATCTGCCATCGGCTGTGATGTTCCTTTTCCAAAAATATCATACTCAACTCCCGTATCCGGTGCGATAAAACCACTCATATTTTCAACGATTCCAGCTATAGGAATATTTAATTTTTTAAACATATCAAGTGAACGACGTGAATCATCAAGAGAAACTGCTTGAGGAGTTGTTACGGTAAGACCTGCAGTAACCGGTACACTTTGAGCTAAAGTAAGTTGTGCATCACCTGTTCCCGGAGGCATATCTATAACTAAAACATCTAAATCACTCCAAAGAATATCTCTTAAAAACTGCTCGATTGCTTTCATAATCATAGCACCGCGCCACATAAGCGACTGACCAGGTTCCATCAATGAACCCATTGACATAACCTCAATTCCGTACGCTTTCATAGGAAGAACTTTATTTACGTTTACTTCAGGTTTAAGATCTGCGATTCCCATCATGCGGGGAATATTCGGACCGTAAATATCAGCATCCAAAAGACCTACTTTTTTACCTTGCGCAGCAAGAGCAATAGCAATATTTACAGATGTAGTCGATTTTCCTACTCCGCCTTTTCCTGAGCCTACCATAAGAAAGTTTTTAATGTGCGGTGCTATATTTTTGCTTTTTGGCTTTGGAGCTTCTGGCATTTTTGGAGCTTTTACATTTACCGTAACATTTTTAGCACCTGCTGCTTTTAACTCTTTTGTTGCTTCATCCGTAATTTGTTGCGCAACTTCGGGAGCACTTGAAGTTATTTCAACATTAAAACTAACATCCTCACCATTAATCTCTATACTATTTACAAAACCAAAAGTTACGATATCCTTTGTAAAACCCGGATACAATACTTTTGAAAGTGCTGAATTTACAATATCTTTAGTCATTTCTCTTTATTTCCTTCATAAATTTTATTTTTATAACTCTACCATAATTAAATAAGACAAAAATTGTCTCATATCAATTAACTCTCTTTCTTAAGCTTCAAGAGCCTCTCTTTCCTTGACTTCTCTAGCGATTTGCTCAATCGCTTCAGGGTTGTCCATGATATTTTGAGTTATCTTGTATGAACAAAACTTCTGTCCACACATGGAGCAAAACTCAGCCTCTTTGAAAACATCCTGAGGCAGAGTTTCGTCATGATACTCTCTTGCTCTTTCACTGTCAAGTGCAAGCTCAAACTGTCTCTCCCAGTTAAAGCTATATCTTGCATCACTCATCTCATCATCTATATCTCTGGCACCTTTACGACCTCTTGCAATATCTGCAGCATGTGCCGCAATTTTATAAGCAATTATTCCCTCTCTTACATCATTGGCATTAGGCAGACCTAAATGCTCTTTTGGCGTTACGTAACAAAGCATACTTGCTCCATGCCATCCGCCCACAGCCGCGCCGATTGCCGAGCTTATATGGTCATATCCTGCAGCAATATCCGTAACCAAAGGTCCAAGTATATAAAATGGTGCTTCATGACAGAGCTCACGCTGAAGCTTCATGTTGCGTTCAATCTGATTTAGAGGAACATGCCCCGGTCCTTCAATCATGACTTGAACATTCTTCTCCCATGCACGAAGTGTCAAATCACCTAGAACCTTTAACTCTCCAAGCTGTGCATCATCACTTGCATCCGCTAAACAACCCGGGCGAAGAGAATCTCCCAAAGATAAAGCAACGTCATATCTGGCACAGATATCAAAAATCTCATCATATGCCGTATAAAAAGGGTTTTCTCTATGGTAATGCATCATCCATGCAGCCATTAAACTTCCGCCGCGGCTCACAATCCCCATCTTTCTTTTGGCAATTTTAGGCATTGTCTCAAGTAAAAAACCTGCATGAATCGTAAAGTAGCTAACACCCTGTTTTGCCTGACGCTCTAAAACTTCAAGCATAACCTCTATACTCAAATCCTCTATCTTATTTCCTACATCATGAAGTATTTGATAAATAGGTACCGTCCCGATTGGAATCTTTGAAGATGCGATAACTGCTTTTCTTATCTCATCCAAATCACCGCCCGTTGATAAATCCATAGCAGTATCGGCTTTATAGTGCTGAGATACCTGCATCTTCTCAACTTCGCCTTGAACATCTGACGCTATTGCAGATGAGCCGATATTTGCATTGATTTTACAACGCGCGGCAATTCCTATTGCCATTGGTTCAAGAGAGGTATGATTTACATTTGCGGGAATAATCAGTCTTCCTCTGGCAATTTCGCTGCGAATTAACTCAGGAGATAAATCTTCTATCTTCGCGACATACTCCATTTCTTGTGTTACTATGCCCTGTTTTGCATAATACATCTGCGTTTTAACAGGGTCGCTCTCGCGCTCTTTCACCCATGAAGTTCTCATATCTTTCTCCTAAAATTGTAATACTATATATAAAGTAGTGAAAATATAATCAAATAAAGTTAATATAATATTAAGTTGATTATTTGCTTTTATGATTTATGTTAATTTGGAATATTTACAAAAAATATTATTTGTTCAAGATAAAAAAAAGCTTTTGGTGTGTATAATTTCGTAACACTTACAAAATTTAGGAGTTTTTTTGTCTAACTTGACGCTTATTTTACTTGCTGCTGGTAGTTCGTCGCGTTTTGAGCTAGATGTTAAAAAACAGTGGCTTAGAATTGCGGAGCAGCCTTTATGGCAATTTGTAGCAAAAAGATGTGAAAATATCGGACATTTTGAAAAAATTATCATAACTTCATCGCAAGAAGATATAGAGTTTATGAAAAGCCACGCTGATTACACATTTGTTACAGGCGGTTCATCAAGACAGCAATCGCTTAAAAACTCCCTTAAACACGTAGATACAGAGTATGTTTTAGTCAGCGATATTGCACGGGCATGTATTAGTGAGGCATTTTTTAAAAAAATCATCTCTTGTGTCGGGATAAGTGACTGTGTAGTTCCATATTTGGGCGTGAGCGACACTATTGTTTATGATGGCAAAACTATAGACAGAGAGAGGGTAAAAAGAGTTCAAACTCCTCAGCTCTCTCGTACATCTGCCCTTAAATCTGCGCTTCTTCAACAAGAAGAGTTTACGGATGAGAGCAGTGCTATAGTTGCTAACGGCGGCAGCCGAGAGTTTATTTTAGGTGAAGAGGCATCTCATAAAATTACTAAAATAACTGATTTAAAAGAGCTTTCCTGCCTTAAGCCGCCATCAAATGATACTCTTAGCGGAACAGGATTTGATGTCCACGCTTTTGATGATAAAGGCGAAATGTACTTAGGCGGCGTAAAAATAGAGTCAGAGTATGGTTTTAAAGCCCATAGCGACGGTGATGTAGCGATACATGCACTTATCGATGCACTTCTTGGAGCTGCGGGAATGGGAGATATCGGCATGATGTTTCCTGATAACGATGAGAACTACAAGGGTATAGATTCTAAAGAGTTGTTACATGTTGTTGTTAGAAAACTCCGTAATTTCGGTTTTGTTATCATAAATGTGGATTTAACGATAGCAGCCCAAAAACCAAGAATCGGTGAGTATAAAATTCAAATGAGAAAAACACTCAGCGCCATCTTAAATATAGAGAGCCAAAGAGTAAACATAAAAGCCACTACAACCGAAAAACTCGGTTTTATCGGCAGGGGTGAAGGTGTCGGCGTGATAGCCAACGTAAATTTAAAATATTTTGATTGGACAAAGATTTGAAGATACTAATTATAGAAAATGAAGTTTATTTGGCGCAAAGTATTGCTACAAAATTGAGTGAACTGGGTCATGTGTGTGAAATGTGCACCTCAACCAGAGACGCAATTAAAAGTAACAATTACGACGTTGTTCTACTCTCAACGAACATAAACGGTCAAGCTTTCAATCCTGTTATTGAAACATTTAAAAAATCAATCATTATCTTAATGGTTTCCTATATTAGCAATGACACGGTCTCTAAACCTCTTGCAGCAGGTGCTAAAGACTACATACTAAAACCGTTTATGATTGAAGAGCTTATTAGAAAAATAAACCATTATCAGGATTATGAGAGGCTTAAAAAAAGAAATGAGGCGTATGACAAATATCTTACGCATACTTTCTCCTCTATCGCAAGCGAACATAATTTTGACAACATAGACCTTTCCATATTTATTTCTTCTTCTTATCAAAAATATGCAGATTCTTTTGCTTTTGAATATGCAAAAAAGAAAAATCTGCCTCTTCATTTTATAACTCTTAGCGATCCAAAATCAATTAGCGAGATAGAGTCAATCAACGGCAATTCACTTTTGTATATAATCGACCTTCAAACTCTTAAAAAAAGTGATAGAAAAGCTCTTTATGCTTTGCTTGAAAACAAAAAAGCCATAATCTCAAGTACAGATAAAATTGAAGATGACGAATATGACGTAATAGAGATTAAAAGTGAAAACAAAATCTTTGATGAAGGAGAAATTCTTCCTATAGAAGATTATGTGAAGTTTATAGTTTTAAATTATCAACATAAATTTCCTGACACGGAGCTGTCAAAAAAACTAGGAATAAGCCGCAAAAGCTTATGGGAAAAACGGAAGAAATATGACATTGTCAAGAAAAAGTAAAACTCTCCTAATAGACAAAGAGGCAGCATCTGCGCTGGAGTTATTAAAAGACGGTCTGCTCTCTCCTGCCGAATCTCTAATGAATGAGCAGCAAAGTAAAAGTATTTTAAAAACAGGTCTCATTGACGGCAAATCATTTCCTTTTCCTTTTATATTGGCTCCTTCGGGAAAAACAAATGCAGAGGTTTTAAACTCCCTTAAAAAGGGCGAAGAAGTTGTAATACTTTTTGAAAACAAACCATTTGCAACACTTATCGTAGATGAAGTTTTCCATATTAACCCGAGTGATAGAATAAAGCAGATTTACGGAACTGATGATGTTACTCACCCAGGTGTTATGGCAACCCTAAAAAGACTCGGCTCTTTAGCCGTAAGCGGAGAGTACACGCTTGTAAACGAATCAAGCAACACAAACAAAAAAACTATTGATGATGCAAAAAAACTCATCGATGCCAAACATACAACAGCTCTTGTCATGGCGGCAAATCCTCTTCATCGTGCTCATGAGAGGCTCATTCGTCAAACACTTGAAAATACGGACTTACTTGTTATATTTTTACTAAAACCGTATACAGAGTCAAATCTCTCTTATGATATACGCAAAAAAGCACTTGATTTTTTTATAAACAACTTTTTGACAAAAAACCATGTCGTAGTGGTACCTCTTGAGAACAGCTATATCTTCGCGGGCTATAACGAAATAATACTTGACGCGATAGTTGCAAAAAATTATGGCTGTAATAAACTCACGGTCGGAAGAAACCACGCGGGACTTGGAATGTTTTATGACTGCAACTCAAACAAATCCATAATCGACAAAGTAGTAGGTATTGATATAGAAATTACTGTAGCAAGCGAGTATGTCTACTGTGATAAGTGTACTACTTTGGTGAGCAAAAACACATGCCCTCACGGACAACACCATCAAATATCCTATCATGCAACTTAAATTCTTGAACTTTTAGAGCTTGGCATTTTACCGCCGACTATTCTTATGAGAAAAGAGATTTCAGCCGTAATACTCTCAAAACTGCATCCAAACAGATTTAAGAACCTAGAGAAACTCTACTACGATATTTTACCGATTGAGGGTCTTTTGGAAGAGCATACGGAAAATGATTTTTACTTAGAGCTTATGAAGCTTTATCAAACAACATCGCTGACTTAAGGAAATAGATGAACTGGTTTTTTATAACGCTAGGATATAGCGGTCTTTCTCCAAAAGCACCCGGAACAGCAGGCACGCTTGTCTCGCTTCCTCTTGGAATGCTTATTCTTATCTACTTTGATGCACAGACACTATTTTTGGCTACTGTTTTAATCTCGGTAATAGCTATTCGCGAAATAAACAAGTATGAAGAAAAAAGCTCCATTCATGACGATAAGCGCATAGTTATAGATGAGCTTGCAGGAATGTGGTTTGCCCTGAGTGTAGCACCCGCTATGGGCGTAGGTATCGGCGAGGTAACAGATTTGCAAAACGGTTTTTTGGTTCAAAGCCTGCTCTCTTTTGTACTCTTTAGATACTTTGACATAGCAAAACCATCCATCATAGGCAGACTTGACCGTGAAGCCAAAGGCGGAGTCGGCGTCATGGCTGACGATATAGTAGCAGGCTTTGTAGCAGGTATTTTGAGTGCCGTGATATGGCAGGGATGGCTGCAGATTCAAAATCTGTTATAAAGTACTATTGTAATTTTATTAGCCGATTTTTATAATCTTATTATTTCTATGCACCCAAATTAATTAAACTACCGAAAGTCGGTAATTTAATACTCTTAGTTGTTTGATATATTTGTGAGAGCTGATTTAATGGTATATTGTCAATTGAACTTGTGGTTGATGAATCTAAAGATTGGTAGCTATTGGCGTGATATTGTACACGTTGTTTTTGTAGTGATATTTCTAACTCTTCAAAAAATTTATCGGCAAGATCGGTATCAATATCACCATTGGGTAGTCTGGAAATTCTATTTGTGAATTCATCTAGATATTCTTTATTTTTACTATTCGATATATAAGTTTTAATGTCTTGACCACTCTCTAAGAATTCATAATATGCTTTTGTGGATTTTACAGAACCATTATATTGAGTCCCACTCATGCTAATGTTATTATTGTCCATATTATAAGCATTTGTTTCTTCATCTATTCGTTTATAAAAAAAAGCTCCGAACAACTCACCGATAGCAAGTTTATCCTCCGATTGGTTTTCTTCATATTTGGTTCCAGAATGAAGTTCAAAAACTTCGCGACTGCCGTAAAATGCCGTAGTTCCATCATTGTCTTTTCCTGATGTGCCATCAAAAGCCATGAAACCTTTCCATCCAGTATTTAATAGACCATCTGTAGCATTATCGACGTCGGCAGCGATTTTCTGCATGGCAAACCATTGATCCATATTTTTTTGTACACTAACAATCCCATCTGTCAGGCTTCCTTTGGAGACATAAGATTTTGGCATAGCAGCAGCTTCTTGTTGTGTCATATATCCTGTGCCGGAAGGATCGAGAGTATTTCCCGCAATTGTTGAATATAAAGTCCATACTCTTGAAAAAATATTTAGTGAATCTACCCCATCACCGCGTGCAGAAGCATATTTGTCGGCCATGTCCATCATTGTTTGGTGTATTTTCACATTTTCAGGAATCCCTGCCGCTTTATTGAAATCGGTACTAAAGAAACCGTTCTCATCGACTTTAAATCCCCATTTGGTTGAAATAGCAGCACTGACACTACTCGCAGCGGATGTGCTATCAGTATCAGTGTATGTGACGGCGGTATCTGAAGAAGTCTCCGAACTTTTTTTAACGATGGATGCGGAATAAAGAGAAGATTGTGAAATACTACTAACGGACATTGTAAACTCCTTATAAAGGATAATAAATTAGTACATTAAAATAGCAAATATTGTTCCATTAATTTTGTTTAAATCGGTTATTTTTTAAAAACTTGAAGTTAAATCAAATAGAAAATAATATTTAAACGGTATCTTTAAAACTAAAAGAGTGATGCAGTTTCAAGGCGTGTGTGAGGAAGGATACTAATGTAGCAACGAAGCAAATGCTTCGCTATTTTTGTTTTAGATAAACAGTGGGTCGGATGATGGCTCTATCTCTTCAAAATCTTCTATAATCTGCTCAAACATCTTCATAGTTTCTTTAGCTTTTTGTATATGCTCGTCAAATATCGGCTTAGATGCACTAAATGCTTCGCCCAACTCTTGATAGATTAGCACGCGTCCGTTTATATGTCTGTTTATCTCCGCAAAAGCATCTTCTAAATATTTTTTAGAGTTTGTATGTCTAAAAAGAGACCTAACCATTTTTATGCGTTCTTTTATAGGAAGCGACTCATCTATAGCCTCGGCAATTCTTTTAATATCAAGCCTTGAGAGATACACACCGCTGATAGCGGGAGCCAGTAATTTGGATGTCAGCGCATCTACAAACTGTGGAACCGGCTCTTCATCCTCTTTATCTCCGGTATCTGGATCTCTTTTTAAATCCTGTGAATCCAAAGAACAACTATCTTTTACAAACTTATCAAACTCCGCTCTTAAATCACTTAAATCATCTCTATTCATATCTCTTCCTTATTTAAAATCTCATATCGCTTTTATCATACTCTAGATGTTTTTTATCTTTTAAAAACTCAAATAGAGCCTCGCTTAACTCACTTAACATGTCGTCAAAACCAATATAACACGCTTCAAGTTCAAGTGCTCTTGCTTTAAGCGGTGAAAACTCTTTTTTTTGCTTCATGTCCAAATTTATGCCGCTGAGTTTATCTATTGGCTTTAGTACGGCAAAGTCTGAAAAATCTACAACCGCATCATAAAGATACAAATCAACACTCATTCCCTCCGCTAAACGATTTATATCGGCATCTTTTGCACCTGCTTCATCAGTAAAAATAATAAGTTTCTCTAAATCATCATAAAAGTAGCTTATTTCAAACCCATTTGCTAAAGAAGAGAATGCTTTTGCTCTTGTGCCAATTCCCAAAAGTGCTATTTTTTTACAATTTTTGTCATGTAAAAACTTTATAGCTGCTTTCATACCTAAAATATCGCCGATAAGTTTTTGTCCGTCTCTGATAATAATATCGCACATTCCAAAACGCTTTACCGCCTCGCTTGCTTCATCCAAAATTTCTACTACATTTTTTACATACTCGTTAGATATCAACGCACCGTTGACATGTGATTTTTTCATATTGACAAGCGTGAAGAAAAAATCATCCTCGCGTATATTCATAGGAATCATCATAGCATCTTTGTTATTAGCTTTAAAGAGCTTGTTGAGTGTTGCCGAGATACTACTTTGCCCCGCATATTCACCTATGAAACCGTAAAGTTTTGTGTGGTGCGATATCTCATTGGCATTATTCATCATGTTATATATCTCCTTTTATTCCCCAAAGTTCTCTCGCCTCTTCTTCCTCCGCCTTACATCTATAGCAGAGCCTTTCATTTGAGTTTGTACTAAAAATAATATTGCACTCATCGCATCTTCTTACATTAAACTTTATGAGGCTGTGAACCTCGGGTTCAAAAAACTCTTTTACTCTGTATGTGGGTGAGAGCGTAATAGCTTCAGGCTCGCATACATCATGACATATATGACACTTTATACATAAAAATGGGTCAAAATCTATCTTAGAATTTTTAATGTCAGAACTAAGCGCTCCGCTGGGACATACTCTGTAACACATCTGACAAGCCGTACATGTATCGCTGTTTATCTCTTTTGAAGATGTGAATGTGAGTTCATCCGCTTCAATTACATGATAAACAGATGGCTTTTCAACCCGCTTAAGCGCGGTAAAGAAAAGTTTTCTTCTGTCTGTGATACGTTTTTGTTTTAAGAGTGCGATATCACTTTTTTGCAGAGTATGCTCAACCAGTTCATCTGTCGCTTTTTGTATCTCTTTTTCAAACGCATGTTTGGTTTTAACAACACCCGCCAAATTAACTTTGCTAAAAAACTCTCTTCTATTTGTTATATGTTCTTGGCTTGAAGGCTCTTTTTCATACTTCACATCTTCAAGTTTTATCAAAGCAGTGCTCTGCATAGCTTCAAGTATATAAGATGCCTCTTCGTAATTTTTCTCTATTTCCGGTCTGCACTTATGCGCTATAGCACATGTGCCGCAATGCCCCATATCAAAAACAACCTCTTTTTTAAGAAGGGTCATGGAGATAATATTTTCGATATTTAAAGAAGCTATACATGGAACATTTTTTCTGCATGAGATAAGATTGCCGTCATCTTCTATAAAGTTAAAGAAGAACTCAGTCGAACTAAAATCATCCAAAAAGAGCGCTTCATTCGGACATACTGCGTCACATGCACCACATCCTACGCATGCAGAGAAGTTGATTGCGGGAAGCGGGTTTTTAGCAACGACAATAGCTTCCGTAGGACAGATAAGTTCACATTTGTTACACTCGCTCTCACGTGAAAGAGAGCGGACACAACGGCTGGCTTTGAGCTGTATCATCTAAAGATTGAGTTCCTTAGCCAAATACTCATTGTCGCTAAGCAGAAATTCTAAAGCCATATCGGCTGCGTCATAATAAAGAGGTGTTCTTGCCTCAAATTTTACATTTATAAGATACATCGGAGCCCATCTTAATAGATGTTTATTTAAAAATTCGCTCTGTATCTTTTTTAGCTCCTTTGCAGCATCTATATCCTCTTCTTCAAGAGCTTTTATCTCAGCTTCGGCGAGGTGGTGCATAAACTCCAGCTCAACACCGATATGATCGGCGGAGATTGTGCGGGCAACTTCAAAATCAACCATGAAGTTGTATGCACTGTACATGTCAGTTACAGGATTGGCTCCGCCCGTTTCTATCTTCTGGTCTTCCCTTGTATAAAACGTCTCATAGGGTATAAGATGCAAAAGAGATAGATTTACAAAATCAGGGTTGAGATACTCTTCTAAAAGTTTAGAATCCTGCTCTTCATTAAAAGGTTTCCACGCTTTTAGTGTCGGGAAAAAGTCTAAAATATTTTCATCGCTCTTTATCGTTTTTAGCATTTTTTCATCTAATTCTTGCAGCAGCACACGCGATAAAAGTGCGTAAATATTGGATCTTGCTTTCGTATTTTGCATATTATCTATTCTTTATGTTGATTTTTTAGTCCGTAATTCTATCGCAAAAGTCTAAATTTAGTGTTAGGGCAAATTATTAAGTCTTTTTATATACCCTCTGCAATCATAGCATCTGCTACTCGTTTAAAACCAACTATGTTTGCTCCGTCTACATAGTTTCCTTCAACTCCGTATTCTTTTGCGCTTAAAATAACTCTTTTACAAATCTGCTCCATTATTATTTTAAGCTTGGTATCAATTTTTTCAAAATGCCATCGCTGCATAGAAGCATTTTGACTAATCTCAAATTCGCTTACTACTACACCGCCTGCATTTGCCGCTTTTGCCGGAGCAAAACAGATATTGTGATTTATCAGAGAATCAATTGCTTCTGGGGTAGAGGGCATATTTGCTCCTTCGCTTACACTTACACATCCGTTTGCTATCAAATTTTGTGCATCTACTTCATTTAGCTCATTTTGCGTAGCGCATGGAAATGCTGCATAACATTGAATATTCCACACGGCATGTCCACCCTCGGGATAGTCACAAACGGGTATATATTTTGCATCAGTATGAAATTCTAAATAGCGCTCTAAAGAAGCTCTTTTTTCAAACTTTAACTCTTTTAACAACGTAATATCGACTCCTCTAGAGTCATATATCGTTCCTCTTGAATCACTACATGTAACCGGAATTGCACCGATTTGTAAAAGTTTTTCTATTGCATGAAGTGCGACGTTTCCTGCCCCGCTTACCGTACAAATTTTTCCCCTTAAACCATCTTTCTTCTCCAACTCAAGCATTGTCTGAGTAAAGTAGATAACTCCGTAACCTGTAGCTTCAGGCCGCATCAAGGAACCTCCAAACATGTATGGCTTGCCTGTTAAAACACCGTCATAAGACGATGTGATTTTTTTGTACTCACCAAAAAGATACCCTATCTCTCGTGCTCCCACGCCGATATCTCCTGCAGGAACATCTATTCGTGGACCTATATACTTATGAAGTTCGGTCATAAAAGCTGAACAAAATTTCATTATCTCAAAGTCGCTCTTTCCTTTTGGGTCAAAATCGCTTCCTCCTTTTCCTCCGCCTATCGGCAGACCTGTAAGCGAATTTTTAAATATCTGCTCAAACGCCAAAAACTTCAAAACACCCTCATTAACACTTGGATGAAAACGAAGCCCTCCTTTATAGGGTCCAAGAGTGTTGTTAAACTGAATCCTGTACCCAGTATTGACTCTTATAATATTATTGTCATCAAGCCAGCTTACTTTAAACTTTATGACCCGATCAGGCACAATCAATCTCTCTAAAACAGAAAATTTATTATACTTTTCATCAGAATTCAAAAGCGGTGCAATAGAAGATATAACCTCTTGAACCGCTTGAAAAAAGACATTGTTTTGCGCACAATCTCCTACTAATAAATTTTTTATATTTTCTTGAGATATATCCATACTTTCCTCATTTTAATTGACTGTTTTGGGCATTTTACAACAATTGACATAAAACAAATTTATTTATTATACTTTGTGTTAAAATTTACAAAAAGGATTTACCATTACTTACACAATCGTTCATACTGTTCATATATTTTCTGTTTTTATTTACGGCGGATTTCTTTTCGTAGATATATTATTTTTATCTAAAATGGGACAAACTCTCAGTGATAAGGAACTTGCAAAAGCAAGAGAAGCTATCATGATGCATGTAAGAAAAGTTGTTCCGTATGCTCTGATGGTTGCCGTTGCAAGCGGACTCTATCTTATCTCTCAAATATTCGGCAAAATTGAAGGCGGTTCTTTGTCTAGCTTTCAAACTCTCTTAAGTATAAAAGCATTTTTAGGTTCATGGCTTGGACTGCGGGGCATAAACCAAAAACTCTTTAAAATTGACCCGTGGGTATTTAAAAGCCACTTTTTCCCTTTTAGCTTAGTCGTCGCAATTATTTTGCTCTCCCAACTTATGTATCTGTAAATTGACAATTTAAGGACATATTTAAATTCATTGTTATAAAATGTAACAATTTTATCTCAAATCACCCTTCATAAGGATTTTAATGTTTCAAAATTTAAGTATTCAAAAAAAGATGAACTACTTTATAGCCATGATTGCCGTATCCGTTTTTTTAATCAGTATCTCCATATTTTTGGCGATGGGACACATTGAATCAAAATACGAACATCTCCATAACAACTCTATGATAGGTGGTTTAACAACTCTTAAAATAGAAAAAAGCCTTAATTATACAAGCAGATTATCTAGAGACATTATGCTAGGTGGAGATTATGACAAAAACATACAAAAACTTGATAAAACGCTTAAAGAGATTGAGAGTCATTTCAGTACGCTAGAAAAGCTCATGGAAAAAGAGAACTCTTTAAACATGGTTAAAGAGGCAAAAAACTCAACTATGCTCTTTTTACAAAACACTTTAAAGATGATGAAATCACTGGATTCTCAAGAGATAAGAGATGATAAGAGCAAAATATACGCCAACTACTCTAAGGAGCTGACTCCGTTTGCAAATGCTTCAAGAGAGTCATTTGCAAAACTTGTTGACCTTAAATCAAAAGAACTTGATGAAGATTCTATTGATTTAGCAAATGAAATAAATTTCTTTAAATTTTTAGCTCTTATTTCAGGAATTGTGGTCGGTATTGTTGTTTTAGTTTTGGCAACTGTTATAAGAAAATCGATAACCTCGGGAATCAACGAGTTTACATCTTTAATCGGTCATGTAGCAAAAGGTGATTTTAGCCATAAACAAAATACCCTTAACGAAAAAGATACCGAACTCGGGATTATGGGCAGAGAACTCTCAAATCTTATAACACATACTCAAAATCTCATAAATGAGATAAACAGAACTATTACTGACGCTTCAAAAGGTATATTTACCCACAAAATTTCATCACAGGGAATGGACGGCGAATTTGTAAAAGCAATCGATAGTGTAAGGTCTAGCATTGAGTTTATGAAAACACAACATGGCAAAGCACAAAGAGATATTTTCAACTCTAAAATAAGCACAAAAAGCGTTAATGTTTCAGAGTCACTTTCATTAATTATCTCTGATTTAAGTGCAAATATAGACGATTTAAAAATTATTACATCTGCGACAAAAGAGGCTTCTGAACTTGCAACCGACTCTCGCAACGATATTACGGAAATAGTGGGCGAACTAAATGTTTTAAGCGAACAAGTCAGTATAAACAATCACAGCATAGGCGAAATAGCGGCTCAGGCAAACGATATTACATCTATTATTGAACTTATAACGGATATTGCGGATCAAACAAATCTTCTAGCGCTTAATGCCGCTATCGAGGCTGCACGCGCAGGTGAGCATGGACGCGGCTTTGCCGTAGTTGCAGACGAGGTGAGAAAACTAGCAGAGAGAACACACAAGGCAACCGGAGAAATTTCTGTATCTATTAAATCTCTACAGCAAAATATGAGTGAGATTCAAACAAGCTCTGAGAGCATGAAAATGACGGTTGAGGGTTCTACGGACAAAATAAACGGTTTTGAAAACACTCTTATAAACTTAAGCAGCAACTCTTCAAAAATAGTCGATTATTCATACGGCATGGAGAATAGCGTATTTATGGTACTGGCAAAACTTGAGCATATACTCTATAAATCTCGTGTTTATAACTCAATTATGTCTCTTAAAAAAATATTTGACCAACAAGACACAAGCCAGTGTAACTTAGGAATCTGGTACGATGGAGAGGGCAAAAGAAGATTCTCACAAACTTCTTCATATGCAAAAATAGCAATTCCTCATAAAATAGTCCATAAAAATGCAAATCATAATCTTGCTTATCTTGATGAGAACTCAAAAGAGAACACGCTTAAAAACTCTTCTTTGATAATAGAGAATTTCGATGAGATGGAAAAAGCTTCTACGGAACTATTCATCCTTCTAGACAACATGTTAGAAGAGTCGAAATAGATTACTGCTCCCACTCCTCATATTTTGAGAGTGAGTGCTTATCCTTTTTGTAACGTCTTGCATTTTTAGTTTTATCAAGCTGATTTGATTCATAAAGAATCTCATCTTTTATATCTTGGACATCTTTGTCACCGTCTGAAAAACTGATTATCTTTTTAACCAATTTTTGCAAATCCTGCAAATCACCCTTATAAAGAGCTATCTCCTCTACTCTTTGGAGTACTTTTAAACTATTTTGTATCTTTTTGTCATACCCCTCTCTAGAGAGTTCTGATGTTGTTGATAAATAGGAGATAACTCCTTTGTGAAATCTCTCTAAAGCTCTTATATATCGAAGTCTATGTGCATTGTCTATCGCTTTTTGTGATGCCATTTCTTACCTATTATTTATTTATTGAGCCGCTTGCAAATTCCACCATCATAAACTAGTGAATTTGTAAACCTACTAAACTTATCAAGCAGATCTTTTAAACTTTTAATCATTTTA
>PPDH01000004.1 GCA_002899765.1 Sulfurimonas sp. | reverse complement strand
TTGATACGATAGTCAATAGAAATGAAGATTTCATGAGTATCATCGCTACACTACGAAGTGCAACTCAAGAATTGTTAGGATTTAGGTGCGAAAGCTGAGCTATAAAGTTTTTCTCACTGGGATCTTTTTCAATAAGGTCGAGTCTCTCTTTCCACTCTCCGTCTATACTTGAGAGTTCAAGAACTTCATCTAAAATGTCTCCTATCTCTTCAACATAATCTACAGCGCTTGTTTTATGAATAAAACTTTGATGCAAAAGCTCTTTTTCTTTAGATTCTATTACCCTTACTTCTTTTACACTCTCTTTTACACTCTCGCTTGTATTCTGAATTTTTATATTCTCTACCGAGATTTTCTTTGCTTGTATCTGTTGTGACAAATCTTGAGCAGCTGTATCTTTCTCTATAGGTTTGCCTAATCTTGCGCAAAATATATTTTCTTTGACAATAACTTCTGTTCCAAACTCATTGAGCATATCTAAGATTTTTTGCTCTAAGATGATTACTCTCTCAAACTTCATTGTGATGTAAAACTCTTCATAGCTCTCTTCAACAATAATAGTCATTCTCTCGCCGTTTTTGCTACCTTGACTCATGAGTTTGTAAAAAAGCTCTATGACTTTATCAAACTTGCTTGATACGGCTACAGACTTACCGTTGTATCTATCAAAGAGCCACATGCCAAACTCCATCATCGCCTCTGCATCGATGATATCAAAGATGGTTTTATACGAAGGGATATCTGAGTTAAAAGGGTTCAGCGTTATTTTTTTTAATCTGTCTTTAAAACCGCCTTGTTTTAAACGAAATGATGAAGCAACACTTTGAAGTTTAAAACGAATTAACTCTCTATCAATCGGCTTATGGATGTATATATCTATACCTATTGCGCCCATTTTCTCTTCAACACGAGAATCAAGAACGCCTGTTACCGCGATAATAACGGTTTGAGGATGTCTCTCTTTTATAATTTTGGATGCTTCAAAACCATCCATTTTAGGCATCATGATATCCATCAAAATAATATGAGGCTCCCATGACTCTGCAATCTCTACGGCTTCAAGACCGTCAACTGCGTCTTTTATCTCAAAATATTCCAAATTTCTACATGTAGCTCTTAAAACCAAACGATTATCTTCATCATCATCAGCTATAAGAAGTCTTAATTTATCCATTTATTACTCTTTAATAAAATTTAATTTAACGTATTTAATCAAACTAGAATGCAAAAAGAATGCAAAATATAGTAATTTTGGTAAAATACAATGTTTTTAAAAGGGGTGATTATGGACTCTATGGTACTAACATCAAAAATGCTGCATGACATTCGCAATAGTTTAAATACTATTTTGGGATATTCACAGATACTTCAGGATGAAGATGAGCTTTGCGAAGATCAAAGAAAAATGGCTGTCTCCATGGAAGGGGCAGCTTCGAAAATAGCTGCTATTTTAGGTACGAAAGAGAGTAAGAGCGCAAAAGAGGATTTTACTGCGGCTTCAAAAGATGTTGAGCAAAAGATATCTCAACTAAAAGTAAAGCGTACGGACCCCAGAGGGTCAAAAATAGTTGTTATTGACGACAGGATAGAAAATCTCTCTCTAATTAGCGATATTATTTCCCCGTACAACTACGATATAAGAGTTGCCCTAAGCGGAAAAGAAGGTCTGGGGATTATTGAAAATTTTTATCCAGAGCTTATACTTCTTGATGTGATAATGCCTCAAATGAGCGGCTATGAGGTTCTTAAAAAGTTAAAAGAAAATAAACTTACAAAAGATATACCGGTGATTTTCTTAACGGCAAAAGATACGGCTGAAGATGTCGTAAAGGGCTTTGAAGAGGGTGCAACCGACTACATATCAAAACCGTTTCATCCAAAAGAGCTCATTGCCAGAGTTCAAGCACATCTGCAAAAAGCAAAACTATTTGCAAACCTAAAAAGGCTTATGGAGGAGTCGTTCCATGAACTCTACACACCTCTTAGCATTATAAGTTCGGCTATGCAAATGCAGGAGTTGGAATATAAAAAAACCAACTATACGCAAATGTCGCTTGGAGCATGTAAAACTCTGCAAAATATCTATGACGATTTATACTACTCAATAAGCTACAATGATAAGATAAGAGAAAAAAAAGTGTTTGACTTTAGCACACTTCTACATCAAAGAGTTCAATATTTCAGTTTAGTAGCAAACAGCCGCTCTTTAACATTTAATATAAACGTACCTGAGCAGACATCCATTTGGTTTAATCAAGAAGAGATGGAGAGAGTATTAGACAACCTTATTTCAAATGCTATCAAATATACAAAAGAAAATGAAGAAATAACCATATCTATCGCCCCAAAGGAAGATAAATGGATATTTTTAATTTGCAACCCGACATCTAAAGAGATAGACGTTAAAAAAATATTTCAAAAATATCATAGGGAGCAAGAGGAGATTTTCGGGCTTGGCATCGGTCTTGAACTTGTCAAGTCAATATGTAAAAAGAACGACATCAGCATTGTAGCCGAGGTAGAGAGCGGATTATTTTGCATGAAAATGGAGTTACCTCAAATAAAATGAAGATATTGCTTATGGAAGATGAACTGCATCTTAGACAAAATATTAAAAAGTTTTTAGCTATTAAAGGCTATGAAGTAGATGATTTCGAAAATGGAGAAGAGCTTCTGAAATATGCAAATCCTCATGATTACGACTGCATGATACTAGATGTAAATACTCCTGAGATTGACGGATTTGAAGTTCTTGCGTATATTAGAGAAAACGATATTTCAACTCCGGCCCTTTTTATAAGTGCTTTAACCGATGTGGAGAAAGTTCTTAAGGCTTTTGAACTCGGAGCGGCGGATTATCTCAAAAAACCTTTTGATTTAGCCGAACTTGAAGTAAGAATGCTGCGTACAAATCCAAAAAAATCAATCAATATTTATATACGGCTTGATGAAAACTTCAGCTACAATTTACAAAACCGTACACTTTTAAAAAATGAAATCCCTTCTAAATTAAGCTCCATACAAAAAAAGTTTTTATACCTTTTGATAAAAAATCAAAATAAATTAGTCACATTTGATATGCTGATAGACTATGTCTGGGAAGGCAAAGAAATCTCACACGGCACTATTTTATCTACAACCAGAGATTTAAAAAAAATCTTACCCGACTCTTTTATCCAAAATGTTAAAGGAGAGGGCTATATCGTGGTAATCTCTTCATAAGCAAAGAGTACAAAACAATTATCTACTATAAGCATATTTTTCTAGTGTATAAAGCATACTCTCCGTATTTTCCGATATCTTTCTTACCGACGCTATTTTTTCAAAACAAGTAAATCAAGTTTTTAATTCTATCGCCTTGATAATAAATTTTATTTATTTTTATATATTTATAAGATGCGACATATCAGCGACTATTATTAAGTATAATTTCGACTTGATATCAAAAAATAATAAATATTTTTTATAAATTTTTGTTATTTTTCAGATGACAATCAACATAAAGGCTATAAATGAATTTATTCAAGTTGTTTTTGTTACTGTTTATTACAGTAACAGTATCTTTTGCGGATGGAAAAGATTTGGCAAAATCGTTAGGTTTAAACCCAAGCTCAAAAGCTATTAAGCAGTGGGAGAGAGTTTTTGAAAAAGAGGATAAAATGGCTAAATTGGGAATCGATAAATTATCCGGTTCTGATAAAGAGGCATTGAAAAAATATTTAATCAAACACGCGGCAGACTCGGATCAACCGGCAGCAGCCGGAATATAAGCAAAAGGAGATAAATAAGATGAGAAAAACAGTTAAATTAAGTTTGGCAGCTTCATTAATCATGTGTATGGGTACAAGCAGCCTCTTGAGTGCATCGAGCATTAGTAATGCAGAGTTGCAAAAAAAGATAGAGATGCTAGAGGCTCAAATCAAAGAGATAAAAGCGTTTCAAGCAGAAGCAAAAGATGATATAGAAGAGAGAGTGGATGCGATTGAAACTTCTACGATGGTAGACAAAATAAATTTCGGTTTGGAGTTTAGAACCAGAGTCGATAACTTTGAAGCAAAAGACGCTTCGGGCACTAAAACTTCTGCTAAAAATGTATGGTCAAATCGCTTAAGACTTAACATGAGTTCAGATATTACGAATTACATGACATTTACAGGTCGCTTAAGTATGTACAAAAATTGGTCCGATACGGGAGCTAATTATATATACTCTTCAATGGACCCTATGCAGGGAAGACGCCCATCCGACAGTGGTGTATTTGTTGAGAGAGCATATATTGACTGGACTGCTATAAAAGGCGATATTCCTGTTACATTTACAATCGGTCGTCAACCTAGTTCGGATGGTCCTTCTCATCAGTTTAAAGACAATACTGTTAGAAAAGCAACTTATTCGGCTCTTAGCTTTGACGGAGCAGCAGACGGTATAGTAGCGACTGCAAACCTGCAAAAAGTAACGGGTATCAATAATATGGCTCTAAGAGTCGGTTACGGCAAAGGATATCAAGCTGATACTACTTATACATATATAGGAGATGCAGGTTCTATAAAAGATACAAATGTTCTTGGCGTGTTTTTAGACAGCGGTTTGGGCATAAACGGATCTCTTATGCAGCTTAGCGCAGTTCAAGCGACTGATGTAGTTTCCAATACCGTAGATAGTTCAGGAGCAAACACAAATACAAATATAGGGGATGTTTTACTTTATACCGCTATGTTAGAGTTTACAAATTTATCTAACAGCGGTTTAGATTTATTTGCTCATTATGCAATTTCACAAAGCAAACCAAACGGTGCAACTTCAAATCAAGCAACGCCTTTTGGTGATTACCCTATGGGGCTTTTAACAAATATACCTGGTGACACTGAGCAAAAGAATGGTAAGGCATATTGGATCGGCGGCAGATATACCATGCCTATAGAAGCTTTAAAGAATCCAAAAATCGGTGTTGAATATAACCATGGCGATAAAAATTGGTTTAGTTTTACTCAAGGTTCAAACTCTTTGACAAATAAACTTGCTACAAGAGGAAGTGCATTGGAAGTCTATTATATACAACCTATAAATAGATATGCAAATCTTCGTTTCGGTGCTGAAATAATTGATTATGATTATGTAGGAAGCGGTTATCAAGTAGGTGCTCCTATGAAAGTTTCTGATGCAGGCGGAACAACTTTAGATAAATTAAATAATTATTATTTGTTGTTTAATTTAATGTATTAATTTAAAGGATTAGGTGAAGTTATGAAAGCAATAGAACATTTAAGCATAAAAATAAAAATTCAATTTATAGTAGCAATAGGCTTAGTAGCTTTGAGCGTTGTAAGTATTATCGGCTTTAATGCTTTTGATGCTTCAAAAAATAGTTTTAATGGTTTTAAAGCAAAACAGCTTCACCTAATCTCTATTTCAAACGAGATGTCAGAGTCCATTGCTGCACTTCAAAATATATTTTTAACTTCTGCATCTTCTCAATTAAAATTGGAAAGTGATTATAAAGCTAAAAATGAAAAAATACAAAATGATTTAAAAAATCATATTGTAGAGTTAGAGAAACTTTCATCGTATGAAGAGTTTGCAGAACTTAAAAATATAGTAAAAAATATCTCTTTGAGAGTAAGAGCCTTAAGCACTATAGGTCTTGGCATGGTAGAAGAGTTTACCGATGAAGGAGCAGAACTTGAAGATAAAATTTATGCAATATCGTCATATAACTCTGTTGCAATCAAAACAAAAGAAGAGTTAAACCTCTTAAGTGATTTTTCAAAAAAATCACTAAACGACAATATTGAATCTTTTGGAGAAAAGCTTTCAAATTATGAGTATCAGATAATATTTACTGC
>PPDH01000018.1:636-6807 GCA_002899765.1 Sulfurimonas sp. | reverse complement strand
ATTGCATGCTTTTGGACCTGACCATCTTACGGCTATTGCAGATTTTTCAATCGGCAAAAACAGAAATAAAACTATGCTCATTACTACTCTTTTTGCCCTTGGGCATGGATTATCTCTTTTTATATTTGCAAAAATATTGCAGAGTTATCATGTAAGCGATGTTTTACTTGGTTATGGAGACATTCTTTCATCTCTTGTTATTTTAAGCATAGGAATCTATCTTTTATATATGGTCTTTACCGACCGTATTCAGCTAAAAAAACATATACACAGCGGCAAAGAGCATCTGCATATCTGGTTTGGAAAAGAGCATAGCCACCGCAATGCGGACACTGCTTCTGCATTTACGATAGGAACTTTAATGGGAATAGGCGGAGTCCGCGGAATGCTTATAACTCTGGGTGCTATTGAAGGGCAGAACGTTGATTTTGTAATGGTATTTGCGTTTACGCTTGGAGTCATGAGCATATTTGTGGGTTTTGGAGTAGTAATACTCTATATAAATAAAAATCTGCTAAACTCAAAACAGAATTTAAGAAGAGTTTTCGCAACGGCAGGAGTCGTTTCGGTAGTTGTCGGCTCTAACATGTTAATCGGATAGAAATAAATAGACTTCGTTTATAACTTTTTTTTGAGATTGCTTCACTTCGTTCGCAATGACGCTTATTGTTTTGTTCGCAATGACGGTCATTGCGAGGAACGAAGTGACGAAGCAATCTAGGTTATAAAAGAAATCTAATAAACAAAATTAAGGAACAAAATATGTGTAAAGATTGCGGCTGTAGTATTGTAGAACATAGTCACTCCCATAAAGAGAGTCATTCACACGACCATCACCATCATCACGGAGATTCACATGAACACCACAAGGCTCATGAACATCTGCATGACAATCCACAGATAAACGACCCTAAAACTATCTCTGTAATTACGAAGATTTTAGATAAAAATGACAAAGAGGCACAGCATAATCGTGAGCATTTTAACTCTCACGGTGTTTTGTGCATAAATCTTATGAGCAGTCCCGGAAGCGGAAAAACTGCACTTTTGGAGAGTTTGTCGGATTTGGCTGATTTTAAATTTGGTGTTGTTGAGGGCGACTTGGAGACAAGCCGTGATGCGGACAGACTAAAAGTAAAAGGGATACAGGCTCATCAGATTCAGACAGGTTCGGCTTGTCACTTGGACGCGTTTATGGTTCATAAAGCTCTGCATCACATGGATTTGGACAATATGGACGTATGTTTTGTAGAGAATGTCGGAAACCTCGTATGACCTGCAAGTTATGATGTCGGAAGCCACTTAAACATAGTTTTAGTCAGTGTTCCCGAGGGTGAAGACAAGATAGCAAAATATCCTGTTATGTTTCGTCAAGCAGATTTGATTCTTTTTACTAAAACAGACCTGCTTCCGTACTTTGAGTATGATATCCAAAAAGAGAAAGAAGCGGCGAGAAAGCTAAAACCAAACGTTGACATACTCGAAGTAAGTACCAAAGATGAAGAGAGCATAAAAAAAGTTGCCGCGTGGATAAAGTTTAAAATAGGAATGAGATAATGTGCCTTTCAATACCCTCAAAAGTGGTAAAAATAGACAAAGAGAATGAGATGGCAACGGTTGATACTATGGGCGTGCAAAGGGAAGCCTCTTTATCTTTGATGAGCGAAGAGGATATACATGTAGGCGATTATGTACTTCTGCATATCGGATTTGTGATGAACAAAATCGATGAAAAAGAGGCACTGGAGAGTTTGGAGCTTTATAGAGAGATTATAGATGCTATGAACGAAGAGGATAGGCGGCTGGCGATTTTAGAAGCAGAAGAATGTTAAAATAGAGAAGTCTAAAATGGGTTTGGAACTTAAAAATTTGTATGATGACTTTAGAGACGCAGACACAATAAAAGCTTATGCAAAAATCATAAAAGAGGATGCGGCAAAGCTGAAAAATCCTATAAACATCATGGAAGTTTGCGGCGGACATACGCATACTATTATGAAGTACGGTCTTCCTCAGCTTCTGCCCTCAAATATCAAGTTTATCCACGGTCCTGGCTGTCCTGTTTGTATCATGCCAAAAGAGCGCATTGATCATGCTTATGTTTTAAGTATGCAGCCAGACGTTATACTCGTAACATTAGGAGATATGATAAAAGTACCCGGAAGCAACGGAAGTCTGCAAACTGCAAGAAGCAAAGGTGCAGATGTCCGTTTTGTTTACTCTCCTCTTGAATGTATAAAAATCGCAAAAGAGAATCCGACTAAAAAAGTCATCTTTTTCGCCATCGGTTTTGAGACGACTACACCGATGACTGCCGCACTTCTTGATGCGGTTATAAAGCAGAACATCAAAAACATCTTCTTTCACATAAATAATGTAACCGTTCCCGAGGTTATGCGTGAGCTGATAGATAGCAGAGATATACATGTAGATAGTTACAACAACAAAATAGACGCATTTTTAGGGCCTTCACATGTAAGCGTGATAAGCGGAAGTAAAATCTACGAAGAGTTTTCAAGGGATTATAAGCGTCCCGTGGTTGTCTCGGGTTTTGAGCCTGTTGATGTCATGCAGGCAATCAGCATGATAGTCAAGCAGTTTATAGAAGATAGATGCGAACTTGAAGTGGAGTACAAAAGGCTTGTGACTTATGACGGAAACGTCAAAGCGCAGGAACTAATAGAGAGATATTTTGAAAAAACAGACCTGTTTAAATGGCGGGGTTTAGGCAATATCCCAAAAAGCGGACTGAAATTAAGAGCTGAGTTCAAAGAGTATGATGCTGAAATAATCTACAAAGATGTTCTCCCGCTTGGCGAGATAGAAGACCACAAACTCTGCATCTGCGGAGACATTTTAAGAGGCATGGCAAGCCCTCCTGAGTGTACGATTTTCGGCACTGCATGCAAACCGACTTCACAGATAGGAAGCTGCATGGTAAGCTCTGAGGGCGCTTGTGCGGCGTACTATAAGTATGGGAATTTGCTAAGTTTATAGTAATACGATATAAATATAGGAAAAAGGCTTGACATGCAGTACAGATACATAGGAAAAACAGGGCTTAGAGTCACTCCGATAGGGCTTGTAACTATGAGTTTTGGCTCTTGGAGCGATGAAGCGGAAGCTTTTAAGATTATGGACAGAGCGTATGAGAGAGGGATTAACTTTTTTGACACGGCCGAACTATATCCCGTTCCACCCAGAGCCGAAGATGTGGGCGTTACTGAGACGATAATAGGAAAATGGTTAAAGAGCAAACCCAGAGACAGCATTATTTTAGCCTCAAAAGTTGCGGGTGCTGCAAACGGCTGGTTTGTTCCGCCTATCCGTCATGGACTTGCGGCGATTGACTAGTTTCATATAAAAAAAGCTATCGAGGGAAGTTTAAAGCGCTTAGGAACTGATTATATAGACCTATATCAGATGCACTGGCCAGACAATGTCGTGCCTATTGAAGAGTCTCTGAGGGCTTTTGACGCGCTTGTAAAAGAGGGTAAAGTAAGATACATCGGAACCTCAAACGACACTGCTTACGGACTTACAAAAGCAAACGAGACTTCAAAAAGGCTTGGAATTGCAAGATTTGAGTCCATTCAAAACAACTTTTCACTCAACAATCCGCGATTTTTGGATGAGCTCTCACATGTGTGTAAAAGAGAGCAGATATCGTTGCTTGCTTATTCACCCATAGCAGGCGGAGTTTTAAGCGGGAAATATAACGGTGAATTTTATCCTGAGAATGCGCGTTATTCAGACTACATGTTGAGTAAAAGCACCCGTCTCAACTCACAAGCCGCAAGGTTTGTCAATGAAAAAACCCTAAAAGCTACCGAGCGTTACGTCGTGATAGCAAAAAAACTTGAAATCTCTCCCGTGACTTTGGCGGTTGCTTACACAAAGCAGTTTGATTTTGTCGCTTCAACGATTATCGGAGCAAGAAATGCAGGGCAGATGGATGAGTCACTTGCCGCGTTAGAGATGACGCTGAGCGAAGAGACTATGAATGAAATAAAAGCGGTACAGCAAGAGATTATGTACCCGATGGGATAAGAGATGAAAAAGCTCTACATTATCAGACACGCAAAATCGAGTTGGAGTGATGAGAAGTTAGATGATTTTGAGCGACCGCTTAACAAAAGAGGCAAAGAAAATGCCCCGATGATGGGAGAACGGCTCAAAGAAAAGGGCATCATGCCCGACATCATCATCTCAAGCCCAGCAAAAAGAGCAAAAACGACTGCCGAGATAATTTCCAAAGAGATTGGCTATAAAAAAAAGATTCTATTTGATGAAAATATCTATGAAGCAAGTATTGATGAACTTCGCAAAATTTTAATAGCGATTGATGATAAAAACTCTGCGGCTTTTTTGGTAGGACACAATCCCTCTTTGAACGATTTGGCGAACTATTATGTACATCATGAAGAAAATATCCCTACATGCGGCATTATAGAGATAGGGTTTGAGTGTGATACATGGTCGGATATTGAGCCAAAAAATGCAAAACTCCTTTCGTTTGACTATCCAAAAAAGAGTGAGTAACAACCTATGCAGAACAAGCAAATAGAAAAAAAACTCAAAGAGTTTAAAAAGGTCGTCAAACATTTCAGAAAAAAATCCCTGCAAAGTGCCGAGGATATTCACGCACTTCGCATAAAGTGCAGAGAACTTTTTACTCTGCTAAGTAAAGATGACACACTCGCTAAGAGCGTAAAAAAGGTTATCTCACTAAGTAATGAAATCAGAGATATCGATGTATTTTTTAGCGACTACCTTACATCATTGCCGAAAAAACAGAGAAAAAAAGTCCAAGAAGAGATAGCATCAAAAGCAAAAGATGATGGTAGAGAAAAAGAGATAAAAAAACTTCGTATTTATATTAAAAATTTAGAAATTCCAAAGAGTGCAGAGCAAAAAGCAGAAGAAGAAACAGAGCAAAATTTGGTTGCGATGGAATTTCCAAAGTTAGATAAAAAGAAGCTGCACAAATATAGAATATATATCAAAAAAAGACTCTATAGAGAAAAAAACAGCTCTGTAAAAGATGAGAATAAGATAAAAGATTTAACAGACGTTAAAGATATTTTAGGCGCGATAAATGACAACTACAACGGCTTAAAGAGGCTAGAGAGCTACGATATAAAAGAGTCTTTGTATGAAAAGATAAAGAAATTTACGCAAAAAGAGAATGAAAAACTTTATGAGAAGCTAAAGGAAGATAAATAATGATTATGGTGTGTTATAATGACAGTATTCTGTCACAAAGGATTTTAAAATGCAGGCGTTAAACTACACAAGTGCTAGAAATAATTTAAAAAGCATCATTGAAGATGTGTGTGAGAACAACGAAGAGGTGATAGTGACGACGAAAAACAACAAGTCGGTCGTCATCATTTCACTTGATGAATACAATGCTACACATGCAAAAATAAAACAAGATGTTCAAAATGCGATAAAAGAGATTCAAAAGGGTGACTTTTTAGACATCGACGATGCTTTTGAAGCGGCAAAGAACTCCTACCGTGCATAAAATAGTTTTTTCAAAAACAGCAGTTGCCAACTTGGTAGAACAAGCGAAATATATTTTTGAACAAACAAAAAATGAGGAAGTTGCCGACAGGTACTTGGATAAGATGAAAAACTACATCATCCAAACGCTCTCAAACTTTCCAAAAGCAGGAAGACCCACAGAAGAACTCGCAGCAAACACCAGAAAACTGATCTATCAAGGATACTCCATAATTTACAGCGTTTCAGAGACACAGATAGAAATATTGGTGATTTTTAGAGAGAATTTGCCTAAGTTATGAAAAATGGAATCTATAATATTTTGTTATTGAAAGAAAGGGGTAAGCTGTGGAATTAGTATATCTTTGGGTAGAGAAGTATAAAAACATAGAAAATCAAGGGTTTAACTTTTCGCCGAGGTTTACATGTAAGTATGAAGATGGCGAATTAACTATTGATAAAAAAGAACATGTAAGTATCTTTCCTGATAATATTAATGTTACTGCTATTGTCGGGGAGAATGGGAGTGGGAAGAGTAGTATAATTCATAATATATTTAAATTAATATCTGAGCTTTCGCACCTAATTTTATAGTGTTACATTCGGTAGTAGCGGTATTCTCTCAGCATTTGTCATATCTATTGACATGTATTTTTCAGTTTT
>PPDH01000018.1:0-617 GCA_002899765.1 Sulfurimonas sp. | reverse complement strand
ACTAGTGTCAAGTACCATGGAGTATTTTATTACTATGCCCTACTTACAGTTGTTTTAGAAAGCATATCGATTAAAATTAGGTGCGAAAGCTCAGTTAATATTTTTAAATTATTCAGGTGAAGAATTAAAGGATGATGAATTTTTTCTAATTATTCAAGAAAACAATGAGTTTAAAAAAATCTCTACCAATAAAAAGTATATAAACATGAATATAAAAAATATTACAAAAATAGATTTTTATAATTTATATATTAATTATACTTTTGATATATTTTCTTATGAAAAATGGGTTGATAATTTATATCACAAAAGTGATCATTATAAAACACCTATACTAATTGAACCAAATAACAATATTAATTTAAATAATCTCAATTACTTAACAATAAGAAAAATTAAATACTTTTACACGGTTTTATCGGATAGTAGAATTATTAATACTTACTTTAATCCAAAAACTGTACAGATTCATTATGCTAGTGATAATTCTATTAAATTTTTTATATTTAGTAAGATACAAACTGAACTTTCGCACCTAATTCCAAGCAAAAAACCAATAAATAATACTGTTTTGTAGGAACTAGTGAGAGTGTTTCTTATCAAGCTTGACAAATAGT
>PPDH01000027.1 GCA_002899765.1 Sulfurimonas sp. | reverse complement strand
TCACGAGCAAATTGCTCTACATCTATTTCTATTTTCATGTGTCATTCCTTGAGTAAATATAATTTTACCCGATTGACACGGAATTATGAACGATCCCGAGATTACTTTTTCAAGTTCTAAGTCAAACTCTGCACCATTTGAAAAGTTGACTCCATGCTCTATGATATGGTTATAGATCTAATTTAACAATTTAAAAAGTTCTGTTGAGCCTCCAACATCAGGATGTAGTTTTTTTGCCAACTCTTTATATATCTTTTTTGCCTCATTGATGCCATCTGCTTTTTCAAAGTGTCTTAGTATTGCTGCTCTATCCATTTTAAAATCCCTCCTTTTGTAATTTTTGGATTGTTTGGTTTAGTTCTGCTCTTTCTTTAAAAAGCTTGTCTGATAATTTACAAAGTGAGTTATGCTCAGATTGTTTCTTAACCTCATTTTTTTCAATAATGCAGTCAATGTCATTTAAAACTTGATTCAACACTTCCATTTTGATTTTCAATGCCTCTAATGTTTCCATCTTCTTGTCCTTTAAATTTAAGTTTTACCTTTTTTGAAGATTTTTGAGGGGATTGTTTTTCTTCCTAACTTTTTAATTTTAGAAAGAGAAAATAGCTATCTTGATCTTTTAAGGGTTTACCTCTTCTGTTAGTTTCATCGGGTTTTTGTAGGAATGTAAGGAATGAATTTTTCTTGGGAGTAAAATAGAAATATGCAAGATTTTATTTTAGTGTCAATAAATAATTTGTTAGACTGAAATTACTTAAAAACCAAAACTAATAGATGAGTTCTTAAAAGATTATTGAGGTGATTTCTTTTTTGGTGTGTAGCAAAAATTGAGAAGTTGGGAAGATGTTTTTAGTTTAAAAAAATTATTTTATTTTTAACCACTTTTATTTGACTTCCGTTTTTAAACACGGCAATATTGTTTTTAAGTAATTTTTAAGATTATGAATTTAATAAAATTAAGTTGCCTGGCAAAACTACCACTCAAGTTAATATAGTATAATTATTAAAACAAGAAGGGATTATAAATGTATGTTAAATCGCCATTAAATTATACGGGTGGTAAGTTTAAATTACTTAATCAGATAATTCCTTTATTTCCAAAAAAAATTTATATTTTCTGTGATATATTTGCTGGTGGCTGCAACATTGGAATAAATATAAAAGCGAATAAAATTATTTGTAATGATATCAACAAGGAAATAATAGAGTTATTTAATTATTTTAAAATAACCAATATAGAAGAAATATTATCAGAATTGGAATCCACTATTTATGAAAACAATTTGAGCAATTCATCTAAATATGGTTATGAATTTTATGGATGTAATTCTGCAGATGGTTTAAGTAAATACAACAAGGAATTTTATACATCATTAAAAAACAAGTATAATTTAACCAATAGTATTTTCTTTCCATTACTCTTATTTATAAAAATATTAAAACGTTCTAATCAAAAAGTATTTATTAAGATTTACTAGCATAGAATGTCATACAACTGTGCAACAATTGTATGACAAAAAAAAGGATAAAAATATGCTTCAAATGCCCTATTTATGGGACTTAAAAGGGTATTGGGATACTGGGCTTATACTCTCTGAGGGTCCACCACTATTTTATACAACTTTATTATTTACGATACTTGCATAACTTTTTATAATACTGATTCTAAAAAAAATCAAATCTATTCAACACGATTTCTACCTCTCTCTTTGGCAAGATAAAGTTTTTCATCCACTTTAGCTACATATTTATCAATAGTTTCTTGTGTTGCTTCTACCTTGTTATCGGCTAAAACGGTAATTGTCCCTATACTTACGGTATAGCGGATAGTTATCGCCTCAACAACCACCTCTTTTGAAGCAGTTAGGTTACAAATTTTCTGAGCAAGCATAATAGTCTCCTCTTTATCAGTCATAGGAAGTATAATCATAAACTCTTCACCGCCATAACGAAAGATATAATCTGACTTTCTAAGAACCTGCTCTAATATTTTTGAAAAATGCTGCAACACAATATCACCTACGGTATGACCATGAGCATCGTTAATAAGTTTAAAATTATCCAAATCACACATCATAAGAGCAAATTCTCTGCCTGTTGCTTTAGCAATCTCTATCTTGCCAAGCATAATTTTGTTAAATAAACGTCTGGTAAGAAGATGAGTCAAAGGGTCTTTGGCACTCTCTTCAATCTCATTTAAAAAGGCTATCTCATTTCCGATTTCAAGTGAGTAGTAATCTATTCTATTCATCAAATGAATTAAAGTCGCAGGATGAGACTTCCCGCTCTTGCAATAGTTTACAACATTTGCAGCCAAATCATGTAGATTCATATGAAGTTTTTCTAGTAGTTTAAAATGAGATGTAGAGAGCAGATACGAAGTTGTAGAACTTTTCATCCATTTACCGAAATCACATAAATTTGGATTTAATTCTGGATAATTATCGTTATACTCTTTTTTTTGAACATACAGAACAAGCTTAATTATCCACTTAATATGATTTTCAAAATGCACCATAAATCTTTTATCAGACATTAGTTCAATGTGAGAAAGTCTAAGCTCATTTTTTAGTTTAAACTGATTTAAAAATTTCTCTAAATATAAATTTGTAATTTGATTTTCGTGTTCCGCAAAAAAAAGATTGACAGCATCTATATGTTCAAAATCATGTTTCTCTATAAGATTTCCAAGAAGCTTGCGGACAACTGTTACAAGCTCACTATAAAGAAATAGATAAGATATATCTTGCTCAATCGTAAAATTTACAAGTATTTTAGTGTTTTGCTCAATCTGTTCTTTAGATTTAGATAAAAGAAGATTTAAAAATAGCTTTTTATATTCGGTAATTGCATGCGTATATAAAAAATCACTCGGATACTTAGGCTGTAAACTCTTTACATTTATATTAAAGTCAAGAACACAATTTTGAATATCTGAAAAATATTTTTCAATTACTAACATTTTAACTCCCCTTTGCGAATCATCATGCCAACAATTATAGCTATTAAAATTTTATTTGTAGCTTTGTATCCACTTAGAGGTTTTAAAAGAGTCTTGAAAATTATAGAGAACTTATCTCTAAGGTTTAAACTTCTAAAAGTTACACGGTTTATACCAAACACTCTCATACTATTATCCCACAGTTAACAAACCTCACATAAAATATGTTTGTTCCAATAAATAATTTCCCAAATAGGATATCGTATGACAAAGATTTTTATTTTAACAAAACGCTCTTTTCTTATAATCTTTCTGGTATCGAACACTATAAACTCACTCTCTGCATCGCCTCATGCCAACAGTCTTTCTTATACTACTCATAAAACAGAGACTAGTCTACATGCGGACGTGAAAGCCAAGCTAATTTCAAAAGGGCTTCATGAGGATGCGGCTGCAAAAAAAGAAGATAACTTATTTAAACAAAACAAAAATGCGCCCCATAAACTCTCTTGCCTATATAGTGACAATGAGCTTAGGCTCTCCAAAGAGAAAGTAATAGAAACTTTTGCGAAATACGCTCTATTTGAAAAAAGTTTGAACTTCTATTCATATGAGTCTCTTGTAGGATTTGTCCAACATATCAAACCGAACCTGAATAAAAAAGAGTTAGCAGCACTTAGGCGCATAGCTAATATCGGCTAACTTCTCTCTTTGAGAGTTCTTCGTACATTTTGTGCATTATGGGAGTATTTATACCTTTTTTGAGGGCTTCTTTTACTATGTACCCGCAGAGAATTTCAAGTTCGCTTTTTTTAAGGTTTTTAAAATCAAGCTGCATCGACGTTGTAGAGTCGTAGGGAACTTTTGAAGCAGTATAGAGCGACTTTTGCACCTCATCTTGAATATTCACCCCTTTTGCAGATGCTACATCGGCAATCTCCTCTAACAACTCTTTGGCTTCATCGTAATGATTTTTATAAATGGAACCTATGCTCTCGTCATAGTAGCTTGTCAAAGCGGCAAATGCACTGATAAATATATATTTTTTCCATACGGCAGTTTTTATGTCCGAGGGAATCTTGTATCTTAGTGAAGCTTCTTCAAAAAGAGATGCAACCTTTTTCGCCGCACCGTCATCTCCGCCGAAAACGGCACTAAAGACATCACCTTTTTTTCTAATAACTCCGCCCTCTTGTATATGAGACAATATATAAACACACCCCTCTAAAACCTTTAAGTCTGCTATACCTCTTAGTAAATCTGCATTTGAGACACCGTTTGAAAAACTTAAAAGCACCGAATCATTGTCTACATGTAAAGAGATGGCTTTACAAGACTCCTCTAAATCGTAACTTTTAACGCAAAACAGGACTATATCAAAATATCCATGTACTTTATCGATGGTAGTAGCTTCTATCTCTGCACACCACTCTTTATCATCTTCAATTATCTTTATACCGTTTTGTCGTATCTTTACCAGATTCTCACCTCTGGCAAAACCTACTATCTCATGAGAGCTTTTTGATAACGCTGCGGCTAAATATCCGCCTACTCCTCCAAGACCGACTACTGCTACTCTCATGTTTACTTCCTTCTTTAGTAAATATTAATTTTAATATATACACTTTAAACTTAAAATTAATATTTATTATTTGGTATTATAATTATATTAATCAAAACTAATACTTAGAATATTATCTAAGGTTTTGAATATTATTGAAAATTCACAAAAGAATTTTTAAAAGGAGAAAAACATGGCTTGCGACACAGGCATAAAAGAGAGAACAAGTAAAAAAGAAATTTCTCAAGAACAAGAAACAATTACTAAAACAAAGGAAAAAAAGATGAGTTCAACTATGGTTTTAAGAAAAATGCCGGAATTTAATATGAGTGCTTACGATGCAAAGACAGGTCACTATACGACGGTATCTAGTGAAGATTACAAAGGAAAATGGACGGTAATATGTTTTTATCCTGCCGACTTTACATTTGTTTGCCCTACCGAAATAGCCGCAATGAATGAGAAATATGATGAGTTTCAAGAGTTGGGCGTAGAGATTTTACCTATATCTACGGACACTAAGTTTTCACACAAAAGATTTGTAGAGACCGAGCCGATATTAAAAGGCTTGAAGCTTACGATAGGTGCAGATACGACAAAAACGGTAAGTGAATCATTTGGCGTGCTTATCGAAGAGGAAGGTGTTGCTTTAAGAGGAATATTCTTATTTAATCCCGAAGGCATTTGTGTAGCGCAAGAAGTGCAAGCAGACTCTGTAGGAAGAAACGTAAACGAGTTCCTAAGACAAGTTAGAGCTTGGCAGCATGCTACAGCTACCGGTGAAGTTTGTCCTGCAGGATGGAGACCTGGTAAAAAAACACTTCCTGTAAACACTGACGTAGAACAGATGACCGGAAGAGTGGGAGACTATATCACTATCGAAGAGATATTGTCATAAACGTTTAGGTACGGGTTTACCCCGCACCTTAGTAATTTTTACAATATCAAGCAAGTTGACACTGCGGGCATACTCCTGATAATACAAGTGCATTTTCATCAAACGAATAACCGCTTTTTTCAGATGCATGTTCTATAACACCGTCTAAACAAAGAGTTATATCTTCAAGTTTTTGACACTTTCTACAGACCATATGAGAGTGTTCATCTTTTGATATCTCATATTTTGATTTACTGTTTGGTATCTTTACTTCTTTTAGTATATTTACCTCAAGCATAAAATTTATATTTTTATAAAGAGTAGCAATAGATATAGAACTAAAATCTTTACGAATAAAGGTAAAAAGCTCTTCAATGCTAATATGCCCGGTATCTTCGAGTATCGAAAGTATTCCAAGTCTTTGCGGAGTAACTTTTAAGTTGTGCTCTCTGAGCATTTGTTAATAATTTTTCATTATCATAATATTATCATCCATATTAATAATTTAATATTAAAATTCTATCATTTATAATATTAAAAATTTATTGATATTTTTTTCTAAAGGATAATTTTTATTATTTACCTTTAAGCTTATGTTATATATCTCAGCTTTCGCACCTAAATCCTAACAATTCTTGAGTTGCACTTCGTAGTGTAGCGATGATACTCATGAAATCTTCATTTCTATTGACTATCGTAT
>PPDH01000033.1 GCA_002899765.1 Sulfurimonas sp. | reverse complement strand
ACTGAAAAATACATGTCAATAGATATGACAAATGCTGAGAGAATACCGCTACTACCGAATGTAACACTATAAAATTAGGTGCGAAAGCTCAGTTATAAATTAGTTACAGAACATCATTGGAAATTATATGCACCAAAAGACTACAATAATGATAATTCATTTTTAAGAGCCTTAAGCCCTAAAGAAAAAGATGAAATTTTAGAAAAAGAAATTTTAGAAAGTCAAATTACTTCCACAGATAATTCGAAAAATTCTAAAGTAAATCATCAAGAACTTAAAAATGAAATATTAAAAATTGAAGACAATATTATTAAATCACTTGAACATGATTTAAATTCTAAAGCAGATAGAGATATTGGCATAGGAAAAACAAATGTTAGATATGATGCCATATTTTACAATTTAAATAAAAAACTGAGCTTTCGCACCTAATTTTATAGTGTTACATTCGGTAGTAGCGGTATTCTCTCAGCATTTGTCATATCTATTGACATGTATTTTTCAGTTTTTNCTAGTGTCAAGTACCATGGAGTATTTTATTACTATGCCCTACTTACAGTTGTTTTAGAAAGCATATCGATTAAAATTAGGTGCGAAAGCTCAGTAAAAAATTCACTGCTGTAGAAATTAAATATTTAAGAAACTCTACAATGATTCATCATCCTATGACTGATAGAATTTTATATAATGCAGTAATTGCTGACAAATTTGCAAATTCTGATTTTAAATTATTACTTTTTTTAGTTTATGATTTTGATAAAAAAGACATAGCGAAGGTAAAAGAGTATTGGGAAAAGAAAATAGAAGTTTGTCCTGTTGATATAACATTAAAAGTTTTATCAAAACAGGAACTGCTTAACTCTTATAACAAAACCTCGTAGCCAAATGTTATATGACAAAGGAATATATTTGATTGAGAAAATAATGTTACAAATAAACAACTTTTTTACAACAAATAAACTAAGCTATATTTTTTATGTTGTAAGTACTTTGACATTACTTATACCTAGCATAATATTGTTTTTTTCAAATCCTCAATACTTCAAAATATATAGTGAATTTGTTATTAAATACATTTTAATACCAGCATATTCTGTGGGTTTTTTAATTGATGCATTCAGTGTTGTTAAAAGTTTATGGAAAACTTTTATAGGTAAATTATTTTATAGTATTTTAGGATATTTTGCTTTCACATTTTCACAAAGTATAGCGAAACAATCAATATATAATATTACTCATGAAAATCCAGATTTTTTTCAAACATCAATACAGTTCCTATCTGGAATTTATTTAATACCTTCATGGCTTATTTATATCAACTATGTTATTTCTTTTATAGCAGTTTTTATTAGTATAGTTTTACTGATTATAACTCCTTTTAAACTTGATAAGATTACTGCATATCTAAATAAACTATTTAATTTAGTACATATAAATATAGAAATAAAAAAACAAAATATTCTTCATTTATTCTTTATACCGATTTCATCTATGACATTCTTCGTGTATTCATTTTCTCTTTTTCCATTAATTGATAAAGTTATTGACGATAATTTCATTAAAGAATCAATCTTAAAATATTCATATTATCCAAATAAAGTTTGCACAAATATTCCAAATGGTATATATATAAAACTAATAGGAACAAATAATGTATCTATTACTAATATTAACACTTATGATTATACTTTTTTCTCAACAAGCTTGTTAAACAAAAAAATTACTTTTGAACCGTTAATATGTGATAGAACTCAAAAGCATATAACAAAACATAGTAGCCAATAAGTAGCCTAGCGGCGACTTATTGGCTATATTCAACCGTTATCTTAAAGGAACCAACATATGGAAATGACATTTAAAATTAAATATGACTCTGGATTGGTTGAATTTGATGGCTTAGATATGTACTATGGAACACATTCATTAAGTGCGTTGTCTGAATTTCTGATGATTTCAACTCATGCATTTATTCACAATGAAATCATTGTTAAAGCTCCAGCTTCAAAAGGATTTCGTCTAGTCTTAAAACGTAGTAAAGAGGGTTCTCTTGAACAGGTTATACAATTAATAATTGCCGATCCTGATATATTGGAACTTGTAAAAAACCTCGGTACTAATGGTCTGTATGATTTATTAAAATATATGTTGAGTAGTTTGCTCGGGATTCCTTTTATCATAAACAACAGAAAAGCAAAAAAAAGAATTCGAGAACTTGAAAAAGGGAATGAAGATTTGCATCATAGGCTTGAAAATGCATTAATGGCAGCTCATATGCCCGTTAAAAAACAGGGTTATTCCATTGCAATGTCAATGGGGAATAAATTGTTAATTGAATTCAATGATGAGACATTAAAATATTTAGAAACAGAAGAGGAAGCAGAAAATTATGAAGTTGTTGATGTTGCAGTAAGTCGTTTTAATGCTCGAACAGGCTCTGGTCGCTTTATTACATCTATAGATTCGACATCGTACAGTTTTGAGTTGGAACGTGAGTTAACTGATCGTGAGAAGATGCTAATGGCTGATAATTTAGCAGAAGTTACAAGAGGAAACTTCAAACCATTAAAAGCTGTCGTAAAACAAATATTTTCCCGAGATGGAAAACTTAAGCGATATAAATTAGACAGTATTAGCGATGTCAGTATATGACAAAGATAACAAATCAAAGGAGACCAATCAAAAACCCGCGGGCGGCTTTTTGATTGCTCATTTTAACCGTTATATACAGCTATCAAATAAACACAAAGGAAGATGATGAGAGTAGAAGAAATCGAAGAAAAAACAATCTATGGAATTACAACAAGAACAAAAAATACAGATGAAATGAATCTTGCAACAGCAAAAATAGGTTTAATATGGCAAAAGTTTGATGAAACTGTAGATGTAGACTATAAAGGCAGAGAAAGAGTTTATGGGGTTTATTATAACTATGAATCAGATGCAAACGGTGAATTTGATGTGTTGGCAGGATATGAAACTTCAAATGAGAAGTTAGAAAGTGTAAAGATTGAAAAAGGTAAATATCTTGTATTTAATAAAACATATAAAGAAAACAATGATGACACTAGAGTACAAGCAATCATAGAAACTTGGGGCAAGATTTGGGAATATTTTTCAAATGAAAACTCTCAATACAAAAGAGCTTATAAAACTGATTTTGAATACTATAAAAATTCAAATGAAATCGAAATTTATATTTCTATACAATAATTGAACAAAGTATATAACAAATCATTGGAGAGAAATATTGGACCCTGCGGCTCAAATATTTCTCAACTCAACCGTTATACTAAAAGGAAAATCATGGAATTAAAGACAATATTAAATACAACACTTGATGGAATTATTCTTGACTCTGATGTGATAATTGAGCTAGATAAAGAGCAAAAATTAAATTCGATATTAAACAAATTATTTCAAGAGAATATTACTGTTTATATACCAAAAGATTTTTCTATTATTGATAATCATAAGGAAGATTTAAAGAATAAACTAAATGAATATATTACAAGTGGATTATTAAAAGAACTTTCGCTTGACACCTCTAGTAAAGTTTATAAAGAGCTAGAAAAACTCCCTTTTGACAAAGGAGAACTATATGTATACTCGCTTGCTGATAAACATAAATTATTAGTTATTTCAAATGATAAAATTGCTGCTTATAGTTATTTAGTATACAAAAACCATAATAACTTACATTATAATGAACTTTCAACAGACGAACTATTAGAAAATTATTATGCTGAAAATGAAAAGTTAATCACAAGAAGAATATCAAATTATAAATTTCTTCAATTATTGGACTATGAGTTAAGCGATATTACAAAAATCACTAAGTCAAATAGAAGAGAACAAGAGTGGTTTAGAGCTAGCGAGATTGCAGAAGAAAATAAAAAAACATTCAAAAAGTTTAGTTCAGAAGAAAACTGTTATCTTTCAATTGGATCTCTTGCTGCTTCAATTGAAGTCTCAGTGATAGAAAAAGATCATAAAAATAATATTGGATTAAAAATCAAAAGTACAACAAATAATATTCAAAACAGGTTGTTAACACGAAAAGTCCCTACAAAAGAAAGTGGTGAACAATTCGATTATTGGGAATATAATAATATCGCTTACAATGCTATAATTAAATATCTGAGCTTTCGCACCTAATTTTAATCGATATGCTTTCTAAAACAACTGTAAGTAGGGCATAGTAATAAAATACTCCATGGTACTTGACACTAGTTNAAACTGAAAAATACATGTCAATAGATATGACAAATGCTGAGAGAATACCGCTACTACCGAATGTAACACTATAAAATTAGGTGCGAAAGCTCAGTAAATATATGAAACAGGCAGAATTTTTAATACCACTTTTAGACGCAAATAGAGATTCTAAATATATTGGTACACTAACAGAAAAACAATATGAAATTTGTATATCATTTACAAAAAAATTTAGAAATCTATTTGATAAATATAGAGAAGCCGTATAACAAATACGAGGAGACCAATAATTTACCCTAATGGGAAAATCATTGCTCACGACAGTCGTTAGTCTACAAAGGAACTGCACATGAATGAAATTTTAAATATCAATGCACATCTGAAATATGTAGAGTTTCTTTTGTATTTATTTGATAATGGAAATAATGATTTAACACTTGGAGAAATTAGAGAACAATTTCAAGAAAAGTTTAATGCTGATAACCAGCTATTGAATCAATATTTTGGTGTATATAGATTGCTCCCATTAATTTTGATGAAAGAAGAGTATAAAAATCAAAAAGCCGAGCTAAAAGGTTATGTTGAAAAAATCAAGATAATCAGAGATGCAATTGCTCATCATAAGTTTACGATTGATGAGCAAGGCTACAAATTTGAAAATAATAAGGGAACTGTGTCTTTGAGTTATGATGAGTTTCAAAAATTTATACATAAAATTGAAAATGAATTTTATGGTCAAAGACTAACAAATCAGAGGAGCTAATAAATTACACTGCGGGCAATTTATTAGCTCATTTTAAACGTTAAATTCAAATAGGAAACATGTATGGCACACACCTTTTATTCTGTGAGATCTGGAAAAAACAAAAATGCAAAAGGTTTTGAGCTACCTGAATTAAAAGAGCTTTTTTTACGCACATATACAAATCTTCAAGAAGATGGATATTTTGACGAGTATCTTGGTTCATATTGTGTTGATATGGATGAGATAAAAGGAAAAGTTAGTGATGTTGAATTAGAAATTCTTCTCAAAATACGTAAACAATCTTTATGGCCTATAGATAACATTCATGTCAGTAAATATAGTGAAGATGACCTATTTGATATGATAGAATTTTTATATCAAAATGTATCAAAGCCTATTGATGGTGACTATCATAACTATAACGATTGTGGTATGCACTGGCATACTTTCAATAAAGATGAGGGTGAAAGCATTTATTTGGAAAAAATAAATGCTATTCTTGCTTTATATAAAAAACCATTTGAACTATCCAAACATGGTGAAATACTGCATAAACCTGAGCAAGGTTTTGAAACAATATTTGAGGCTGATATTCCTTCAAATGATGCAAATATTAATGCACGTATTGATTCAGCCGTTCTTCGTTATAGAAGGCATGGTTCTACATTAGATGATCGAAGACAAGCAGTACGTGACTTAGCTGATGTACTTGAATATTTAAGACCGAAAGTCAAATCTTTATTCACCAATCAAGATGAAAAAGATTTATACAATATTGCTAATAACTTTGGTATTAGACACCATAATGACAAGCAAAAAACAAACTATGATACTGGACTATGGTTAAGCTGGATGTTTTATTATTATTTAGCTACTATCCATGTACTATTGCGAAAAATGTCACATGATGAACTTAACAAATCATAGCACACAAATAAAGTACCTATGGCACTTTATTTGTGTATTTAAACGTTAGAAACAATGGAGTAAACAAAATGATAATTGAAGAATTACTTTTTGAAGAAGAAAGTTCTACACTTGATTTTAAACAAGAACAATATTCTTTTATAAATAGTAACGATCATCAAAAAAGTGAATTATTAAAAGATATTCTTGCATTTGCAAATGCTTGGAGACGTAATGAAGCGTATATTTTAATTGGTGTAGAGGAAATAAAAGGTTCTAGGAGTAATATCCTTGGAGTTGATAATGATTTAGATGATTCTGATTTACAACAATTTGTAAATTCAAAAACACAAAGACCACTTATTTTTGAATACAAAAATGTACAAGTCGATGGTAAAAATATAGGAATAATTAAAATTCCAATTAATGAACGTCCTATATATCTAAATAAAGACTATGGAAAGCTCAAAAAACATACCGTTTATATTCGAAGAGGTAGTTCAACCGAAATAGCTACACCAGATGAAATAGCAAAAATGGGTGCTTCATACCAATCTGAAAAAAATGTACCAATATTGAAATTAGCTTTTGCCAACGCTGAGACTAAGATTTGTATTGGAGAAAACTTTAATACGACTTCTAAAGTTCTAAAATTGCCAAAAAGCACTGAAATACCAGACTATCAAGAAAGTAAAAGTCATAATTCATTCGATATTCTAGCATCTCATCGAAGCGTCAATAAAAATTATTATCGAGAATTAGTAAAGTTTTATTATTTGAAAACCATTAGACAACCTATTTCGTTTTGTATTTCAAATACATCAGACTTTGCAGCAACAGATCTAAAAATAGAAGTGCTGGTTGATAATACTGATGATAACATTCATTTTATACTAGAGGACGAACTACCAGAAGAGCCTTATGCAAACTATGATTACCTCAATAATTTGCACAATATGAAATCTTTGCCTGAGCAGATGGCTGATATGCAAAACAAACCAGATATTATTATTAAGTCTATAGGAAGTATTTGGCATATATATATTATGTTTCAAAAGGTTCGTGCTGGTCAAACAGTTTTTACTCAAGATACACTATATTTTTCCTCTAAAGAAAGTGGAGAAGTGAATTTTGCTTATAATATTTTTGCAGACAATTTACCATCTCCTATACAAGGAAGTCTTTCTATTAATGTTCAGGTTCAAAAAAAAGAAAGTAGTCTGGAAGAAATTCAAGAACTAAGGTATCAAGAGTTTCTAACAAAACATAGGAGCTAATAAGTTACCTAGCGGTCACTTATTAGCTCTATTCAGTCGTTAGTTCAAAGGAAAAAAATGTCACAAGATGCTAAAAAACAGATTCATAACCAATTACGAACTATGCAAGATAAATACACCTATTTTATTTTAGCTATTTCAGCATCTGCTATTGCATTGTCTGTACAAATAACAAAAAATGATGTGTTTTCTATGAGCTTAATTCCCTTAGGATTGGCTGTTCTATTTTGGGCATTAAGCTTTTATTTTGGATGTCAATATATTAAATACATGCAAAGCTTCTTATCTAGTAATTATGCTTATTTAAATATACAAGATGGAGTACATCCTAAAGTTGGAAGTAATCCAATGGCAATCAATGCTGCTTCAGAAGGAACAATGATAGCAATGGAAAAAAACTCAGAATCTGCATCTTTTTTTAGTAAATGGCAATTTAGACTTTTAATTTTAGGTGGTTCATCCTATATAATATGGCATCTTTTAGAAATGACGATGCGAACCATAGGACAAAACTAACAAAACTTTGTAACCAATAAATGCCCTAGCTGTCATTTATTGGTTAAAGTCAACCGTTAGCCCAATATAAAACGGAGGAAATCATGCAACAATCATTTCTGTCCATATCACCGACTGCGGCTGATGAAAAAGCACTCCGCATACACTACATGGAAGAAAAACCCGAAAATGCCAAAGGGTTGATCATTTTTTTGCATGGTTTTTCTCAGTTTTGGTATGTCTGGAAACCCTATATGGAACATTTCTCAAACAAGGGTTTTCATATTGTCGCACCCGATATGCGGGGATTTAACGACTCCGACAAGCCCGATGCAAAAGCATCTTATGATATGAAGTATCTTATGCGTGATGTATTGGAACTGATGCGTCACTGCGGGTACGACAAAGCTATTTTAGTCGGACATGACTGGGGCGGTTCGGTCGTGTGGGAGCTTGCCGAGCAGCACCCTGAAAAGATAAAAGCCGCCATTGTCGTAAACTCGCCGCACCGAGGGGCCTATGCTGCCAACATCCGAAAAAACCCACTTCTTAATCTGCGGCAGATACTCAGGTCCTGGTATATCTACTTTTTCCAGCTCCCGTACCTCCCCGAATGGGTGATGCGCTGCTGCGACTTCGCATGGCTAGAACACAACTTCCGCTCATGGGCAAGGAGGGAGGATGCGTTCAGTGACGAAGAGATCGAGCGCTACAAAGACGCACTGCGAAAACCCGGCGCCCTGACAAGCACGATAAACTACTACCGAGCCAATACATTCGGTGAATTCGGCATGGGCGTGGTGCGGGCCTCCATGGGGAAAAAGAAATTCGAAAAAATCCCCGTTCCCTCCTTGTTGATCTGGGGTGATCAGGACCCGCCGCTGGATAGACGACTGACTGACGATATGGAGGGATTTTTTAGCGGTACCTTCAAATCTGTGCATATTTCTGATGGTTCGCACTGGGTTTTACAAGAGCATTTTGATCGTGTTTGCCAAGAGATAGAACGCTTTATTGATGATGAAAAAGTTCATTAACAATAAAAAGCCTAAAAAATCAGTGGAGCCAATAAATTACCCTGCGGGCAATTTATTGGCTCATTTTAAACGTTAGACTAAAGGAAAAACATGATTGATATAGGTATGGCAATTGGAAGTGTGAAATCTGCAATAGATATTGCAAAATTACTAAAAGACAGTGCTGATTCTTTAGATAAAGCAGAAGTTAAATTACAGTTAGCAGAATTAATTGGTTCACTTGCTGATGCGAAAATGCAAATAGCTGAAATTCAAGAAGCTTTAATTGAAAGTGATAAAGAAAAAAAAGAACTTGAAAATAAATTATCCCAAAAGGAAAATTTATTTTTTGATAGACCATATTATCTAATCAAACAAGATGATAATAATGATGGACCATTTTGTCAAATCTGTTATGATAAAGATAATAAGCTAATTAGACTTAATAATGACCCATTTATATCTGGACAATGGGATTGTCCAGTATGCAAACAGGAATTTCAAGATAAAAACTATGATTATGAAAAAGCACATAAAAGAGCAGAAGATACATTGCAAGCATATAGAAATGCTTTTCCTTAACTTTAAACAATAAACTAACAAAATAAGTCTAACAAATCAGAGGAGCCAATAAATTACCCTGAGGGCAATTCATCGGCTCATTTTAAACGTTATATCCAAGAAGCCACATTATCTGGAAGTTTGGATATGCCTATTTATGAAAGTAAATTGGTAAATTTAAATTAAGGTTGAAATAATGAGTTTTAATGCTGGAGATACAGTACAATTAAAATCTGGTGGCGAGATAATGACAATTGAAGAAATTGATGATAATTCGGCAACTTGTGTTTGGTTTGATAATAAGAAAGTTGAAAGACATACATTTTTATTAATCACACTTAAAATTGTTTAATAGTTTTAATTAATGATAAAATATACATCATTTTGCTAAAATGGTGTATATTTTAAATAATGGGGTTAACTATGACTGCACCAACAATTATGGCAAAAAAAATCATAAACTCACTTCCAACAGATACTTCTTATGATGAAATCATAAAAGAACTCGCATTTGACAGAATGATAAAAAAAGGTTTAGAAGATTCTAAAAATGGTAAAACCATTTCAAGCAAAGAGATGGAACATAGAATCAAACAATGGTAAATATCAATTGGACTAATGAAGCAAGTTTTTGGCTAAAAGATATTCACGACTATATCGCACAAGATAATCCAAAAATTGCTAAAAAAGTTGTAAACGAAATTTTCACTAAAACTCAAATACTCTCTGCATTCCCAAAAGTCGGTTACTTATATGAGAATGATACAAATAATGAAATTAGAATTTTACTTTATGGACATTATCGTATTGCATATTTTATCAAAGATGCAGAAACTATAGATATTTTAGGTGTTTTTCATGGAGCTTTAGCAATAGAAAGATATTTATAGGTAGATATAACAAAACATAGGAGCTAATAAGTTACCTAATGGTCACTTATTAGCTCATTTCAACCGTTATATCCAAAAAGCCCCATCATCTAGAAGCTTGAGTATGCCTATTTATGAAAGTAAATTGGTAAATTTAAAATAAGGGCAAAAAATGAGTTTTAATGCTGGAGATACAGTACAATTAAAATCTGCTGGCGAGGTCATGACAATTGAAAAAATTGATGAGATTGTGCAACTTGTATTTGGTCTGATAATAAGAGAGTTGAAAGACATGCCTTTTTATTAATCACACTAAAAATTGTTAAATAGTTTTATTTAATGATAAAATATACACCATTTTGCTAGAATGATGTATATTTTAAATATTGGAGTTTATTATGTTAGCTTTAAAACAAGAACAACTTTTTGAAGAGATAGATATTTTACCAATAGATTTGAAAACTAAAATTGTTGATAAGATATTAGCTAGTATCACACCATTAAACAGTGAGATAGATAAACTATGGATAAAAGAAGCCCTCAAAAGAAAGCAAGAAATCGAGTCAAATTTCGTTACACTAGTTGATGGAGACGAAGTTTTCAAAAAAATCTCTCAAAGACTTCATTCGTAAATGACCTACTCTTTCCACCCAGATGCTGAAGTCGAATTAAATGCTTCAGTTGACTACTATCAAGAATGTAAAGATGGACTTGGTGCAGAATTTGCATATGAAGTTCAAAAAACAATTCAAAGAATTTTAGAATATCCTACTGCTTGGCAGAAATTAGATGGAGAGATAAGAAGATGCTTAACAAACAGATTTCCATTTGGAATAATTTATTTTCAAAAAGATAATGAAATTATTGTTTTAGCTGTTATGCAACTTCATAGAAAACCAAACTATTGGGAAGAGAGAAAGATATAACAAGTACGAGGAGACCAATAATTTACCTTAACGGGAAAATTATTGCTCACGACAGTCGTTATACACTAAAGGAAAATTAATGAACCAAAAAGGAACACTCACTTTTTTTTGTGGAAAAATGGGAGCTGGGAAAACTACAAAATCAAAGACCGTATCACTTGAGAAAAATGCAGTACTACTTTCAGAAGATGATTGGCTCGAAGCTCATTATCCAAATCAAATAAACTCTTTTGATGACTTTATAAAATTTTCCACACTTATTAAACCTTTTGTGAAGTCACATGTGCAACAGATTTTAAATACAGGTACAAATGTAGTTATGGATTTTCCTGCAAATACTAAAAAACAAAGAAAATGGTTCAAACAACTATGTGATGAGATAAAGTGTAATCATGAACTTATTTTTCTTGATTTAAGCGATGAGCAGTGCTTAGTCCAGATTGCTAAACGAAGAGAGGAACAACAACATAGAGCACAATTTGACAATGAAGATGTATTTAAACATGTCACGCAATACTTTGAAGCTCCATCTACAAGTGAAGACTTTAATATACTGAGCTTTCGCACCTAATTTTAATCGATATGCTTTCTAAAACAACTGTAAGTAGGGCATAGTAATAAAATACTCCATGGTACTTGACACTAGTNNAAAACTGAAAAATACATGTCAATAGATATGACAAATGCTGAGAGAATACCGCTACTACCGAATGTAACACTATAAAATTAGGTGCGAAAGCTCAGTTTAATATAGTAAAAGGATGAAATTTGAAACAACATGAAATAATTAAACAAATTGAAAAAGCAGACAAGGCAATTGTTGAAGAAGATTTTGATACTCTTCTTGATATTTATACCGATAATGCAATACTAGTTATTGAGCCTGGAAGAAATGCCGTAGGAAAAGATGCTATTAGAAAAGCATTTGAAGCTATTGCAGTTTATTTCAAAAATGGTTTACAAGTCGCTCAAAAAGGAATAGAAGTACTTGAAAGTGGAAATACAGCTTTAGTATTAGCAAATACAGTCATATCCGCTCCTAATATGCCAGAAATAACCCGTCAAGCTACTTATGTTTTTACTAGAGATGACGGAGTATGGTTATGCTCTATCGATAATTCTTACGGTCACGAAATTATTGGAGTGGATGTATAACAAATCAGTGGAGCCAATAAATTTCCCTACGGGCAATTCATTGGCTCATTTTTAATGTTAGCATAAGGAGTAACAAATATGTTAAATATAAAAACTTATTTTTTAATAACTCTATGCGTATTATTTTGGTCTGGAAATTTTGTGATTGGTAGATTTATAAAAGATGATATAACACCTTTAGAATTAGCTTTCTTTAGATGGTTTTTTGTTTTTTTAATGATAGCTCCAATTTTTATAATAAGACATAAAAATATACTTAACTCCATAAAACAAAATTTTAAAATTCTAACTGTATTAGCAGTACTTGGGATTACAGCATTTAACACTCTATTGTATTTTGGATTAACAGCTACAACTTCTACAAATGCATTAATTATAAATTCAACTGTGCCGATTTTGGTACTTCTTATGTCACACTTTATTTTAAAACAAAAAATAAATTTATATCAAACAGTAGGTATATTATTGTCAACATTTGGTGTAGTATTTTTAATGCTTAAAGCTGATATTTCAAATATATTTGGCTTAAAATTCAATCAAGTAGATATTCTTGTAATTATATCTTCAACAGCTTGGGCTTTATATTCGGTTTTAATAAAATTTAAACCTAAAGATCTAAATGATTTTGAATATTTTGCCACCATTGTCACCATTGGTCTCATACTATTGTCACCATTTTATTTATATCAAGGGTATTAGATTCAAAAAGAGTTAGAAGTCTTAAAACATAACTATTTAATCTTTTTATATGTATCTATTTTTGCATCAATAACATCATATTATTTATGGCATTATGGGATACATAAAATCGGTGCATCAAAAACAGCACAATTTACTCATCTAATGCCAATATTTGGTATTATATTAGCTTCAATATTTTTAAAAGAAACCTTAGAAATCTATCATCTTTTAGGTGGTGTTTTGATTGCTTTTGGGATATATTTGTCTTTATTTTATAAAAGAGATTTGGAAAGAAATAAGTAGCCTAGCGGCGACTTATTTCTCAGGATAGTCGTTTATCTATTAGAATTTAAGCATATGGAACAAATATATAAACAATACTATTCAAGACTATTTTCTTTCATAAACTCGAAAGTACACAACAGGGAAGATGCAATAAGTGAGTTGTCAAATTGCATAGAACCGATCATCAATTCACTTGCACCTAAATACGCTCAAGCATTGTATTTGTCTGAGATAAAAGAGAAACTACATCAATGTTGCAGTTACAAATATGACAATTTTGAAAATATCATAGAGTTTGATATTAAAAACAAAAACTGCAATTTTTGCTAAATTACACAAAAAGTGAAACCCTTTTATAAAATTTTCGTTTATGCTATTAGAGAATCAAATCTCAAAAAAACATATCTTTAGAGTTAGGAAGCGGTGCAGGACTTGATTGTTTTTTAGCTTCAAAAGAGGTTGGAGAAAAAGGAGATGTCATCATCTCAAACTGTGTTATAAATCTATCTTTAGATAAACAAAGAGTTTTTGACGAGGCTTTTAGGGTCTTAAAAACAGGCGGCAGATTGGCTATATCTGACATTGTATTAACAAAAAAATCCCCTCTCAAATGATAACTCTTGATAGTTATGGAGCTTGCATTACAGGTGCTAGTTTTATAGATGATTTAGAAACAGTGCTAAAAAATTCCGGTTTTAGGGATATAAATATCACACCTAAGAGTGAGAGTAAAAAGTTTTTAAAAGATTGGTTCAAGAACATTGAAAACTTTATAGTTTCTGCAAATATTGAAGCGGTAAAATAGATAACAAAATATTTCTCAACTCGAACGTTAATTTTTTATTTAAATTACACCCCTAGCAACTATGCGTTATAATAATCCTGGAATTGGCGATGGGAGGTTTACTATGAAAGTACGCATTTGGCACGCTCTTGCATTGGTACTCGGTGGCGTGGGCATCTTCATTAACACCCTCTTCTTCAACCCCGCACGGGCTGACGGGCTTTCTGAAAAACTCCAAACCATTGTTTTGCCTCCTGGTTTTGAAATATCTCTCTTTGCTTCGGGCGTAACGGGGGCTCGTTCACTCGCACTTGGCGATGAAGGCACCATCTTTGTCGGAACTCGTTCCGAAGGTCGGGTTTACGCCCTAAAAGACAGCGACGGCGACTTCAGAGCCGACACCACCTATATCATCGCTAAAGGGCTAAACAGCCCAAACGGCGTCGCTTTTCAAAATGGCGCGCTCTATGTAGCGGAGATTAGTCGCGTATTGCGCTACGATGCTATCGAAAAGCACCTCTTAAACCCGACTCGACCCGTCATCCTCAGCGAAGCTTTTCCCACCGACGGTCATCACGGCTGGAAATTTATCCGTTTTGGACCCGACGGAAAACTTTACATCCCCGTAGGTGTTCCATGCAATATCTGCGAAGAAGCCGATGAACGCTACGGTACTATTATGCGGATGAATCCTGATGGCAGCGAACTCGAGATTTATGCCCGAGGTGTGCGCAACAGCGTCGGCTTCGACTGGCAGCCTGACACAAACACTCTCTACTTCACCGACAACGGCCGCGATTGGCTGGGTAACGAAACCCCTCCCGACGAGCTTAACGCCGCGCCAAAAAAAGGAATGCACTTCGGCTTTCCATACTGCCACGGCGGCAATATTGCCGACCCAGACTTCGGCAAAGGCAAACGCTGCGACGACTACACCCAGCCAGCCATAAATCTAGGAGCACACGCCGCTGCACTGGGAATGCGCTTCTACACGGGCGAACAGTTCCCCGCAGAGTATCAAGGGCAGGTCTTTATCGCTGAACACGGCTCATGGAACCGTATACCGCTTTTTGGCTACCGCATCACACTTGTACGCTTTGAAAAAAATACAGCAGTATCCTATGAAACTTTCGCCGAGGGGTGGTTAGATGGTGTCAGCTCATGGGGTCGCCCCGTCGACCTGCTGCAGCTTCATGACGGCTCCCTGCTCATCTCTGACGACAAAGCGGGTGCGATTTACCGTATCCGTTATATCGGAACACACTAAAAATAATTATTTGATTTTTTATCTTAAAAAACGCCGCTAAAGAAAAAATAAACACATTTTGCTATAATACACCCCATAATTTATGAAGATAGGAAAACTAGTGATTACATTAAAAGAAGCGCTAAAATTAAGCAAAGAAGAACTAGAAAATTTTAAAAAAGATTTAAAAGCAAAGATAGAAACGAATGCAGATATTAACGCTTATATCGATATTAATAATGTCGGAGAAGGTGTGCCGATTGCTATAAAAGATAACATTCAAGTAAAAGAGTGGTCTGTAACATCTGGTTCAAATATTCTTCAAGGTTATATCGCTCCTTATAATGCAACCGTGATAGAGAAGATGCTTGGTGCAGGACTAAGCCCATTTGGCAGAACAAACATGGATGAGTTTGCTATGGGAAGTACTACCGAGTCAAGCTTTTACGGTAAAACTCTAAATCCTCACAACAAAGAGTGCGTTCCGGGTGGAAGTTCAGGCGGAAGTGCGGCAGCTGTTGCAGCGGGTCTTGCTATTGCGGCTCTTGGAAGTGACACGGGCGGAAGTATCCGTCAGCCTGCTTCATTTTGCGGAATTGTCGGGATGAAACCTACTTACGGCAGAGTGAGCCGTTACGGTCTGGGAGCTTATGCTTCATCTCTTGACAAAATAGGACCGATGACGCAAAACGTTGAAGATGCGGCAATACTCTATGACATCATCAGCGGACATGACGAAAAAGACTCTACATGTACAAACAAAAACGATAAAGTAAGTGATAAGCTTGATGCTTCAAGAAAATTAAAAATCGCAGTACTTCCTAAACATGTAGAAAATGCAAGCCAAGATGTAAAAAAAGCCTACGCTTTGGCAATAACTGCACTTAAAAATGCAGGACATGAAATAGTAGAAGCTGAGTTAATGGACGCAAAGTACGATATTTCAGCTTACTACATAACTGCTACTGCGGAAGCTACTACAAACTTAGCACGCTATGATGGTATCCGCTATGGAAACAGAGTTGTCGGAAAAGATTTAAACGACACATTTATCCAAACAAGAAGTCAAGGTTTCGGCGATGAAGTAAAGCGCCGTATCTTGCTTGGGAACTTTGTTCTCTCAAGCGGATACTATGAAGCTTACTATGTAAAAGCGCAAAAAACAAGACACCTTATAAAAGACCAATACTCAAAAATCTTTGCAGATGTAGATTTGATACTCTCGCCTGTTGCGCCGACAACGGCAAACAAATTTGGAGAGCTTTCAACTCCGATGGAGATGTACTTAAGCGACCTCTATACCATCAGCATAAACCTTGCGGGGCTTCCTGCCATCTCTGTTCCTGTTGCAAAAAGCAGCGGGGGCATGCCGATAGGTTTACAGTTAATTGCAAACGCTTATGACGAACAGACACTTTTTGACGGCGCACTTAGTTTAGAGAGAGAAATAGGGTATGGCTGTTAATAGTTTAAACAATATTTCATCTTTAGTTTTAAAATAATAAACAGAGGAGAACAGTTATGCAAAAAAATTTCAAAGTATTAAATATTAAATGCGGCGGATGTGCCAATACTATAAAAGAAGCATTAAAAGATGAGTTTGGCAAAGTTGATGTAGATTTGACGCAAGAGCCAAGAGTCGTTACTCTTGAGATTAAAGATGAAGAAGCAGAACTTAGTTTTCGTAAAAAAATGAAAAGTTTAGGTTATCCGATGGAAGATGAAAATTTGGGAGCGTTTATAAAAGGCGGACTCAAAGCTAAAAGCTTTATCTCATGTGCTATCGGAAAGATAAATCAATAATAATCAAAAATCGCTTTACCTCTTTTTAACCACAAAAAAGCTATAATCCAGAGAATTTTATAGCAACATAAAAACTTTTACCCCTCAAAAGGATGACCATGAAAATTCGTAAACGTGCCCTAACGTTTGAAGATGTACTACTCGTACCTCAATACTCAGAAATACTGCCAAAAGAGGTCTCTTTAGAGAGTAAACTAACACGCAATATTTCACTAAAAATTCCTATGGTCTCAGCTGCCATGGACACCGTAACTGAGTACAGAGCCGCTATTGCCATGGCAAGACTCGGCGGTATCGGAATTATCCATAAAAATATGGATATAGATACTAAATGCAGACAAGTTAAAAAAGTCAAAAAAAGTGAAAGCGGTGTAATTATAGATCCTATCTATGTTCTTCCTGATGCAACGCTTGCAGAAGCTAACGCTCTTATGGATGAGTTTAAAATCTCAGGTGTTCCCGTTATCGATGCGCATAACAAACTTTTAGGGATACTTACAAACCGTGATATGAGATTTCAAAAAGATATGAACAAACGTGCAGATGAAGTGATGACAAAAATGCCTCTTATTACCGCAAAGAAAGGGATTTCTTTAGATGAAGCGGCTGATATCATGCACCAAAACAAAATAGAGAAACTTCCTATTATTGATGATGAAGGATTCTTAAAAGGTCTTGTAACAATCAAAGATATCAAAAAACGCATAGAGTATCCAAACTCAAACAAAGATGCTTTTGGCAGACTTATCGTAGGCGCTGCTATCGGAGTAGGACAGTATGAGCGCGCAAAAGCTCTAGTTGATGCGGGAGTCGACGTTTTAGTTCTCGACTCCGCGCATGGTCACTCAAGAGGTATTTTAGATACTGTTAGAAAGATTAAAGAAACTTTAGAAGTAGATGTAATCGCCGGAAATATCGCAACTGCCGAAGCTGTTGAAGCACTTATTGAAGCAGGAGCAGACGGCGTAAAAGTAGGAATAGGACCAGGTTCTATCTGTACTACGCGTATCGTTGCGGGTGTGGGTGTTCCTCAAATTTCAGCAATTGCAGAGTGTGCAGATGCGGCACGCAAGCATGGAGTTCCCGTTATTGCAGACGGCGGAATTAAATACTCAGGCGACATCGCAAAAGCTTTAGCAGTAGGTGCTAGCTGTATTATGGCGGGTTCACTTTTAGCAGGAACGGAAGAATCACCAGGAGAGACAATCATGTTTCAAGGTCGCCAATACAAGTCATACCGCGGCATGGGCAGTATCGGCGCTATGCAAAAAGGTTCAAATGATAGATATTTCCAAGAGGGAACTGCGGCTGATAAACTTGTTCCCGAAGGAATCGAGGGACGTGTTCCATTTCGTGGAAGCATTGCGGGAATCGTTCATCAGATGATGGGCGGGCTTCGCTCATCTATGGGATATTGCGGAAGCGAAAGCATTGAAGCTTTTTGGGATAAAGCAGAGTTTGTAGAGATAACAAGTGCGGGTCTTAAAGAGAGTCATGTTCACGATGTTATCATCACGCAAGAGGCTCCAAATTACCACATATAACATTAAGGTAGGATTTTATGAGTGAAGTGAGATATGCGGGTTTTTGGGTTCGCTTTTTCGCATCTCTCATGGATACTCTTTTTCTTGCTCTGCCAGTTGGAATACTCATCTACTTTTTAAGTGATGGCAACTGGTTTGACTTCTCACAATTTCAACAAAATATATCTTATGCAATGAGCGGAAATGCCCAAAAAGCATTAGCAAACCAACCGCCGAAATCTCTAAAATGGGAACTTCTTTTTGAAGTTTCCGTTCTACTTGTGACACTGCTTTTTTGGAAAAAATTCCAAGGAGCAACTCCGGGGAAAAAGTTTTTCCATGTTAAAATTGTAGACGCAAAAACTCTTGAAAATATTGACAATAAACAAGCAATAACACGCTCTCTTGGCTACATCGCATCTACTCTTATTTTGCTAATTGGTTTTTTAATGGTTGCATTTAGAGATTACAAAAGAGGACTTCACGACCTGCTTGCAGGAACTGCAGTTATCTACGATTCGCAGCACGGCTGAAAGTGCTACACTTTTAAATCAACCTCTTGCAACATCCCTGCTCCGCCGTTTTCTTTTAAAAATATCGAACTCTCACGCATTTTTGCGACTAAATTATTCTGAGTATCTTGAAGGTCAAAAGCGCTGAGCACCGAACCGAGATACAGAGCACCTACATTTTTCTCTTTTAACATGTAGAGTTCTTCCTTGCCCTCTTCATCTTTTGTCCAGATAAAGAGTTTTTCAAAAACGGAATCACTCTCGTCTATCCACATATTTCCATCTTCGTCATACTCAGAGAGTTCATCAAATCCGTTGCCCAAAGTTGGTCCAAAAAGCTCGCTTCCGTCGTTGATTTTACCGTCACCGTTTTTGTCAAGTGCTAAAAAACCGCTCCCCTCGCCCACAAATGAGAACTCGTCATCTTTGCCGTCAAAATCAAGATCAAAAGTGTGTTTTATATCGCTCATAGTAACAGTGTTGCCGCCAAAATTTAGCACAAGAGGGTCTATCAAAGCGTCTCCCGCTTTAAACGAGAGACTCTCATGTGTTGCAACACTTCTGCTCATGTTAAATGCCAGTTTAAAGTCAATTTGCGCACCCTCTTTTGTTCTGACATTTCCGCTTGCTGAAAATTTAAGCTCCTCGCTGCTCACTTCGCTGCGACTATAGCTATAATCAATTCCCCATCCAAGTCTCTGAGGTGTATTCTCATCTTGTGAGTTATTTTTTGCCCTCATATCCGCAATTTCACTTCTATTTGAAGAGTTGTCATGACGATAAAGAGAGAGATTTATTTTTCTGCCTGTCATAGCTTCAAGAGCTCTTATAATAGCCATCAATTTAGTATCAACAGAGATATCAAAAGAGTTATCTTCAGAAATATTAAATTTTGCACCTTGCTCCATCTTTTTAAATTCATTTGAAAGCTCAAGCCTATCACCATTTTTTATTTGCGCAGATGCACTCTCTTCGTTGTTCCATATACGTAGCTGCTCATACTCCTCAATCTTGTGGCTTTTTTGATATGAGGAGAATAGCGAGACATCTGATTGTTCTATCTTCACATCTTCCTCCTTAAATATTTAGAGGTAAATCGGTTGATTTTGAATATTTTTTTAGCAGTGATATTATTTCTGCCTATTTATTGACATTTACGCTAAAGTATAGTAAAATTTATTAAAATTATAATTGTAGATAATACTAAAGGTTCTAAATGGAAGTTATTGAAGAGAAAAATAGATTAAAATTTTTTCCTATTATGATGTTTGCCGTGGTTATGGGGCTTTGTGGGTTGACTATTACATATCAAAAAGCTGCCCTCTGGCTAAATTTCCCACACATTATCGGAGAAGTTTTTATGTACATTACCACTGCTGTTTTTCTAGTTATTTCACTCATCTACTTAAAGAAATTTTTTAAATACAAAAATGCCGTGCAAAATGAGTTTTCACATCCCGTGCGCATAAACTTTTTTGCAGCTGTATCTATATCTATGTTAATGCTTGCAATAATCTTTAAAGAGATTTATCCATTTTTAAGTGCTATTTTTTGGTATCCGGGAACTCTGCTTCATTTTTATCTTACCATGCGCACTATCTCTTTTTGGATAAATGAAAATCAACAGCTCGACCACTCTAATCCTGCATGGTTTATACCTATAGTAGGAAATGTTTTGGTTCCGACAGCAGGTGTAGGCTTTGTAGACTTGGGTCTGCTTCTTTACTTCTTTAGTGTTGGAATATTTTTTTGGATAATTCTTTTTGCTGTTATTCTCAACAGAATTATATTTCATAATCAAATGGTTGTAAAATTTATGCCTACGCTTTTTATATTGATAGCGCCTCCTGCAGTTGGATTTATCTCGTACTTTAAAATGTTCGGCGTTATAGACACTTTTGCTCTTATACTGTTTAATCTTGCTCTGTTTTTTACCTTTTTGGTTGCTTTTATGTATAAAAATTTCATAAAAATAAAGTTCTTTATATCTTGGTGGGCTTTTGTGTTTCCGCTAGCTGCCATGGCGATTAGTACTATGCTCATGTACAGTCAAAACAACTGCATGTTTTTACTGCTTCTATCTTATGTCATGATAGCGGTTATGACGGCTATCGTATCGATAGTAATATATCAAACGGTGTTACATATCAAAAAAGAAGAAATTTGTATTAAGGAATAAAAAAGTGAAAAAAAGTGTTTTTTTGGAGAAGTATCCGGTTTATAGCTTAGAGTTGTTAAAAAGTGAGATAACACTCTCAAGTGCAGAAGAAGCGCTAGAGTATTTTAAAGAAAAAATCAAAAGCCATCCTGTTGCAGAGTTCATCGCAGTTTTTGACCACTACTCGCACACAAAAAAGTTAGGTGGAGAGATAATGGATGGACTCCTAGATGCCAAAAATATTATTTTTTGTTTTGGACAGGCGATTCCAAATACAAAAATTTTGGCGGCAAGACCCAGAAGCATTGGTATTTGCGAATTTGAAGACAAGATAGTCATAGATTTTATGGAACCTCCAAGAGAAGAGTTGCAAAAAGTTATGCAAGAGTGGGTAAAGGGTCTCTTAAAATAAACTCTGCCTCTTAGTGTCAACATTAAACCATTTTAGATAAAATAGCGATAATTATTTTTTGAGATTGGGGATATTAAAATGGATTTACAGACTAAAGCACTTCATTTTGGTTATGAAAAAGGTATCGAGGGTGCCATGGCGGTTCCCATCTACCAAACGACGGCTTATGAATTTAGAGATAGCGAGCATGCTTCAAACCTATTTTCTCTCAAAGAACTCGGCTATATCTACACTCGCTTAAACAATCCGACAACTGACGTTTTTGAAAAAAGATTTGCATCTCTTGAGGGCGGTGCAGCTGCGATTGCCACCTCAAGCGGAATGAGTGCAATTTTCTTTGCTATTGCAAATGCTGCCGAAGCAGGAGACAATATAATCTGCGCAAAACAGCTATACGGCGGAAGCTTAACCCTGAATACTCACACGCTCAAAAGATTTGGCATAGAAGCACGTTACTTTGATGTACATGACACCTCTGCACTTGAGACGCTTATAGATGAGAAAACAAAAGTTATCTTTTTTGAATCACTAACAAATCCAAGCATAGATGTAGCAGACATTGAGGCAATAACCGAAATCGCAAACAACCACGGCATACTTACAGTGGTAGACAACACGGTTGCAACTCCGATTTTATGTACTCCTTTTGAACATGGAGCCGATATAACCGTTCATAGCGCCAGCAAATATACAACAGGGCAAGGTCTTGCTATCGGTGGAATCATGGTTGAGAGAGAAGGTTTGGTTGAGAAACTTCGCTCAAATCCTCGTTATGAACACTTCAACAAGCCCGATGTATCTTATCATGGACTTGTATATGTAGACACAAATCTGCCGCCCTACACTCTTAGAGCGAGACTCGCTCTGGCACGTGATTTGGGCGCCGTATTGTCTCCGTTTAACTCATGGCTGTTTATACAGGGGATGGAGACTCTGTCTCTTCGTATGCAGGAGCACTCCAAAAATGCACTTGAACTTGCAGAGTTTTTAGAGTCACATCCAAAAGTAAAAAAAGTAAACTATGCGGGCTTAAAAAGCAACGCAAACTATGCAAATGCGCAAAAATACTTCAAAAACGGCGCATGCAGCGGGCTTTTGAGCTTTGAAGTGGAAAGTCTAGAAGAAGCAGTAAAAATAGTTAATGCAACTAAACTTTACTCACTCGTGGTCAATATCGGAGACTCAAAATCTATAATAACTCATCCTGCTTCAACGACTCATCAACAGTTAAGTGAGCAAGAGCTGGCAGCATGCGGCGTACCTTCAGGACTTATCCGTATATCATGCGGTTTAGAGAGTGCGGCAGACCTCATAGCAGATATGAAACAGGCTCTTGAGTCTTAGTAGTTAAAAAGAAATTTTATCAAAGGCTGATGATATGTTCTATGAAGCAAAAAAAGCAGGCAAAAACAGATATGTCCTGCGCTAAAACATCTCTGCTTAAGAGATTTTCGCTAAAATAGCACTACTATTTTCAAAAAAGAGCCTAAAATTTGTCATTAAACTTAAAAACATATACCGAGCATTTTACAAACCCGCTTTACCTTGAGAGCGGGCGTATTTTAGAACCTTACGACATCACGTATGAGACATACGGCAAACTAAACGAAGACAAAAGCAATGTTGTTGTTATCTGCCATGCGCTTACAGGTTCTCATCACTGTGCCGGAACTTATGAAAATGATAAAAAATCCGGCTGGTGGGACAACCTAATCGGCAGTGCAAAAGCAGTTGATACCGACAAATATTTTGTAATCTGCACCAATGTCATTGGCAGCTGTTTTGGCTCAACAGGACCTATGAGTCCGCAGCATCCGCATCACAATCCTTACCGTTACAAATTTCCCGTTATTACCATAAAAGACATGGTAAAAGCGCAAAGAATACTTTTTGACAAACTCGGTATCCATCATGTACATGCGATAATCGGTGGCTCGATGGGCGGTATGCAAGCGCTTCATTTCGCCATTGGCTACCCTGATTTTGCATCAAAAATCATCTCTTTGGCAACAACACATGCAACGCAGCCATGGACTATTGCTTTTAACAAAATATCTCAAGAAGCTATACTAAAAGACCCAGATTTCAAGGGTGGTTACTATGAACGCGAAGAGGTTGCAAAGAGCGGATTATCGGGTATGGCAGTGGGAAGAATGGCTGGACACATCAGCTTTCTCTCACCCGAATCAATGCAGAGCAAATTCGGCAGAGAGTACAGAAACACCGACGGACTTTACGAGCTTTTTGGAAAGTTTCAAGTGGAGATGTATTTGGAGTACAACGGCTACAACTTTACAAAATGGTTTGACCCGCTCTCTTATCTCTACATCACAAAAGCTATAAATATTTATGACCTCTCAAGAGGGTTTGATTCACTCGGCGAAGCACTGCAAAAAGTAAACACCCAGCTGCATCTTATCAGCTTTAGCAATGACTTATTGTTTAGAAGTTACGAGATGAAAGAGATTAGCGACACACTTACTGCCATAGGATATAAAAACCATCACTATCTTGACGTGGAGAGTGATTATGGACATGACGCCTTTTTAGTAGAGGTTGATAAATTTGAAAAATATATAAAGGAGGTGTTAAATGACTAAAGAAACCCAAAATCTTGAATTTACTAAAGAAACCGAAGGTTTTACTAAAGAAACCGAAGGTTTTACTAAAGAAACTGAAAGTTTTGAATCAAAACTGCAAAACGCTAAGAAGATTTTAGAGACTTTGATGAATCCTGATATTACACTTTCCCAGAGTGTAAAAGCGTATGAAAAAGGGATGAGCGAACTCTCAGAAGCGCAAAAAATACTTGAAGATGCACAGATTAAAATCACCGAAATAAAGGGATAATAGTGCGAGCCGCAGTACTTCAGCTTAGTGCGCAAGGAATGAGTTCGACAAAGCTCTACAACTATATCCGTATCGCTTCTAAAGGGGGAGTAAAAGTTTTACTTTTAGGTGAGTATATACTAAACCCGTTTTTTAAAGAGCTTCAAAATCTCTCTGCGGGCATGATAAAAGAGCACTCACAGCATCAGATAAAGATTCTAAGGGAGTTAGCTTCTACTTACAATTTAACCATAATCGCACCTCTTGTTATCGTTAAAAAAAACAAAATCTACAAAACCATTGCAAAATTTGCTCCCTCCTCTACTTCTTACTATCAGCAGCAGCTTCTTATCAACTACCCGCACTGGAATGAAGAGAAGTTTTTTGCAAATGAGCACAAAGAGGTACAGACTCCTCTGATATTTAAGATTGAAGGATTTAAATTTGCCCTCATGAGCGGCTTTGAGCTCCATTTTGATGCAATATTCAAAGATTTGGCTTCTAAAAATATAGATTGTATTTTACTTCCGAGCGTTTCAACTTTTGACTCTTATGAGAGATGGAAAGCGCTTATACTCTCCCGCGCTTTTACCCAAAACTGCTATATTCTAAGAGCCAACAGAATAGGCGAATACAGCCAAGACGAATTTACATGGCATTTTTACGGAGATTCACTTCTTGCTTCGCCAAACGGAGAACTTCTTGAACATTTAGGAAACAAAGAGGAGTTAATGATTGTTGACATGCAGCACTCCGAAGTTCTTGAAGCTAGAAAATTATGGGGTTTTAAAGATATGATACACAAAAGGAGTTTATCATGTTAGAGTATTTTCACCGTCAAATTCAACTCTGGGGAGAAGAGACGCAACGCTTGCTTCAAAACAAAAAGATAGCCGTCGTCGGTGCAGGCGGGCTCGGAAGTTCTTTGGCATTTGCACTCGGTTCAAGCGGCATAGGCGAGATTCACATGATTGACTTTGATGAAGTATCCACGCACAATATCCATAGACAGATTGCCTTTAAAGTCGGTGATGAGGGCAAAAATAAAGCCGCTCTCAACGCAATGCTCATTGAGCAGAGATGCCCATTTGTCAAAGCCATCGCACATGAGAACAGCTTCAAAGAGTGGTGCGAAAAAGAGATTGATGTCGATTTGATAATAGACGCAACAGACAACCTCCCGACGCGCGGCGAAATAGACGACTACTGCAAAGGTAAAAATCTGCCATGGATTTACGGAAGTGTCGAAGCATTCCACGGTCAAGTCTGCTTTTTTGAAAACTCCTCATTTCGTGACGCATTTAAGATAACAACCCAAACCCCAGAGGGCATAGCCGCCCCCATAGTCATGCACATAGCATCACTCCAAGCAAACCTAGCCCTAAGATACCTAGCAGGATTAAGCATCAAAAAAGATTGGCTCTACTACCTATTCTTCAACTCAGAGGGTGAGCTTATAACACAAAAATTTGGTGTTCCGTCATAAAACATGGGGTGAAAATATATACAGTTACTCTTAAGTATTTGGGCTGGAGATCTTATCTCTTCGCTCGTCCCTTGGGGACAATTTTAAAGCCTCGCTTTTTAGTGGGGCTTTTATGTTGAGTTTGGATTTATAAATAATTTTATATTAAAAATGAGATACAATAAAGAATAAAGGAAAAGAGAGGTGAGGATGATAACTATGAGTCATTTTTAACTGTTATAAAAAGTTTAAAAGAGGGTATGGTCAAAAATTTCTCTGTAAAAGAGGACGGTGCCGTAGATAAAGATTTTGAACAAACAAAGATGTATTTTCATAAATGCTTATCAGATATAGGAAATGGCAATACGCAGTTACTATCGCAAGAACAATATACCAATCAAATGAATGATTTCAAAAAAAACCTCAAATCTAAATATGCAAATAATTAGGGATACCAATTATCTCCTAAAACTCCAATCTATGCTACTTCAATGATAAAAATATAAGAGACCTTGTATTTAAAGGTTATGTAGTGCCTTATAAGGTTGATACTGCTAAAAATTAAATTATTATCATCGGCATAAACAAATATATGGAAAAATTAATATGAGTTTGAATTAAAAATATTGCAGATTGTCATGTTTTCAAATCAAAATAAAATTTTCTGTTATGGTTTTGTATCTTTAAAATCTAGGAGCAGTGGATATGGATACAAAAAATAAAGTTTTAAACAATATTGTCGTCGATGATAAAATTTTTATCATCAGAGGTATTCAAGTGATGATTGATAAGGATTTAGCAGAGTTATATGATGTGCCTACCAAAAGACTCAATGAACAAGTAAAGAGAAATATAGATAGGTTTGATAGCGATTTTATGTTTCAATTAACTAATCAAGAATTGGAAAATTTGCGGTCGCAAAATGCGACCACAAATTTTAATATGATAATAACGAATCCTTATGTATTTACTGAACAAGGTGTTTACATGTTGGCTACAGTTTTAAAAAGCGGTATTGCCGTAGAAGTCACAAAACAAATCATGCGAACATTTACAAAGCTTAAAAATCAATCCGTACCATACTTTGACATCATCAAAAGGCTTGAAAAACTAGAAACAAACGACAAAGAAACAACAGAACTACTTCAAAAAGTGGTGCAAGTGGTTTCAAGTATGCAGAGTATCCATGATGAAGCTATAGAGGGAACGAAAAAGATTGGGTTTGTGTGAATTTATCTCTTTGCTCGTCCCTTGGGGACAATTTAAAAGCATCGCTTTTTGGTGGAGTTTTTTTGTTGAGTTTGGATTTATAAAAGTTGTGAAATAAAATACAAATATTCTGAAAAGTGGATATTTAACCTCTGGGGTGTCGTGTGAGTCACATTTCTAATTTTTCTATAAAATTGAGTATATTTGTTTTATTAACTGCCCAATGTTTAATATCTGTAAAATCGAAATCTTTAATATTGTTTCTAAACTTTTCAATTGAAATGTTTTCTTCAATATTGCTGTCTCTTAGTTTAAATAAAATCATAAACATTTCTAAATAAATGATTTGCCCATTAAATAACTTTTGAAATTTTTTAACAATTTCATCTGATAAATTACTATTTGAAATTAAGTAAAACTCAATTATTGCTAAAAATATTTTATAGTTATCAATATCCTGTTTTAGTAAGGTATTAAATATTTGGGAGGCTTCTTTTAATTTATTTTGTTTAAATAGTGTATAAGCTAAGTTATTGAGTAAATATATGTTATCACTAAATTTACTTATTGCATAGTTATGTAGTTTTTCAGCCTCTTCAAAACAACCTAACTTAAGCAAACCAATACCTAAATTTTGTAGATACAATAAGCTAGAAGAATTATTTGTAATATACAATTTATTTTGAAATAAAATCTCTTCTTCTAAATCATTTAAAATATTTATCGTTGCTCTTAAGTTATGATTTGCAGCTTTATGAGAATTGTCTAAATTTAATATTTTTAGATATAAATCAATTGTTAAATCATATCGTTTCATTTTTTCATACCTAATTGATAAATTATATAATGCATCAATATATTTATCATTTAATTGTATAGCTTTTTTATAATATTCTATTGCTTCATCAATTTCTCCAAATTCGACTAAACAATTTGCAATATTGTTATATGGAATTTCACAATTATTAGAGTTTATTTCAATGGCTAGTTTATATGATTCAAGGGCTTTATAAAATTTTTTTTGAGAAAAGTAACCATCCCCATCAATCATATATTCTCTATATGATTTATAAATCTTCATAGGTTCAAAAGATAAATTATTATTCGTAAATATTTCTTCACTGTGTAAAACTTCATAAGCAAATTGTCTAAGCAGTATATAATGATGATTAGTTAAATCTTTAGTAATTTTATGATTGTATTCACTTATTGTAAAAGTACCAAACTTATTTTTTAGTGGTTTTAATTCTTTGCCGCCAATTTCAATGTGTGCACCACCATCTTTGTGAGCAGTAATTTTGATAATATCGTACCTCGAATATGATTTATCATCTATTATTAGTACATTTTCTTCTAGCCAATCTTTGATAGATAGTAATTCTTTTTTTTCACCATTGTTCAAATAAGGTCTTTGCCCATCACTGGTCATCATAATTGATATTGTAGTTACATTTTTCATATTCTTTAGTAAAGAATCTTTTGTTTTATCAGATAAAGTTGATAAAAGATTAATAGTGTCTTTTTGATTAAGCTGTTTAAACAATGATCTGCTTGAGTTTGTATCATGAAATAGTGTTCTTAATGTTTTAGCAATATCAAGTGCTTCCTCAATCCTGCCTTTATCATATAGTTCACAAGAATTTTTTAAAAGTTTTAATTGTTCTTCTAGTTTCACTCTAAGCATATTGTATTTCCTTTTGTAATCATTATTCTATTTCATTTGAAAATTTATACAAATTATACCTGCTAAAAAAAGAAAAGAAAAATAATATGACAAATTGCAATATTTTAGATAAATATTTACTTCTTCCCTTTAAACTGCTCTTCCAAAGCTTTTAGCTCATCGGCGTTTTGTTGAGCTTTTTTTACCGCTTCTTCAAATGCAAAGCCTTTCATAACTATTTCGTATAAATGCGGTTTTTCTTTTTTCCAATTTCTTATTGTAGCAGTGGCTACGCCTAGATATCCTGCCATGTCTCTTTGTGTCATTTTATACCTTTTTTTAGTACAAAACTTAACTAAAGCATATTGATTATTCAACAAATCAATATTTAGCGATTTATAGTTAAAAGTCGCTAATATTTAGCGTTTTAAGTTTAAAGAAGATAATATTTAGCTCAAAAAACAAAAAAAGAGACAAATAATGGCTTTATCACTTATAGAAGAATTACCAAAAATAGTAAAAGAGGGAAAAGCGGAAGCGGCTAGGATTTTGGAGCGGATAAATAGTGGAAATGCTCTTGCTCTTCAAACAAACGAGCTGGTTTTGCCCTCTAAAGATGTAAGCGGACTGTTTCGTGGTGAGATGCCGAGCGCAGATGAGAGTGAGTGGAAAAACAGGCTTATTTATGGGGATAATATCTTAGTCATGCAAGGGCTTTTAGCAGGTGATGCGACAAGTGGGCTTGAGAGTATGCGAGGCAAAATCGACCTAATCTACATCGACCCGCCTTTTGATAGCAAAGCTGACTACCGTACTAAAATCACACTTCCAAATATAAACATCAGTCAAAAACCGACGGTTATAGAGCAGTTTGCGTATGCCGACACATGGAAAGACGGCACGGTAAGTTACCTCAAAATGATATATCCCCGTTTAGTTTTGATGCGTGAGCTTTTGAGTGAAAAAGGCTCTATCTATGTGCATATCGACTGGCATGTGGGGCATTATGTAAAAATACTTTTGGATGATGTTTTTAGGAAAGAAAATTTAATTAATGAAATAGTTTGGTGGTATCCGAGCGGTGGAGATAAAACAAAATATTTTAAAAAAAAGCATGACAATATTTATTTCTACTCAAAGTCTTCAAATTACACATTCAATGGAGATGAAGCAATTATTCCTTACACAGAAAAGCAATTGAAACGATTTAAAGAGATTGATGAATATGGGAAAAAATTTTATTGGAATGTTAATCCTAGAGGTGAAAGAGTAAAAACATATTTAAAAGCAGGAATAATTGATTATGATGTTTGGAATATTGGTATAGATGCAAGTAGGAATAAATATACTACTCAGAAACCAGAGAAGTTACTTGAAAAAATTATAAAAGCCTCATCAAACGAAAACTCCATCATCGCCGACTTCTTCGGTGGCAGCGGAACAACCGCCGCAGTTGCCGAAAAACTCGGTCGCCGTTGGATAAGCTCCGACATCGGCAAACCTTCTATCATGGTGCAACGAAAACGACTTATAGACAATGAAGTCAAACCTTTTCTTTACCAAAGTATCGGTGATTATCAAAAAGAGGCGTTAGAGTCTAGCCGTATGTTTAAACGCATTGGCGATTTGTCTCAAGTTGTTATCTCTCTTTTTAGTGATGAGAGCGGAAGTGGTGCGCTTAGTTTTGGAAGTGAACATCCGCAAAATCTGGGCTACATCAAAGACAAAAAAACGCTTGTCTATATAGACAGCCCTAACAAAATGACTGGCAGAGCGACACTCAAAAAAGCGATAGAACTGCGTGATAATTTCTTAGGCGGTTGGGATAAAGTGGTAGTTCTTGGGTGGAACTTTGCTTATGATATCAGCTCTGCCATAAATGAACTCTCCGACAGCAGGCTTGAGATATTGGTTATTCCGCCCGATTTGCTTGACAAACTAAAAAGCAAAGCAACATACAAAAAACTTGTCGATAGCGGCAAGATTCGCTTTAGCTCACTCCAATACTTAACCATCAAACCCATAGAGAAAAAAGTCTATGACAGCGAACTTGAAGAGCTAACCATAAAACTTGACAACTACATCTTGCTAAGTCCTGACAACATTCCGCTTGACGATGCGGACAAAAAATCGCTTCAAGAGCTTTTGGCTCATGACCCTCTTGCTCTCATAGAGTACTGGAGCATCGACCCTGATTATGACGGAGTGACTTTTAGAAGTAAATGGCAGGATTACAGAGAAAACACGGCAAACGACGGCGACCCTTTACATGTAGTTTATGAAGCCAAAATCATGGTGGCACGGAAAGAAAAAAGAGTTGTAAGCGTTAAGGCGGTGGATGTTTTTGGTTTTGAGTCTGTCGTAAAAGTGGAGGTGTAAAGTGGCAACACCCATAAATACGCTCACGGGCGACATACCTTTACAGCTTGCAAAAACTCTTACATGTAAAGTAGATGAACTTTGGCAAAGTGGCGAATTTTTAACTCTTGTTACACCTACTACAGCAGATCTCTTGAAGTTTTGGTTTTGTGAGCCGCATACCTCACAGCGAGAGATAAATTTTCATAGAGGGCAAAAAAACGCAATCTTAAATACTATCTATCTGCATGAGATTTTAAAAGTAAATAGTGTTTTAGAGATTTATGAGAAGTGTGACAAAGAGCTGATACCGAAGTTTAATCATACGCTTTTGGCAAAAGAGAAGTACAAAGTGCCGAAATACGCCATGAAGATGGCAACGGGAACTGGGAAAACTTGGGTTATGAACGCACTTTTTATCTGGCAGTATCTAAATGCTAGAGCCGAAAAAGAGAGAAGCGGAAGATTTACTAAAAACTTTTTACTTATTGCTCCTGGATTAATCGTTTATGAGAGATTGCTTGATAGTTACATGGGCAAAGAGAGAGAAGATGGAAGCCGTGATGTAAATACAAGCGATATTTTCAAAAATAGAGAGCTGTTTTTACCGCAAAGGTATGAGATAACCATAAAAGCATTTTTACAAAGCAGTGTTGTAAAAAAAGATGAGATAGGCAAAAAAATCACAAGCGACGGATTTATAGCCATCTCAAACTGGCACTTGTTTATGGGTAAAGATGAAGAAAAAGAGGAGATAAGCCCGCTTGATGACCCAAGCGGAGTTATAGCCGATATTTTCCCTGCTCGCCCCGGAATAAGTGCAGGAAATAGCTTAGAACAACTAGATGGAGCATATTTTAGCGGCGGAGAGATAGAGTTTTTGGCAGAGATTGATGATTTAGTGGTTATGAACGATGAAGCGCATCACATTCATGAGAACAAAACGGCAGGAGAGATACAAGAGGTCGAGTGGCAAAAATCTTTAAACTTTATAGCCAAAAACAAAGGGAGCAAATTTGTTCAGATAGATTTTTCCGCTACGCCTTACTACACGACGGGAAGCGGACAAAACAGAGCTAAACACTACTTTCCACATGTCATAGTCGATTTTGACCTAAACGCCGCCATAAAAGAGGGTTTAGTCAAGATGATAACTATAGACAAGCGAAAAGAGCTTTCAACTTTGGAGCTTGACTTTAAAGCACTTCGTGATGAGGGAACTTCCAAGGTTATCGGTCTGAGTGACGGGCAAAGAGTGATGATTCAAGCAGGGCTTACAAAGCTAAAAATCCTTGAAAAAGATTTTAGCAAACTTGACAATCCTAAACATCCAAAAATGCTTATCATGTGTGAAGAGACGGAAGTTGTCCGTTATGTCGAGGAGTTTTTGGTTGAGATAGGCTTAAGGGATGATGAGTTTATGGGCGTTCACTCAAAGAAAAATGGTGAAATTCCAAAAGAGGAGTGGGAGCGGCTCAAACAAAAACTCTTCAATATCGATGCACATGAAAATCCAAAAGTCGTTATCTCTGTTTTGATGCTCAAAGAGGGTTTTGATGTAAGCAATGTCTGCGTTATAGTGCCTTTAAGATCAACAGCTTCTTCTATCTTGTTGGAACAAACCATCGGTCGAGGACTTAGGCTGATGTTTAGAGAAAATGAATTTAAAGATGCAAAGAGAGAAAACCGTCAAAGAGTTTTAAAACAAGGATTAAATCCAAGTTCCTATCTTGATGTTTTAAGTATAGTGGAGCATCCTAAATTTATTAATTTTTACGAAGAAGAATTAAAAGACAATATCGGCTTTGATGAAAATGAGCCGCGTGAGGGAACAAGTACTGGCGACATGATAAAAGTGGGGCTTAAAGATAACTATGAAGATTATGACATGGCGTTTTTGGAGATAGTCAAAGATGAAGAAGAGGAGTTAAACGCACCTGAATTTGATGTAAATGCACTTCCGCCGTATATCTACCATAGTTTAGAACAGCTCAAATCATGGACTACAAAAGGTGAAGTTTTTCACTCTGAGGAGCTAACGGTTAAAACAACTTTTGGCGACTACATGATAAGTGCAGATCTCTTTAGCGCAAACAGTTATAACGAGTATCTGCAAAAGATTTTAGAGATTTTAACGCATAAAATGGGGCAGTTAAGAGTTCGTGGAAACAACCGTGCTTTGCCGTCTATGCAAATCTATCAACCGCAGCTTTTGGGAGTGTTGGACAGATACATCCGAGAGAGGCTTTTTTCGCAAAGTTTCAACCCGTTTGATGACGAAAATTGGCGTGTTTTGATGCTTAAAAATGCAAACATTACGCCGCATATCACAAACGCTATCCAAAGGCTAATACATGAAATGCAAAACTCCACGACTTACATAAAACCCGTTGTCAATAAAATCTATTTCTCAAAAGTTGCAAGTATCAACATGAGAGCAAATTACGCACTTGATTTGCAAAAAACCATCTACGAAAAGACAGTATATCCATCAAACAAATGCGGATTTGAAAAGGCATTTTTGGAGTATTTGGACACCGATAGCAAAGTTTTAAAGTTTATAAAAATACTTGAATTTAAACATGACTTTGCAACGATAAGTTATTTTAGAGATAATGGGCTTATGGCTAGTTACTATCCTGATTTTATGGTTGAGACTGACTTACATGTACATTTGGTCGAGACAAAATCCGACAAAGATTTAAAAGATATAAATGTCAAGCAAAAGCAAAGAGCCACGCTTGATTTTGTAAGGCGGATAAACTCTCTTGATGAAGAACTAAGAGAGGGTAAAACTTGGAGCTACTTGCTTTTGGGAGAGACGCAGTTTTACTCTTTGAAAAAAAGCGGTGCGGATATAGAGGATATCGCAAGAAGTGCTAAAATAAACGAGAGTTCTTTAAGCGGAAGTTTGCTTGATACCTAAAAAAGCGCTATGCGTCTTAACTCTAAGCACTTCTAAAACTTAATCCCCACTCTTAGATAGTAAAACGCTCCATTTACTCCAAAAGGGGAGTATTGAGAGTACTGGATAATTGAATCCTCTCCCACCAAAGCATTAAATGTTTGCGGCCACTTGTCGGGGTAGACATTAAAAAGATTTTCTGCCCCAAGAGCTATGTTAAAACTTTTGGAAAACTCATAAGAAATCTCTGTGTCAGTTACCCATTTTGCTCCAAATTTATTTTCTGTTGCGTTAAATAGATGCTCATAGCTTCCATATCGATTCAGATTTAGCGCAAAAGTGTATTTATTTAAAAAGTACTGTACCCAAATCTTTACATCATCCTCGGGCTGTGACTTCTCCAGAGCTGCTTTTGCCTCAAAGAGCGATTTTTCTCCCAACTCTCCAGAGGTCAAAAAGGAGTCTTTTGCTCCTATGACTTTTGTAACATCTTTATGATAAGCCAAACCAGTTTTCAAAAAAGAGCCGTCTTCAAATTTATGTTTATGGTTGATTCTAAGATCTATGCCCTGTGTTTTCGTATCAAGCGCATTTGTAAAGTATCTTGCTTGCTGCACGCCATAAAGCTCAAAAATCGGGGTTAGAGCGGTTGACTCATTGTAGCTTATATTTCTGCTTAGCATAATCCTGTCATCTATTTTTGTGTAGAAATACTCAAGAGAAAGTGACAAATCAGATATCGGTGTATAGACGACTCCGCCAGAGAAATGCTTTGATTTTTCGGCATCAAGAGGAGTTGAGCCTAGAGCGACAGAGAGAGGATGATCGGTTGCAAATGTCCCTTTTTGGACTATCTCGCCGCCTGATGTTGCCATTACCGTATGCGTATAGTGCGATTGGGTTAACGAGGGTGCTCTAAAACCTGTACTTGCACTGCTTCGTAACATTACGGTTTGTGTGGGCTTGTATGCAGCAGAGATTTTTTGATCCCATGTTGCGCCAAAATCACTATATTTCTCATACCTTGAAGCTGCTCCAAGAGTCAAATTTTTAATCGGGCTATATTTTAAATCTAGATAAAAAGCACCATTTTCACGGCTCTCATCAGTCTCGTTTTGAGGTTGAAAACCAGGAAATCCCTGTGCTCCAGCCAAAGAACTTGCATCTCCAAGCATGTAAGAACTCTCCTTGCCGCTATAAATGCGATAGTTTTCCATCCTAAACTCTGCCCCAAATGCAACAATGAATTTATCAATATTTGTAGAGAAATCAAGATTAAATATATCCTGCGTATATTTCGTTTCTCCGCTATCAAAAGAGGTAGCAGAGCCGTCTCCCAAAGAGTCGTTATGCGTATTTTCTACAAAAAAATGAAAATCATTATACACTCTGGTATAGCTTGCATCCCATGAAAAGTTTCTGCCTAAAACTCCCTTTGAGCCGACCGTAAAAGAGTAGTCCTCTATTTTTGGTGCTATCATAGGTAAAAATCCATCGGGATAAATATTTACATTATTAGCCGTATCTTTTGGAAGTCTAAAAAATGCTCCCGCTTCACTCTCTCTTTTGTTATGAAGCCCATGCAGATAAAAAAGAGTTCCGTTTTTCATAACAATTTCGCTATTGAATACTAAAATCTTATCAAGAGTATCCGGATCTCCGTAGTGTGTGTTTATGGGGTCTGGAAGCTCATTTCTCACATCGCCCGTAGGATACTGGTCTCTTACATCAGCTCCTGCTCTGTTTGTAGAGGCTCTGTCCCTAACCTCTCCCGAGATGTTGAAAAATCCATCATATTCAAGAGGAATAGAGTAGAAAAAATCCCCCTGCTTAAGTGCGCCATCACCTTCACTTGTTTTTCCATACCTTACATTTGCCTCGTTTTCATAGCCAAATCCCTTTAGAATAATGTTGATAACACCGGCAATTGCATCTGAGCCGTATTGAGCTGCTGCACCATCTCTTAAAACCTCGATTCTATCAATTGAAGAGAGCGCAATGGTATTTAAATAAACATTCGAAGTTCCTCTGCCGATAGTACTGTTGACATGAATAAGTGAGCTTTGATGCATACGCTTGCCGTTAATGAGAACAAGCACTTGGTCGGGATTTAATCCTCTAAGAGTAAATGGTTTTACATGGTCTGTTCCATCAGTGATAGAACTTCTTGGCGCATTAAACCCAGGTATAAATCTTGAGAGCACTCTTGTTAGTTCAGTAGCCCCACTTTGTCTAATCTCCTCAGAAGTAATCACATCGATAGGCACTTCAGAGAATGTCATATCCCTCTCACCGCTTCGTGAACCTACATCTGCTTTAGTCTCTGTCTCTACATCCAAAAGTTCTTCAAGCGACTTCTCAAAAAATGAATCCTCCTGCTGCTTCTGCTGTGTTTGAGAAAAAAGAAGTGTAGAAGTAAATAGCAAAAGTAACGCTTTAATCATTTTTTATCCTTTTGAATCACTTGAGCCGCAATAGCTAAAAGAGATGAACTTATTTTGATGCCTGAAGCCAAAGAGGCTTCATGGTTTATGATTAAATGCGCCCTTCTTGCAACAAAACCAAGCTGGATAATACCGCCTCTTTGAGCAAATCCTCTCTGGGGACTTATACTAAGAATCGAGTTTGCCTGCGCATAAGCGATAATCTCTTGCATAAAATCAGGATTTTTTACCGTAATATATACTATATCGCTTCCGCTTAGCTCTTCTATCTTTTTTGCATATCGTATCTCTACATGTTTAGAGTTTATCTGCTTATCCTCATAAAGTTCCTCAAGTATATTTTCAAAAGGATTGTCATCTATTATGGTTATAACAAACTTCTCTTGGTTTTTTTGCGGCCACTCTATAAACTTTGCAGATTTAGAAAAGAAAACTGCCTGCAGATTTCTCTCTTCATCCGATGCATAAAGAGACATCAAAGAGCCAAACAAAACAGATATAAACAAAACTATTTTCATAAAATATTCTCCGATACAACTCTATTTCTTCCCTCTTTTTTTGCACTGTAAAGCGCATCATCAGCTCTTTTTAAGAGTTCCTCTAATGTATCATTATTTGGAATAACAGAGCAAAAACCCAAACTAATACTTACATGAAAAAAATCTGCGTTTGCTGTTTTTATAGGCGTTGTCTCAACTCTTTGTCTTATCCTCTGGGCAATTTCATATACCACTTTTGGATTGCCGTTATCAAAGAGAATTAAAAACTCTTCTCCGCCAACCCTTGCCGCAAGGTCTGATTTTCTAATACTCTCTAGCAATACGGATGAAACTATTTTAATTACTGAGCTTTCGCACCTAATTTTATAGTGTTACATTCGGTAGTAGCGGTATTCTCTCAGCATTTGTCATATCTATTGACATGTATTTTTCAGTTTTNTAGTGTCAAGTACCATGGAGTATTTTATTACTATGCCCTACTTACAGTTGTTTTAGAAAGCATATCGATTAAAATTAGGTGCGAAAGCTCAGTTAATTACCTCATCGCCCACTTGATGCCCGTATGTATCGTTTACACTTTTAAAATAATCTATATCCGCCATTAAAACGCCTATATGGTGGCTGAGCTGTTTTGCATCTTTGAGCATCTGCTCGAACTTATCCATAGCAACCCTTCTGTTTGCAAGGCCGCTAAGCGAATCTGTCTGTGCTAAAACCGTAAACTCTTTTAGATTCTCTTTTGTCTTCTCAAGCTCATTCGCAGTTGTGTGGATTAGATTTTCAAGACTTAAATTGTTCTGCTTTAAAACAGTATCTCTTTTTTGTACTTCATACATCATGTTATTGAACTCTTTATAGAGTTCGTTAAATTCATCTTTTGAATTTGAAATAACGCAAATACCGTAATTACCCTCTTTTCGTATATTTTTAATCGCATTAAGAAGTAGATATATAGGTTTTGAGAAAATTTTCTCAAACCAAATAGATAGAAAAAAAACAACAACAAGCGTCAAAGCTATAACAAAAAGTGAGAAGAGAAGCTGTTCAAAAATCTTTTTTTTGATACTTGAAGTACTTTTTATAATTTCAAGATATCCTATAGTCTCATTTTCCAAAGTGACAACAGAGATAATTTGTATAAACTCAAAATCAATCCTTGCACTCTCTTTTTTCACTTCTAAAAGTTTGACTTCATGTATATCTTTTTTAAACTCTTTGCCCAAAGATATGAAGAGATTTGATTGTGTATCATACACATTTACAGAGACGATATCGTCATCTTCAAGAGTCGGCATCAAAATGGACTCTACAGCCTTTTCGTCTGAAAATGTAAGAGCTGCTACGATATTTTTAGCACTTACGCTCGCAAGATTTGTCGTCGCATCAACACTCCACTGCATATCTTTATTTATTTGATAAAGAGTCATAACAAGAAAAGAGATCAAAAGAGCCACTAAAGAGCTCAACCCCAGTAAGAAAATCATCTTAGACTTAATGGAGATATTTTGAAAAAATTGTTTCAAATCTTTGTCTCCTAGTTATTCTATTTATCAATAAAAACTTATTTATTTTTAATGCCATTGTACAAAACTGAAACTTCAATCTATCCATTTTTCAAATATTCACATAACTATAAATCTTATTGTTACAAAAAGTTTCACAACAACAAAACTATACCAAGCTCTTCGCTCAATAAATAGGGCAAGTTTCAAACTCCTTAATTTGCTCTTTATGGATTTTGGATATAATTGCGCCTACTATTTAAAGGCACTAAAAACGATGAATTTTGAACCATATCCATTTGAAAAACTAAACAATTTACTCCAAGACATACAACCCGCTAAAGAGCATGAACCCTACGCTCTAACCATCGGTGAGCCACAATTTGAAACTCCAAGTTTCATACAAAAAGCACTCTGCAACAACGCTTCTCTTCTTAGAAGATACCCTAAAACTGCAGGGGAAGAGAGCTTAAGAGAGGCACAAAGAATCTTTGTTGAAAAAAGATTTAGCGTAGAACTCACCAACGAGCAGATTATCCCTACTTTTGGAACAAGAGAGGTTCTTTTTAACTTTCCCCAGTTTCTTCTTTTTGACAAAAAAGAGCCGACTATCGCTTTTACAAACCCTTTTTATCAGATTTACGAGGGAGCGGCTATCGCTTCAAGAGCGAAAACGATTTATCTCAATCTTAGTGAGGAGAACGGCTTTAAACCTCTAATTGATGAAGAGAAATTATCTGCATGTCATCTTGTTATTTTAAACTTTCCAAACAATCCGACTACATCCACGCTTACTCTTGATGAACTAGGCGAATGGGTAAAGCTGGCTCTAAAACACGATTTCGTGCTCTTAAACGATGAGTGTTACAGCGAAATTTACACAGATAAGCCCATCACTTCGCTTCTTGAAGCTTCCTTGCATGTAGGAAACAACGCATTTAAAAATATCTTAGTTATCAACTCCATCTCAAAACGCTCATCCGCTCCGGGGCTTCGCTCAGGCTTTATCGCAGGTGATGAAGAGATTTTAAAAGAGTACATAAACTACAGAACCTACATCGGCTGTGCTTCCCCTCTTCCGCTTCAAAGTGCTGCTGCAGCGGCTTGGAGGGATGAAGAACATGTAGCATCTGCAAGAGCTATTTACAAACAAAACTTTGAAATCGCACGCGAGGTTTTGGGAGTAGAAATTCCTGAAGCGACATTTTATGTCTGGCTAAAAGTACCTAACCCGCTAGAATTTACAAAAAAACTGTATGAAAAATATAATGTAAAAGTCCTTCCGGGAGAGTATTTGGCAAGAGAGGATGAAGACGGTGTTAATCCCGGAAAAGATTTTATTAGAATTGCGCTTGTTGAAGAGCCGAAAAAAACCAAAATTGCATTAGAGAGAATTAAGGAGTGTTTATCATGAGTGAAGCAGAAAAACTAAAGGCAGAGGTGCTTCAAGCACAGCAAAACTCTGATATAGCCTCATTATATATGCTTGAAGGACGCGCGCATGACACTTTTGATGAAAAGACGCTCCAAAGTTTTTATATGAACATTCTGGATTTGGCACTAGAGAGACTAACCGACACACTTGAAGCCCACAGAGTCATGGACATGAACGAAGTTCAGGATTTCGCTACCCTAAGAGCTTTATATGAGTATGCTATCGAGCACTACGATGCTGGAAAACTACATGATGCAAGCGCACTTTTTGAAGTTCTCAGCGGTCTTAGCAACGACAAAAAATTCTCAGCGGCTCTTAAATTTCACTGGATTGCTTCTAAAGAAGAGCTATCTTTTGATGATTTTATCTCAAATATAGCAGATATAGATGCTACGCAAGAGGCGGGAACATTTTATATAAGCTGCTTTAACAATAAGGCACAAAAATTGCTAGACAGCTCTAAAATAGATGCGGAGTAAGGCAATGAAAATCCACTTTATCGGAATCGGCGGAATCGGAATATCAGGTTTGGCACAATACATGCGCTATCAAGGGCACGAAATAAGTGGTTCGGATATAGCCGACACGGCAATTACGCAAAAACTTCGCAAACTTGGCATAACAGTTACGGTTCCACATGACGCTTCTGCAATCACAAATCAGGACTTAGTCGTTCACTCCGCAATAATACGTCCTGATAATCCGGAGATAGTCGAAGCAAAAGCAAGAGGCATTGAGGTTCTTGCACGCCGTGAAGCGCTCCTTCAAATACTCAATACTTCAAAAGTCTACTCAGTTGCAGGCGCACATGGCAAAAGCACGACAACGGCAATTTTGACCGCCATCATGGAAGGTTCGGCAATCATAGGTGCAGAGTCAAAAGCCTTTGGCTCAAACGTAAGATACAACCCGCAAAGCGATATTATGCTCTTTGAAGCAGATGAGAGTGACGGAAGTTTTATCAACTCAAATCCGCACTGCGCAATCGTTATCAATGCAGAACCCGAACATATGGAGTACTACGACTATAACTATGAACTCTTTTACGACTCCTACAAAACTTTTATAAAATCTGCACCTTGCCGCGTTTTAAATGCAGAAGACCCGTTTTTGAGCAAGCTTGTGGGCGAGATAGACGCAGAATGGCTCTATCCAAGCCTTGACATAACAGACATTCAATTTGTTCTTATTGACGATGAACCGCATACTAGATTTAAATTAAAAGATTTTGGCAGTTTTGATGTTTGGGGATTTGGAAAACATATCGCTCTTGATGCCTCTTTGGCAATTTTGGCGGCTTATGAGTCGATGGATATTGAGACAATTAGAGAGAAAATACTTACATTTAAAGGCATCAAAAAGCGCTTTGACATAGTGGGTTCTCAAAAGGGAAGCGTTATTATAGATGACTACGGTCACCACCCGACTGAGATAAGAGCTACATTTGAATCGGTCAAAGAGTATGCGCAGCTAAAAGGTTTTGAGAAGATTACAGCCATCTGGCAACCGCATAAATACTCTCGTACCATAGATAATCTCGAAGAGTTTATAAAGTGTTTTGAGGGTGCTGAGGAGCTTATTATCCTGCCTGTTTGGTCGGCTGGTGAGGCAAGCAGAGAGATTGATTTTGCCGAGAAGTTTAAAAGATACAACCTCATTATGGCGGACAACGTCATAAGAGCAAACAACACTATCACAATCATGAAAGACAAAGAGGTGCTAAAAACTCTCGATAAAGGTCTTATCATTGGCTTTGGCGCCGGCGATTTAACATACCAAATAAGGGGAACTGCATAGTGGCATACATAGCCGGACTCGTAGTAGTAGGACTTTTCTTTTTAGCAATGCACTACTTTACTGAATTAACACGTTCTCAAAAAACAGTAGTAACGGGAGTTGTTCTTTTTATAGTTTTATTTGCAATAGCTTTTAACAAATACAACGATGCAAAAACTCAAAAGATGTTAGACGCTGTTTTAAAATTTAACCAAAACAAAACTATTATTTGCGACGGCACTCGGGTAAACAAAGAAAACTTTACCCTAAGCATCGGTACGTACACTTTCATAGGCAAGGAGAATACTCCAAACCGTGCTCAGATGATTAGTGCATCTAAATGCGAGTAGATAACAACCAAAGGATTGATACACTCATCAATCAGCTCGATTTAAGTGACCATATAGCTCTATTCAAGCAATTTTTTTCTCGTGAAAATTCCCTTTATATAGAAGGAGATCAAGAGCTTCACTACCGCTATATCAAAGCTCTTGATGCCATAGAATTTAAAGCGCCTCCAAAAGTCGCAGACTTTACAAACAGTAAACTTCATCTCAAAAAACAGGGTGTACTGCCCTTTGAGCAGATTTTTGAAATCATAAAAGTCGTGCGCTACTTTCGCTATTTTAAAAACAAAAATCTTGAAGGAATCATCGGCGAATGGATGGAGAAGTTTGTTATTGAAGAGAAATTTCTTGAGGTTGAGAAGTACTTTACGCATGATGGTAAGTTTGATGAAAACCTTGATGAGACTCTTTTTGGTTTAAGTGCGAGGATAAAAGAGCATAAAGCGAACATAAGCTCTTCACTAAAAAGGCTCACTTCCTCTCAAAAAATCTCGCCCTATCTCATTGACACTCAAGTGCATCTAGTAAACGATGAAGAGTGTCTTTTGGTTCGCGGCGGATTCAATCATGTCCTAAAAGGCGCAATGATAGGCAGAAGCAGCAGCGGCGGCTTTTATGTCTCGCCCGATATCATCTTAAAAACTAAAGAGCAGATTCGCTATATAAACGAAGAGCGTGAGGCGATTTTTTACACCTACGCAAAAGAGTTTTCTTCTAAGTTTGCAGAGCTTCTGCCTTTTATAAACTTTGCCGACAAAGAGTTTACAAAATTTGACAACTATCAAGCAAGGGTACTTTTTGCAAAAAGCAGAGACCTTCAGCTTATCAAATCAAAAAAAGACGCCAAAATCATACTTGAGGGCTTTATCCACCCTGCGCTGCACCATGCAAAACCTATACATGTAGACTTCTCTAAAAATATTTTAATGATTACGGGTGTAAATGCCGGCGGAAAAACAATGCTTTTAAAGTCGATTTTAAGTGCGGCATTTATGGCAAAATATATCATCCCCATGAAGCTAAATGAACACAAATCGCATATAGGAAATTTTAAACAGGTACTTGCGATTATCGACGATCCTCAAAATGTTAAAAACGACATCTCTACCTTTGCAGGACGTATGCAGGAGTTCTCAAAAATATTTGAGCACAAAGATGCGCTTGTCGGAGTGGATGAGATAGAACTCGGAACCGACAGCGACGAGGCGGCGGCACTTTTTAAAGTGATACTTGACGAATTGATACTAAAAGGACATAAAATTGTCGTTACAACTCATCACAAACGCCTTGCAGCTTTGATGGCAGATCGCGACGACGTTGAGCTGATGGCGGCTATTTATGATGAGCAAAACCGCATGCCCACTTATGAGTTTATGCACGGAATCATCGGAAAAAGTTACGCTTTTGAGACTGCAAGCAGATACGGAATCTCCAACAAAATCGTCCAAGAAGCAAAAATTCTATACGGCGACAACAGCGAAAAACTTAATCTTCTCATAGAGAGAGGCTCACAGCTAGAACGAGAACTTAAGCAAAAACACAAAAAAGTTGACGAAAAATTACAAGAGCTAGAAGTAAAAGAGCGCGATTTGAAAGAGGAGAGAATTCAGATTTTTGAGGAGCTTCAACGTGAGAAAAATGCGCTTAAAGAGAGTTATAAAATTGCTATAGATGAAGCAAAAAATGCAGCCCGTGCAGGAGATATGAAAGCTATCCACAGAGCCATGAACGAAGCAAACAAAAAACTCCCGCCTGAGAAAAAAGAGAAAGTAAATCAACATGTAGAGTTCAAAGTGGGTGAGAATGTAAAATATCACAGCAAAAAAGGCGTCATCATTGCCATGAAAGACAAAAACGAAGCGATTGTAGAAGTCGACGGTATGCGTGTAAGAGTCAAAACATCGCAACTCAAACATACGCAAATCATAAAACAAAAACCGACTACAGACGTAAAAGTAAATGTCCAAAGAAGAGCAGGACTCAAGTGTGACCTCCATGGCATGAGAGCCGAAGAAGCAACCGAAGTGCTGGATAAATTTATCTCCGACGCACTCATCAACGGTTGGGACGAGGTTATAGTCTATCACGGCATCGGAACTGGCAAACTCTCTTACGCCGTTAAAGAGTTCTTAAAAGCTCATCCAAAAGTAAAAAAATTTGAAGACGCACCGCAGCATTTAGGCGGATTCGGCGCTAAACTCGTAACGCTTTAAAATGAAAAAAACAGCAATTATCGGCGGCGGGGCGAGCGGACTTTTATGCGCTATCTTTTGTGCAAAAAGCGGCATACATGTAGACATGTATGAACAAAACTCAAAATGTGCAAAAAAGATTTTGGTTTCTGGAAACGGCCGTTGTAACATTACAAACAAAAACTTAAGCTCAAACGATTACTTTTCACAGAATCCGTGTTTTGTAGATTTTGCGCTCAAAGAGTTTGGATTTGATGCGTTTGAGAAATTTTGTAACAGCATTGGACTTTTACTTGATGCTAAGGATGACGGACGGGTTTATCCGCTAAGCAACGAAGCAAAAAGTGTTGCATCTTTATTGATTAGCTATACCAAAAATCTAGGCGTTAATTTTCACACCGACACAAAAATAACTGATATAAAGAACTTGCTAAATAAGTATGACTCGGTTGTTGTGGCAACAGGCTCAGAGGCGGCTTCACATCTAGGCGGAAACAGTGACGGGCAGGAATTTGCAAAAGAGGTCGGGCATAATATAATCCCCACCTACCCTTCACTCGTTCAGCTTCATCTTGACTCTAAAGCGGTAAAAAAGATGAGCGGAGCTAAAATAGATGGTGAAGCAACACTGCTTATAAACAACAAAAAAGAGCTTACATGTAAGGGTGATATACTTTTTACCGATTACGGTGTTTCAGGTTTTGCGATTTTGGATATCTCTCAAAGTGCAAGTGTAGCTTTGATGGAACATTCACATGTAGGCATCTCTATAAATCTGCTTCCAAATTTTAACGCCCAAATGCTCTCCGCTAATATAAGCAAAGTAGCGTCAAATATGCCTCATTTTACTATTTTAGATATCTTAAGCGGACTGATTCCGCTAAAAATAGCTCAAGCTCTTTTAGATGAGCTAAACATTTCAGCTTCTACATGTGCAGATGAGATAAACATAAAAGTTGCCAAAAAAATAGCAAACCAACTTTTAAACTGGCGTTTTGAAGTGAGCGACACTCACGGCTTTAGACATGCAGAAGTTGCAGGCGGCGGAGTAGATACAACTGAGATAAACCCAAAAACTTTTGAATCGCTAAAACAGAAAAATCTCTACTTCTGCGGAGAGGTTTTAGATGTAGTAGGTAAAAGAGGCGGATACAACTTCGCCTTTGCATGGGCAAGCGGATACGCAGCTGCGAAACACATCGTTGAACACTCTAAATAATCATATTTTTTTCTTTTTATAATAACCATTATTAATTTTTACTTAAATATAAATTTTGATAATTAAGCTTAAAAAAGCTATTATTATCTGTTTTTTAAAAACAGGTTTAAAATGTTTTTAATGAAGGGAAAACATGAAAAAAAGATTTATCGCTCTGGCACTGGCTGTGCCTCTACATCTTTTAGCACTAGAGCCAAAAGAGATTTACACTCAAGCTGCTGATGCTTACAAAGCAAAAGATTTTCAAACTTCATACACTCTTTTTTCAAAGTTATACATGACACATCTAAGAGATGTGGATCTCAACTTTAAGTTTGGTATATCTGCCTATGAGATTGGAAATTATGAGATGGCGCTTGCTGCTTTTGAGAGAGTTGAGATGCTCCAGCCCTCAAATCTTAGAAACAAGCTTGAAAAAGCAAGAACTTTTTTTATGCTAAAGATGTATGAGGATGCCGAACTTACCTTTAAAGAGGTTCTCTCTAACCCGCTTCTTCCTCAAAATGTCCGTAAAAATATAGAACTTTATCTCTCAAGAGTCATAAAAGAGCAAAAAAAATCATTTACCTATGTTACTTTAAATCTAAATACTCTTTATGACTCAAATGTAAACTCGGCACCCATTGATGACACTTACAACATAGGAATCACAGAGTACGCAACCGCAGAAGAAAAGTCTGACGGAGCACTTGAGACTTCTATAAGCGTTGTCAATATCTACGACATAGGAAAAGCAAACGGTTTTGCGCTCAAAAACAGAGCCTCCATCTATCTTAAGAGACACTTTGAAGAGGATGAGTACGATATAAACTACTTCTCTTACATGCCGAGCCTCCTATATAAATACACAAAATACACATTTGAAATGGCACTCGGAGCAGATGTAATGACTTTAGGTGATAAGAGCTATCTGCAAACACTCTCTCTTATGCCAAGATTTGAATATGAACATACAAAAACCCTAAGAAGCATGGTGCACTTTAAATACCAAGTGAAAGATTTTCAACAAAGTGCACAAAAAGATCTTGATGCAAATCACTACGAATTATCTTACAGCCTACAAAGCATCTTATCTCCACGCTCTTATATTCAGGCAAATATTACCGGAGTGCAAGAGAAAAAGAAGCATGGAACAAGAGTAGATGTAAACTATGATGAGTATAAATTTGATGTAGTATATGCTAACCAGTTTACACCTCTCTACGGTGCAGAATTATATGCGCAGATAAGAGAGCGAAAGTACGATGACTACAGCACACTTTTTAGCTCAACAAGGGATGACCTCTCTAAAAGCATAGGCGTGGGGATGAGCGTCAAAGTGTTTGAGAATTTACTCTTAAGACTTAATGCACGATATGATAAGGTTGATTCCAATCAAAATGTATTTAGCTATGAAAAACAGACGCTATCAGCGGGTGTCGTAAAAACTTTTTAGGATAATTATCATGAAAATAGTAAAAAATATACTTATAGCTTTAATGCTTATGAGTTCGCTTGTGTTTGCAAAAAGTGTAGGAACCATAACCGCACTCAAAGGAAGTGCCGGCATCACTCGTAATGGAGCAGAAATAGAGGCAAAACTTGGAGTAAAACTTGATGAAAAAGATACTCTAAAAACAGAAGAGAACAGCCAGGTGCAGATTATTTTTGATGATGAAACAGTTGTTACTATCGGTAATAATAGCAACTTTTCCATCAATGAGTATCTTTTTGAGGAGAGCAAGACACCATCTGCAAAGTTTGGACTCTTTAAAGGTGCTATGAGAACCATCACAGGAAAGATAGGCAAAATGGCTCCTGAGAACTTTAACGTTCAAACAAAAACGGCAACCATAGGTATCCGCGGAACAAACTTTACTGTTATCGCAGAAGCAGACGGAAGTAGCTCTATCTACTGTACCCTTGGAGCTATTATTGTAAGTTCGGTAGAAAAAGTGTCCACGGTTACGCAAGGTTTTTATATCTCAATTTCGCCCGATGGAGCTAAAAGCGAACCTGCGAAATTTACACCTGCAGAGCTTGAGAATGCACTAAATAAAGGTTTTAGTGCCTCAAAAGAAACGCAAGAGACGCAGAATGATACTTCCAACTCTTCAAGTGAAACGCAAAGCACAGCTTCAAACTCTTCACAAGAACCGGCTCAAACCACAATTGCCGGAAACACTATTACCCCTTTAGATGCTATAACACAGATTGAGACAACACGTGTTGAAAATATTGACATAGCTCTAACAGATATAACCTCTCAAACAACCACAAATACGCAAGCATCTATCGTAGATGTTGTTGAAGAAATTGTAGAAGGAGAGCCTGTAACACCGACAGAACCTGAGCCGACTCCGACTCCGACAGAACCTGAACCGACTCCGACAGAACCCGAACCTGAACCAACTCCGATTCCTACAGAACCTGAGCCTGAACCGACTCCGACAGAGCCTGAGCCTGAGCCTGAGCCTGAGCCTGAACCAACGCCAACGCCGACACCGACACCACAGCCAACCGTAGTTTTTACAACAAGCGGTCAGACCGTGGCATATAAAAACAATAATGAAGGCTACTCACAGCTTTTCTACAATCTTCCTGCTGATTCATCCGAAGTAAACTTAAAAGCACTCAGCACTTCAGTATTTGACACAACAGGTACGTATATAAAGACAACTGATTACGTAGATGGTTATACATGGACGTTTACTCCCGCATCTACCCTCACGGGGACTGTTGTGAGCGGAGTATTTAGCGGTACATTTGCAAGCATCGCAAGTACAAATCCTGATATTGCAAATATTGCCATAACATCAAGCGCGTTCAGCGTAACAAATGACGATCTCTCAAGCAGTGACCACATGTCATGGGGTGAGTGGAATACCGCTTTTACATACAATGAATCAGGCGTAGCATCTAGTGCGGCTTTTAAAGGACTCTGGGTCGGCGGAGATAGCGTGACACCTTCTGCTGTTATTGATTCATATCGTTCTAACTCTTCTACAGCAGAATATAGCGGAGTTTATAAAGCACTTCTATTCTCAGATACTGCTGTTGCGGCAACGGGAACGGGAACAGCAACTTTAAGTGTTGATTTTGGACAGGATAGTGCAAGTTTAACGCTTGATAATTTAACAACATTTGAAAACATGACCATCTCAGGAAACAGTTTCGCATCACCTGCATCGCATGCAGCTGCAGAGGGTACTTTTTACGGAGCCGAAGGCAAAGAAGCAGCAGGAAGCTTTAGCATCATGACGGATCAGTATGTACCTGTTGCAGAAGGTGTCTACCAAGTAAGTACTACACAAATAGTACCACAAGCTCAAATACCATAGTAAATCAAAGGAGAAAAAAATGGCAAACAGCAAAGATGTACTTTTTAAATCTAAAGTCAACAACTATATAAGTGAAAAGTTAAGTCAAAGCGATACACCTCCGACTTTTAGCGTAACGGATGACGGTAATGGAAACTACACTGTAGGTAAATTTAACGGTGATGTTACTTTGACATTTGAGAGCGGAAGTTATGTATTTACTCCTGCAAGAGGCGATGCCGTAACTATAGCCGTTTCAAGTGTTACAAGCATCATAGTAGATTTTATCACACTAAATACCGATGCTTTGGTACTCGACGGCGAAACTGTAACAGGCAGCGGTGTTGTCAACCTAAACCCTTTTTCAAGCATACCACAAGTAGATTTAACTTATGTCCAATCTGCAGTTTTATCGGCAACTATTACAGGCGGTATCTCAACTCCAACACAATTGGAAACTTTAGATATTGGAGATCCTACTATAGGTCTTGTCATAAAAATAACAGACGGCGAGGTTTCTTTAGATTCCTTACTTACCATTCCCTCATATACCTCCATCGTCGTAGAAACAGGAGCAACACTTACCCTAACGGCTGCTGATTCAACAGGGTTGACTATTGAGGGTGCGGGTACAGTAAATATTACAAATCTTGAAAATACTTTAGATGCGGATTTATCAGGGATTAAGGCCACTACTGTTACAGCGGCAGTAGCAGGTGGAACACAAGAAACACCTTTAAATTTAACTGCCAATCTTGGAAAAGCGGTAGTAACAGTTACAAGCGGGGTGGTAACTATTGGAACTGCTGCAACTTTAGGAACAGCATCGTTTGTAGTAAACTCAGGAGCAACACTTAACTCTGATTTAGGAAAAATGGATGGTGTAACTGTATCTGGAGAAGGTACTGCTACGGCAAACTTAACAGCTGATATTGACATGTCAAATGTTACTACGACAAATGGAGTTATTGGGATTGTATATGAAACTGTAAATATAAGTACAAATGAAAATTTAGATACGGTTACCGCTTATATAAGTCAAGATGATACTACTTTAACTTTAACTGCTGCTCAAGCACTAAGCAAGTCTATTTCCGGTGAAGGAAATGTAACCGTAAAAGATATAGCTGCAGATACTAATCTCTCAACTATCACGGCAACAGGCACTCTGTCGGCAACAATTTCGCAAACACTCAATCTAACACAAGCTAATCTTAGCGGACTCGATGTATTAACGATTTCTGATGAAGCAGACACTGCGATTACAGTTACAATAACCCCTGAACAGTACGCTGCCCTAGTCGGAAAAGTCACACTGGGTACGAATGACAAACTGGTTTCTACAGATACAACAATTCCGACTTCGACTATTGCTTCGGCTGCATTTGATGAGAACACAGGCACTTTAACACTAACAGGTACAAATTTTAATACTATCTTAGAAACTACGGAAGATGCCACAACCGATGTAAAAGCAAGACTTGACTGGAGCAAACTGAGCTGGGATATAAACGGCGATGACACGACAACGGCAGATGTAAGTTTTGCAGTAAGTGATATCGGCTCCGCAAAAGTTACAGATGCGGCTACGCTCACTATCACGCTGACAAATACAAAAACAGCGGCACTCATAGCTACAACGGGATATAACGAGACTGGCTCAAGTGCAGTCGATACACTCGATGTATCAGCAGGATTTATCAGAGACATGTCACACAATGCAGCTGCTGCAGATGCAGCTGCAGATGCTGTTGTTGCTATTACACAAGACACTGCGGCTCCGACTGCAGCATCAACCAACCCTATCACAAACACAGATACAAACAACGACTCAACGGGAGTTTATGCCGCAGGAGACAAAATAAGATTTTCTTTCTCAGAGTCTATAAATACAACTACATTAACACTTGCAGATATCACACTTGATAACTCTCACTCTTTTGGAGACGGTGCAACTCTAACGGCTATCAGCCCATCAGACGGATTTACATCCACTTTTGAGATAACACTCGGCACTACTCCAACAGTTGCAGCGAACGATACACTTACGGTAGCTTCTTCAAAAGCAGTTGATATAGCGGGCAATGCAAATAGTTCGGGGATTGATTATGCTGTGCCTACTCTTGAGGCAGCTTTTAGGGTAACAGATACAAATGGAGTTATAACATTTGAGGGAGCGGCAACGGGCAATATCTCACTTGCCATAGATAGCGGTACGGTTACATTTACAAAAGGAAGCGTAACAGCAGCTACTACTGTAAATCTTGGCAATATAACAAAAATCACTCTTGCCGCAGGTCAAACCATAACAGACAGTGCGGCTGATTTGACGAAACCTATCGATGGAGCAGGCAGTGTTGTTGTTACGGGTACGGCTAATGAGGATGTTCTTTATATATGGACAAGCGGCACAAACTCTATCACAGGCGGTACAGGTTTGGATACGATTTGGCTGGGAGATGCAGGAGCAAATGGAGGAGTCGATACGATGATTATCGCAAATGGAGATTCTTCAGTCGGTACGCCTGATCAGATAGTTTATTTTGAACTAGATAAAGATAAACTTGATTTGCCGTCAACGACTATCGCAACAACAAGCACGGATGTATCGGATGTAACGGTGGGCGTAGTAACTGTAGGAAAAACAACCATCACAAGCGGCATAGCAACTTTTCAAGCAGCAGATAACACAACAAGCGTAGCTATCACTTCCGCAGATGCTCTTAATGCAGCACTCGGCTATCTTGCAGGAGCTATAGCTGATACAGAGACGGTAGCATTTACTTATGATTTAGGTTATGGAAATAGTGGTACTTATCTGTTTCAAGGAAATGTAAATGGAGATATTATCGTAGATTTTGTCGGTATTACCGTACTAGTAGAGTCAGAATTAAGTACATTTCTTATATAGAGTCAACTTGATAATTAAAATATTAGAACTTTAAAATGCCAAAAAAGACAGCACATCTTCTTTTAGCAATCATTATTTCTGTCATAGTTATAATGCTCTCTTTTCGTGCCTCGGAACTTTTTATGCCTTTTGAGAACAAAGTCAAAGATTTTATGTTTAAGGCAAGAGGCGAAATTAAGGGCGATGAAAATATCATCATAGTCGATATCGATGAGAAGAGTCTTAAGTCTCTTGGGCAGTGGCCATGGAGCAGAGACAAAGTGTCGACGCTTTTGCAAAATCTTGCCGATTACGGTGTGGGGATGGTCGGACTTGATGTCGTTTTTGCAGAGCCTGACAACAGCTCTCCAAAGAAAGTGCTTAAAAAACTTGGGCTTTCTTACGAAGGAGTAGTTGATTATGACGAGGTTTTAGCACAAACCATTTCTCAAACTCCAACTATTATCGGGTATGTTTTTGCTATTCAAAACGACTCTATTGCTCCACAAAACAACCCAAAATCCAGCGGCATCGTCATAGAAAAAAACAGACCAGAAAAATCCTATCTGCTCAAACCTTACCGCCCCATCTTAAACATAGACTCCATTCAAGAAGCTGCATACTCAAGTGGGTACTTTAACACCGTTCCCGATAGCGACGGCAATGTAAGGAGTGTTCCTTTGGTTATGGAGTATGAGGGCATTATCTACCCTTCGCTCACTCTTGAAATGGCACGTATCATACAAGATAAGAGAAAAATTGAACTCTTTTATGATGAGAACGGTTTGAGCCATATCGCTTTGGGGGAACTTGGTATTCCAACCGATTATTACGGCCGCCTAAGCGTTAACTATAGAGGTGCGCAAAGAAGCTACCGTTATATCTCTGCTTTGGATATCTATGAAAAAAGAGTAAAACCTGAGGAGATAGAAGGCAAAATAGCCTTTTTAGGAACCTCGGCAGCGGGACTTTTAGATCTTAGAAGCACTCCGTTTGACTCTGTTTTTCCCGGAGTTGAAGTCCATGCCAATGCACTTGAAAATATCCTTGGCGGCGATTTTCTCTCAAAACCCATCTGGGCAGCAGGGGTAGATACTCTCACCATTATTGCAGGAGCATTTTTTACATTTTTGATTCTTCTTCTTCCGAGTGCCATCGGCTCATTTGCTCTGCTCTTAGCACTGAATGCTGCTCTGCTTTTTGCTCACTACTTCTACATGTTTAACCATGGAGTTCTCTTCAATACGATTTTGCCCTTTATCGCCATTAACTCTTTCTTTGTCATCGGGCAAGCCCTGAACTACTTTTTGGAGATTAGGCAAAAAGAGCGCATCAAAGGGAAGTTTGCAAGCAAAGTCAGCCCTGCGGTTATGAACGATATACTCTCAAGCGAAGACAATGTATTGGAGGGCAAAGAGAGAGAAATCACTGTCTTTTTATCCGATGTGCGTAATTTTACAAATATTTCTGAAGCGATGGGAGACCCTAAGAAACTTATCCGTTTTATGAATACTTATATGGATCCTATGACGGAGATTATCATCAAAACCGAAGGAACGGTTGATAAATTTATAGGCGATGCCATCATGGCTTATTGGAATGCACCAACTGATGTTAAAAATCACGCAGACAAAGCCGTTACAGCTTCACTTGAACAACTCCATGCGCTAAGAGAGCTTAACAAAACACTAAGAGAAGACCCTGAGTTTATAAGCGTTGTCGCCATGTCAGATGCGAAAGGAGTTCCTATTGTCGATATCGGCATAGGTTTAAACAGCGGCGTTGCCATTGTGGGAGAGATGGGTTCAAGCGGGCGAAGCGACTACACCGTTATCGGAGATCCGATTAATCTCGGCTCTCGTTTAGAATCACTCTGTAAATACTACAACTCAAAACTAAATATCTCTAACTTTACAAAAGAGCTTCTTATGGGAGACTATATATACCGTTTTTTAGATCTTGTAACTGTTAAGGGAAAGAGCGAACCTATCGAGATTTGGCAAATCCATGATTATGATGATGCACGCGATATTTATCTTTTTGATGTCTCAAAATAGCAGCTTATACATGAACTCTCTCTCTACCATGAAGCTATAAAACTCTACAAAAAGGCAGAGTTTGCAAAAGCACTTGAAATTTTCAAGGAAATTGAGAGCTGGAGCAACAAAACAAACAACGCCATATACAAGATATATATAGAGCGATGCTAACACTACATAGAGGTACCGCCGCAAAATTTCAACGGTGTATTTATACACACTTCTAAAGGATAAAAATGGACTATATTAAGATACTAGGCTCACACGGAAGTAGATTTAATGGCGGTTTCACTACATGTATTCAAGTAAATAAACACACACTTATAGATGCGGGAAATATCATGCACGCACTTGGTGAGGAAGCTTTACATGTAAACAGTATCTTCTTTACACATTCACATCTTGACCATATCATTGAAAGTGCTTTTTTGATAGATAACTTTTTTGCAAAGCGTACAAAACCGCTACGTCTTTATGGACTTAAAGAGACTATTGATGCACTTAAGAAACACTTTTTTAACGGAGAAATTTGGCCGGATTTTTCAAAAATAACTCTACATGGCAGCGATATGTCAGCTATTGAATTTGTTGAGATTTTTGAGCAAGAGGTGTATGAGCTAGAAGACGGTATAACGCTTACCCCCATTCTATCCAACCACACCGTTGCATGTTGCGGCTACATCATCCAAAAAGAGCAAAGCGGCATCCTCTTCTCAGGCGACACCTATAAAAATCCTCTGCTTTGGGAAGTTATCAATAACACACCTTCTATCAAAGCGCTTATTATCGATGTCTCTTTTCCTAGCCGTTTTGATAAAATCGCATATGAGAGCAAACATCTCACTCCAAAACTTTTAGAAGAGGAGCTTACCCTTTTAAGACGAGAAAACTTCCCTATCTACGTCAACCATCTCAAACCTTTTTATGCAAAGCAAATCATAGAAGAACTCGTTGCTATGGGAATCAAAGAGGAACATATCTTAAGAGATAATGAACTAATAAATCTAAAAGACGGCTCACTACATAGAGAAAAAAACGCCTCTACGCATGATACGATTACAAAACTCACAACTATCGGCACGGCACTCTCTGCGGAGGGAAATCTTGACGTTTTACTTGAGATGATAGTAACAGAAGCAAAAAATTTAACCCATGCAGACGGCGGTACACTCTATCTCCGAAATGGCGAGTCGCTGCGTTTTACAGTAGCACAAACTGACTCTTTGGGTATTAAAATGGGCGGTACACATGGCCCCATCACTTGGCCGCCGCTTCCGCTCTACCTAGAAGATGGCACACCAAACAAAAAGATGGTAGCGGCTACCTGTGCACTTGAAGAGAGGATTATCAATATCCCCGATGTTTATAAAGCGGAGGGCTTTTCTTTTGAGGGAACAAAGAAGTTTGATGCAGGAACAGGGTATAGATCAAAATCGATGCTAGTCATTCCTCTTAAAAATCATGAGAGCGAGATTATCGGCGTTTTGCAGCTTCTAAACAAAAAAGATTCTATCACTGGCGAGAGTATTCCTTTTAGCCAAAATGATGCTTCCATCACACTCTCGCTTGCTTCTCAAGCGGCTGTGAGTATTACCAACACCATGCTTATTCAGGGTCTTGAGGATCTTCTTGAAGCATTTTTGAGAAGCATTATCTTTGCCGTACGCAAAAAGTCTCCCTATACAGCTGGACATATAGAGCGCATGGTTAAACTAAGCCTTATGCTTTGCGATGCCATCAACAAAGACGAGACGCTCTACAAAGAGAAATATTTTACAAATGAGCAGGTGCGGGAGATAAATTTTGCAGCCATGATGCATGATATAGGCAAATTGGCAACTCCAGAACAGGTTGTGGACAAAGCAACAAAACTTGAAGCCATTTTTGACCGCATCGCCCTTGTGCAGAGCCGTTTTGAGGTTATCAAAAAAGCACTCTATATCGCATTTTTAGAGGGCAAAATGTCAAAAGAGGAGCATGAACAAAAAATAGAGCTGCTAGAAGCAGATATTAAAATCATAGAAAAAAGCAATGCGGGAACAGAGTTTACAAAAGACGAAGATATCGCTGCAATCAACGAAATGGCACAAAATCCTTGGGTGGTTGATGGAGTCACCTATGAACTTCTTACCCAAAATGAAGCCTACAACTTAAGCGTTCAAAAAGGGACACTGACAGAAGAAGAGCGCAATATCATCAACGAACATGCACAAACAAGCGTCGATATACTAAGCAAACTCCCTTTCCCTAAAAAGTATAAAAATATCCCTCAAATCTCTGGCAGCCACCATGAGAAGATTAATGGCAAAGGGTATCCGCTTGGACTTAAAGGCGATGAGATAAGCTTTGAAGCACGCATATTAGCCGTTGCCGATGTATTTGAAGCGCTAACCGCAAGTGACCGTCCATACAAAAAAGTAAATCCTCTCTCTTCGGCTATGAAGATACTCTACTTTATGGCAAAAGATGGCGATTTGGATAAAGATTTGGTAAAGTTTTTTTATGACTCAAAACTCTACATGGAGTATGCAAAAGAGCTTCTGCCGCAGAGCAGCATAGATGAAGTAACGGTGGATTTTAGTGCTCTATAGTAAGCTTTAATATTAATTTTTTAAATCCCCATGCCGTTCAACTGATTTGCCACATACTTCGCATGATTGTCTGTCATGCCGACTATGTAGTCGACCACTCTTTGATACATTTTATATAAATTCTGCGTTTTTTGAGGTCTGTTTTCGCCCATCAGCTCCAATGCTCTTTTGTTTCTAAAAGAGAGTTTTGACTCATCCTCTTTTTTGTAAAGTTCGTACGAGGCATGCATCAGATTTTCAAGCAGAGTTTCTATGATGTTGTAAGCTCCTAGTTCGAGTTCTATCTTTCTTTTTTCGTTAAATATTTTTTGGCTTCCAAGCTTTTTTGCCTCTTTTATAGCTGTTTGAAACTCTTTTTTTCTAAAAAGTTCTATCAAATCCTTTGGCTGTTCATCACTTACAATGGCATCAAAATTCTCTTCAAAAATCTCCATGGTATGAACAGCCAAGTTATGAATAGAGATAGCAACGAGTTTTGAGACTTTTTTTGTATCTTCAATGCTCTCATTAGAGTACACTTTTGCAACCTCTTCTTCGCCGCAAACAAGAGTAAATATATTTTTTACATCCTCAAGTGTTATGATTTTGAGCTCTAGAGCATCCTGTAAGTCCAGCAAACCGTAACAGATATCATCTGCAGCTTCCATCAAATAAGAGAGTGGATGTCTTTTGAATGTGCCGTCGGCTTTTGAGAGTCCAAGCTCATCAAAAAGGAGTTTGAAAAAGGAAGCTTCGCTTTGAAAATAGTTAAACTTAGATTTGCCTATATTTTTGCAGTTGCATGAAGAGTGCGGGTACTTTACCAAAGCCCCTAGTGTGGCAAAAGTGAGATTCATACCGCCGCCAAAAAGATTGTTTTCTATCTGTGTAACTACTCTGAAACTTTGTGCATTTCCGTCAAGATGTATAAAATCTTCTATCTCGTCTGACGAGAGCTCTTTTAAAAAATCTTCATCTCTGTTTGTTTCAAACCACTCTTTTATGACCTCTTCGCCTGCATGTCCAAAAGGAGGGTTTCCGATATCATGAGCCAAACATGCAGTCTGGATAATGTATGCGACATCATAGGGATTTATCTCTTCATACGGATACTTTTTACTTAAAAATTCTCCGACTCTAAGCCCCAAACTTCTGCCCACACTTGCCACTTCAAGGCTGTGCGTGAGTCTGTTGTGGACATGGTCGTTTTTTGAGAGCGGATGCACCTGCGTCTTTTTTGATAATCTTCTAAATGAGTTGGAAAATATTATCCTGTCGTAATCTTTATGAAAACTGCTTCTGTAATATTGTTGATTTTCATCCTCATGTATCTCACTATCAGAGTAATATCTTTTTTTGCAGAGTAGTTTTTCAAACATTTTTTATCTCCATCTCAAGGGATTTTGTATTGCTATAGTACAAAAACTAAACTTCAAAAATAGAAATTTCAACCATTTTTGGATAGACTATTGCACTAAGCCCATCTTAAGGAATTGCCCATGCCGACATCGCTCATTATTTTAATCATTATAGTTCTTATCTTAGCTTTGATGTACAACTCGCTAGTTGCGAAGAAAAATCAGGTTGAGAATATCTTTGCAAGCGTAGATACAAATCTTAAAAAACGCTACGACCTCATCCCAAATCTTGTTGCATCGGTAAAGCAGTATATGCAGCACGAAAAATCGCTTTTAGAAGAAGTTACAAAACTTCGCGCAGAAGCAAACAGACCAAACCTCAGCGATGGGGAAAAAATCTCCCTTGATGCAAAAGTAACCTCTGCTTTAGGCTCCATCATGGTAGCGGTTGAGAACTATCCAGAGTTAAAAGCAAATGAAAATGTTATGCATCTCCAACACACGCTTCATGAAGTAGAAGAGCAGATTTCAGCTGCACGTCGCGCTTACAACCAAGCCGTAACAGACTATAACAATGCCATAGAGATGGTTCCGACAAACTTTATGGCCTCACTTATGAACTACAGAAGAAAAGAGGTGTTTGAGATTGTAGAGAGTGAGCGTAAAAATGTAGACGTTAAAGAGCTCTTTAGCTAGGTTTGGCAGTGAAGAGCGTAAGTGAATTAACAGACTTTTACTACAAGAGTCTCTATCCCACGCTTGAAAAACTGGAAAAGGATAGAAAAAATCTCAGTCACCGCATCATTATTGTTGGGATTTTTCTCACGGTTATTGCAGGTGTTGCGGCATACTCGCTTCAAGGTTTTTATGAGTTTGTTCTCTTTGCCACCATCGCGCTTGGGGGTATTGCTTATAAATTTTTAGTGCATGACTACACGCATGAGTTTAAAATGAGCGTTATCAAACCGCTTGTTCATGCCATAGACTCTTCGCTTGTATACGCATCAAACACACATGTGTCCGACTACTATTTCGAGAACTCTAGACTCTTTGAAAAACCAGACAAACTCAGCGGAAACGACTATGTAAAAGGTCAGATTGAGGGTATCAACATCCAGTTTTCAGACCTCCACGCCCAAAAGAAAAATCAAAATTCAAAAGGCAAAGATACATGGAGTACCATTTTTCAAGGGCTTTTTGTCGTTGCAGATTTTAACAAACACTTCAGCGGCGAAACAATCGTTCTTCCAGACACTGCTCAAAGTACATTTGGTGATATCATAGGACACTGGCTGCAGTCAAATAATATGGCAAGGGACGAACTAATCAAAATGGATGATCCGGCGTTTGAGAAAGAGTTTGTGATTTATTCCACAGACCAAGTCGAAGCAAGATATATCCTCTCGCACGCACTTATGAAAAAACTGCTTGACTTTAAGCACAAATCTGCACATCCTGTCTCTATCTCTTTTGTGGGAGCGCATATCTACATGGCGATCAGTTACAACAAAGACCTGTTTGAACCATCCATATTCCGCTCGCTGCTGGACTACAAGGTGGCTATGGAGTATGTAAAAACTCTACATCTGGCGATAAGTATCGTTGAAGAGTTAAAACTAAACCAAAAACTGTGGAGCAAGAGATGAGCGAGAAAGAGATACTGCTCCAGAGCATCAAAGATTTTTTAACCCCAAAAATGCTCAAATACGCCCTTTTGCCTTTTGTCATAAGCATCATCGTCATGTACATACTTTTCTTTGTTGCAGCAGGCATCGGCGTAGAACAGCTCGGCACCATGCATATTGAGAGCTCTCAAACAACTATGCAAAACGGCATCCCACACACAGAGACTATGGAAGCAGAACTTGAAGGTTCGGCAATTATGAAATTTTTGATGAGCTATGCTATCACATCATGGCTGGCAACTTTTCTCATCTATATAATCGGCGGTTTTTTAACCATCTACCTCTCTATCTTTGTGGCAATTATTATCATCGGTTTTTTAACGCCGCTTATCTTAAGAGAACTCCGCTTAAGACACTATCAGGATGTTGACATGACAGGCTACTCAAATCCTGTTTCTGCAATCTTTTTAGCTCTAAAATACTCAGTGGTTATGCTTTTGCTCTTCTTTTTACTCATCCCTTTTTACTTTATTCCGCTTGTTAATATAGTGGCAATCAATATACCGCTTTACTACTTTTTTCACAAGATGCTCACTTTTGATATCTCTTCAAGTATCTGCACAAAAGAAGAAGCAAAACAGATAGAGTTTTTTAATGCAAAAAACCTAAGAGTAAAAACACTTCTGCTCTACCTTCTCTCACTTGTTCCCTTTGCTATCTTTTTTACAGCTGTATTTTTTGTCATCTACCTCGGACACACTTACTTTTTGGAAGTTTCAAAGATAAGAAAAACCCAATATCTCAATTAAAAATTTATCTTCATCTTTTTTTAACTCTTTATATTATACACTTTGATTATAATATACAAAAGGTAAGATTATGATTTTAAAATACACTCTTTTAATCGTGGTACTTTTTTTTACTGCTTGCAGCAGCAACGAACCGACTAAAGAACTTGATGGCAAAAAACTTTTAGAGCAAAAATGCGCATCTTGCCATGACTTAAATATGCCGCCTCTTTTACTTAAAAATGAAGTCGCACCTCCCATGATGTCCGTCTCTATTCATATATTTGATTTTGTAAAACCAAAAGATGAATCTGGGAGGATTTATGAAGCCGTAGAGTTTGTGGTTGATTACATCAAAGAGCCGAGTTTTGAGAAGTCGTTTTGCGACAAAGGAACTCTTGAGAAATACGGACTCATGCCCTCACTAAAAGAGAGTGTAACAGATGATGAAGCAAAAGCAATTGCAAAATATATGTTTAGCAACTACACGCAAAAGAGACTCTCTGAAGCCATGGAAGCAAAAATGAAGTATGATGCACTCCCTGAGGGAGAAAAAATAGCTCTAAAAAACAACTGTTTGGGATGTCACAGAGTTGAGAGAGATTTCGTAGGTCCTTCATTTACAAAAATACAAAAAAAATTCGCATCCTCGCAAGATGCACTTAAACAGAGCATAAAAAAAGGAAGCAAAGGAGCGTGGGAGAACTCAAGAGCTGTTATGCCGGCATTTGGACAACTCACAAATGAAGAACTTGACACATTGGCAAAATGGATTTTAACACCGCTCTAAAAGAGTATAAAACTTATAGACTCTGCAGATTTTTACCCTTGTGGTAAAATATTCTTAGGCTCTTTTTTTGTTTGAAATTATATTATTGCAATATTCAATATGTTTAGTTTTGTTACGAATGTGATAAATGTCCTCTTATCTTTAGAATTATTTCATTTTTTAATAATACTTTTAGCAAATAACTATTATAACTCTAATATATAGCAAACATTTAGTAGTTTCCCCCCCCCTTATCGGGGTCATATCAATTAGATTCCTTGCAGAACCATACAAAGTAAAAAGGAAAGAAGATGTCTTTTTTTAACAACAGCAACAACAAAAACTCCCTGCAAATCCAAGAGCTAGAAGCAAAAGTCAAAGGGCTTCAAGAAGAGTGTGAAAAACTTAGACTCGAAAATGAAGCGTTTCAAAGCCAAGCTAAAGAAGTTAAAAATATCGAGCAAGAAAACAAGCTTAAAAAAGAGCTTACTCACAACCTCTCAGACGGTTGTGCCAGCAACATTAAGGTAATTCAAAGTGGAATAGAACACAATATCTCATTTTTAGAAGAGATCGCAAAGCTCACAGTTGAGAATGAAGGTTTTATGATTGACATCAGACAAAATGCCAACTCCATCTTTAACACCGATGCCATCATTCAAATGGCAAATGAGCTAAGAGCCACGGCTGAACACCTAAATGAGAGTGTTTCTGCCATCTCTGAAGTTATCAATCTCATCAAAGATATCTCAGATCAGACAAATCTTTTAGCACTCAACGCTGCGATTGAAGCGGCACGTGCGGGAGAGCATGGAAGAGGATTTGCAGTTGTTGCAGACGAGGTTCGCAAACTTGCAGAGAGAACGCAAAAAGCAACGGCAGAGGTTGAGATAAATATCAACACACTTAAACAAAATGCCCATATCATGCACTCAGACAGCGAAAAACTAGAGAGTGAAGCACAAACTTCTTCAAACAATCTCGATAATTTCAAAGAAGAGCTTGACAAACTTCTTAGCAGCACTCAAATTATCAAAGATGACAACAGACATGTCAGCTATGAACTCTTTATAAATCTGGCAAAATTAGACCATGTACTATTTAAGGTTAATGCGTATGACGCTGTATTTAACGCTAAAGATGTTGAACTCTCAAATCACCGCTCATGCAGATTCGGCAAATGGAAAGGTGAGCAAGGCAAAGCTCTCTTTGGAACTACAAAAGCATATAACATGATAGACGCTCCGCATGCAAAAGTGCATGACAATGCCATTGCAGCCATCGAATGTGTAAAAAGCGGTAACTGTTTAGCAGATATCAACAAAGTTATCAACCACTTCAAAGATGCAGAGAGTGCAAGCAAAGAGCTTTTTGAGATACTAGATACAATGTTAAAAGAGGTCAAATAGCTATATGTAACACAATCTTAACAATTGTTTGATATTATTTGAAAATATTGCAAGATAACTAATAAGATAAGGAGGTAAAATGAAGATAAACTTAAAATCAAAACTGCTTTTTTTAACCATTGTACCATCTCTTGTTATTATATTGCTCTCTTCAAACAAAATAGCGCATGAATTTGTTCATGTACAAGAGCTTGAGCAAACGCAAAGATATATTGATGATGTAAAACTAACCTCTTGGATAGTTCATATGATGCAGATTGAAAGAGGTGTCAGCACCGGATTTGTAGCTAAGGATTCAAATCTCAAAGATCCATTGCTTATAAAAACCAGAAATGATCTAGACACTGCGTTGGAGAGTTTAAAATCTCCTCGCTACAAAGATTTTGATACAACTCTCTTAAGCAACATAAAAAGAGTAAGAGAGCGGATTGACGAACTAAATATATCAGCCTCAGAGGTTCAAGCTTACTATACTAGAGAGATAGCCATACTTCTTGATTTTACAAAAGTCATCCCGACTATGATGGAGGAGCGAACAGATAGAAACTATATGCAAGCATATGGTTTTTTGTCTTTTGCAAAAGAGAATTTGGGTCAAATGAGGGCAGCTTTAAACGAAGTATTTGTAAATAAGTCACTTTCACAAGAGAATTTTATACAAACGGATAGATCTTTTTACATCTACAATGCAGGCATAAATAGATTTAAGCAATCTCTAAAAGAGCAACCTCTTTACTATGACTTATATGTAAAAACAGCTCAAGAAGCCCATTTTCAAGAGACTTTTAAAATCATCAAATCTGTACTAAATACAAAAGAGCCAACTCTTCAAAACATAGAACCATCTCACTGGTTTGATTCGGCAACAAAAAGCATAAATAGCCTTAGAGAGCTTGAGGAGAAGCTCTTTGAGGATGTAGAAAAATCTATCGATGCAAAATTACAAGATATAAAACAGACAGTTTTTTTCATTGCTCTTTTTCTTTTGGTATTGGTCATTATGCTTGTTTTTTTTATGCGCTCTATCGCTAAAAACATTCTCTCTTCCACTCACCTTTTAAATGAAGAGTTTGAAAATTCACTCGTACTTTTAGAGCAGTACAAATCAGCCGTTGATGAGAGCTTTATCGTCTCAAAAACCGACACAAACGGAATTATCAGATATGTAAATGATGCTTTTTGCAAAAGAAGCGGTTATACAAAAGAGGAGCTTGTTGGCAACTCATACAAAATCATCCGTCATCCCGATATGCCCATGGAGATTTATAAAGATCTTTGGAATACGATCAAAAATCTTAAAAAATCATGGAGCGGAGATTTTAAAAATCTATCAAAAGATGGCTCTTCATACTGGTTAAAAGGTTTTATAAAACCGATCTTAGATAAAAACGGCAATATTATGGAGTATATCGCTATAAAAACAGATATAACTCAGCAAAAAGAGCTTATGAGCTACTTTGAAGATCAGCTCAAAGTTACAGAGAAAAACTTTGATGATATGATTCATGTCTCAAAAGAGTATGAAAATGCCATAGATAGCAGTACAATCCTCTCAAGAATAGACAAAAACAAAAACATCATCTACATAAACGACAAATTTTCAAAAATTAGCCAATATACTCTAGATGAGCTAAAGGGAAAAAATCATACTGTTATGTTCTCGCCCGACATCGCAAAAGAGCAATACGAAGAAATATGGGATACTCTATCTAACTCTCATAAAATATGGCATGGAATCATAAAAAATATAAAAAAATCGGGTGAAGCATTTTGGACAGACACAACAATTTTGCCTATTAAAAATTTAGAAGGTGAAGTTATAGAATACTTCTTTATCAGAAATGATATCACTCCCCTCATCGAACAACAAGCAGAGATAGAGAAGATTGCATATACCGACCTCTTAACAGGCTATTCAAACAGGTTTCAGCTCCATCAAGATATAGAAAATAGCAAATCTCCCTGTATCTCAATTTTCAACTTGGATAATTTTAGACAGATTAATGATTTTTACGGACATGAATTTGGTAATCTTGTCATCATATCTATCGCAAACAAAATTTACAATCTTATATCTCAGGAGAAAAACTTAAAATTTTACAGACTTCAAGGTGATGAGTTTGCCGTTTTAGCGGACAATTTTTATAAAGAGCTTTTTGTGCTTGAAGTAAAAAAAATTATAGATAACATTAAAGAGAAGTTCAGCATACAAAACAAAGAGCTTCTTGTCTCATGCAGTGGCGGTATCTCTTTTGAAGATAAAGAGCATCTTCTATCTACGGCAAACATGGCGCTGAGCACGGCAAGAAGCAAAAACATAGATTTTTTAGTTTATAACGAATCAAAGTCTCTTAACAAAGTCTATGAAGAGAACATGTACTGGACAAAAAAACTCTCCGATGCTATCAAAAACAACGATATCATAAGTTTTTACCAGCCTATCGTAAACAACTCAAATCTAGCGTATGAAAAATATGAGTGTTTAGTGAGGATGAGAGACGGTGAGAAGATTATATCTCCGTTTTTTTTCTTAGAAGTAGGAAAAAAGACTAGACAGTACTTCTCAATCACAAAAGCAGTTATAGAACAGGCATTTGAAAAGTTTAAAAACATAGATGCAGAATTTTCCGTAAATCTATCTATCAACGATATCCTTGAGCCTGATATTACGGAGTTTATCTTAAAAATGCTGCAAAAGCATGACATCGGTGCAAAAGTCGTATTTGAGATAGTAGAGTCTGAGTATATCGTAAACTTTGAGGGAGTAATTCGTTTTATAAATGAAGTTAAAAAATATGGCTGCAAGATAGCTATCGATGATTTCGGTACAGGCTACAGCAATTTTGCATACCTAATAAAGCTAAAGGCAGATTACTTAAAAATAGACGGCTCACTTATAAAAAATATAGACACGGATAAAAATGCACTTTTAGTCGTCTCTACTATTGTCTAATTTTCTAAAAAACTAGGCATGCAAACCATAGCGGAGTTTGTTGAAAATGAACAAGTTTTTAGGATAGTAAAAGAGTTGGAAATCGACTACTCTCAAGGATACTATTTCTGCGCACCAAAAGAAGGTATAGATTAAAAGTTTATCTTATCTCAAGATCATCAAGCATGATGTCGATAAGAGTCAAATAATGTTTCTCGCTGATGCTTCCTTTAAAGTCTCTGTAGATGGAGTAAACTTTATTGCCGTTATAAAAAAGCTCTAAAACAAGCAATCCGTCATAACTATAATCAGAAGATGTTTTAGAGAGCGGATTGGTACATGACAAAGTATAGTCTCTATACTATACCCGTAGTTTATAGTTTGATTTTGCAACGACAAACCCTTTTTCCTCCATAATTTTTTTTGAATAATTGAGAGATTGTTCATCATTGGCAACAATCTCTATAGATGAGACACTTACGCCAATCTTACTCTTGTCATGTATATTGTTATATATCTTACCGTCACAACCCGCGAAGAGAAAAAGCAATAAAATTAAAATAATATTTTTCATTAAATATTTCTACTTTTTTGTCTAATTTTATCTCTTAATCGCTACAATTTGACAAAAAAAGGGAAAATTTTATGAAAAAACCATATTTAGACTCTATGCCCGACGCAAATGGGTTTTTTGGAAAGTTTGGAGGCGCTTTTATCCCGCCGGAACTTGAAAAACCGTTTCGATAGATTAATGAAGCGTATGACAAACTCTCAAAATCGTTTATCTTTCTTGATGAGCTAAAAAGAATAAGAAAACATTACCAAGGGCGACCTACTCCCGTTACCTACTGTAAAAATCTCTCAAACTTCATTGGAGGGGGACAAATTTATCTTAAACGTGAAGATTTGAATCACACAGGCGCGCATAAACTTAACCACTGTATGGCAGAGGCACTTTTGGCAAAATATCTTGGTAAAAAAAAGCTTATTGCCGAAACAGGAGCAGGACAACATGGCGTGGCTCTTGCAACTGCTGCAGCCTATTTTGGGCTTGAGTGTGAAATACACATGGGAGAAGTGGACATTGCAAAAGAGCACCCTAATGTCGTGCGTATGCAGATACTCGGTGCAAAAGTCGTTCCTGCCACTCATGGACTTAAAACTCTCAAAGAAGCAGTTGACAGTGCATTTGAAGCATATCTCAAAGATACTGACTCACAACTTTTTGCAATTGGTTCAGTTGTAGGACCACACCCTTTTCCAAAGATGGTAAGAGACTTTCAAAGTGTTGTAGGGATTGAAGCAAAAGAGCAGTTTTTAGAGATGACGGGCAAGCTTCCTGACATGGTAAGTGCGTGTGTGGGAGGAGGAAGCAATGCTATGGGGATTTTTAGCGCATTTATTGAAGACGCAGTAAAACTATACGCCGTTGAGCCTGCCGGAAAAGGTATAAACCTCGGTGAACATAGTGCAAGTCTCACATACGGAAGCGAAGGAATAATGCATGGATTTAACTCCATTATGCTCAAAGACAAAGATGGCAATCCTGCTCCCGTCCACTCCATAGGAAGCGGCATAGACTATCCATCGGTAGGACCTGAACATGCATATCTAAACAGCATAGGAAGAACAAGAATTGGACTTTGCAACGATGAAGAAGCGGTTGATGCATTTTACAAACTCTCACAACATGAGGGAATAATCCCTGCTCTTGAATCTGCTCATGCAGTAGCATTTGCTATGAAATATGCAAAAGAGAACCCAAAAGAAGCTATTTTAGTCAACCTCAGCGGAAGAGGAGATAAAGATATTGACTACATCGTAGAAAATTACCCTATTCCTCTGAAAGATATTTAAAAAATTACAGTTTTGAAATATACTCTGCAAGTGCTTGTATCTCGGCTTCATTCAGCTTAGATACCTGCCCCCTCATCAAGCCTTTCATAGCTCCGCCGTATGTTCCTGTTTTATACCCCTTAAGCGCATCTGCTGTTTTTTGAGCATCCCACCCTTTAATAATTTGAGATTTTCCAAGAGCAGCTTTAGAACCGTCTGCTCCATGACATCCTGCACATGCACTATAAATTTTTGCTGCATCTATTTCCGGTGTGCTAACAGCTTCTTTGACTTCTTGTGCTTTTTCGGAAACTTCCTCTTTGACCTCTTGTGCTTTTTCTGAAACTGCTTCTTTGACCTCTTGTGCTTTTTCTGAAACTGCTTCTTTGACCTCTTGTGCCGTCTCTAAAGCTTTATTTTTTACATCTTTAACTACGCTCTTTTTCTCAGTTGCCGCCTCTTCATTATTTTGCTTATTCTCACTACTACAGCCTGCTAAAAACATAATTAAAACTACTGACATAAAAATTTTCATGACACTCTCCTTTTTTTCTATTATACTATAAACCTTGAACTATAATGTAATATTTTTATTAACAATTGCGTTATAAATTATCTAAAAAACTTAGATTGCTTCGTCGCAAGCTCCTTGGTACATGACTGTCATTGCGAGCTTCTTTAGAAGCGCGGCAATCTAAAAAATTAATTATTAGAAGAATTTAATTATGATTTTCAGAAAAATAAAGATAAAATAGTTAAAAAATGTTATGCTAAAAGTAGAAATAACAATATGAAAAACAGAACTTATGACAGAACAAAAGAGAACTTTAAATATTTTATCTTGATTACTATTATGCCTATAATAGGGGTTGCTGTAATATTTTCTTATGCTTTTTTACATCTGCAAAAAGATTTAAAATTTATAATAGATGAAACGGGAGGATTAACAACGATAAAAGAGATTCAAAATACGATTTTCAATATTCAAAGACTGAGAGGTTTGGCATCCATACAAAATCTCTCTGAAAAGTCACAAGAAGAACTAAAACTTACAAAAGAAAAAATCTCAAAAAATCTAATACTTATACGACAAAATATAACTACTCAAAACAAAAGTATACCTCTAAAAAAAGAGCTGGAGAGTTTTATAGACTCTGTTGAAAAAAGTTCTTTAGAATTTAAAAGTTTTAACTATTTGTATGAAATAATTGAAGAGTTTATGAGTTATTCCAATCGTATCTCTTATAGTTGCAATCTTATATTAGACCCTGAACTGAACTCTTATGTTATGATTGAAAATGTAGTCTATCTTTTACCGCAGCTAATAGAGTACAACGGTCAGATTAGGGCGATTGCTACTAGCACGACAGACAAGCAACTCACAGAGTATCAAAAAGAGTACTTTGTTATACAGTTAAACAAAATAAAAGAGATTTTAAAAAAATTGGAATTTAATCTCAATATGCTATACAAAACAGAGCAAAGCATTGATTTGAAAGAGACTCATTTAAAGATGAAAGAGGCACAAAACAGCATTATTGAATTTACGCAAAAAAATCTACTAAAAGCAAATGGTATACTTCTTGAACCAAATGGAATTTTTGAGCTAATCACAAAAAATATCAATCTCATAATAGCTCTTTACGATACAAATTTCCTGTTTTTAGAAAAAAGTCTCAACAACAGACTAAAAGAGACAAAAATACTCTCCGTATATGTGATATTGGCAGGACTTATCTCAACCTTGTTTATTGTGTGTGTAAACGGAATTTTTTATATTAAAAACAAAAAATTTATAGAAGAGATACAAAAATTGACCATTACGGATTCTATGACCTCTTTATACAACAGAAGACATTTTGATGAAGTTTTTGAAAACAATCTAAAGATACAAAGCAGGACAAAACAACCGCTTACATTTGTTATTTTAGATATAGATTTTTTTAAGCTCTACAATGATACATACGGTCATCAAGCGGGAGACTTTATTATAAAAACAGTGGCAAAAAATCTGAAAAACTCTCTTAAAAGAGCCGGTGATATGGCTTTTAGACTTGGAGGCGAAGAGTTTGGAATCTTATGTATAGGTATAAATCATACAGAAGCGCTCTCTTTTGCAAACACTTTAAAAGAAAATATTGAAAATGAAAAAATTAAACATGAAAAAAACAGTGCTAGCAAATACTTGACAATCTCCATGGGGGTTATTGTTATTGAGCCAGATACACTCTACAGCACTAATGAAATATACAGATGCGCTGATGAAGCATTGTACAAAGCTAAAGAAAATGGGCGCAATCAAGTTGTCGTATATAACAATAAAACCTTCACCTAGAGCTAAGACTAATCCTCTTTAGCCTCCTCTTTTAAGACCATCGCTCTAAAAGCCTCATCTTTTGGTACTAATCCCGCTTCATATAAAAACTGTGAAGTCAAAAAATTAAGCTTTTTTATCTTGTCATATTTTGCATAACTAAGATAGAGGATATCTTTAGCACGTGTTACCGCCACGTAAAAAAGTCTTCTCTCCTCATCTAAAGAACCGCCGCGCTGCATAAGTTTACGGTTTGGAAAGCGTCCGTCCATAAGGTCGACTATATAGACCTCTTTATACTCCAACCCTTTTGAAGCATGAACACTTAAGAGGTTTACTCCCTCGCCCTGTGTCAAATCGGATGAGCCTAAAATCATAGCATTTAAAAATCTCTCATGTTCGCTGTATGGTGTTGAGAGCTCTTCTAACAAAACCATTTTTCTGCTTATTCTCACCAATGATTCTACTTTTTGTTTTTCATCAATCGTACCGTCTTTAAGCAGTGCTCTTTTGCTTGCTAAAGACTCTGCTATATATTTGTAGATTGCAGATTCGGCGATTTTTTTAACAATAGTGCGAGGCTGTTTTACACCTTTTAAATCTCGAAACAGCAGATAAAAATCATGTAAAAATGTAGCGCTCTCTTTTGTAAGTTTAGGGTGCTTTAAAATCGGATTGCGCATAAATTTATCTTCAAAACCGAGCTTTGCAAATTTTCCTACGCTCCCTAATTCCAAAAAGTCATCAAAAAGCCCAAGTTGATGATTTAGTTTTCGTTTTTCAAAAGGATTTTTAATAGACTCGTCAGGTGCATAAAGCCCGTAAAATATACTTCCATGACCAAGTATTTTTAACGCAATATAGATCTCTTTTGCCATGGCGCTTCCTATGCCTCTGGCAAACTCAAAAAGATGAATAAATGCCATCATATCAGACTCGTTTACCAAAAGAGTGTAAAAATCCAAAACTGCTTTTACCTCACGCGAATCAAAAAAGCTCGTCCCACCCTTTCTTTTACATGTAATACCGAGTTCACGAAGCCCAACCTCAATACCGTCGGCCGAAGAGTTGTTTCTAAAAATAACTGCTATCTCCTCTTTTGGAGTCTGAGAGTCGCGTATTTGCGCCGCCATTGCATGGTACTGGTCGAAGAGTTCATCATACGCAAGCAGTTTTGGCGGTTGTGAATCATGTCCTCGCGTCACTTCAAGTTTTTTAGGATAAATTCTCTCATTATGCTCTATAACTTTTGTAGCAAGTGAGAGTATGGGAACGGTTGAGCGGTAGTTTTTAGTCAGCGTATGAACTTGTGCTGTTGGAAATTTTTTTGAAAATGTTCCGATAATAGAAATGTCGGCACCATTAAATGCGTAAATACTCTGGTCATAATCCCCGACACAAAAAAGTGAAGGCGGATTCATCGCATCTATGAGCGTACCCTGAAGCGCATTTGTATCTTGATACTCGTCAACAAGAACCTCTTGATATCCAAGCTCTTTGGTTTTACACATGGCTCGAAAATGAAGAAGCAAATCGTTGAAATTTACAAAACCGTACTCTTTTTTAAGCGCTTCAAACTCATCAACGATGTCGGCATAAATTATAGCGAAAAGCTCATGTTAAGGATATTTATTTTTAACCCACTCTTCAAAATGAACATGTAGTTCCGTGTTTTGATAAAAGGAGTAAACATCATAGAGATAGTTTCCGCCATAAGGTGAGATTTCTGCTCCGATATGCCCGAATGAACGCTTCTCATAAACGCTTCTAAAGAGTGTTTTTAGCTCTCTTTGCTGTTTGAGGACAACTTTTTTGTCATGCTTCTTCAGCCATCTGTAACTTACTGCATGAAAGGTTCCCGCATCAATTTTAGAAGCCACATCTTTACCGAAAAATTCTGCGACACGCTGAACCATTTCAGCTGCGGCTTTATTTGTAAAAGTTAGAAGTAAAATCTCTGTAGGTTTTACGCCTTTACTTAAGAGATAAGCTATTCTTCCCACAATTGTAGATGTCTTCCCTGTTCCTGCCGAAGCGATGATGAGATTTTGCTCGTTAGAAGATGTAGCTGCAAGATATTGTTCTTCATTTAAACGCGAAAGTGGCAAATAACTGCTCCCTTATAATTTAGAACGTGATTATACAATGATAAACTTCACTATATTTTATTTATTACTTCTTTAACTAATTAAACATATAACAAAAACTAATATTAACTTTAAATCTAATCTTAAAAAACTATCATTATAATGATAGTAATTTGTAGTTATATCTAGGATGTAAAATGAATAAAATTGACACTCCTAAGAGAAGATTATTTTTACAAAAAGTACTCTACGGGGTTGGATATGCTTCAATAGGCACTATTTTTTGGAGTGCTTATCTGTCAAAATCACATGCAAAAAGCCTGCTGCTGAGACCTCCTGGTGCTCTTTTAGAAAAAGATTTTATCACTACATGTATCCGCTGCGGGATGTGTGTAAATGCCTGTCCTTTTGATGTGCTGCAGCTCGCCACGATTTCAAAAAATACACCCATCGGAACTCCCTATTTTACACCGCGGGAAAATGCATGTCGTCTCTGCCCCGATATTCCATGTACGACGGCCTGCCCTACGGATGCACTCGATTTAAAATTACTTACAAAAAATAATTTACTCTCTATAAACAACGCAAAAATGGGACTTGCAACAGTAAATACGCAGTCATGTTTGGCTTATCTTGGACTTCAGTGTACTATGTGTATACGAGCCTGTCCACTTGCCGATGTAGCAATTGTGCTTAAAAATGAGCGAAATCCGCGTACCGGAATGCATGCATTTTTAACTCCTGTAGTTAACCCAAATCACTGTACGGGATGTGGCTCATGTGAAATGGCTTGTCCCACAAACATAGCCTCGATAAAAGTCTTTCCGCTTTTTATCTCCCAAAGTGATATAGGTTCCCACTATATTGTCGGCTGGAAAAAAGAGGATGAAGAGAGACTTAAAAAAAGTTCTACAGACATTACAATGAGTAGAACCAAAAGAAATGAAAAAAGTGCACTTGATAATGTAACTGAGCTTTCGCACCTAATTTTAATCGATATGCTTTCTAAAACAACTGTAAGTAGGGCATAGTAATAAAATACTCCATGGTACTTGACACTAGNAAAAACTGAAAAATACATGTCAATAGATATGACAAATGCTGAGAGAATACCGCTACTACCGAATGTAACACTATAAAATTAGGTGCGAAAGCTCAGAATGTAAATGATGTTGAAGGTATTTTAGAAGGACTTTATCATGAATAATTTTCTGTTTCGCTACCGCTATTATCTTGCAAGACGAATGACTCAAATTATTGTACTTGGCACCTACTTTTTGGCAAATTTTTATGGATACAAAATTGTTATAGGTAATTTAAGCAGTTCTGTAGTTTTTGGATTTATCCCGCTAAGTGACCCATTTGCAACACTTCAGATGTTTTTTGCGGGAGCTGTTATAAGTGCCGATATTTTACTCGGTGTTTTAGTTGTCCTATTTTTTTACGGTATTATCGGCGGACGCTTCTTCTGTTCATGGGTATGCCCTGTAAATATAATCACTGAAACAGCAGCGGCAATCAGAAGAAAGCTTGGACTTTATGACAAAGCGGATGCGCTCTTTAGCCGTAATATCCGCTACTGGTTTATAATCATAACACTCATTCTCTCTTCTATTTTTTCACTTGGCGCTTTTGAGATGATAAGTCCCATAGGAATAGCCCATAGAGGCATTATCTTTGGTTTTGGTTTTGGCTGGTTCTTCCTCGTAGCGATTTTTCTTTTTGACCTCTTTTCCCAAAAGTACGGCTGGTGCGGGCATATCTGTCCGCTTGGCGGATTTAACACTCTTGTTGGGAAATATAGTCTTTTAAAAGTAGAACATGACGCGGATAAGTGCGTACACTCTTTGGAGTGTTTTTCGGTTTGCCCCGAAGTTGAAATCCTAGAAGCAGTAGGCAAAAAAAGTCATGTTATAACAGGTGCTGCTTGCATAAAATGTGCTAGATGCATCGAAGTGTGTGAGAGCGGCGCGTTTAAAGTCTCTGTTGTCTCTCTGGCAAAACAGCTCAAGGAGGGCGCATGAAATTTTTTCTACTTTGCATTTTTCTCTCTTTTTCAACTCTTTTGGCAAAAGAAATAACGCCTTATAGAACCGTGACTGCAAGCGAAGCGGTCTCTGATTTTGTCAAGAGAGGAGATATTCTTGTTATCGGTACAAAAGAGAGTATTGTCGATATTTACAATTTAAAAGATGACAAACTTGTTGATAAAATTGTGCTTGAAAAACAGATAAATATTTTGGGTGATGAGATAGGTCTTATCATTGCAAGTGTCGACTATCTAGAGAAAAAAGTTCTCTTTTCAACAAGAAGATTGGATTCATGGGGAGATGTTTATCTATATGAAGATAAAAAATTACGTAAACTCATAGACGCTTCACAAAAAATCTCACCAAAAGAGATTAAGTTTGTCGATGCGAACAGAGTTATAATCAACACTATGGAAAATAAACTGCTTCTTTTTGACATAGAAAAAAAAGAGTTTTTATATACAAAACAGCTAGATGAAGCAAGTTTTTCAGATTTTGTGCTTAGTGAAGATAAAAAATATATCTTTAGCGCAAATGAAACTCCGCTTATTTATAAAATAGAGATTGAGAGCGGTAACATAGTAGAAATATATAAAAAAGCAAACAAAAGAGACATCTTTTCTATCGACTACAAAAACGACACACTCCTCAGCGGAGGAAAAGATAAACGCGTAGTTATCTATAAAAAACCGAATCAACACAAAATGGTCATGGGAGAGTTTTTCGTTTACAGTGTCGGCTTAAATCCAGATGCAAGCAGAGCGGCATTTAGTAAAAATGAAGAGGATGAAATCTCTGTTATAGATACAGCAAGTTTAAAGGAGCTTTATCTGTTAAGTGGGCATCCGACTACCATTATCAAGATATGTTTTTATGCTCATAACGAGCTTATAAGTGCAGATAAGAGTAATAAAATTCTTTTTTGGAAATTAGATTAAAATTTTTTTTCTTATATGACGAAGCAATACATGTTAGAAAAAAAGGTCTTATAATTCAGAGAGTTCAAATATAATGTTGCTATAATTGCCCAAATAAAATTGTTAGTCTGCTTCAATTTTTTGTAAATTTTACAAATATTAATTTTATATTTAAGGCAACTCAATATGCAAAATATCAATAAAGAGATTTTAGAGAAAATATCCAATGAAACAAAAAATTCAATCGGTGGTATCAGCATTGTTACTCCGAGTATTTACGCAGATATTTTTTTAAAATACGCATCGTCTCATGATGCCGATATAGGAGATGAGCATAAAATCACGGATTATCTATTAAGTCAAAAAATCTCCCAATTTACAAACCTGCAAGAGACGACGGCAAAAAATGCGCAGCAACTCAGCCAAAACACAGGCAGAGCTATAAATGCGATAAAAGACAAAGATGAAACGACTCTTAAGAAGATTTTACAAGAGACGAAAAATCTTCAGAATGAGATAGAGAGATTGAAAAAATCCATATATAAAGATGAACTTACAGGTGCATATAACAGAAAATGGCTTCATGACAACTGCTTAAAAGAGGATTCTGAAAATTTTAAAAACAGCGGCATACTTGCCATAATTGATTTAAATTATTTTAAAATTATTAACGATACGTATGGGCATATTGTCGGTGATAAAGTTTTGATTTTTATAGCAAATCAACTTAAAAAAATAAAAGAGAGTGTAATTAGGTACGGAGGAGACGAATTTATAATTATATTTTCTGCCCACTCAACAAAAGAAGATGCCTACAAAATATTAGATACTGAGCTTTCGCACCTAATTTTATAGTGTTACATTCGGTAGTAGCGGTATTCTCTCAGCATTTGTCATATCTATTGACATGTATTTTTCNGTGTCAAGTACCATGGAGTATTTTATTACTATGCCCTACTTACAGTTGTTTTAGAAAGCATATCGATTAAAATTAGGTGCGAAAGCTCAGTTAGATACTATAAGAGAAAATATCATAAAAAAGAGTCTCATAGCTAAAGAGTCATCATTTAAAGTAAGTTTTTCTTTTGGTATTTGTGAGTTTAAAAAAGACAACATTATGTCTGATGTAATAGAGATGGCAGATAGCGACATGTATGAAGATAAAATCCGTATAAAAAAGAGAATCGACTGCATTTATTGAAGGAGGATTTGTCATTGCGAGGAACGAAGCAATCTAGAAGCACAGAGATTGCCGCGCTTGTCATTGCGAGGCTTCAGCCGTGGCAATCTCAATGACTAAAGTTAAGTTTAAATCTGAACAAAAACAGATGGTTTCACTCCGCATACGGGACAGTTTTCTTTAGGTTCTCCAAGTTCGATATAACCGCATACAGGACAGAGATAAATCCCTACTTCATCAATATCTTTGCCCTCTTTTACAGCTTCAAGCGCTTTTTTATAAAGCTGTGCATGAACTTTTTCAGCTTCTAGCGCATATCCGAACATCTTTTTTGCTTTATGCCCTTCTGCCACCGCCTGCTCGTACATAGGCGGATACATATTCTCATACTCATAAGTCTCCCCGCCGATAGCAGCTTCAAGATTCTCAAGCGTAGAGCCTACTTTTTCCATAGCCTTTAGATGCCCCTCAGCATGAATCTTTTCAGCTTCTGCAGTTGTTCTGAATAGTTTTGCTATATTTGTAAAACCATCTTTTTGAGCCTGTTTTGCAAATGCGCTGTACTTTTGGTACGCTTCGCTCTCACCGCAAAAAGCGGTCTGTAAATTTTCTTTTGTACTTGACATGTTAAACTCCTAAATATTTATTGTTCTAGCATATGGGTTTGCTTTAAGCCTCTCAAGAGGAATCGGTTCACCCGTCTTTTCACAAACGCCGTAATTGCCGCTTCTAATACGCTCAAGTGCTGCATCAATCTCTGCAATCTCTGCCTCAAGCCTATGAAGAAGCGTCTGGTCGGTCATGTTGTCAATCTGCAACTCCGCCATGTCAACCGTATCGTCAATCTCATCTTCTAAAGCCAAAGCATCTATCTCTGCTTTTATAGCGTCAATATTTTTCTCTACTTTTTCCTTCTCTGTTTTGAGTATTTTTTCAAAATCCTCAAAATTTAAATCTTTGCGTACGCTCATATATAGCCTTTATTTTATAAAATGTTCCAAGAGCTTATTGTTAGGGATATTTGTTAAATCTGAATGAAGATTTATTTTCATACTTTTTTTACTCTCATCATTAAGCAACTCTACAATTTGATTGTTGATTGCTTTTGGTGCAGCAAAATACCAAAGTTCATGAGTATGATTTTGCAAAACCTGAGAAATCTGTTCTGCTATCTCTTTAATTCTGCGACGCTCCCATTCAAGTTCAATATTGTGGTCTTCCCCAAATCCGCTTGCTCCGACTCCTTTAAAATTACCGTGTTGGTCAGATACTTTTTCACTTACTCTTTTATGTGTCTCTGCGCTATCAACACTCTCAAGAAGCTCTAAAGACTCTCTATCAAGAGGATCTTTTTTTATTCCAAACAATCTAAAATGCTGTAAATCAGCAACAACTATGAGTTTTGGTAACATAAGGACTCCTGTTTATTCATTTTAAATGAATTTTATTTTAAGAAATACAACGAGTTCATTCTATCAAGAAATTATAAAATTTTTGTTAAAACCTATAAAAGAAAAGAATACTTCTCCTAAGGATACCATCACGTCTTTTTGGATATAATCGCAAAAATTTTTATATGATTTAATGTCAATTACATGTCACAAAAGAGCTATGAACCAAGCACTACGGAAGATACATTTTACAAAATCTGGGAAGAGAGAGACTACTTTGAAGTAGAGGGTAACAAAGAGATTCAAGAAGATGCAAAAAACTTCTCTATCATGATGCCTCCTCCAAATGTCACAGGTCGTCTTCATATAGGTCATGCACTTACTTTTACGCTTCAAGATATCATAACCCGCTACAAAAGAATGGACGGATATAAAACTCTTTGGCAGCCCGGAACCGACCATGCAGGGATTGCAACGCAAAATGTAGTAGAAAAACAGCTCTTAGCGGAGGGTACGACAAAAGAGGAGATTGGCAGAGAGGAGTTTTTAAAACGTGCATGGGCTTGGAAAGAGGAATCTGCAGGAATAATGACTTCTCAACTTCGCAAAATGGGCGTTTCTCCCGCATGGAAACGTGAACGCTTCACTATGGATGAGGGGCTTCAAAAATCCGTAAAAGAGGCTTTTGTTCATCTCTACAATCAGGGGCTTATAGTTCGCGGGAACTACATGGTAAACTGGTGTACGCATGACGGCGCACTTAGCGATATTGAAGTCGAGCATGAAGACCATGACGGAAAGTTTTACCACATAAAGTACCCTTTTGCTGATGGAAGCGGTTTTGTGGAAGTTGCAACTACAAGACCTGAAACATACTTCGGCGACACTGCGGTCATGGTGCATCCCGACGATGCCAGATACAAAGATATCATCGGTAAAAAGATAAGGCTCCCTCTGACTGAGAGAGAAGTCGCAATTATCGCCGATGAACATGTAGATATGGAGTTTGGAACAGGCGTGGTTAAGGTAACTCCCGCACATGACAAAAACGACTATGAAGTAGGCAAAAGACATGATTTGGAGTTTATCACGGTATTTGACGAAAAGGCATTTTAAACGAATATGCAGGAGAATTTCAAGGGTTAGAGCGTCTTGAAGCAAGAGAGATAATCGTCAAAAAACTGGAATCCGAGGGCTTTATCGTAAAGATTGAAGAGCATAAACATCAGGTCGGACACTGCTACAGATGTAAAAATATCGTTGAACCTTATATCTCAAAACAGTGGTTTTTCAGAAGCGAAGTTGCAAAAAAGTCGATAGAAAAAACAAACAGCGGCGAAGCAAAATTTTTCCCGCCTCACTGGATAAACTCATACAATTCATGGATGGGGGATTTAAGAGACTGGTGTATCTCCCGTCAGCTTTGGTGGGGACATCAGATTCCTGTATTTTACTGCGACGACTGTGAGCATGAGTGGGCAAGTCTCAAAGACGCAGAGCATGAGTGTCCAAAGTGTGCTTCAAAAAATATTCATCAAGACCCTGATGTGCTAGACACTTGGTTTAGCTCTGCTCTATGGCCTTTTTCAACACTTGGCTGGGGAAATGGCGACGTTGAGATGGACAAACTTTTTACCTCACAGGATATGAAAGATTTTTATCCAAACTCGCTTCTTATTACAGGTTTTGACATCCTCTTTTTCTGTGTTGCCAGAATGATGATGATGGGAGAGAGTTTCATGGGAGAACTTCCGTTTAACCACATCTATCTGCATGCGCTTGTCCGCGACGAGAATGGGCAGAAGATGAGCAAATCAAAAGGCAATGTTATCGACCCGCTTGACATGGTAGAGAAGTACAGTGCCGATATTTTGCGCTTCACTCTTGCAATCTCGGCGGCACAAGGTCGTGATATAAGAATGAGTACGGATAAGTTGGAACAGAACCGCAACTTTACAAACAAACTCTATAACGCGGCAAAATTTCTGCAGATGAATGTAGATACCTTTCATGATCTAAAAGGTTTTTGTGTTGAGAGCGCACTTGGACGTTACATGTTATCACGCCTAAACGTAGCAACTGCAGAGGTGCGTTCATGTATGGATGAGTACAGATTTAACGATGCGGCTACGGCAGTTTACCGTTTTATCTGGAATGAATTTTGTGACTGGGGAATTGAACTTAGCAAAGCCGATAAAGGCGCAATAGTCGAACTTGGAGCAATTTTCAAAGAGTCTATGAAGCTTCTGCACCCGTTTATGCCTTTTATCACAGAGTATCTCTACCATGAACTCTCGGGAACAAGCTTAGAGAATGCAGACTCTGTTATGATTATGAAGTATCCCTACAAGACGAAAAAACGTCTCAAAGATGAGGCGAGATTTGAGATAATCATGGACGTAATTATCTCAATCAGACGTGCCAAAGTCTTGGTAGATTTGGCAAATCAAAAGATAGAAAAAGCGTATGTAAAAATAGACAACATTTCACATGAGGAACAAGAGCTTATGAAGCCTTTTATACTCAAACTTGCTAAAGTAGATATTGTAGAATTTACAGCGTCCAAAGTAGAAAATTCGGTAAGTGACATCTCACAGAAATGTGAGACATTTATTCCAACCGAATCAATTGACCTAGCACCCATTATCAATCGTCTGAGTAAACAAGACGAGAAGCTCCAAAAGGAGATTGACAAACTTAGCGGTATGTTGAACAATGAACGCTTTGTGGCAAATGCACCTGAAGATGTTCTTGCAAAAAATAGAGAACTTTTAGCAGATGCACAAAGCAAACAAAAAAAAGTAATAGAACAGTTAAATTCGCTGAAAAACTAAATGAACAAAGTTTTTGAACCTAAACTTCTTACACTTCTAAAGTCAGGGATAAGCAAAGAGCAGCTTGTCTCCGATATTTTTGCAGGCATAGTTGTCGGCATTGTTGCGCTTCCTCTCTCCATCGCATTTGCCGTAGCTTCTGGCGTCTCTCCTGAAAAAGGTCTTATAACGGCAATTGTTGCAGGCTTTATTATCTCTTTTTTTGGCGGAAGCAGAGTGCAGATCGGTGGTCCTACTGGAGCATTTATCGTAATAATATACGCAATTGTTCAAGAATACGGAATTGACGGACTCATAATCTCTACTATGATGGCGGGAGTTATTCTCATTCTCTTTGGACTTTTACGTCTGGGCAATCTTTTAAAATACTTCCCACACCCGCTAATTGTAGGCTTTACAAGCGGAATCGCCGTCATTATCTTCTCAACGCAGATTAAAGATGCGCTGGGACTTGGTATTGAAGAGATGCCATCTGAATTTTTTCAAAAATGGTTACTCTATTTTTCTCATGTACAAGAAGCCAACCTCTATGCAGTTGTAATTACCATTGCTACGATTTTGATAACAGTATATTCAAAAAAGATAACAACTAAAGTTCCTGGTTCCTTTATTGCCATCATTTTTATCACTCTTATCGTCCAGCTTACGGATATTCCGATAACGACAATTGAGTCGTTTTTTGGTGAAATCCCAAACACTTTTAGTATTTCTTTGCCGAATATAGATTTACAAAACCTCTATATCTACATCGCTCCTGCACTAACTATAGCATTGCTTGGAGGAGTAGAATCACTCCTCTCGGCGGTCGTAGCTGATGGCATGATAAGCGGCAATCACCGCTCAAACACAGAGCTTATCGCGCAGGGAATAGCAAATATAGTTACTCCGATATTTGGCGGTATCGCAGCAACGGGAGCAATAGCAAGAACCGCTACAAACGTGAAAAACGGCGGAAGAACCCCGATAGCGGGAGTTGTTCACGCCCTGACTCTGCTGCTTATCATGTTCTTCTTTGCAAGTTATGCAAAGCTAATTCCGATGGCATGTTTAGCGGGTATTTTAATTGTTGTTGCTTATAACATGAGCGAGTGGCGCTCATTTATCTCAATCCTAAAAGGTTCTCCTTTTGACATCATAGTTCTGCTTAGTACCTTCTTGCTTACGGTGTTTGTTGATTTGACCGTAGCAATACAAATAGGAGTAGTTTTATCATCACTTCTGTTTATGAAAAGAATGGCAGATATCGGCATAAAAACTCCATGCCATGTTGACAGCGACTTGCTTGAAGATTACTCTGACTTGCCTGAGGGTGTCTCCATATACGAGATTAGCGGCCCGCTCTTTTTTGCCTCTGCAAAACAGTACTCGGGAGTGATAAAAGAGATAGGTCTTAAGAGCAAAATACTCATCATCCGTATGCGACATGTTCCTTTTGTAGACTCAACCGCCCTTCATAATTTTGCAGAAATGATAAAAACACTGCAAAAATCAGATGTCAAAGTACTTCTCTCTGGTGTAGGAGACTCTGTACTTGAAGATTTGAAAAGACATGAGATAACATCTTTAATCGGGAATGAAAACATACTTAACTCATTTGATGCGGCAGTAAAATATGCAAAGCGGGTTATTAATGAAATTGAGTACACTAAGCTTAAAGCAGATCTGCTTTAGGCTCTCCAAAATAGTACCCTTGAGAAAAATCAACCCCTAACTCTTCTACTTTTGCCTGAACTTCAGCATTATGAACAAACTCCGCTATAACTTTTATATTGCTTTTTTTACATAACAAAACTATCGTCTCTACAATAATTAAGCTCTTTTTATCAATCAAAATATTTTTTATAAAAGAGCCGTCAATCTTAAGATAATCCGGGGAAAACTCCAAAAGTCTTGAGAAATTTGAACTCTCAGAACCAAAATCATCGATAGAAATTTTAAAGCCTTGATTTCTAAGCATATTTAATTGTTCAAGAATTTCAGGTGTATTAAGAGTATTGATATCCTCAAGCATTTCCAATGAAACTTTAGATGGATTGATTTCATACTTTTGAGCAATTTTTAATAAAAATTTTTTCAAATAATTCAAATGCAAATCCGTACTTGTAATATTTATTGAAAACTCATATTCTGTGCCGCTGAATTTTTTAAAACTTTGTTCTATAACAGTTTTTGTAAGCAGGGAGAGAGTTCCCGTTAATCTTGAGGCTTCAATAAACCTGATTGGAGGAGCCAATACTCCATTGTCATTTATTCTTACAAGACACTCATATTTTTGGATTTTTTTTGTTATATTATTGATTATAGGCTGATAATATGTGATGAGCTGCTCTTTTTCAAATGCCTCTTTTATCTTATGAATCCAGTAGATATTTTCTTGCTGTTTTTTTATAAAACTAGAATCAGGATTGTAGATTTTATAAGAAGCTCTTCTATGTTCTCGCAGCTCTTTTATAGCTGTTCTGGCATTTTTTAGTGTCTCACTGCTTTTACCTGTTGCAACACCTATACTTATAGATACTCTCATATCTATATCATCTAAAACTAAAATATCTGTTTGGTCAAAAAAAGAGACCATGGAACTTGCATCATCAGAGAGAATTTTCAGACTCATTATATTTGTCGATACAAGCACAAACTCATCTGAGTTTAATCTAAAGAGTTTTGAACCGTACGGCTTTGCAATAGCTAAAAGTTTTGCTATTTCAATAAGCAGCAAATCACCGATTTTAAATCCGTAAGCATTGTTGATATTGCTAAAATTATCTATATCTATAAGAAATATATTAGCATGTTCTAAGCCTTGTAAATACTCCATTAAAGCAAATCTGCTGGGCAGATTTGTTAATGAATCTTTATATATATCTTGCATATCACATCCTACCCTTTACAATGATATAACTCTGTGGCTGTATAGATCTGTATTTTGGCATAGTTTCGCCTATTATCGCATTTATATATGTCGGGTCTGCTATGACAAACTCTCTTGAACCTGATTTTACTTTCTCGCCATCAAGCGGAATGTAGAGAGCCGTTGCCATGTGATCCTCATATTTAACACCTATTACGCTCACATCAAAAAGCTCTTTTATCAAATAAGAAAATAGAACCGCTCTATCCTCGCAATCCGACTTCTCAAAATAGAGAGTCTCTTGAGAAAACATAACTTTTTCTTTTCCAAATTGCTTATTGTCTTGTTCATATTTAAAAGATTTTTGGACAAAACTAAGCACAAAATTCATAGCTTCGCTCGCTTTTTTACCGTCAATATATTTTTTGATAGTTACAGCCAAATCTTTATATGTTTTAGTCTCAAGGGGAGCATTAAAAAAGGTCTCATAATCTGCCTGAGGGTAAGAAGCCATAAAATCTATAAGATTTTTGTTGTAAGAGACAGGAATATCATACCTCTTCTCAAAATGAAAAAAAGTTAAAACTTTACTCTCAAAGTTCTCCTTTAGCACAGGAAGCGTATCTAAAGAGAGATTTAATGGCTTTGTAGATCCGGGATAATCCTGCTTATAGGAAAAAACTCTTCCGTTATCGTTTTTTGCATAGTCTGATAAAACATAATATTTCTTCTCACCGAAACTGCAACTTGGTGCAGCATAGATTGTCTTTAGCGAATGGTGCATTAAGACTATATGTTTTTTATCTAGTCCTACTTTTAGGTCATAACCTAGTTTACTTAACAAAAACCAACTAAGAAGTTTAGCGTTATCTCTGTTTTCATACGTGTTGTCTGAAATTTTTGAAACTAGAAGATAGATGCCCCAGTCATTTAGATTCATAGTTTTTGATAGTTTTTGTATATCCAAAAGCAGAGGCTCATAGTCACTCGAAGCGGCACTGTCAAAAAAGTTTGTTATTCCGGTCTGATTTGTAGGGTAAAAATTAGCTTTTTTGATTCCATCCGCAAGGTCAAAGCCCACATTTAAACCGTAAAAATCAAATGAAATATCTTTTGATTTTTTTTCAGATGGGGTCAAAACTGCTTGCTTTAGAGGCACAGCAATAACCTCTTCTTCTTTTTTTTCGTCAGCTCTAATCTTTATGCTTATTTTTGGTCCGACAGGCTTAATTTCTTTGGGTTTTGCAGGCTCGATAGTTATGGGTTTTTGTTTCTCATAGAGAGCTTTGGATTCTTCAAGAATATACTCTTTATACTCTTGCTTTAAGTAGTTACTAAAAGCGCTGTCTCTCTCATCTTTATATGCTTTAAATGTCTCTGTTTGGGATTTTTTAAAATCTTTAAAACTTTGTTGGGCGCTAAGAACTGAAAAACTCAGCGTAACTATTAGACTAAAATGGCCAAACCGCCTGAATAGCTTTTGTACCCCAACCCTGTTTTGTCGCACGATCAACATCTCCCTGTGTCTTATAAAGAATCTTAGCTTCACTTATCTGTGAAGAGTTAATCCTGTTGTATTGATCAATATCATAAGGACGTATAACGCCGCCAATCTGTATAATCTGTTTTTGATCATCAACCAAAATCTCTCTTTTGCCTGATATAAAATAGTTTCCATTCTCTAAAACTTTAACGATTCTAGCAGAAATAGTCGTACTAAACGAAGCATCTCTAGATGCGCTTCCCTGCCCGCTGTAGGCACTCGAAGAAGTTGCATCAAAACTCACGCTGCTCAAGCCGCTTAATTTGTTTGCTGCTGAATTCACTGCTGAATTTGAACCTGCCGAACTAAATAGACCGCCGCCCAAAGCCATAGTATCATCTTTACTAAGCTGTTTTGACCCTGTGCTCGAACTTTGAGCATTTTCAGATATAATAACTGTTACAACATCATTTACATGCATAGCTTTATGGTCTGTAAAAAGCGGGTTTTCACCCTGACCAAAGATGCTGCCTATGGAGGCAAAATCTTTTTTATCTTCACGCGAAGGCATCTGTTCTACATAAGCTGGCGGTTCAAAATCAATCTCAGGATCACTCAAGTTAGCCGTACACCCTGTAAAAAATAGTATAACATAAATTGACATAAGTAGCATTAAAATAGTTTTTTTCAATTCTTCTCTTTTTATTTTGATTTATTAGTTATAATTCTAGCAATAATAGTTCCACATGAAAGGGAAAACATGAACTTAAGAGAGAAAATCAACCAAGACGTAAAAGATGCCATGAAAGCAAAAGAGAATAAAAAAAGAGATGCTCTAAGACTTTTAACAAGCGCGTTTAAACAAATAGAGGTTGATGAACGCAAAGAGTTAAATGATGAAGATGTTATAAAAATAATCCAATCTCAGGTTAAAAGAAGAGATGATGCCGCCACGCAGTATAGAGATGCCGGACGTGAAGACTTAATGCAAAAAGAACTAGATGAGATAGCCTACTACAAAGAGTATCTGCCTAAGCAATTAAGCGATGAAGAACTATCTCTTGCCCTCAAAAATATAATAGCAAAGGTTGGCGCAGAGGCTATCAAAGATATCGGAAAAGTTATGGGTTGTGCAAGCAAAGAGCTCTCAGGAAAAGCTGATGGAAAAAGAATCAACGAGTATGCAAAGGCATTACTGACATAAGAGAAGAGTATCTTCTCTTATCTCGTTTAACCAAATTTCAAATTTCTAAGCGCGTGCGAGGCGTTCGCCTCTTTTTAGGCGTTTTTATTTTTTTCCATATTTCAAATTTCTAAGCGCCACTTCTTCATCTTCTTCTCTCATTAGCGACTCTCCGACCAAAAACGCATCGACTCCTGCTTTTGATAAATCTTCAAGCTGTCCATGCTCGTATATTCCGCTCTCTGCAACGATTATTTTCCCGTTTGGTATCATCGGAATAAGCTCATAAGATAGCTGCATATTCATCTCGAAAGTTTGAAGATTTCTGTGGTTAATCCCTATAATATCACTTCCTGCGTAGATAGCTTTTACCAAATCACTCTTGTCATGAACCTCAACAAGCGCCTCCATGCCGAGGTGTCTTGTGTAACCCAAAAGTTCTTTGAGCTCGCTCTTGCTAAGAGCTGCCGCAATAAGAAGGATAAAATCTGCACCATGAACCATAGCTTCAAGTATCTGATACTTTGTAACTATAAAATCTTTTCTAAGAAGCGGGATACCCACATATCTTCTTATCTGTCCCAAATAATCCAAATTGCCTTGAAAGAAGTGAGGCTCTGTAAGAACTGAAATTGCACTGGCTCCTCCTCTCTCATAGCTCTGCGCAATTGCAATTGGATCAAAATTTTAACGAATCACGCCCTTTGAAGGAGAGGCTTTTTTTACCTCGGCAATTATTCTATACGGATCTTCTTCTGTAGCTTTCAAATATGGAAATACATCTCTTGGAGCCCTTGCATTAAAAGCGAGCGAACGTCCCAGCCAATCAAGTGAAAACTCCTTCTCTCTTTGTATAACATCTTCTTTTGTTTTTTTTATTATTTCATCTAAAATCATTCTACATTTTTACCTTTTTTGTTTTTTATACACTCTTTTATTGTCTCAATATGTTTTGCTACCTCTTCATTACTGCTGCCGTCCATATTTTGCACTTTTTTCATAATTTTTGCAGCCCTTTCGCAATCCCCAAGTTTATAATATCCCCATGCAAGAGAATCAAGATAATAGATAGAGTTTGGTTCGCCCTTAAGAGCTTCTTTTATATATGCTATACCCTTTTTTATATCTATGTTATGGTCAATAAGGAGATAACCTAGATAGTTTAGATACATGCCGTCTCTATTTGTTTTTATGACCTCTTGAAGTTTTGCAATAACACTTTTATGCATAGCTTTGTCATTCTTATTCGTAGCACTCTCATACTCAAAAATTGCGCTTTGACCTAGATATGCAGTATCACCGCTGTCTTCATAAAGCTCTTTTGCGATATTTACTGCCTTTTTATATCTTTTTGTCTGAATATAAAGTTGCAGAAGTATCTCATTGTTGATTTTGCTCTGCTCTAAAAACTGGATCATCTTTGGATAATCTTTTTTATAGCCGTATATCTGCACTATTTTTTCGCCGATATCTTTGCTGGAATCTATCTTATAAAGTCTTAAATAAGTTGATAAAAGACCCTCGATATTATTGTCGTTACTATAAAACCCGATAAGTTTAGAGCAGATAAATTTTGAACAGCCATGTATTCTTGAGTGAGTCTCCAGTTGCGCTATGGCATCTTTTTTTCTCTCTAAATTGACATATAAAATAACAGCTATCTTCTCTAATATCTTTTCATTATAATTTTTTATATATGCGCTCTCAAGGTACTTTAGAGCCGTATTGAACTGTTTGAGCTTTACGTAGATTTCGCTTACTAAAAGATAATCCTCTACATTGTTTGAGAATGCAACCAATCTGATAGAGAGTTCTTTTGCCTCGACTAATCTCTCTTCTCTTATAAGTGCAAATATTTTAATACGTATTAGCTCGAAGTCTTCTATCTTATCTGCGGCGATTTCATCTACTCTGTTGATAACACGCTCATTTTGATTTGCCGCCAAATCGTTTCTTAAAGAACGGTAGAGATACTCTTTTTTCCCTGTTTTTATATAAAGTGTATTAAATATGTTTGATGAACTATTGTGATCCCCACTCTCTTCTAATTGAAGAGCGTTTAATATATAAATATCTTCATCTTCAAAAATCTTTTGATACCCTTTGGTCTCTGGCTGATTCATCAAAGAACAGCCGCTTATGAGTATCATCACTACAATAAAAAAAGAGAATTTCAAAAAATTATACATCAACAACTCCGGGACATTCCAGCTTCAACTCATCGACTCTGGTTTTAAAATAGTCCCAAAACGGGAAAGTTCTGCACTGTTGCGGTCGTACTTCGTAAATTGTACATCCGTTTGATTCTCTATCATAAAAAGCGCACTCGTAGCTATCTCCAAATTTTCTCTCTTTTATAGAATATTTATACCCATGTTTAAAAAGATAATTTTTACTAAATTCTACACTATCCAAATCTAAAAATCCGGCAATATCTTCTATCTCAGAAGCATTTACATGTATATAACCGCTCTCTCCGGTGCAACACCTAGCCTTACATGTGCTGCATGCAGAAGCATCAAAAATGAAATCGTATCCGTCTTTTTTAATTATATTTGACATTTTATACTTTGTGTCCGTGCTTTTTTATATATATTTTGAGCCTCTTTTGAAAATTCATCTCCGTCAAAGCTGATAAACGGCGCCCAAACTTTCATAAGTGACTTTGAGCCGTTTCTTGCATGTATCATCACTAAAGATGCAACTCTGTCTTTTTTTGGATGAATAAAACGCACATCCACGACTCTCATCTTTACCTTTTGAAGCTCCCAACAGATAAGCCCAAACTGTGATGCATCATAGCAAAATATAAAATGGGATCTCGGTTTTAAGAGTTTTGATACTTTTTTAAAAAACTCGCTCAATGGCAAGTTGACATTATAGCGTGCATTAAATAACATCTCATTCTCACTCTTTGTCACGCCCTCATGATAAAAAGGAGGATTGGAAATAATATAGTCGTACTTCAAATCTTCTTCAAGTTCTAAAAAATCACTCTTATGGATTTTGTACTCTATCTTGTTTACTCTGGCGTTAATTGATGCATACTCTACAAAAACATCCTGCTTCTCGACTGCTTCAAGCGTAACTTTTTTGTTATCACGAGCCACTAAAAGCCCGACAACACCGCACCCTGCTCCAACATCTAAAATTTTTCCGCTTGGTTTAAAATGATTTATAAAGTCATATAAAAAGATGGAGTCACTATTGTAACAGTAGCCGTCTTGGGGCTGATAAAGAAGCATATATACAATTCCTAAAAATTCATTTTTGGATATAATTTCGTAATTATATCTTAAAGGCTTTAAATGATAATTATTCCGGCTAGACTTGCTTCAAGCAGATTTCCGCAAAAAGTTTTGGCTGATATCGGCGGGCTGCCTATGGTAGTTAGAACTGCGCAAAGAGTTGCGCACTTAGATAGAGTCGTCGTTGCAGCCGACGATGAGCTTATACTCTCTACATGTAAAGAGTACGGTATTGAAGCCATGCTGACGTCTACAACGCACAAAAGCGGAACAGACCGCATAAATGAGTGTGCAAATATACTAAATCTAAAAGAAGATGAACTTATTATAAATGTACAGGCGGATGAGCCTTTTATCGAGGCGGAAGTTGTCGAAATGCTTATTAAAAGACTAAATACACTAAAACAAAACGGTGAAGAATTTGTCATGGCAAGCTGCTACAACTCCATAAACAGCGAATCGGCACAAGATTCCAATTTAGTTAAAGTAGTACTAGACGATAAAGACAATGCGATTTACTTCTCTCGTTCACCGATACCTTATAACAGAAGCGGAGAGGCTCAATACTTTGGTCATATAGGAATATATGGATTTACAAAAAAGAGCCTGCATGATTTCTGCAACCTAAATGATGCACCTATAGAAGACATTGAAAAACTAGAGCAGCTTCGCGCAATCTACCATCAAAAAAAGATAAGTATGATTAAAGTTGCAAGTACCGGTTTTGGTATTGATACAGAAGAAGATTTAAAAAGAGCGGTTGAGATTTTTCTATAAAGAATTATAAAGAAGAAACGAAGCAAAAAAGCTTCGTTTTTAGGTAACTAGATATTATCGCGAATACCTAGATCTGCTACAAGTTTAAGATAAGCATCTTTGTCTTTTCTTTTAAAGTACTTCATAAGACGACTACGTTGTCCTACCAATTTTAAAAGACCTAGTCTTGATGCGTGATCTTTTTTGAACACTTTTAAGTGCTCAGTCAGTTCACTGATTCTCTCTGTTAATAGTGCAATTTGAACTTCACTTGAACCTGTGTCATTCTCTTTGCGACCGTATTTTGCAACAATTTCTTGTTTTTTAGCCGAATTTAAAGCCATGATAGCCTCCAAAAGGTATATTAATCTAACAGTCACAAATATCAGTGAAAGTTGAAGTGAAATAATATCCAATTTATTCTTTTATTTCAACTTCTTTTGATATAATTTACAAAAATTTAATTAAAGTAATACTATGTTAATAACCCGAGCTAGCGAGTATGCGATACTCTCCCTTATAGTTTTGTCAAAATCCTCTACTCCTGTGGACAGCGAAACACTCTCAAGTCAACTCTCTATTCCAAAAAGTTTTTTAGCAAAAATTTTACAGTCACTGGCAAAACAGGGAATTTTAAAGTCGTATAAAGGTGTAAACGGCGGTTTTGCTCTTTCTCTTGATCCTAAAGATATAAGTATGTTGCAGATAATGTCCTCGGTTGAGGGAAAAGCACCTACAGTTTTTGATTGCGCACCGTCTCTTGAGAACTGCCCGTTGGATAAAGGCTCTTTATGCTCAATATGGCCATTTTTAAATAAATTACAAGGTAAGATAGACTCTTTTTTAGCAGATTTAACTTTAGCAGACGTATTAGAGTAAAAACTTGGCAAAAAAACTAACCACTAGGCAGCAAATCGGTACTACGTTAAATTTTCTACTTGGTCAAAAAGATTTAAGCGTAGTTGTTTTTGTAATGGCGATTTTAGCCATTATTATTGTTCCTCTGCCTTCTGGTTTACTTGATGTTTTACTTACTATATCTATGGCGCTTGCCGTACTGATTTTACTAATATCGCTCTATGTTCCAAAACCTACCGATTTAACAACTTTTCCGACACTTATCCTTATCCTCACTCTTTTTAGGCTTGCTCTAAATATAGCCACGACAAGAATGATTTTAAGTCATGGGCATGAGGGTACTGAGGCGGTAAGCAGTATCATCAACAGCTTTGGAAATTTCGTTGTAGGCTGCAATTATGTCATCGGTATAGTTGTTTTTTCAATCCTTGTTCTTATAAATTTTATGGTTATTACAAAAGGTTCAACAAGAGTTGCGGAAGTTGCTGCTCGTTTTACGCTTGACTCTATGCCGGGTAAGCAGATGGCGGTTGATGCCGACCTAAATGCCGGACTTATAGATGACGTAGAGGCAAAAAGAAGAAGAGCCGATATCCTTCAGGATGCAAACTTTTACGGAGCAATGGACGGTTCTAGTAAATTTGTAAAAGGCGATGCGGTTGCCGGTATTATCATCACGCTCATTAACATTATCGGCGGATTTCTTATAGGGGTTTTTCAACATGGAATGAGTGTCGGCGACAGCGCCTCTGTTTTTACTCTTTTAACTATCGGAGACGGTTTAGTCGGGCAGATTCCGGCACTTATTATCTCTACTGCTACGGGTATCATGATAACACGTTCTTCAGGAGAGGGAGATAACTTCGCAGACGGAGCGATTAACCAAATAATGGGCAATGCTAAAATCATGATGATTGTAGGTTTTATCATGATTTTATTTGCTCTTGTTCCCGGTCTGCCAACAGCATCTATGGGATTTGTAGGAATTTTGTTTGCACTTCTTGGCTGGTCCATCTATAAATACGAAAGAGGCGAACTAACTATACTTGATGTAAACAGTATATTATCAAAAACAAAAGAGCAAGAAGCAAAAGAGAAGGCTCAGCGTCCTGCAAAATCCCATGAAGAGATAGCTAAAGAGGAGGAGACTGCTCTGGAAGATATACTAAAAGTTGAAATGCTCGAACTTACTTTGGGCTATCAACTAATTCGTTTAGCAGACAGCGCTCAAAGCGGAGATCTCTTAGAGAGAATCCGCTCTATGAGAAGAAAGATTGCATCAGACTTCGGCTTTTTGATGCCTCAAGTTCGTATAAGAGACAATCTTCACCTGCAGCCGCAACAGTACCAAATACTGCTCAAAGGAATACCCATCGGCGAGGGTAAAATTATGCCCGACAAATTTTTGGCAATGGACAGCGGTATGGCAACGGGAGAGATAAAAGGAGAGCCTACCAAAGAACCTGCATTTGGACTTGAAGCTCTTTGGATTGCGCCTGAGTTAAAAGAGGATGCAATTATCAACGGCTATACCGTCGTAGACCCTGCTACGGTTATCTCTACCCACATGAGTGAGCTTATAAAACAAAATGCCGAGGATCTCTTAACTCGTCAAGAGGTTCAAACACTAATCAATAAAATCAAGAATGATTTCCCTATTATTGTAGATGATACTTTAAAAGTTGCTTCTATTGGGCTTATACAAAGAGTTCTCAAAGCTCTTTTACATGAAAAAATTCCTCTCAAAGATATGCTTACAATACTTGAGACTGTTGCAGATGTAGCCGAATTTACAAAAAATGTCGACATTATTACCGAACAAGTTCGTGCAAAGCTCTCTAGAATTATTACAAAAATGTATTCCGGTGAAGATGGAATAATAAGGCTTCTTACATTTGACACGGCATCTGAACAGCTCCTTCTTGAGAAATCTCAAGAGCGAGACGGCACAAGAAACCTTTTGTTAAACGTAGGAGAGATAAACGCTCTCATTCAAGCTACAAGCGCAAAAGCTGCAGAACTGCTTCAAAAAGGCATATCTCCTGTCGTTGTTATCGTCGATCCGCAGCTCCGCCGCGGCGTTGCGGAGATATTTGAGAGGTTTTCACTTGACGTTGTAACACTCTAACATGCAGAGATCGACTCAAATGCAACATTTGAAGTAATGGGCTCTATTTCGATAAAATAACAAAAAAAGAAAGAGAAAAATGAATAATAAAACACTCCACCACCTATCGCACACAGACTTAGATGGCTATAGCTGCCAGCTTATAATGAAACAGACGCCCTACACGCTCTTTAATTACAATGCAAACTACGGAGCAGAGGTAAAACAGACACTGGAACTGGTTCTGCAAAATATTAAAAAAGATGATAAAAGTGCCACTATTTTAATAACTGATCTTAATTTAAATGCAGATGAAGCAAAATGGCTGCACAACGAAGTCACTAAACTAAATGAAAATAAAAAAAATGTAACGCTTACTCTTCTTGACCACCATGGAAGTGGCGAAGAGAGCGCAAACAAGTATGAGTGGTACTTTTTAGATACTTCAAGATGTGCTACAAAAATTACATATGATTACGCAAAAGAACATTTTGAGCTCAATGAGCCTGCATGGATGGAGAAGTTTGTAAATATTGTCAATGCAGTCGATTTGTGGAAGATGGAGGAAAAAGAGAACTTTGAATATGGAAAGGTCTGTATGCGTCTTGTCTCAGAGATGCGAGAGCTTAATAAAGTCATGTTTGCAGATGCGGACAACAGTTATAAACTCTCACTTCTGCATGAAGCGGTAAAATATATTGATGAAGAGAATGCCCCGATTATTTTAGATGAAAATATCCATAAAATGAAGAAAAACTTTTTCAAAAAAGACCATGACAACACTTTTGACAATCTTGCAACAGAATATATAGTCGAGCTTCTAGGAAAAGCCAGAGATGAAAAAACCATCTACTATAAAGGCTACAGAGGATATTTAAGCTACGGAGTCGGCAACACGTCTATCACAGGAAACGGCTTTTTACTGACATATCCGGAGTATGATTTTATAGTTGACGTAAGCTATAGAGGAACACTTAGCATAAGAGCAAATAACGGCGTAAATGTCGCTCTCATATCAAAAGAGTGGACAGGCGGCGGTGGACATCCAAATGCAGCAGGTGGGCGTATTTTAGGATTTAAAGAGCAGTACAGATATGACAAAGTAAAAGCTCAAATTGAAAAAATAATAAACGAAAAAGAGTCTGTTGCCGGAGAGTTAGAGTATAAAAAGGTCGGTTAATCGAAAAATTCAATTGTTTGCAAAGTATCTCTCAACTCCATCGGCTAAACCCATAGCCATGGTTTTTAAATAATTCTTATCAACAAGGCGCCTAGCTTCCCTTGGATGAGAAATAAATCCAATCTCAACTAAAACAGAGGGCATTTGAGCGCCCACTAAAACCCAAAAAGGACCCTCCCTGACTCCGCCGTCCTTTACACCGCTGTATTTTTTATTGAGTTCTGCCAGCATTCCTCTTTGCAGGTCAATTGCTAACTTATTTGATGCTACGGTATTATGATGATTTAAAAAGTTTAAGTAACTATCTTTTCCATATATATTCATATCGCTCATGTCAGCTGAGTTCTCTTTCGCAGCAACTCTCTTAGCTCTATCAGAGCGCGAAGGAGAGAGAAAATAGCACTCTACTCCATGAACCTCTTTTGCATTTTTGCCATCAATTGCATTAGCATGAATACTTATAAAAATATTTGCATCTTTTTTATTGGCATATTTTGTTCTCTCGCTTAATTTGACAAACTTATCCCTGTCTCTTGTCATGTATACTTTATAACCGCGAGATTTTAAAATTTTTTCAAGCTCCTTTGCAACATCTAAAACAACTACCTTTTCTCTATATTTTCTGTACCCTACGGCACCGGGGTCTTTGCCTCCGTGCCCTGGATCTATAACAATGACTTTGCCTTTGTCTCTTTTTATCGGCACAACTTTTTCAAGAGCCGGTACAACCTTGCTAGATGCAGTTTTGAGCTTAATTTCTAATGTTTTGTCATCAACCGTATGGTCCACCTCTACCTTTTGGCTATGAGTGACAACCAATCTCAGAGTTTGAGGATCAAACTGAGCTATTTTAATTCTATCTATATCATTGTTTTTAATATTCTCAGAGCTGGTAAGCATAGATGTTTTAATATCAAAGACATATCTATATCTGCTTTTTTTTGTATCATGAAGTGTAAAATACTTAATCTGAGAGGAACTAAGCGTCTTGCTAAACTCCAAGAGCAGAACATCTTCTCTCCAATTTACGGATATTAGTTTATGCAGCGGGTCGACATGAACATCTTCTATATGTTTAGTCTTTTTTATCTCTTTTGGTTCAGGTTTGTGATAGTTGCTTTTTGGAGGAAGTGCCTGTAGTTCGTTTGCGTATTTGGATACGTCTATGTTGAGTCTGCCTCCGCTTTTTACTATCCCCTTGAGTGATTCATATTTCAAAAAACTATCATTCTCTACTACTGAGAGAAGGTATAAACTTTTATAGCTGTCATATGCACGAAAAGTATCACTCTGGGTGTTGCTCTGCATATATTTATCTGCTCTTTTTAAAAGTTCAGCACTGCTTGAAGCGAACAAAAAAAGGGGCAAAAATGTGCAGAGTAAAAAAAATTTAAGCATTGCCCTTTTATTCACCGTTTACTAATTTGTCCATCAACTCTTTTACAGAGATTATCTTATCTAACTTATATCCGTTGGTGCCGGAGAAGAAGAGTCCCGTTTCAAGGTTTCCATTGTAAGCGTCACTAAGTCTGTCCGCAATGCAGTAGCCGACCTCTTTTGCCTCTTCACCACGGTTACATGGAGCAACACAGTTCGAGATACATTTGATAGCAGGTCCTTCTCTCTTCTCTACAAGCTCAGTAAGGTTCGTTCTAACACCTTGAGCTGGATAACCTACGGGCGAAGAGAAGAGTTGGATATCCTCTTTTTTTGCATTTAACAGCACTTTTTTAAAGTTTTCATGTGCATCGCATTCATGCGTTCCTATAAAACGCGTTCCCATCTGAACGCCGCTTGCACCAAGAGAGAGCATCTCTTCTATATCGTTTTTATCCCAGATACCGCCGGCTGCAATCACGGGGATATCCCCCCAAAGCGCAGCCTCTTCAACAACCGGTTTAACTAGATTTTCAAGCTGATTCTCATCCATTGCGCACTGTTCATACGTAAAGCCTTGATGCCCGCCGCTTTTTGGACCCTCAAGCACAACCGCATCGGGAATTCTGTTATATCTTTTTTGCCATCTTTTGCAGATAATTTTTAAAGCTTTTGCGGATGAGACGATAGGGACAAGTGCGACATCAGGGTAACCTTCCGTAAACTCCGGCATATTTGTAGGTAAACCCGCTCCCGTAATAATAATATCTATGCCGCTCTCACAGGCGTCTCGTACCACTCGTCCATAATCATTAATAGCATATAAAATATTTGCTGCTAGAGGTTTATCGCCGCATATTTTTCTTGCATTTTTTATAATTGCGTCAAATCCCTCTTTTGAGTAGAAACCAAGAGCATCAAGAGGTCTTCCTGCTACTAACTTTGAGGCATATTTTTTATCTTCATAGTAACCTGTTCCAACAGCACTTATAACACCTAAACCTCCCTCTTTTGAAACATTTCCAGCAAGCTGATCCCAGCTTATACCGACACCCATCCCGCCTTGAACTATAGGCTTGTTTATAATATATTTACCGATTTTTAATGGTTTTTTGCTCATTAGTTCACCTTTAACTTTGCAAATTTTCTTTTTCCGACTTGAAGAATATACTCCCCGCTTCCTAACTGCAGCTGCTCATCATCAACTTTTTTTTGGTTTATTTTAACAGCACCTTGCTTAATATCTCTTCTTGCCTGAGAGGTTGAAGGCGCTAGATTGCAATCTACAAGAGCTTTCGCAATCCAAATCTCTTCATCACAACCGTACTCATCAATCTCTGTAGGAACCTGATTGTTTGAATGCACTTTATCAAATTCATCTTTTGCAGCTTTCGCAGATTCCTCGGAGTGAAATCTCTCAGTTATCTCAAGCGCCAACGCTTCTTTGACTCTTTTTGGATGAAGAGAACCATCGGCTACACCGTTTTTTAAAACTTCAATCTCATCCAATGTTTTTGCACTTAAAAGCTCGTAATATCTCCACATTAACTCATCAGATATACTTAACACTTTTGCAAACATGTCATTTGGTTCATCTGCTACGCCTATGTAGTTGTTTAAAGATTTACTCATCTTTTGTACACCGTCAAGACCCTCTAAAATAGGCATCATTAAAACGGACTGCTCTTTTCCTATTTCATATGCACGCTGAAGATGACGACCCATTAAAAGATTAAACTTCTGATCCGTACCGCCTATCTCAATATCGCTCTTTAAATGCACACTGTCATAGCCCTGAAGAAGAGGATATATAAATTCACTTATTGAGATAGATATGCCGCTTTTGTGTCTTTTGTCAAAATCATCACGCTCAAGCATTCTTGCAACGTTAAATGTTGTCGTAAGCGTCAACATACCGGATGCTCCAAGCGGGTTTATCCACTCAGAGTTAAAGACAACTTCAGTTTTTAAGGGGTCTAAAATTTTAAAAACCTGTTCTTTGTAACTTTTTGCATTCTCTATAATCTCTAAAGCGCTAAGTGTCTTTCTAGTAGCGCTTTTTCCTGAAGGGTCACCTATTTGCGCGGTAAAGTCACCGATAAGAAACTGAACTTTCGCACCATATTTTTGAAAAGTGGAGAGTTTTTGCAAAAGTACCGTATGCCCAAGATGCAAATCCGGTGCAGTCGGGTCAAATCCTGCTTTTACTGTATATGTTTTACCCTCTTCAAAATACGCTTTTAACAGTTTTTCGATTCTCTCATTGTCTATTATCTCGGCGCTGCCTCTTTGTATCTCTCTTAAAGCTTCCTGTAACATAATTCTATATCTTTCCTAATTTAAATTCTATTTATAAGCATCATCGGTACGAATAAGATGTATAACTTTTATTTTTTGCTCGATTTTACCACGAAGCAAGTTAATATCAGCTTCTTTTGACTCAAAGCCAATCTCACAATACTTAGTAGTCTCACTATTGTTTTTGCCTAACTCTATCTGCGTTATATCAATCTTTAATTTTGCCAAATAGTTTAAAAACTCTGCCAAAGTCCCCACACCGCTATGAAGCGAAACAATCATGTTGTAATTAAACGTATTTAACTTTTGCCATCTTATAAATACCATCGCTTCATGATTCTCAAGTTTTTTTGAAGCGCTTGAACACATTTTGTGGTGTACATGTGCCTTTCCCTTCTCTAAAAATGCCATTATCTCATCACCGTTTTTCGGGTGACAGCAGTAGTCGAATACAACATCGCTTACATATGAGGTGCCATATATTTCCAAATCTCCAAAAGAGTAATGTTTTATCTTAAATCTATGTCTTGAGAGAAATCTTTTAAAACGATTATTTTGATTTATTTCTATGATGTATTTATGAATTACGTCACGAAAGTGCTCTATATCCGTCGAGATTGCAGCTACCTTTTCACAGTTGTTTTTCTCAATCCACTCTTCAACTCTTGAATGATTGAGATTCATGGCAGTTGCTACGATATTAATGCTTGATTTGGCATTTATATCCTTTATTCTGGCATTACACTTATACTTCATGTTTGTTTTTGCTTTTGAGGTCTTGACCGCATCTATCCAGCTGCATCTTGTAATACTGCTCTCGCCGACCTCTATCTTTACGATATCCCCGTTATGCAGCTCATTTATAAGCGAGGTTTTTGTTTTGTTCACAAGTGCCGATTTGGCATGATTGCCTACATGTGTGTGAACAGCATAAGCAAAATCAAGAACAACTGCGCCGCGAGGCAATGTAAAAGGCTCACCTATAGGAGAAAATACGGATATATCTTCACTGTAAAGGTCATTTTTTATCAAATCATAGAAATCTTCAACAGACTCATTTTGATAACCAAGATTATGCAGCCAGTCAAGTTTTATGCTGTTGTTTCCGCCGCTTTTATACTTCCAGTGCGCAGCGACACCGAGTTCTGCGGTTTTGTGCATGTCATAAGTTCTGATTTGAACCTCAAATATAGCAGTATTATAAAAAACAGTCGTATGAATCGTTCTGTATCCGTTATCTTTAGGAACAGCTATATAGTCTTTAAATCTTGAAGAGAGCGGTTGAAAATTCAGATGAATAAGCCCTAAAATCTGATAACATTTAACGGCATCATCACTCAATATTCTTACGGCTAAAAGATCCAAAACCTCATCTATACCCACCCCTTTTCTCTGCATTTTAAGGTAGATAGAGTATTTATGTTTTACACGCGAGAGTATCTCAAAATCATCTTCGCAAAAACCGTTTTGAACTAAAACTTTATTTATAGATTGTTTGAATTCATCGAGCTTCATCTCTATTGCATGATAGTTTGTCTCAAGATAGCTGTCTATTTGATGTTTCTCTTCTTTAAAAAGGTATGAGAAGCTTAAATCTTCTAATAAGTTTTTTAAAAAAGAGATGACTAGACGGTGTGCAATCGGCGAGTAAACCACTAAAGTCTCTTCTGCTATTCTCTCTTGTTTATGGCTGGAGAGTGCATCAAGCGTGAGCATGTTGTGGAATCTGTCACAAAGTTTTACAACCAGCACCCTGACATCTTTTATGCTTGCTAAGAGCATTTTTCTAAAAGAAAGAGCTGATACGACAAGGCGTTCATTGGAGTTAGAGGGAATAAGTTCGGAGTCTCTGATACTGTCTATTTTTGTAAGTCCTTCGACAAGGTGTGCAACATCTTCACCAAAAAGATTTTTTATCTCATCAATGTTTACATGCGTATCTTCTACGATGTCATGCAAAAGTGCGGCTATCGCCATTGCCTCATCATTAGTTATAGATGAGACTATCGCGGCTACTAAAATAGGATGAACTACATAAGGCTGACCGCTTTTTCTAAACTGCTCTTCATGCGCAATTTTGGAGTACTCTAAAGCTTTCTCAAGAGCGTTACTATGAGGTATCTGTTTAAAAAGATACTCTGTTGCCGAGTCAACGTTATCTATCTGTTTTATTTTTTCGATATCCATTTGACCCTGACTCAATTGATTATTTTTTATTATCTGCAAAGCCTTTAATTGTTATGAGGCCCTCAGCTATCTCCATCAAAGCCAAATCTGCAACTTTTACGTTTTTTGAAACATTCAGTCTGCTTGGTGCTCCGTTTAAAAGCTCATCTGTTCTTTTTGAAACAGCTATTGCCAACTGGTAACGATCCATACTTGGATTGTTGTCTAAAATCTTTGCTGTTACTTCTTCTATTCTCATTTTCTATCCTTTTTCATTTAATTTAAGACTATCTTACAATTGAGCAGTTTTGCATATTACCGTTTTGCAAAATATCTAAAAGATTACCTTTCTTAAACATGTCGCATACTAAAATAGGAAGTGAATTATCTTTTGCTAACGCGATGGAAGTATCGTCCATTACCTTGATATTGTCTGAAAGTGCTTGCTCGTATGTCAACTCAGAGAGTTTGAGCGCATCACTAAATTTATTTGGGTCTTTGTCATAAACACCGTCAACTTTTGTAGCTTTAATGATAACTTCTGCGCCAATTTCAACAGCTCTTAGCGTTGCAGCGGTATCTGTTGTAAAAAATGGATTTCCCGTTCCCGCTGCAAAAATAACAACACGCCCTTTTTACAAGTGACGAACGGCGCGGCGATTTATATATGGTTCTGCAATCTGTTCCATCTTTATAGCCGTTTGCATGCGGACTTCCAAACCTGCATGTTCGCAAGCTTCCTGCATCGCTATGCCGTTTATAACAGTAGCGAGCATTCCCATATAGTCACCGGAAGTTCTTTTAATAATTCCGTCTTGAGCAGCGGTAACTCCGCGAATAATATTACCGCCTCCGATTACGATTCCAACCTCTATACCGGCATTCACAAGTGACTTTATCTCTTGCGATATATAGTTTAAAATCTTCGTGTCAATTCCATGACCCGCTTCTCCTGCAAGAGCTTCACCTGAAAACTTAACCAATACCCGTTTGTTAGCCATGCAATTCCTTTGTTTATATTCCGCGAATTATACTTAAAATTGGCTTTTGTTTTGCTTTGAGAAAATAACAAAATTATAGCCGATTGACAATCGTTATATATTTTATTATACTTCGGTTTCAAGCATAAGTTTAGGAGTTGTTATGACAAATAGTATTAACGGGCGATTATGGATAAATAAGTCAGAGCATAACTTCCTTGGACAAGGCCGAATGGAGCTTTTAATGCACATCCAAAAAGATGGTTCCATAACAAAAGCGGCAAAATCTATGAAGATGAGCTACAAAGCTGCATGGGATGCCGTAGATGCCATGAACAACCTCTCAGAGTTTCCGCTTGTTACAAGTTCTAAAGGCGGCAAAGGCGGCGGCGGAACACATCTGAGTGAATACGCAAAAGAGCTTATAAACACCTACAAAATCCTTCAAGAAGAGCATCAACAATTTTTAGACAACCTATCAAAACGCATAAGTGAAAAAAACGGGCATATCCATCTTTTAAAGAGTATGGATATTCGTATAAGTGCAAGAAATCAGCTAAAGACAAAAGTTTTAAGTATTCAAAGAGGCGTTGTTGAGAGCAGAGTCTTCCTTGAACTGGGCAACAAAGAGAGTATAACAGCCGTAATCACAAACGATTCGTTAACTACTCTTGAAGTTGATGTAGGCATGGAGCTGTATGCACTCTTTAAAGCAAATGCTCTGCTTTTAAATGATGAATTTTCACCTGATAAAAACGATATGAACCGTTTCATAGGGAAAATTATCCGAATAGAACAAGATAGTTTAAATGCAGAGGTTATCATTGAGCTAAAAGGCGGTAACACGGTATGTTCGACTCTGCCTATAGAGATGCTTAAGAGATTAAATCTAAAAAGCGGGATGCAGGTGAGCGCTTTTTGTAAACCAAAAAGCATTATCTTAGGCAGATGGTAAAAAATTATCGTTATGAATTTTTTATTACGAAAATTAAAAGTCGGAGGTCAGATGAGAGATAAAAACTAAAAGCCTTGCAGCGGTAACTGCAAGACAAGTGCTTTGGAAGAAGCGATAAAAGTATAACAAATTAAAATTACATTAAAGGAAAATTTATGAAAATTAACACAAAACTTAGCACTGCTGCAGTTGTTGTATTGCTCGCTGCATGTGCATTAAACGCAGACGAGAGTCTCTCAAAGCATACTCTCAAAGCTAACTATCAAGAGAGTTACAATACAAAACCAAAATCCGTAGATAATTTAGCGGACATGTTTCAAGAAGGGATATTTTACGGCAGACTCCGCTCAAACACTTTTCTTTACGACTGGGAAAAAGAGACAGCTTCTCAAAATTCTAATATTATAACCGCTATAGGCGGCTCTCTTGTCTACAAAACAGCGACTCTGGGCGATGTGGATTTTACTGCAGGTCTTTACTACTCAAAAGCCTTTTTTGATGAGGATGATGATCCTGTAACTAGTTTAAAATCAGGTAAAGACGTGCTAAGCCGCTACGATTTTGCGACGGGCGGCGATAAATCCATGGCGGTCTTAGGTCAGGCTTATATCAGTTATAAAGGTCTGCCAAAAACAGAAATTCGCTTAGGTCGTCAGCTTGTAGAGACTTTTTATACAAAGTCAAACGATACTAAGATGATTCCCAACACTTTTGACGGCGCTTTAATTGAGAATAAATCTCTTCCTCAAACAAGCGTAAAAATCGCGTACTTGACAAAACAGAAGCTAAGAGACCATACCTCTTCACACTCCGTTTTGATGTATGACAACTCAGATACGGCTAACAAATCTACATGGAACGCTAACGATGATTCGGCTATGCACAAAGGCTTGTCATATACGGCTCTAAAGGCTGCAGGTAAAGATACCGATGCACCTCTAATAACAGGAGATATTCAAAACAAATCCGTAGAAAACCTCACTATAAATGCCTCTTTTTATAATGTGCCGGAACTTTTAAGCCAAGCAATGGGAGAGCTTAATTACAAAATGAAATTTGACGGCTTTATGCTCTCTCCCGGAGTCAGATACATAAAACAGTTTGATAACGGAGCAGGAAGCGTCGGCGGAGCAGCTTACGACGGTACTACTACTGGATATAAAGACCCTGCTTCACTTGATTCTCAGATGATAGCGGCTCGTTTGGTAGGAGTTTATAAAAATTTAAAATTAAATTTGGGCTATTCACAAGTACTTGATGAAGCTGATTTAGTAACTCCATGGAGAGGATTTCCTACCGCAGGCTATACGCGTTCTATGGCAAGATACAACTGGATAGCAAACACCAAAAGTTACCGCGCAGAGCTTATGATTAACTCCAATCAAGCGGGAGCGTATAAAGATATAGTTACTCAGCTTTCCATACTTCATACGGATGCCGATGAATCAAAAGGACAATTTGATGAAAACTTCTATTACGTGGGATTTATTCAAAACATACCCTCTTTTATTGACCTGCAATGGCGTTTAAGACTAGGATATGCAGATACCAAAAAGATTGATACGGATTCGTTGGATGCTCGTTTTGAGTTGAACTATCTATTTTAAGGATTAAAGATGAAAAAAATAATCTTAGGTTTAATGATTTTAAGTATGAGTTTGTCTGCCGACACTATCAAAGTTTTTGCGGCAAGCAGTACAAAACTCGCTATGCAAGAGATAACCGAGGAGTTTAAAAAGCACAACCCAAAAGATGAGATTGTCGTGATTTATTCTGCTACTGGAAAAGCCTATGCACAGTTTACAAACGGGTTTGAGTATGATGTTTTTATAGCTGCCGATAGCAAATATCCTCAAAAAATAGCCAGCGACGGCAATGCGATAACAGAGCCGTTAGTCTATGCGATGGGAGCGGTCGCACTCTTTAGTCATGATGAAGAGATAGTAAAAAAAGGACTTGAAGCTATAAAAGATAAAAAAGTAAAACATCTCTCTATAGCAAACCCCAGGCTCGCCCCTTACGGAGCCGCTGCAATGGAGATCCTTAAAAACTACGCTTTAGAGGATGCGGCAAAAGAGAAACTTGTCCTTGGAGACAATATCGCCCAAAGTGTTCAGTTTGTAGACAGCGGAGCCGCAGACATCGGTCTTGTAGCATTTTCCCTTATCAAAACAACAAAAAAAGAGAGTGAATATCAACTCATAGACCAAAGTAAATACTCCCCCATGAGACAAGCATTTGTTTTGACAAAACATGCAAAAAAGAAGCCTTTGGCTCAAAAGTTCGGTGACTTTCTGCTATCAGAGACCGCGCAAAACAGTTTTGAGAAGTATGGGTTTACAAAAGTAAAATGATTAATTTTGCATAAATTTAGTATAAAAGAGTACAAACATGGATGAATCATTTTTCCAAACAATGAAGCTGACTTTTGAGCTTGCGGCAATTACTACACTAATACTTTTATGTATCAGTATTCCATTAGGATATTACCTCTCTCAAACAAAGTCAAAATTCAAACCAGCACTTGAAGCGATAGTATCTATGCCATTGGTACTGCCTCCCTCCGTGCTTGGATTTTATCTGCTTTTGGCATTTAGTCCAAAAAACTCTTTTGGCGCTTGGCTGGATGAGAGTTTTGGTCTGAGACTTGTATTTAGCTTTGAGGGGCTTATTGTGGCGTCTATTATTTTTAGTTTGCCTTTTATGGTGCATCCTATTCAAAGCGGATTTAGTGCTTTGAGTAAGTCACTTCAAGAGGCTTCGTATATCTTAGGAAAAAGCAAATTTCAAACTCTTTGGTTTGTACTTTTACCAAATATCAAAACATCACTTCTGACTGGTGCGGTTATCACTTTTGCGCACACAGTGGGGGAGTTTGGAGTTGTTTTGATGATAGGCGGAAATATAGCAGGAGAGACAAAAGTAGCGAGTATCGCCATATATGACGAAGTCGAAGCGCTTAACTACGGACTTGCAAATCAATACGCATTGACGCTCTTTATTATCTCTTTTGTTATTTTACTCTTTGTCTATGCTATCAATAAATCTATGATAAAAAGTGAATTTAGATGATACGCATAAACATAACAAAACCCTTGAATACGGCAGACGGAACGATAGATTTAAGAGTTGACAAAGAGATAAAGAGCGGCGATTTTTTGACTCTCTTTGGAAAAAGCGGAAGCGGAAAAACTACGCTTTTAAGAATCATTGCGGGGCTTGAGATGCCTCAAAGCGGAACGATAATCGTCGACGATGTAGTCTGGTTTGACAGCTCCAAAAAAATAAATCTCCCGCCGCAAAAAAGAAACGTGGGCTTTGTATTTCAAGACTATGCGCTATTTCCTAATATGACGGTTAGACAAAATCTTGAGTTTGCTCTAAGTGATACAAAAAAGAGCAAAAAAGTAGATGAGATTTTACAGATGATGGAGATAGAAAACCTCTCATCTATGAAACCCGAACACCTAAGCGGCGGACAAAAACAGCGGGTTGCGGTTGCTAGGACACTTATGACAAACCCAAAAATGCTTCTGCTTGACGAACCGCTCTCGGCGTTAGACAGTGCTATGAGACTCAAACTTCAAGACGAACTACATGTGATTCACAAAAAGTTTGACATCACCTCTATTTTGGTTAGTCATGATATAAGCGAAGTTTTTCGTCTCTGTAACCGCGTATTTAAAATAGCTTTAGGAAATATTACAGATGAAGGAACTCCAAGCGAAGTCTTTGCAAATCAAAATCTAAGCGGTAAATTTAAAATAGTGGGAGAGGTTCTAAGCATCAAAAAAAGCGATATTTTATATGTTGTAGAAGTTCTAGCACACAATGAGATAGTCAAAGTGACCGCCGTAAAGCGAGACATACAAAATCTAAATATCGGCGATAAGATACTGCTCTCAAGCAAAGCATTTAACCCGATTTTGACAAAGATTTAGACAAAGGTATAAAAATGGATTTATTATTTGAAGACGGCGGCTATTTTGACTTGACAACTTCTGGATTAGAAATCGGTGGCAAAGAGGGTTTTATGAGTTTTGCTCCAAAGAGTGAGATAATTCTCAGTGGCTGTGATGAAGTACAAAAGATTGTAAAAAAGTGTAGCTTAAAATATAGATTTTTGAAAAAAAACGGCGATACGGTAGCTAAAGATGAGGCTATTTTGGAGTGTAGCGGAAATGCAAAATCGCTTCATCATGCTTGGAAAATATCTCAAAATATCTTTGAGTATATGAGCGGTATCGCTACCTATACAGACAAAATGCTCCAACTTGCAAAAGCCATCAATCCAGACATTGCCATAACTACAACAAGAAAAAATTTCACTGGTTCAAAAGAGCTCATGTTAAAAGCGGTCATGGATGGAGGCGGGACACCTCATCGGCTTGGACTCTATGATTCGATTTTAATCTTTGAGCAACATTTGGCATTTCTTAGCGACAAGCAAGAACTAGAGAGAAGCTTTAAGACTATCAAGAAAAAGTTTATAGAAAAAAAAATAACAGTAGAGGTAAAAAACCTTGAAGATGCCCGTTATTTTGCCTCTTTGGGTGCGGATATACTACAGTGCGAAAAGATGGATTTTGAGATGCTTAAAGAGTGTGTTGCTCTTAAAAAAGAGTTTAAAAATATTACCGTCTCTGCAACAGGCGGCATAAATGTTAAAAATATTTCAGAGTTTGCAAAAACAGGAGTTGATCTCATAGTTACATCCTCACCCTACCATGCAAAACCGCTTGATATAAAAGTGCAGATGCGTGCTGCACTCAAAGGAGCCGACAGATGAATATCTTAAAGGGAAATATTGTCTCCATCAAACAAAGTGATAGCTTGATGCTTGTTTTTATGGATGTCAAGGGGCAGCTTTTAAACTCTATGCTGCTTGAAAACGGGGATGAAAATCGGCTGGAAGTCGGGATGGATGTACATCTTATATTTAAAGAGACAGAGGTTACTCTTGCAACTACGGACTCTATTGTGAGTGAGAGAAATTCATTTATCTCAAAAATCACCCACATAGAAAATGGAAAACTTCTTGCAAATATTACACTTGATTTTTTAGGATATGACATCAACGCGCTCATCACCAAAGGCGCACTTCATGGACTAAAATGCAAAATAGGCGATGAGTTTAGATGGGTTGTAAAGGCAAGTGAAATAACACTGCAGATATTGTAATTTTTTTGACTTAAGAGAGCAAAATCAACTCTTCAAGCTCTGAAAAAACCACTGCCCTATTTTGCTCTTTTGTATCTAAAATTCTCTCACATAAAATGGAGAGATTTTCATCTACATGTGGTGTAAACATACGGATATCTTGAAGTTTTTCGTTCTTTAGAGTATTTGTAAATCTCTCATACGCCGAATATGCCTCGCTGCCGCTTAACTTATAATAGAGTTTACGTCCAAGTTCAAAAACCTCAAATTCCTCATTTTTTCCCGTGTTTACTTTCTCACTAAAACCTATCTCAATGTTTATATTTTTATCTCTCATGTACGCCCCGAGTTTCATTACAAAACCGATAAAAGCCGGAGTATAAAGCTTTAAAATACGCTCATGAAACAGCTCAAAACTCTCATATGGATTTTTAACTCTTTTGTACTCAAGCATCAAAGTCTCTACATAAAAATGTGCATACCGCAGCGGAGCCGATTTAACGACTGCATATCCTTCTAAACCCTCACTTGTGATTTTTCCGCCAAGAGAGATATTTACACCACCCTCCATTTCCCCGTTTACTTTGACTTTGCAGCCCTCAAAACCGATGTCACCCAGACCATGCAGACCGCACCCTTTAACACATCCTGACCAATACATGCGTACTCGTCCTTCATGAAGAGGTACTTTTTGCTCCAGATACTCCGCCATTTTTATAGAATCACTTTTGTTCTCAATCACTCCAAATGCACAGTGTTGTGAGCCTGCACATGCTATTAAATGATTTTTGTATGGTGAATCGACGCTTTTGTATTTTTTAAAGAGCGGCTCAGACAATAGTAAGTTCACTTCTTTTACACCCAGAACGTAAATGCTCTGCTCTATATCAAATCTTATCTCGCCGTCTCCATATTTTTCACTTACGTCTGCCACACTTAACAAATCGCTTCCGCTAAAGATACCTGCAGGAACAACCATGTGAACGCCGAGAGTACCATCTCTAAGCTGCACACGTCCGTGGTCTGGGTCGTTAAAATCAAGCTTTGTCATAGTCTCGCCTCCGCGCGCAAAATCAATTCCCGCATTTTGGCAAATCGCTCTCCTAATCTCCTCCATGCCAACCGCTTCGACTAAAAAGAAAAGACGATTTTTGTTTCTGTTGTCACGAAATCCAAATCTTCTAAAAATATCAATTATG
>PPDH01000026.1 GCA_002899765.1 Sulfurimonas sp. | reverse complement strand
TGATTTTGCCGTAGTATTTTTATAAATATATTCAAATGCTTCTTCTATTGTAACTGCCATGTCTCTTCTTTTATTAAATTTATTGTAAAATTTCATCATGAATGAAATGTATGATATGAGTATTGTAACACATAACTACAGTGTTATTGCAGTTTTAGGGGTGATTTTTATAAATATTTTTATACTTTTAAGTATGAAAAATTTAACAAAATACACAAGGACAATGTCGCTTTTTACACCAATTGTTGGAACAGTTATAGTTGCAATTATTTTTACAGGTGTAGTGATGATGGCGGCTAAACATTTAGATTTTACGGCAGAAAATATTATTATGATTCTTCTTGCCGTAATTTTAATTTATCTTGAATTTAAACGCTCTATAAAGTTGAAATATCTCAAGAAAAAAGAGAACAATGCGTTTGAAAACTATAAATCATATGCACTGAAAATTTTCTCTCTTGAAATATTTTTAGTATTAAGTATCTCTGTTTGGATGTGGAATTGATATATATATTTGATGATGAGGCTGGTCGTGATACTCTTTGTATAAGAGGTGACTTATACAAATATTTAATCAAAGTTCGTCGTCACAAAAAGGGTGATGAATTATATTTTAGAGCAAAACAGAATTTAGAGATTTTACATAGATATAAAATAGAGAGCATTGAGCCTAGAAATGCAGAGTTATCGCTGCTTTTTTCAAAAAAAGAGGAAATTAAAAGCACAAAGTCTCTTCATCTTGGCTGGTGCGTAATAGACTCAAATTCTATAGAAAAAGTACTTCCTTCCCTCTGTGAGATAGGAGTTGAGAGAATATCATTTATATTTTGTGATAGAAGTCAGAAAAATTTTAAACTTGATTTTAAAAGATTTGAGAGAATTTTAGAAGCTTCTATGCANTGGAAGAAGTACATATATAGAGTTTGATACCTATAAAAACATAGAAGAGTTTGTAACGAAGTTTCCTGATGTAAATGTATTTGATTTTTGTCAAAATACGCTGCAGGACTACAGTGGCATAAAAAGAGTTTTAATAGGGTGTGAAGGCGGATTTTCTGATAAAGAGAGAGAGATTCTTTCATCTTTAAAAACATTTAGATTAGATACGCCGATGGTATTAAGATCAGAGAGCGCTGTAGCGGCAATAGCAGCTAAAATACTTCTTTAAGATAAATTCAGCTATAATTGCAATCTTAAAAATCCGCACCCATACGGATTTAAAAAATATATAGATATTCGCACGCAAACGAGTATCAAAAGGTAAAAAAATGAAAAAAGATATCCACCCGAAATTAGTAACATGTACTGTAACTTGTGCATGTGGAAACACTTTTGAGACATTAAGTCAAAAAGATGAGATGAGAATTGACATCTGTAATGAGTGTCACCCTTTCTTTACAGGTTCTGAGAGAATGGTAGATACTGCAGGAAGAATTGAGAAATTCAACCAGCGTTACGCAAAAAAATAATCAAGATTTTTCTTGCTTACACTTGTTCCAACACCGATTGGAAACATAGGCGACATATCTCTTAGAGCCATCGAGGCTCTAAGCAGCGCCGACACACTTTTATGTGAAGATACTCGCGTTACGAAAAAACTTATCCACATACTCAAAGAGCGTTATCAGAGCGCCTTTAAATCCGAACAAAATTTTATCTCCCTTCATTCTCATAATGAAAAAGAGTTTATCTCAAATCTTGAGCCATCTTTTTTTGAACAAAATGTTATTTATGTCAGTGATGCAGGAATGCCTGGAATCAGCGACCCTGGTCAAGCTCTTGTCGGGTATTGCCAAAAAAATGGAGTTGTTTATGATGTTTTGCCGGGAGCCAACGCGCTTCTAACCGCTTTTGTGGCAAGCGGGTTTGTTGAGACAAAGATGCTTTTTTGGGGATTTTTACCGCACAAAGGTAAAGATAGGGCTGCTTCGCTTCAAGGTGCTCTTGGCAGTGGATTTACAACAGTTCTTTATGAATCTCCGCACAGACTTGAGAAACTCTTGAACGAGCTCTCCCATGCTGAACCTTCAAGAGAGATTTTTTTGGCAAAAGAGCTTACAAAGAAGTATCAACGCTACTATTTTGGAACTGCTGAGGAAATTAAACAAAAAGTTGATGTGAACCTACGTGGCGAGTGGGTTGTTGTAATCAGTGCAGCTGAGGCACAAAATCCAAGTGCTATAAGCCAAAATGATATTTTAGAACTTGATTTGCCCAAAAAAGTTCAGGCAAAGCTTATCTCTAAAATAACAGGTGAAAATACAAAAGCCTGTTATGATAGACTCTTAAAGCTGTAGATATATACTATTTCCATTTTTTTGGATAAAATGCTCAAATGTTAATTTATGCAAAACAACCAATCAACTATATTATAAACAATCATCCTGCAAAGATAAAAACACTTTATCTAGCAAAAGAGATGGACAAAAAAGAGTACTCACGTCTTATGAAGATGGACTTTGAGATAAAAAGAATACCCTCTGATGCAGCCGGTAAAATGTGTAAGAACGCTTCTCATCAAGGAATACTTGCAGAGATAGATGAGTATGTCTTGCATGACTATAAGACTTTTTTAAATTATGATTTTGTTCTTGTTCTTGCGGGATTAAGTGATGTCGGAAACATCGGCGCAATTATCAGAACCGCATATGCCCTCGGTGTTGATGCAGTTGTCGCATGCGGCGTAAAATCACTTCCTCTTGAAGCGGTTACCAGAACAAGTACAGGAGCGCTTTTTGACATGCCTTTTGCCATAGAGACAAATATTCATGATGTGTTAAATGATTTAAAGATGTCGGGCTTTACTACATACGGTGCAGATATGGGAGGCACTGATATAAGAGAGATGAAGATTCAAAATAGACGAGCCCTCTTTTTAGGAAGTGAAGGCGAAGGACTTGCTGCACGTGTCAGCTCAAAGCTTGATGCAATCGTAAGTATAAAAATGGCGCATAAGTTTGACTCTTTAAACGTCAGTGCGGCAGGAGCAATTTTGATGGATAGGATGAGAAAATATGAGTGATGATTTTGAAAAATTAAAAAGTATCGGTGTGCAGAAAATTCATGAAGCCACTCATATTGGAAGAACACATATTCAAGCGATGCTTAATGAGAATTTTGAGGAGATGAGCAGTGTTCAACTTTTTGGGTTTATTTCAATACTTGAGAGAGAATATGCTCTTGACTTGAGTGAATTAAGAGCTAAAGCTAAAGAGTTTTTCAAAAGCAATACACTTCTTTTTGAAAACAGAAAAAAAGTTAAAATTTTTACGGCATCAAAGAAAAAAAGAAATACAAGACTTATATATACATTCATGGCTCTTATTGCTGCTGTTTTAACACTGTTATATTTTGCTTCAAAAGCGCCTCAAACTGAAGTTGTAGAAATTAATAAAACAATTGAGAGTGATATCATAATGGCTCAAGTTGATGAAAATATCTCAAAAATAGATGAAAATTATACGCAGACCGGGTTACTAGAAGCAACGGGGATTGAAGTAGAAAAAGTAGACAAAGAGATAGAGATTAAGCCGACAGTATTTAAAATTGTTCCAAAAGCAAAGGTATGGCTGGGTTATATTGATTTGTCTGATTACAAAAAGTATCAAAAAGTATTTTCAGACGAATTTGAGCTAAATGCGACAAAAAATTGGCTTCTGGCATTTGGACACGGACATATAAATATAGAGATAAACGGCGAGGTAATTAAATTTAAAGACCCGAAAAATATAAGATTTTCATATATTGATTCGGAACTTAAAGAGATAAGTTTTGAGGAGTTTAAGAGTTTAAACAGAGGTAGTGGATGGTAAAAATATTTTTACTTTTTTCTCTGTTTTTCTCTTTTTCTTATGCCGCTGAATTAAAAGATAAAGAAGACCTCTTAACTCAAAAAATAAAAAGCTTTATTTCTCCTTCTACTTTTGTAAAAGATAGAGCTTATATAGATATTATTTTTTCTCCAAGAGAAGATTATTATAATAGTGAGGGAAGAGTAGATTCCGTAAAAATTATTCAAACGTTAAAAGACAATGGTATTTTAAACCTTTTTTTTAAGACTCCGCGTGAGATAAATATAAGCTTTAAAACAGAGGGAACGCCTCTGTTTTTTATAAAGATAATGAGTGATTCACTTAGGAATATAGGATATTATAGATATGTAACCAAAGAGTCAAGCTTTAATGAATCAGAATTTATTTGGAAGATAAGTCTTATCTCCGAATACGCCGCAGATCCTCTTATTCTTAGCCAAGAATTAAAAAAGAGCAACTGTGAAATTGTTGATATTATAAGAGAGACACATAGTGACTGGTAATATGTCATTAATATGAAAAATGCCAAATTAAACATAAGTACACTCGAAGATTCTGAGGAGTTTAGACTTAAAAGATCACTCTACTCTTATTGGTTGGATGTGTCAAAAATAGATAAGATTGAGATAACAAGTTCTAGTAGAAACGATTGGTATCCATATATAGCCTATTATGATAAATCTCTTAAGTTATTGCGTGTTATTAAAATAGATGAAAAAAGAACTCGCCTTAAACTTGAAATGCGAGAAAATACCCACTATATAAAAATTTCGGATATATACTCTCTTAAAAATATCAAAGATGATTTGGTTTTAAAACCAACAATAAAGAAATAAACAAATTATAAAAATTTTTCGATAGAATGTCGTTAATAATTTAAGCAGGAATATTAATGTTTGACGAAATACAATTTGATAGAATGAAAAGATTGCCGAAGTACGTTTTTGCCGAGGTAAATGAGCTCAAGATGGCGGAACGCAGAGCAGGCGCGGATGTGATAGATTTTTCTATGGGAAATCCTGATGGAGATACTCCTGAACATATCAGACAAAAACTTATTGAGTCTGCACAAAAAACAAAGACACATGGGTATTCAACGTCAAAAGGTATTCCTAAGCTTTTAGGTGCAATTGCCGATTGGTATAAAAGAAGATATGATTGTGATTTGGACTCTATGACGGAGTGTGTTGCAACAATGGGCTCAAAAGAGGGTTATGCACATCTTGCATATGCCATAACGAATCTAGGTGACGTTACTATTGTGCCGGATCCGACATATCCTATACATGAGTATGCATTTATTTTAGCTGGTGGAAGCGTCATAAAATTTGGAATAGAGTTTGATGAAGACTATAAGGTGGATGAAGATAAGTTCTTTGAAGATCTTGTAAAAGTTTTCAAAGAGAGCTCACCAAGACCAAAATATGTTTTGGTGAATTTTCCTCACAACCCTACAACTGCAACAGTTACGCAGGATTTCTATGTGAGACTTGTGGCACTTGCTAAAGAGCTTAGATTTTATGTTATCAGTGATATTGCATACGGAGACATAACATTTGGTGATTATGTAACTCCTTCTATCATGAGTGTTCCCGGAGCAAAAGATGTGGCTGTTGAGATTTTTACGCTCTCAAAAAGCTACAACATGGCAGGATGGCGTGTAGGATTTTTTGTCGGAAATAAAAAGCTTATCGGCGCACTTCAAAAAATCAAATCATGGCTTGATTACGGTATGTTTACGCCTATTCAAGTTGCGGCTACCATAGCACTTAACGGTGATCAGCAGTGTGTTAGAGATATAACTGCAAAATATGAGCATCGTCAAGATATTCTTTTAGAGGCGTTTGATAGGGCAGGCTGGCACATCAGAAAAAATCAATCGAGTATGTTTGTCTGGGCAAAACTTCCTGAGTGCGTAGCACATCTCGGAAGTTTGGAGTTCTCAAAAAGACTGCTCGTAGAAGCTGGTGTAGCAGTTGCTCCAGGCATCGGTTTTGGTGAGTTTGGAGAGGGTTATGTCCGTATAGCTCTTATAGAAAACGACAACAGAATCCGTCAAGCAGCACGTAATATAAAAGAGTTTTTAAGACAATTTGAAGAAAAAAAATAATCACACTAGTGTGATGGGCTTTCTGCCGAAGGAAACCAAGCGTTAGCGTAGATAGAGGAATCGAGGTACCCCTTGAGGGTATACTTCCTCTATCGTGACAGGATGGGGATAAAAGGGTTCCCTTAAATTTATGTAATAAATTAAAGGAATAGAAATGATAAAAGTAGGAATTATAGGCGTTGGAACTGTTGGAACGAGTGTAGCACAAATTTTAAAAGACAATGCCGATGTGATTTCTGCTCGTGCCGGAGTTACTATAGTAGTAAAAAGCGGAGTAGTAAAAAATCTAAACAAGGATAGAGGTTTAGACATAAAGTTGACGAACAATGTCGATGATATTTTAAATGATGATGAGATTGATATCGTAGTCGAACTTATGGGCGGTGTTGAAGAAGCTTTTGAAATAGTCAAACGTGCGCTAAGAAAAGGCAAAGCAGTAGTAACTGCAAACAAAGCGCTTTTAGCGTACCACCGCTATGAACTTCAAGAGATTGCGCAGGATATTGCTTTTGAGTATGAAGCAAGCGTTGCAGGCGGTATCCCTATCATCAACGCTCTTCGTGACGGACTCTCGGCAAACCATATAGAGTCTATCAAGGGAATTATGAACGGTACAAGCAACTATATGCTAACTGAGATGATTCAAAATGGCATGAGCTATGCTAACGCCCTCAAAAACGCACAAGAATTAGGTTATGCGGAGGCAGATCCAACTTTTGACGTAGGCGGGTATGACGCGGCACATAAGCTTTTGATTTTAGCAAGTATCGCTTACGGCATAGATGCAAAACCTGAAGATATTTTGATTGAGGGGATTGAGAACGTATCAAAAGATGATGTAGAGTTTGCAAATGAGTTTGGATATGCTATAAAACTTTTAGGCATTGCAAAAAAAGATGCAAACATGGTGGAGCTTCGCGTACATGCTAGTATGATAAGCAAAGATGAGATGATAGCAAAGATAGACGGCGTTATGAACGGCATTAGCGTTGTCGGTGATAAAGTAGGAGAGACTCTCTACTATGGACCCGGTGCGGGCGGGGATGCTACTGCAAGTGCCGTTGTCGCAAATATTATCGATATAGCAAGAAGCGGAAAGAGCAAACCGATGCTTGGATTTGACAAACCGATGGAGCGCGGGCTTGTTTTAAAACCAGCCCTTGATATTGAGTCAAAGTATTATCTGCGCATAAACGTCTCTGATAAAAAAGGTGTTTTGGCAAGAGTGACTAAAATGTTTGAAGATAACGACATATCTGTAGAGACCATGCTGCAGCGGCCATCTTCAAAAGAGAGTGCAAATCTCCTTATTTCCACGCATTGCGCATTTGAGAGAGATATACAAAACCTTATAAATTCACTTGAAAAACTGGAGTTTGTGAACTTTAGACCTGTTATGATCAGGATCGTATAAAAAAGGTGAAAATCCTAATAACGGGTGCGAGCAGCGGCATAGGCAAAGCTCTCTCAAGACTATATGCTACTAAAGACAACGAACTTTATCTGCTTGCCAGAAGAGAAGATAGACTTCAAAAACTCAAAACAGAGCTTTCTTTCTTTGCAAAAAAAGTAGAGATAATAGTCTGTGACGTAACCGACTTTGATAAGCTGCAGCAGAAGATAAGAGAGATAGCAGATGTAGATATTGTTATCTTAAATGCAGGAGTCTCTCTCGGGCACTCGTTAGAGATTACCCCTTTTAAAGAGTTTAAAAGACTCTATGATGTCAATGTTCTCTCAAATCATGCTATATTAGAGGTTCTTCTTCCTAAGTTTTTAGAAAAAAAGAGTGGTAAAATAGTCTTTATCTCCTCTTTGGCATCTCTCTTCTCAATGCCTAGCTCAAAAGTATACAGCTCATCCAAAAGAGCTTTAAATGCTTACGCCGAGGGGCTAAGATATAAGTATGAACCACACGGTATAAAGGTTTTAAATATACTTCCGGGTTTTGTAAAAAGCGAACTTACAGATAAAAACAAGTTTTATATGCCTTTTTTACTTGATACTGAAGATGGGGCTGGAATAATAAAGAGAGCTATAGATAAAGATAGAAGATTTTACGCTTTTCCGAGAAGATTTTATTATTTAATCCTTCTGTTTAAATATCTTCCGTTGTTTTTAAAACACAAGATTATTAAATATCTTTTTCGCTAATATTACCTATATAAAAATCATCAAAAAGTTAAAAAACGTCATGGAAAACATTCAAACAATAGATAGCGTATGTACATACTGCGGAGTGGGGTGTGATATAGCCGCACATGTAAAAGATAATAAAATTCAAAAAATCTTTGCACATAAAGACGGCGTGGTTTCGCAGGGAAAGCTTTGTATAAAAGGGAAGTACGGGTTTGATTTTGTCGACTCAAAAGAGCGCCTTAGAATTCCGAGAATCAAGAAGAGTTTTTTAGAGAAAAATCCTTCTATAAAAGAGGCTGTAGCATCATCGTTAGTAGATTTTGACGACGTTTGGTATGAGAGTGATTTGGATGCTGCTACTACTGCCGTAGCAATGAAACTTAAAGAGATTCAGGCAAAATACGGGCGTAAAAGCATAGCTTCCATCGGAGGGGCTAGAACTTCGTGCGAGAGTGTATATCTTTTTCAAAAATTTACACGTCACACTTTAAACTCTCCACATGTAGATAATTGTGCAAGAGTCTGTCATTCGCCGAGTTTAAAAGGGATGCGTACCACCATCGGGGAGGGCGCTGCAACTAACCCTTACAACGACATCTACAACTGCGAGTTTATGATAGTTATAGGCTCAAATACGACAGAGGCGCATCCGATAATTGCCAACCGCATTGTAGAGATGGCACAAAAACATGACAATCTGGCTGTTTTTGATGTTAGTGAAATAAAGCTTCACCGCTTTGCAAAATACAAAGCGATTATGCCTTACGAGGCAAATCTGCTTGTTTTAAATATGCTCGCACATGTCATAATAAGTGAAGAACTTTATGATGAGAGTTTTATAGCCGAACGTACAAAGGGTTTTGAAGAGTTTAAACAGATAATTTTAAATGACCCTTATGCCGATCCTAAATATTTTGAACAAATTGAGGGTTACGAGAATCTTAGCAAGATGATTCCAAAGATAGCAAGGGAGTATGCGCTTAAGAATTCTATGATATTTTGGGGGCTTGGAATCACCGAACATCTAGACGGCTCTTACGCAGTTATGGCGATAACGCACCTAGCTCTTATGACGGGCAATATAGGAAAAGCGGGAGCAGGACTTATGCCGCTTCGCGGACAGAACAATGTCCAGGGCGCATGTGATATGGGGATGCTTCCTTACTACAATCCTGATTATCAAGAGCCAAAAGAGGTGGGTTTAATGACTCCTCAGCTTGTAGATGAGATGATAGAAGGGCGCGTAAAAGCCGTTTTAAATATCGGCGAGGATTTAACGCATATCCATCCAAATATAAACAAGGTTGATAGAGCCATACAAAACTTGGAGCTTGTAATGGTTCAAGAGCTTTTTATGACAGATATAACTTCAAAAGCCGACATTGTCATAGGCGTAAAATCTGCGTATGAAAAAACAGGAGTTTATGTAAATGCCATGCGCCGCCTTCACCTCTCTCAGCCGCTTGTAGAGTCTGACCTGCCTGATGATTGGGAAGTTCTGCAGCTTCTTGATAATAAGATGGGCGGAAAAAGTGCTTATAAAAACTCAAACGAGATTTGGGATGAGGTTCGCGAAGTGGCATACCGCCGCTTTAGCGGAGCAAGTTATATAATGCTTCAAAGACACCGTAAACGCGGACTTCAATGGCCTGTTCATACCGAAGACACACCGATTTTACATCAGCTTGATTTTAGAACTGATGATGGTTTAGGAGAATTTAATTACCATCAATACAAACTGCGCAACATGGTGCAAGAGATTGTGGAGAAAAAACAACGAAATTACTATTTGACAACCGGCAGGACGATTGCCATGTACAACAATGCGGCTCAGACAAAGCAGACGCTTAGTCTGGTCGATAGATATGATGAGGATATTCTTCTTGTAAACAGCGCTGATGCGGATGATTTTAGAAGTGAGCGAGTTATTTTAAAAACACAAAACGGGCAGACAAAACCGCTTAAAGTAAGATTTACGGATAAAGTAGAGCCAAAAGCACTTTTTGTGACATTTCATTATGCAGACTCTAAGATAAATGCACTTTTTGGAGATGAGAGTGATGAGCTTATTTTAACGGCGGCTTTTAAGTCTGTAAAAGTTGAAGTAGTAAATACGTAGATGAGCCGAGCCAAAGGAAACGCAGCGGAGGATAGAGCTTGTGTATTTCTCGCAGAGAATGGATTTAGCATTATAGAGCGAAATTTTTACTCCCGTTTCGGCGAGATAGATATTGTTGGCTCAAAAGAGAATGTTTTACATTTTATAGAAGTAAAAAGTGGAATAGATTATGAGAGTGCGGTTTTAAATATTACAAAAAGCAAGCTCTCAAAAATTATAAAAACGGCACATGTCTATATGAAAAAAAACTCTTTGGATGTAGATTTTGTTTTTGATGCTTTAATCATAGTGGATACAAGCGTAGAGTTTATAGAAAATATAACACTTTAGTCCTCTTTTTTGAGATTTGCTTCTTCTATAAGAGAAAAAAATCCCTCGACCTCTCTGCTTCCCACATCTTCATAAACTATTTTGCCCTCTTTGGTTAAAAAATAGTGTCTAGGTACGCATTTGGTTACAAAATGTTTTGGTATTTGATGTCTGTCTCTTGAGAGGTACAAAAGCACATAATCTTCTTCAAGTTTATCTATAACCTCTTTTTTTGAGAGAGTGAGCTTTTTGAACCTCTCACACCATCTGCAAACATCTGCACCGATAAAGAGATAAACTCCTTTGTTCTCTTCTTGAGCCTGTTTTAGTGCTTCATCATAACTGTTAAGCCAGTTTAACTCTCCAGCGTAAAGTGTTGAGAGTAGTAAAAATAGGGGGATAAAAAATTTCATTTTATTTGTAAATGCCTCAGAAATTATTTTTACACTATAATAACATAAAAACAAATAGAAAGAGTCTCGGAGGATTTTATGGTAGCAAATATCTATTTTGGCTCACAAGAAACATCAAGGCAAGAGTTGACACAAAGGCTAAGTCCATATAGCGGCGAGGTTGTATCAATGGCTGCGGTTTGTAACGCGGATGACGCAAAAAAAGCACTACTTATTGCTAAAGAGGCTTCAAAAGAGACGAAAAAAAGTACGATTGCGCAGAGATGCAGCTGGCTTTTAGATGTTGCGCAAAAGCTAAGAGAAACAAAAGAGGATATGGCAAAAATCATTACCGATGAGGTGGGAAAACCGATTGCATTTTCCAGAGTCGAGGTGGAGCGCTGTATTGAGACCGTAACTCTTTGCGCAGAGACGATGCGCACGATGCATGGAGAGACCATCAACACCGATGCCATGTCAAGCGGAAAAAAGACAACTGCTTTTTTTTTGCGTGAGAGTGCAGGAGTCGTCGTAGCAATTACCCCCTTTAATTTTCCGCTCAATCTTGTTGCGCATAAACTCGCACCCGCTTTAGTGGCAGGAAATGCCGTTGTATTAAAACCGACTCCCGAAGCTCCCCTGAGCGCGTATAAATTTGCAAAACTATTTATCGAGAGCAAATATGCCCTAAAAGATGCACTTAGTGTCGTTTATGGCGATGCCGAGGTGGGAGGTGCGCTTGTCTCAAGCGATATCCCTCGTGTTATAAGTTTTACGGGAAGTGTTCCCGTGGGCAATATAATTGCAAAGAGTGCCGGGATAAAAAAGGTCTCTTTAGAGCTTGGCGGAAATGCGGCGACCTACATTGACGAGAGTGCAGATTTGGATTTGGCGGCTTCAAGATGTGCAATAGGTGCTTTTGTAAACTCGGGTCAGGTCTGCATATCGCTGCAGCGTATCTATGTTAATGCAAAAATATATGACGCATTTGCGCAAAAGATGGCCCAGCAGACAAAGAAGCTGGTTGTAGGCTCACCGTATGATGATGATACTTTTATGGGTCCGCTTATCGATGATGAGGCATGCAAAAGGGCTATGGGATGGGTTGAGAGTGCTATAGAGGAGGGAGCAACGGCAATGCTTACTCCACGCGTTGATGGAAGGCTTTTTTATCCGTGTGTTATGACGGATGTTCGTGATGATATGGCGATTGTATGCGAAGAGGTTTTTGCACCGATTGTCTCTTTGGTCAAAGTTGAGAGTTTTGACGATGCGCTCCCCCGCATAAACAACTCTCCGTACGGACTTCAATTTTCAATCTTTACAAATGATTTAAGTCTGACAAAACGTGCCATTTATGAGCTTGATGCTGGCGGGGTAGTCATAAACGACATGCCGACTTTGCGTTTTGATATTCAGCCATACGGCGGAGTAAAGCTCAGCGGTGTAGGACGTGAGGGTCCGCGCTTTGCCATAGAAGAGATGAGTGAGATAAAAAGTGTCGTAATTTGTTGAGCTTTTTAAAACCTAGTCTGTGTTTAAAGTGCTACAGTGCTGTTTTTAGATATAATCGCCCAATTTTATACTAAGAGATACGTTTATGGATATTAGAGAAGAATTTTTAAGATTTTTTGAATCAAAAAATCATGATAGAGTGGCGAGTTCACCGCTTGTTCCCGATGACGCAACACTGCTTTTTAACAATGCCGGAATGGTTCCTTTTAAGTCTATATTTACGGGTGAAGTACCTGCTCCGCAAAATCCGCGTGCAGTTTCATGTCAAACATGTATCCGTGCGGGCGGAAAACATAACGATTTGGAAAATGTCGGCTATACTGCAAGACATCACACATTTTTTGAAATACTTGGAAATTTTAGCTTTGGAAATTACTTCAAAGAAGAGGCAATTGATTATGCATGGGAGTTTGTAACTGAGGTTCTTAAATTTCCAAAAGAGAAGCTTTGGGTTACCGTGCATGAGAGCGACGATGAGGCAGAAGAGCTTTGGATGCGTCATGTAAGCAAAGAGAGAATTATGCGTCTTGGCGATAAAGACAACTTCTGGCAGATGGGTGATACTGGACCGTGCGGACCATGCAGCGAAATCTTTTTTGATCAGGGTGCGGAGAATTTTAGCGGTTCTGAGGATTACATGGGCGGCGAGGGTGACAGATTTTTAGAGATTTGGAACCTTGTTTTTATGCAGTATGAGAGAAGCAGCGACTGTACTCTAACGCCTCTTCCAAAACCTTCCATAGATACCGGTATGGGGTTGGAGCGTGTTGTTGCAATCAGCGAAGGCGTTACAAGCAACTACTCATCATCTTTGTTTGTGCCGATAATTAAAAAGATTGAAGAGCTCATAGCAAAAGAGTATGTATATGCAAGCGGCGCATCATACAGAGTTATAGCCGATCATATAAGAACTGCACTTTTTCTTCTTGCTCAGGGTGTAAACTTCTCCAATGAAGGTCGTGGCTACGTACTTCGCAGAATATTGCGCCGCGGTGTAAGACATGGTTACCTGCTTGGATTTAGCGAGCCGTTTATGTACAAACTAGTAGATACCGTTGTAGCGATTATGGGCAGAGAGTATGACTACTTAGCGCAAAAAGCAGAGATTGTAAAAGAGCAGATAGAACTTGAAGAGGCGAGATTTTTCAAAACTATTGCATCGGGAATCGAGCTTTTTAACGAAGAACTTAAAAATACAAAAGAGGTCTTTAGCGGCGAGGTTGCATTTAAGCTCGACGACACTTTCGGTTTCCCGCTTGATTTGACCGAAGATATGTTAAGAGAGAAAAATCTTAAACTTGACACGGCTACATTTGAGGAGCTGATGAGCCAGCAGCGCACACGTGCAAAAGCTGCTTGGAAAGGCAGCGGGGATGAAGCCGTTCATGGAGACTTTAAAGAGCTTTTAGAGAAGTTCGGCGAGAACACTTTTGTAGGTTATGAGAGTACAAAAAACAGAAGCAAAGTTTTAGCACTTTTGGATGATAAGTATCATCATGCAGACACTCTTGCAGCAGGTTCAAACGGCTGGGTACTTTTAGAGAGTACACCGTTTTATGCAGAATCGGGCGGACAGTGCGGAGATATGGGCGAACTTGAGGGCTATGCAAAAGTAGAAGATACAAAGAAGTTTTTCGGTCTTAATCTCTCTCAAATAATTGTACAAAAAGAGCTTAAAGTCGACGATGAGGTTGAAGCGGTTGTGGATATCTCTAGAGGCGAAATAACAAAGCATCACTCCGCGACACACCTTTTACATGCAGTGCTTTTTGATGTTTTGGGAGAGCACATCTCTCAGGCAGGCTCGCTTGTTGAAGCGACAAGACTTCGATTTGACTTCTCTCATCCAAAAGCGCTCACTCATGCAGAGCTTGTTGAGATAGAGACAAGAGTAAATGAGCAGATTATGCGCGGCATCGGCGGTAAAACCGAGGTTATGAGTATTGAAGATGCCAAAAAGTCGGGTGCGAAAGCGCAGTTTGGCGAGAAGTACGGCGACGAGGTAAGGGTTGTGAGTTTCGGCAGTGCAAGCGTTGAGTTCTGCGGCGGTGTTCACGTTGAAAATACGGCGTCAATCGGTTCGTTTATAATCATAAAAGAGAGCGGTGTAAGTGCGGGAGTTAGACGTATTGAAGCGGTCTGCGGGCACGCTGCATATAATCATTTTGCGCAGCAGAGAGTGCTTATAAAAGAGATACAAGCCGAGGTTAAAAATCTTGACGTAATGGCGGGAATCTCAAGACTAAAGTCGAGTATATCCGAGCTAAAATCAGAACTTCATGAGGCGCAAAACAGCATACATGTAGAGATAAAAGCGGATGAGATAAACGGCGTAGCGGTTGTGGTTGATGAACTTTTAAGCGGCGATATCAAAGAGAAAATCGACGAACTTAAAAACCAAAACGAAAAATTATGCGCAATGCTATTTCAGGTAAAGGGCGATAAAGTCTTGATAGCCGCAGGTGTTAAAGGTGCGGATGCAAAAGCAGGAGAGTGGATTAAAAATATAGCTCCTATCCTTGGCGGAGGTGGAGGCGGTAGGGCTGATTTTGCACAAGCAGGCGGAAAAGATATTTCTAAAATCTCCGAAGCCAAAGAGAAGGCAAAAGCTTATATAACCGAGGTTTTAGGATAATGCAGGATATCTTTTTAGAGCATAAAACGATTATAGTTTTTCTTCATGTCATAAGTGCGGTTGTTTGGGTCGGCGGCATGATTGCTATGCGTTACGCGGCGCACTACTCGTTTTTAGAGATAGAGTCTCCGCAAAAAAGATTAGAGAGAATTGCTCATGCACTAAAGAGACTCTTTTATATAGTGCTTCCTTTTGTGATAACTCTTATAGTAACGGCGGTTTTTATGATAAAGGGATACGGTCTTTCTCAGAGCGATTTTTCTACTCTCTCACATGCCAAAGAGGGTATTTGGAGTGTTATGTTTATCAATCTCATCGTTATGATTTTAAGAAGAAACAGAGGCGAGAGAATGTTGCATGAGGGTAACATGGTAGGTGCTAAAAACCAGATAGAGCTTATCGGAAAATTTATGGTTCCTCTCAATATTATCCTAGGGGTTAGCGCTATATTTTTAGGAACACTCCTCTCAAGTAGTCTCTAATGCTAAGACTTGCTTCTTCTTCACAAACCCGCGCAAAACTTCTTAGAGATGCAGGTGTCGCTTTCATTCAAGAGAGTGTAGATTTTGATGAAGATAGCATAATAGCAAGCTCTCCTAAAAACTTTGTATATCAGGCAACATTGGGAAAATTTGAAGCAAACGTAAGGGCTTTTGGATATAAAGAGTATCCTCTTTTGGTTGCCGATACCGTGGTCGCGTCATGCGGACAAATACTCAGAAAAGCAAAATGCGTTGACGATGCACGAAATATACTGCTTACGCAAAGCGGGAGCGTTACAAGTATCATTACATGTATGATGTACCAATCACTTAAGATGAAGATTATCGATATCTCTACAACAAAGTATATTTTTGATGAGTTTGATTTAGACGATGTCGAGAGCTATCTGCAAAGCGGTGAGTGGCGCGGCAAAGCAGGAGCCTGCATGGTTGAGGGCTTTTGCAAAAAGTATATCAAGAGTGTAGAGGGCAGCCAAAGTACTGCTATGGGATTACATACAGAGATTTTGCAGAGATTTTTATAATGTACTACACAAAAGAGCTTGAAGCTCTTAAGAGATCTAAAAGATATAGAAGCAGAGAGGTTGTTGACACTCTACATTTTGATTTTGCCTCAAACGACTATCTAGGTCTTGCACATAAAAAAGAGCTGCATACACTTACATGTCAAGCACTCTCAGAGATGCCTCTTCACAGCTCCAAAGCCTCACTGTTGGTAAACGGTTATCATCAGATTCATAAAGATTTTGAGACGGCTTTATGTGAGGCAAACGGCTTTGAAGACGCAGTTGTGTTAGGGAGCGGTTTTAACGCAAATATAGCGCTTATTGAAGCTCTTGTAAGACGCTCGGATATGCTTTTTATGGATGAAAAATACCATGCTTCAGGGGTTCTTGCGTCAAATCTAAAGAGCGTAAATGTAACATTTTTCTCTCATAACAATATGCAGGAACTTGAAGGACTCTTAAAATCATCGGACGCCAAAAGAAATATAGTTGCGGTTGAGGGCATCTACTCAATGGACGGCGATTTGGTTGATAGAGCGGTTTTTGAGATTTGCGATAGATATGATGCCCTTTTGATAGTGGATGAGGCGCATAGCAGCGGAGTAATCGGAGAGAACCTTATGGGAGTTTTTGATTACTATAAGATTGACATCAAGCCAAATTACATTAAGATGGGAACGCTTGGAAAGGCTTATGGAAGTTTCGGCGCTTTCATCCTCGCCTCTTCGCACATTGTCGAGTATCTTATAAATCGTGCAAAACCGATTATCTACGCCACTTCGCTCTCTCTTTATGATACGCTTTTGGCACATAATGCACTGAGATATATTTTGCAAAACAGAGAACTTTTAAAGAGTGAGATACAAAAGCGCCAAAAAGTTGTTTATGAGGAGTTGGGAGTCAAGGTGGATGGTCTTATCGTTCCCATTATTATTGATAATAACAAAAGAGTTATGGAGATTCGCGAGGCGCTTAAAAATCTCGGTTTTGAAGTGGGTGCAATTAGGCAGCCAACTGTTGAGAGGGCAATAATACGTATTATAGCAAGAGTGGGCGAGAGTTGTCATGCGTTAAGAGAGTTGTGTATAAATTTAGCTAAAATAAAACAATGAATATAACGAAACTGCGAATAACGATAGATAAAAAAAATCTCGTTGACATTGCTTTTAACATCTCTTCTTCACTCGCACTAGTCGGGCAGAGCGGAAGCGGAAAGAGTTTGACGATTAAGGCATTGCTTCACATGTTGCCAGATAACATGGAGATGGAGTTGCAATATAAGGGTGATTTTGAGCTTGTCGCAGGAAAAACTTTGGCTTTTGTACCTCAAAATCCATTTACGGCACTCTCTCCTCTTACAAAGATTAAAAAACAGTTTTTCGTGCCTGAGCAAAAAGTACAAAATCTTTTTGCTCAGGTCGGACTTGAGAGAGAACTTTTAGAGAGATTCCCGCCTGAGCTCTCCGGCGGACAGCTTCAAAGAGTGGTAATTGCTATGGCACTTAGCCATGAACCTGAGCTTATTTTGCTTGATGAGCCTACAACCGCACTTGATCCAAAAAATAGAGTGGTTATTTTAGATCTTTTAAAATCTTTGCAGGCGGAGTTTGGTTTTAAGATACTTTTTGTGACACATGACATGAATTCTGCTAAAATTTTATGTGAAGATATCTGCGTTATAAAAAACGGAAAAGTCGTAGAGAGCGCAAAAATGCAAGATGTTTTACAAAACCCGCAGAGTGAATATACAAAAGTTTTAATCGATGCAAATTTTGCAAACAGTAGTTTTAGAGTATGAAAATTGTTAAAAATATATTTTTCACGCTTCTTCTGCTTGGATTTTTAACTCCATTTTTGGTTCTTGGCTATTTTTTAGTAGGGGAAGAGTACGATATATCTTCACTCAAAAACTATAAACCATCCCTAACGACAAGATTTTATGATAAAAACGGCGAGAAGATTGCCAATATTTTTGAAAATGAGCATAGATATTATGCAGAGTTTGGCGAAATTCCGCCGCGGATTATAGAAGCCCTTTTAGCCATAGAAGACACCACTTTTTTTGAACATCCCGGCATAAACGTAGATGCAATTTTTAGAGCAATCATTAAAGATATCAAAGCGGGAAAATTGGTTGAGGGCGCTAGTACCATAACGCAGCAGTTGGTAAAAAACAGACTGCTTACCAGAGAAAAAAAGCTCTCTAGAAAAATTAAGGAGCTTATTTATTCCCTAAAGCTTGAGTTGAGTTTGAGCAAAGAGGAGATTCTTGAGAGATATCTCAATGAGATCTATTTCGGACATGGATATTACGGGATAAAAACGGCGGCGGACGGCTACTTTCACAAAAAACTTGATGATTTGACTCTTAAAGAGATGGCAATACTTGTAGGTCTCCCAAAGGCTCCAAGTACTTATGCACAGACAAAAAACTATGAGATTTCGATGGGCAGGGCAAACCGTGTAGTAGCTAGAATGTATGCTCTTGGATGGATAGATGAGGAGACATACAACAATGCACTGCTTGAGACTCCGGAAGTTTTTGACGATACTCTGACACAAAACAACGCACCCTTTATTGTAGATGAGGTTCTAAGAAGATCCTCAGAACTCGGCATAAATGATATAAAAAGCGGCGGGTACGAGATATATACGACAATAGACATGAGACTTCAAAAAGCGGCAAGAGACTCACTCAAAAAAGCTTATGACATGTCGGTTAAGAGAATTGAAGGCTATATAGCTAATGATAAAAAAATGTTGGCTGCAAATCCAGACTATGAAATTGAACAAGATATAAATACCTCACTCCTAAACGGTGCGCTTATCTCATTGGATTCAAAAACCGGAGATATTTTAGCACTGGTGGGAAGTGTCGATTATCAAAAAAGCTCTTATAACAGAGCAACTCAGGGGCGCCGACAGCCAGGTTCTGCATTTAAGCCCTTTATATATCAGGTCGCTGTAGATTTGGGATATTCCGGAGCAACGGAACTGATTGATATCGCCAGAACATATACGTATGAAAAAAACGGAGAAGAGCTAAAATGGCAGCCAAAAAACTACGAGAAAAATTATAAAGGACTTATAACATTAAGAGAAGCGCTTATTCACTCAAGAAATCTCGCTACCATAAATCTTGTCAATGACATCGGCTTAAGTGCGCTTTTAAAAGAGTTTAAAAAATTTGGCATTGCCAATCTTCCTCCTGATTTATCTATTGCACTAGGGAGTATTACTCTTTCACCTTTGGAGTTGGCAAAATATTATACCTCTTTTGCAAACGGTGGTATTCAAGTTGAGCCGCATCTTATTCGATATATTGACAAAGGTTCAACAACGATTTACGAAAAAACAGAACGTAGCCGTTTTATTACTCATGAGACGCAGGCTTATATCATGACAACTATTCTTCAAGATGTTATAAAAAAAGGAACGGGAAGAAATGCAGATGTAAACGGCATAGAACTAGCCGGAAAAACAGGAACTACAAATAACAATGTAGATGCTTGGTTTGCGGGTTATTCTCCGAGTATAGAGACTATTGTTTGGTTTGGAAATGATGATAATACCCCAATGTATAAACGTGAAACAGGGGGTAAAGTTGCAGGACCTGCATTTGCCATGTACTATGAAAATGTATTACAGCTATATCCGCAGATTCAAAGAGAGTTTACAGTGCCTGAGGGAATTATGGAGGTAAATATAAACGGTAAAAGAGAAATCTTTAGCGATATATCAAAACCGCCCCGTGTAGAAGCGGAAGTGAATTCTCAAGAGATGCTTCTTTTTTAAAAGCAGCATCTCAAAACTAAGCTTAATACTTATCGCGCACTATGTTGTGACAACGAAAACAGGCATGTTCTATGTAAGTGTAAGCTCTTTGGGACTCTTCGCGGCGAACTATTCCCGATTGATTGTATTTGTTTTCAATAGCATCCAAAATTATTTGAACATTATGGCTTATGATTTGCGCGCTCATAACGGCTTCATTTGCTTTATGTTTTTTGTCCTTTGGAAGCATTGCAGAAAAATTCTCTTTATTTCCCAATAAATCCTGCGCATGTTGCGAAAAACGTTTAATAGAAACTTCGACACCTTTCTGGTCACTGGCTATAAATGACTTTTGAACTTCGGCAAGTTCTGCTCCAAGCTGTATCATGTTTGATTTGAGATCGTATGCACTAAGCGGGGTAAAAAGTAGAATTAGTAAACTACTTACAGCTGCTGTTTTTTTTAACATATTAGAACTCCTTATTTTGTTATGATTGATTGTAACATAATTTTTTAGGGTTAGCCTTAAAAATTTTTTAAAGAATAGAGAGTAAAATAGAGAAGATTTTCCAAAAGGCTGCATATGGGCAAGATTGTTGTAGTTATTTTTATATTTATGGCGCACCTCATTGGTGATGAGGCGCATGAGATAATCAAAAAACTTGATGAAAACTTCAGAGGCAAAAATATCTATATGAAGTTAAACATGAAGATAGTCTCTATGGGGCACGAACGTGTTATGAAGATGCAGAGTTATTCGCAGGGAACAAAAAAGAGCTTTGTAAAAATTATATATCCTCCAAAAGATGAAGGAATCACCTTTTTGAGTCTGGATAGAGAGATGTGGCAGTATGTTCCAAAGATAGAGAGAATCATAAAAATACCGCCCTCCATGATGCTTCAAAAATGGATGGGAAGCGATATAACAAACGATGATATGGTAAAACAGAGTTCGATTGTAGAGGATTATGAGCCAAAAATCATTAAAAGAGAGGGCAGTGTAGTAACAATTGAACTTACGCCAAAAGAGAATGCTCCCGTGGTCTGGGGAAAAATCACTCTTAATATAGACACTACGACCTACACATCTCACAAAGATATATTTTACGATGAAGAGGGTAAAGAGGTAAGATATTTTATCTATAAAGATGTAAAAAAGGTCGGCAATTACTATATCCCGACCTACTGGATGGTACAATCAAGCGATACTGAGGGCAGGTACACGGAGATGATTTTAGAAGAGGTTGAGTATGATACGAAAATATCAGAAGAGTACTTTACAAAAAGCGCCTTGAAGAGATTTTCAAAGTAGGATGAGCAGAAATGTTTAAACTTGCACTTAAAAACATTCTCTTTTACAAAGGACGCTCCATCGCAACGGCTGTTTTGACCTTTGTATCGACGATGCTTTTTATACTCTATATATCTCTGCAAGACGGTTCACATAACTCCATGCTTGAAAATTCGCTAAAAATCTATACAGGCGCTATAGAGATTTATCGTAAAGATTATCGCGATATCGGCGGCAACGAATATCTTATACAAGACGTTAAAGTCATTACGGATAAACTTGAAAAAATAGATGCTATTGAGGAGTACAGTCCAAGGTATGAGACATACGGCCTGCTCTCAAACAAGGAGTACTCAGCTGCCTCTATGGTAGCGGGAATAGAGCCAAACAAGGAGAGAGTTTTAAGCTCTCTTAAGTCGGCACTTATAGAGGGTTCTTTTTTGGATGATGGCTCTGCAAACTGTATCTACATGGGCGCAGAACTGCTCAAAAAACTAAAACTCGGCATCGGCGATGAGGTTGCTTTTATCGGAAGCGCAAGTGACGGCTCTTTTGCGGCTGATATGCTTAGGGTATGCGGAGTATTTAAAACAGGCTCGTTTGAGTTTGATTCAAGTACCTCGTTTGTTGCAAGAAGTTATTTTGATGAGTTGATGAATGCAAAAAATAGAGCTTCTTATATAACTCTAAAGCTGAAAAATATAGAGGATGCAGACAAGGTAAATGAGCAAATCATCTCAATGCTTGATGATGAAAATCTAGAGTCTCTTACATGGAAGACGCTTATGAAGAGTATGGTTGAGATTATGGAAATTGATTCCGTTTTTGGGTATATCTCCCTCTCTTTGTTTATGGTTGTAATCTTTTTTGTGATTATGATTTACGGTTTTGTAAATGTCAGCTCGCGTATAAAAGAGTTTGGTGTTTTGCGTTGTATAGGGCTTTCAAAAAGAAATATTTTCTTGCTTCTTTTTTATGAAATTGCTCTGCTTTCTATCTTTGCAACTCTTTTGGCAACGCCGATTGCCGCTTATATCTGTTACTATTATAATATAAATCCTATCGTTATAGATGGGATTGCCGACATGTACAAGGATTACGGAATCGTCTCAGATGAGATAACATTTGATTATAATCTATTTACTATCGGTTGGAATGTCGGAGTTATCTATCTGCTGAATTTTTTGAGTATTTTGTACCCTTACATGTACATAAACTCATTTAGACCGATTGAGGCGACAAGACATGTATAAGCTTATACTAAAACTGGCATGGAAAAACTCATTTTTAAGACGCTCCAGAACACTTCTAGTTATCATCATGATTGCGGTGAGCATGAGCATGATGCTTGCTATAGAAGGTATTTACGACGGCATGGTCGAGAACATGGTAGATAAGAACAAAAGAAGTGACAGCGGGGATATAAGCATCTTTGCAAAAGAGTATAGAATAAACAAAGATTTAGCATATATGATAAAAAATGCAGATGAAATAAAAGCACAAATAGAGAATATGCAAGGCGCCCAAGCGGTTGTTTTAAGAGTAAAAGCAGAAGGGCTTCTCTCAACTGCGAGAAAATCATCGTTTGCATCCGTTGTCGGCATAGATTTACAAGAGGAGGAGCGTTTTGGAAAGTTTAGCGAGTTTTTGAAAGAGGGCAGTATAGATTTGCAAAAACAGGGTGCTATCGTAGGGATAGAACTTGCAAAAACACTCAAAGTCGGGGTGGGTTCAAAGGTTGTTTTTTCCACACAGGATATAAGAGGAGAGATAAACTCTATAGCGCTTTACGTTAGAGCCATTGTTCAGACAACAAATATCTCCCTTGACAACAGCGCTATTTTCATAGATATCAATCAGCTGCATAAATTTCTAGGAACCGACTCCAAAAATGCTATGCAGATTGCTATCAGAGGCGAAGATAAAGAGCTTTACGGCAAACTTAAGATAGCATTTGCAAATCTTGATGTCAAAAGTTTTTTAGAGTTGCAGCCTATGATAAAACAGATGCAGGATTTGATGATTATATTTAACTCGGTAACATTACTAATAGTTATGGGAGTCGTATTCATAGGGATTTTCGGCGTCATGTATGTCTCCATATTGGACAGAGTCCGCGAATTTGGAATCATGATAAGCGTGGGCATGCACTACAAATATATAACCATTCAGATATTTTTAGAGTCTATAGTTATCGGGGTTCTAGGATATCTCAGCGGAGCGCTTTTAGGAGCCGTTTTGCTTACCTATCTTGAGCATTACGGTATAGATTTAAGCGCATTTTCCGATGCTTTAGCGACGTGGGGTTATGAGGCGGTAATATACGCCACCATAAAAACTTCTTACTTTACGACCACTTTGGGCGCGATTATGGCTGCGTCCATATTTAGTGTAATTATCCCGCTAAGAAAGATAAAAAAACTCAATCCCATAGAAGTGATTAAGGCAGAGAAATGATAAAACTCCAAGATGTAAACAAGTATTTTTTTAAGGGTTAACCAAGAGAGGTTCATGCGCTTCGCGATATAAATCTTAGTATAGAAGCGGGAGAGTTTACGCTTTTTGGCGGTCCTTCTGGATGTGGCAAAACTACGCTTTTAAATATAATAGGCGCGCTTGATAGTTGCGACAGCGGCAAGATATATCTTCAAGACAAAGAGATAAGTTCTTTGGATGAGGAGTCACGCACGACACTGAGACTGAATGAGTTGGGATTTGTTTTTCAGGCATATAACCTTATACCGGTTTTAAATGTCGAGGAAAATATAGGTTTTGTGATGAGACTCCGCGGCTTTAGCGATAAAGAGATAAAGCAAAGAGTTCTGGAAGTTGCAACGCTTCTAGAAATTGACAATAAGCTCAAATCGCTCCCAAATGCACTAAGCGGAGGGCAGCAGCAAAGAGTTGCAGTCGCACGTGCAGTTGCGGCGAAACCAAAAATCATCTTAGCAGACGAGCCGACGGCAAATCTTGATTCCAACAACTCCAAAATTCTTATGAACATGATGAGAGAGCTTAACGAAAAAGAGGGAGTAAGTATTCTTTTTGCTTAACATGATGAGCTTATTATGGAGAGTGTCAGAAGAATCGTTACGCTAAATGACGGGGCAATAGTGGATGACAATGAACTCTAAAAAAGTACTTTTTCTTCTGCTCTTTTTTGGCGTAGTACTCTTTGGCGATGTTAATTACAGAGTGACAAATACGAACATTACAATCTCTCAAGGTTCAAATATAGGACTGCAAGCAAAAAGAGAAGAGTACAACTATAATAGGTTTAGACTCTATTTGGATTATTCACATGAGGGCTATTTTGGAAGCATAATCGGCGACGGAGTAAATTATTTTGGAGACGCTTACACAGACTCAAACGATTTCGCGTACCTGAAAAATTCCCGCTCAGATACTTCTTTTAGCACGCAGACAAATTTTAAAGATTACGGCAATGGAGCAATGTATGCAAAACTCTACAGAGCCTATGTAGGTTATGAGGATGCAAAAAACAGAGCGGTGGCAGGTTTGCAAAACATCTCCATGGGAGTAGGGCGGATATGGACGCCTACAAATATATTTAACCCAAAAAACAGCTACGCGATAGAGCCGGATGAGATTTACGGAGTAAGTGCTCTCTCATACGTTAGATACCTAAGCGATACTTCACATGTCACTTTCGTAGCAAGCCAAAACTCAGAAAAAAAGTTTAAGTATAGAGGAGGCTATAAAGGGTATCTCGGTTTTGCCGATGTCGGAGTAAATATTGTCTACTCAGATAAAACTAAGATGTTTGCTTATGAGATAGAGGGTAATCTTGCAGATACGGGAGTAGAGTTAAGAAGTGAAGCGGGATATATAAAAAGTACTATTTTTAATGTCCTTAATCAAGAGTATGAAGTGGAGTTTTTTCAAGGAATTGTGGGCGCTGAGTACGGTTTTGTAAACGGTGTCACATTGGTATTTGAGACGATTTACAGCTCAAAAGATTTTACTTACGAAGAGACGCTTTTAAATCTTAATTCGGATATTTTATCAAATCTGCTAAATTCAAACTTTTACAGCGGAGTCAGTATTGCTTATACTTTTAACCTCTTTTTAGATGCTTCGCTGCTCTATATATAGAGTTTCACAGATAAAAATTCGCGCTTTATATCGCCTAGTTTGAGCTACACTCTCAATGATTACAACACTTTTACTCTTGGTGCACAGATACTTAGCGGTAAAAGTGATAGTGAATTTGGAGCATATAAGAGCAGTTACTTTTTTAAGTGGAGTTTGTCGTTTTGACTAAATTAGATTGCCGCGCTTTGCTCGCAATGACTACCCTTCGTCATTGCGAGGAGGCATAGCCGACGAAGCAATCTAGACTCTAATGAAACGCTCTGTTTAATGCGCAAAAGAGCGCTTTTACAGAAGCCGTAGCTATGTCGTTGTCTGCGCCGACACCAAAGCATGAGAGGGTATCTTTTGTCTCTATCTCTATGTAAGCTATAGCTTTTGCAGAGCTTTTGTTTCCAAAAGAGTGCTCAAAATATGAGTTGATAGAAAACTCATTTTTATAGTTTTTCATCAAAGCATCTTTGCATGCATCGACAGGTCCGTTGCCCTCTCCCTCCGCTACGATTTCTATACCCTCATGGAAGTAGGTTAGAGTGCATTTTGAGACGCCTTTTATCGAAGAGACCGTAAAATCTATCAGTGAAATATGCTCTTTTACTTTGAAGTAGTTTTCGTTAAAAATCTCAAACAACTCCTCCGCGGTAAGTTCTTGACCTTTTTTATCGCTTACGTCTTGAACAAGTTTGCCTACTTCGGGGTGCATCGCTTTTGGAAGCTGATAACCGAAATTTTTCTCCAGTATATAAGCAACACCGCCTTTGCCCGATTGCGAATTGATGCGGATAATGCTCTCATAACTTCTTCCGACATCCTCAGGATCGATTGGCAGATAAGGGACTTCCCAGAAAACTTCATTGTGAGCTTTTCTGTAAGCCAAACCTTTGTTGATGGCGTCTTGGTGTGAGCCTGAAAATGCCGTATATACAAGTTCTCCGACATAAGGGTGGCGTACATGAGTCTCTATCTCCGTACATCTCTCAACAATATCTAAAACTTCATTTACATCGCTAAAGTCAAGATTTGACTCAACACCCTGCGTTGTCATGTTAAGTGCAAGCGTGATGATATCCACATTTCCCGTTCTCTCGCCGTTACACAAAAGCGTGCCTTCTACTCTGTCCGCACCCGCTAAAAGTGCTAACTCCGTTGCAGCTACGCTTGTTCCCCTGTCGTTATGAGTATGCGTTGAGATGATGACATTTTCGCGGTTATGTAAATGTTGGCTCATCCACTCAATCTGGTCTGCGTAAACATTTGGAGTCGACATCTCTACCGTTGCAGGAAGATTGATAATTACTTTTCTGCTGCTGCCAATACCCCATCTCGCCGTTACCGCATTGGAGATCTCTGCAGCAAACTCAAGCTCGGTTCCCGTAAAACTCTCAGGCGAATACTCTAAAAATATCTCTCCGTCATGTTTTTTCTCATACTTTTTGACCAAATCAACACCCTCTAGTGCAAGAGCGATAATCTCCTCTTTTGATTTTTGAAAAACCATCTTTCTTTGAGCGGTTGACGTTGAGTTGTAAAGATGCACTGTAGCTTTTTTTACGCCTTTAAGCGCTTCAAAGGTTTTAGCTATAAGATGCTCTCTTGCTTGAACTAAGACTTGTATAGTTACGTCATCAGGGATAAGCGACTCATCAACAAGGTGGCGTAAAAAATCAAATTCTACTTTAGAAGCGGATGGAAAACCAACCTCAATCTCTTTAAATCCGATTTTTAGTAAGAGTGCAAAGAGAGATAGTTTTTTAGTCATGTCCATCGGGTTTATAAGTGCTTGATTGCCGTCACGCAAATCCACACTGCACCATTTTGGAGCTTTTGTTATTGTATTGTCAGGCCATTTTCTATTTTGCAAATCTATCTTTGAATATGGGCGATATTTCCCCTCTGGAATATTTTTCATAATATACCTTTAAACTTGAATTTCAATAATGCACTCTTACATACTATTATTGTGAAGCGAATTATAGCAAAATTTGGTTACTTGATTGTTTTAAAAGGGGAGGTAATCCCGCAAAAAAAGCGGGATATAAAGTTTAAAAGCCGATTAACACTGGTATGTTGTTTTAAACTCATAAGCAGTCGGACGACCCTCATCAGGCCAAACGTCTCTTTGAAATCTGTAATCTTTGTATGCGCTGATAAATTCTTGCGTAAATACAGGTTTTAAGAAATCGTTATCACGGATAAGTGACTCTAGTGAACCGCGAAGTGTGTGCGGCATTTGAGGTATACCTTTTTCACGAATCTCATCTAAAGTAAGTTCAAATAAATCCTCATCCATCGGACCGATTGGGATATCTTTGTTTTTTATACCGTCAAGTCCTGCCATCATCATAGCAGAGAACGCTAAGTATGGGCATGCAGTCGAGTCTGGAAATCTCATCTCAACACGAGTTGATTTTTCACCCGAGCCGTAAGGAATACGGCAAGATGCCGAACGGTTTTGCATAGAGTATGTCAAAATTGAAGGAGCTTCAAATCCAGGGATAAGTCTCTTGTAAGAGTTTGTCGTAGGATTTGTAAATGCCGCAAGTGAGCGGGCATGTTTAAAGATACCGCCGATGTAGTGAAGCGCCATTTCGCTTATGTTAGCGTAGTTCCCTTTCTCATAGAAAAGGTTTTTGCCCTCTTTCCAGAGTGATTGGTGTACGTGCATACCGTTACCGTTGTCGCCAAATATAGGTTTTTGCATAAATGTAGCAGTTTTACCGTTTAGGTGCGCTACCATTTTAATAACATATTTTAGTTTTTGAACATTGTCAGCCGCAGTAATCATATCTGAGAATACGATACCGATTTCGCCTTGACCCTGAGCAACTTCATGATGTCCGAGAATTACCTCTAAACCTACTTGCTCTAAAACCAACATCATTTCAGCTCTTAAGTCAACCATGCTGTCAGTAGGAGCTACAGGAAAGTAACCGCCTTTGTTCCCAGGTCTGTGACCTGAGTTGTACATGTCTGCATAGTTTGTGTTTGAGTTCCACTCACCCTCTTCAGTGTCAATCTTGTATCCTGCTTCATTAGGGTTGTCGACAAATTGAATATTGTCAAAAACAAAAAATTCATTTTCAGGTCCAAAATATGCAGCATCTGCAATACCTAGAGATTCAGCATGTTTTAGTGCAGCTTTTGCGATAGAACGCGGGCATCTCTCATACATACGGTTTTTATATATGTCATAAACGTCACAAAAAACGATGATGGTAGGATCTGCTGTAAAAGGATCCAAAAATGCCGTAGGAACATCTGCTTTTAAAATCATGTCGGATCTGTTAATCGGTTGCCATGCATCTATAGACGAGCCGTCAAACGGAAAACCGTTTTCAAGTATTTCTCTTGTTACTGCGCTCGTTCTGTAGCTTACATGATGCCAAGTACCTTTAATGTCCGTAAATCTTAAATCTACAAATTGAACATCATTTTCCTCACAAAAAGTAAAAAACTCTTCTATACTGTTAACAAATTTTCCCATTACTTCTATCTCCTAAATTTTATAAATAACAGTATACCTAATTTATTTTTTTAAAAAAAAGAATGATTGCTTAAAATTTAAGCAGTTTGGATATTTTTTCTTCTAAAATTAATTAAAAAGTTTAATTTCTCCGCCTTGTTGTGCATACATCATAAGATTGGCGATATTAACACTTCTATCACACGACCTCTCAAGTTTTCTAAGACTTCCCAGTATTTTTACATAATCGATTGATAGCTCTTTTTCATCAATGATTTTACTTAGTATCTCTTTTTCTAAAACTGCAAAAAGATCATCATTCATGCTCTCTTCAACAAGAACTTTTCTGTAGTTGTCTTCATAGTTACAATCTTCTTTTTTATCAAAGCACTCTAAGATATATTTTAGAGCATTTACACTGCTTTTGTGAAGAAGCAGGATACTCGGTTTGAAAGGTTCAATATCACATCCGCAATTGGTATGCTCACTCATTCTGCGGGCATATTTTTTTACGCCTTCTCCTATACGGATGATTTCATTGGTCATCTTTAGGTACGCTACTAGAAATCTAAGCTCTTTTGCTTCAGGACCATAGAGTGCGAATGTTTTTATAATCTCATTATCTATATCATCGCCTTTTAAACCGATTTTATCAAGTTTCGTCTCTACCTCTTTAAATTTAGCGGCATCAGATAATTTAAAAGCTTCTAAAGATAGTTCGTCAGCCGAGGCTATGTCGCTTAAAAGCTGAGATATTTTCTCTCTTATATTATTTATTTTTGTATCATATTTACTCAACATTTTCATCCTTTGTTATCAACCGAATTTTCCGGTAATGTACTCTTCTGTTAGTTTCTCTTTTGGTGTTACAAATAACTCTTCGGTACGACCCAGCTCCACGAGTTCACCCAAATACATAAATCCCGTATAGTCACTTACACGTGCGGCTTGCTGCATGTTATGGGTAACTATGATTATGGAAACCCTCTTTCTTAACTCAACGACCAGCTCTTCAATTCCCGCCGTAGAAATCGGGTCAAGTGCTGAAGTCGGCTCATCAAAAAGAAGCACTTCTGGTTCAACTGCAATAGCTCTTGCGATGCAGAGCCGCTGTTGTTGCCCGCCTGAGAGTCCATTTGCGTCATGTCTTAGTCTGTCTTTTGCTTCCTGCCAAATGGCTGCATCTTGAAGCGCTTTTTCTACTCTGTCTTGAAGTTCTGTTTTGTTTTTTAGTCCTTGAAGCCTAAGTCCGTAAGCAACATTGTCAAATATGCTCATAGGAAATGCGGTAGGTTTTTGAAAAATCATTCCAATCTGGGTTCTAAGTTTTATAAGATCCTCTTTTGAACCCAAAATGTTTCTATCTTTAAATAAAATTTCTCCGCCGTATTTGTTGCCCGGATAGAGGTCATGCATACGGTTAAAACTTCTAAGCAGTGTTGTCTTGCCGCATCCTGATGGTCCTATAAGTGCGGTTATGCTATGTTTTGCAATAGGCATAGTCAGTTTTTTTATATTTGGCTCATCCGCACCTGCGTATGTAAATTCAAAATTTTTAACTTCCAGTGCTTTTTCTGTGGCTATATCGACAATAGTCGCCATTATTTACCCCTTTTTTTCAATAAAAATAGTCGTCCGAGTATGTTGAGCGTTAAAATAAACATACTTAGTATAAATGCCGCCGCCCACCCAAGTTTCTGCCAATCCTCATACGGACTTGTTGCATAGTTATACATTGTAACCGTTAATGAAGCCATCGGCTGGCTCATGTCGGTGTTTAAGAAGTTATCGTTAAACGACGTAAATAGCAGAGGAGCAGTCTCTCCTGCAACACGGGCAACTCCAAGTAAAACTCCTGTTAAAACACCTGCTTTTGCGCCGCGGTAAACAACTTGAATGATTACTTTATATTTAGGTGCTCCAAGTGCAAAAGCAGCCTCTCTTAGAGTAGAGGGGACAAGCTGGAGCATATCATCCGTTGTTCTTAAAATTATCGGCAGCATTATAATCATAAGCGCTATAGAACCTGCCCAGCCGCTAAATTGTCCACTCGGAGCGACAACTATTGCATAAACAAAAGCACCGATAACGATGGAAGGTGCAGACATCATGATGTCTGATATATCGCGTATGGTTTCTGCAAGTTTTGACTTAAGACCGTACTCGCTCAGGTATGTTCCCGCTAAAATTCCAAGAGGAACGCCAAAAAGTGAAGCATACGCAAAAAGCATCAATTGACCTATAAGAGCATGTTTTAACCCGCCGTTTTCATTGCCAGGAGGTGCTCCTCCGTTTGTAAAAATCGTCATGCTTAGAGCATCTATGCCGTTTATGACTAAAATGCTAAGTATCCAAAGTAAAAAGCTTATCCCGACAAGCGCAGAGAGCGTGGAGAGAAACATTACGATTTTGTTTGTTATGATTCTTTTTTGAGTGTGAGTCATTGTCCAATCCTTTTTCTGCGCAAAAAGTAAAATTTGGCTATCGAGATAATCGTAAAACTTATAACCAATAACAGAAGCGATAATTCAAATAACGACGAATAGTAAAGCCCGCTGTCTGCTTCTGCAAACTCATTTGCCAATGTTACGGGAATCGACGTTGCGGGCTGTGTTAAATCTGCCGAGATTTTATGTACGTTACCCATTACGAATGTTACTGCCATGGTTTCGCCGATTGCGCGCCCGAGTGCTAAAATGAACGAACCGATAATCCCGGCTTTTGCATATGGAATGATGATATCTTTGACGACATCCCATTTAGTTCCGCCTAACGCGTAAGCCGACTCTTTAAGTATGTCGGGCGTAGTATTCATAGCATCACGCGTTACTGCTGCCATAAAAGGAAGTATCATAATAGATAGAACAATTCCCGCCGTTAACATGCTGATGCCGATACCGCCGAATATATCGCGGATAATAGGAACAAAGTAAAAGAGCCCCCACATTCCGTATATAACAGATGGGATTGCAGCTAAAAGTTCTATGGAGACACCGACGGGAGTTTTAATCTTTGAATGTGCGATTTCGCTCAAGAATATGGCAACACCGATAGCTAAGGGAACAGCCAGAATCATTGCTAAAAATGTTGAAACAACGGAGCCGTAGATAGCAGGGAGTGCTCCAAACTTCTCTAGATTCGGCGCCCATTTCGTCTCGGTTAAAAAACTAAAGCCAAAAGCTTCTATGGATTCTAACGAGTGTTCAAAAAGTACGGTAAAAATCCAAGCAACAAGAAGCAATACGCCGATGGCTATAAATTTTGTTGCATTTGCAAAAATTTTATCTATAATAGCACTCAATTGCTCTCTCCCAAAAATTAAAGTTTGGAATTTTAGGTTACGCAGATTACAAAAAGGTTACGAAAAAGAGTAAGTTTGCAATATAATAACATAAAGGATTTTTATGAATGAAAAAAGATTAAAAAAAGATAGAAGAGAGGCAGATAAAGATAGAAGAAGTCTCGACAAAGAAGGCAAAGTCCGTATATGGGTAAAAGAGGAGACGCTTCTTTATGAAGAGGAGTTAAAAAAACTACAAGTAGAACTCTTAAAATTTCAAAATCATGTAAAAGAGCAAGGGCTTAAAGTTGTTATGGTTTTTGAGGGGCGTGATGCGGCAGGCAAGGGCGGAACAATCAAAAGAATCATAGAACATCTCAACCCGAGGGGCGCTAGAGTCGTAGCGCTCTCAAAGCCAAGCGACCAAGAGGTGACTCAGTGGTATTTTCAAAGATATGTGGCTCATCTGCCAAGTGCGGGGGAGATAGTCTTTTTTGACAGAAGCTGGTATAACAGAGCTATGGTTGAGCCTGTTATGGGATTTTGCAGTGAGAGAGAACATCACAGATTTTTAAAAGATGCGCCGCAGTTTGAGAAGATGATAGCAGATGAGGATATAAAGATTTTCAAGTTTTACTTCTCCGTCTCAAAAGAGGAGCAGGCAAAAAGATTTGCCAAAAGAGAACAAGACCCTTTAAAACAGTATAAATTTTCCGAGGTAGATGCTAAAGCCCAACAGCTCTGGGATGCGTACGCTCTTGCGAAGTACATGATGTTAAGCGCTACGCACACAGATGTCGCACCATGGACGGTAGTAAAAAGTGACAACAAGAAAAAAGCAAGAATAAACACTATAAAGCACATTTTAAATTTTGTAGAGTACCCAAACAAGATAGACGCAAGCGAGATTGAAGTAGATAAAGATATTGTTATATTCGGAAGAGATGAGACCATAGCCATGGAGAGCCGATTTAAATTTTCATCCAAAGGTGAGTAGTTTAGCTCTCAAATATCTCTCAAAGCTGATTTATAAGTTACATACCGCCTTATAAACGGCGGCAAAATAGCATCACTTTCTTCGTGTATTTTGTCGCACGGAGACTATAAATTGGTAGATAAGATAGGCTATAGTTATTTTAAACATCAACAACCCAAAAGTGATAGGGTCTTTGCTTGTCATAATAGAAAAGGGGTTTATTTTATCGGCTATAACATCAAGGTATATATAAGACAATATGGAAGCAATTATTAAATTTATGCCTAGAGCTATTTTTAATAAAGTATTGTTAAATGTTGATGATATAACAACTATAAATATTGATATATAAGCTAACATGTTATTGTGATGAAAAGTTGATGTAAACATAGAAAATATAAAAGCAATATTCAATATCCACAGCAGTGCCAAAAGCCAATCTTGCGAATGGTTTGAGCTTATTGCGTGTGCTTTAAATATCAGCCATTCAAAGATATTTTTACCCTCTTTTATATCTTTGTTAAGCTCTTTTTCTCGCTCTTTCATCTCCAATGCATAAAATTTATTTGCTTCTATGATATTGTTTTGTTGTTCAAAAGAGTTTTTTATAATTCTTGCAGTCTCACGATCATGCACTCCTATATTCATTGATAAAAAGTTTGCTTCTTTTCTAAAAAAAGTATTCCCTAAAAATAATGTTCCACCTTTTAATCCATTAAATATTGCCAAATCATCAAACCTTGAATGCATGAAATTTAATTCTTTATAAAATTCACTATTCATAAAAGATGTTATATTTGTAAATACTATATTAACAAAATTCATATTATCGTGTACTACACAACTTTCTAAAAAAAATTGATTATCAAATTTCATATTCTCAAATATTATGCTACTGAAAAATTTACACTCACTAAAATTTATATTTTTTGCTTTATTAAGTAAACTAAAATCAACGAAAGATAAAAATTCACATTCTATAAAGTTGATATCTATATCACAGTTCAGTTTATGGAATGATATATAATCAGGCGAATCAGGTATTGACATCGGAAAAATTACTTTTTTAAATTTGTATTTAAAATGTTCATAGTTATATTCTTTTATCATCTCTTCAGAAATTTCTATATTGTTTATTTTGGCATCAGTTATAGCTTCAATTTCATTATTAATTTTTTTCCAAAACAAGATTACTTTATCTGTATGCCACTCTATTTTATTATTTTTATTTATTGCAAACCAATAATTTTTCTCATGTTTTTCACAATGCAAAATACACTTATTTTGCTCTACATCAAAATATTCATCTTCAAAATCCTTATTACAAACACTACATGTACTCATTTTAATAAACCTCTTTTCTACGCCCAACGCGGATAACAACTATTACTAGAATATCTTCTTTTACTTGAAAAACAACTCTGTATTGGTTTATGCGAAGTCGAAATTTGCCTTTGTATTCGCCTTTGAGTGCTTTGATGTTGTTTTTTAAAATGTCGGGGTTTGTTACTAAGAGGAGGAGTTTTTCTTTGATGATTTTTTGAGCTACCGTATCAAGTCTGGCGAACTCTTTTTTTGCACTGCTTAAAAAGTGAAGCTCGTACATGTAGTTACAATCCTAACTCTTTAAAAACTTCGTCTGCAGGGATAAGCCTCTCTTCTTTGTCTTCAAGGTTTCTTAGTCTTTTGTCCGAGAGTTTTTCATCAAGTGCGTCAAAGTACATGCTAAGAGCTTTTTCTACTATGTGGGACTTTTTCTCGTTAAGTTCTTCTGAGACGCTGTTTAACTCATCAATAATAAAATCAGAAATCGTAAATGTACTTCTAATCTTGTGCATAATTAACTCCTGTTCATATAATTGTATGAATGATTATACATAAATAGTAATATATAAGTAAATAGATTTTTTGTAATCATCTTGTAATACGGAGCAATTATAATTTCACAAACATTCAAAAAGGAAAACAAATGTTAAAGAAATTAGCTCTAGCTGCTTTAGTGAGTGCAGCGTCAATTAGTTCTTCGTTCGCGTCCGATAAGATAAGTGGGGCGGGAGCAACTTTCCCGGCTCCACTCTATTATGACTGGGCATTTAACTACAAAAAAGAGACAGATAATCTTGTGAACTACCAGTCAATCGGTTCAGGCGGCGGAATCAAGCAAATTGCTAAAAGAGTAGTTGATTTCGGTGCATCCGATGAAGCGTTAGATATGAAAAAACTATCAAAAGAGAAGCTTTTACAGTTTCCTGCAGTTATCGGTTCAATCGTAGTTGCATTTAATGTAGAGGGGATTGCAGATGAGACCCTAAAACTTAGCAATGAAGTGGTTGCAGATATTTTTGCGGGAAAAATTACCTCATGGAACGACCCGGCTATCATGGCTGATAACAAAGGTCTTAATCTTCCAAATCAAAAAATTACGGTAGTTCACCGTTCAGACGGATCGGGTACGACGTATAACTTTACATACTTTTTGACAAAAAGTTCTAAAAACTGGAAAGATAAATTTGGAACAGGCAAAGCGGTTGACTGGGCTGTTGGCATCGGCGGAAAAGGCAATGAAGGTGTGACAAGTATGATTAAGCAGACTCCTTATTCTATAGGTTATATCGAAAATGCATACAAAGAGAAAAACAATCTAAGTGCAGCTGTTTTAAAAACTGCAAGCGGCAAATGGGTAAAAGCAACGGAAGAGAACTTCAAAGCTGCAGCAAAGTACGCTACTTGGACAAAAGAGGATCACTTCTACTCTGTTTTAGCTCTGCAAGCAGGCGATACTTCATACCCGATAGTTGCGGCAACGTTTATACTTCTTCCAAAAGAGAAGCCTGAAATGAACAAAAAAATCTTAGAGTTCTTTGAGTACGCTTTTAAAAACGGCGACGAGAGTGCTAAAAGATTAGGTTATATCCCGCTTCCGCAAGAGACTAAAAATATGATTAGAGAGTATTGGGCAGCCAATATTAAATAATCACTAAAATTAAAGGTAGTTTGGTATGTATTTTAGAAAAGCTTTTTCTCTAATAGAACTTATGATTGTTATTGTTATTTTAGGGCTACTCGCTGCTATGGTTATGCCAAGCCTTACCGGAAAAGGTGAAGAGGCAAAAAGAAATCTTGTTTGTGTTCAAATGAAGAGCATTTACAACGGCGCTCTTGACATGTTTAAAGTGAACAACAGCATTTACCCCTCTACCGAAGAAGGGTTGGAAGCGCTTGTTAAAAATCCTGATGAGAGCAAGTATCCAAATTATGCACCTAGCGGTTACTTTAAAGATGCAAAGTTGCCAAAAGATTCATGGGGAAATGCTTTTATTTATATAAATTACGACTCAAAAGTAGAGATTATCTCTCTTGGAGCGGATAAAAAAGAGGGCGGCAAAGATGAGGCCGCCGACATAAAAATGAGTGAGTGCAAGTAGTATATGTTACATGCTGAGCTTTCGCACCTAATTTTATAGTGTTACATTCGGTAGTAGCGGTATTCTCTCAGCATTTGTCATATCTATTGACATGTATTTTTCAGTTT
>PPDH01000036.1 GCA_002899765.1 Sulfurimonas sp. | reverse complement strand
CTTTTTAACTGCTTCTTATTTTATTCTTAAGAATGTGAAATATTTTCACAACAAACAAAACAACAACCCCTATAATTAAACCGATAAAAAGATCATTGGTTAAAGCAGGAAGTGATTCTAGATAATAGTGATGAAAAAACTCTATCTTATGAGAAAGTATTCCACCGCCTACCAAAATCATCGCAAAAGTTCCGACAAATGCGAGAGTTTTTATAAGCTTTGGCATAGCGCCAATTAGAAAATTGCCGCTTTGAATACGCTTTTTTTCTATTAACCAAAAGCCGACATTGTCCATTCTCACAATCATTGCAACTAATCCGTAAACTCCAAAAGTAGCTATTAACGCCACAATAACGGTTGAGGAGACTTGAACCAAAAACGGTTTGTCGGATACCGCAGCAAGAGCAATAACCACAATCTCTATTGAGAGTATAAAATCCGTAAGCACAGCTGACTTTATCTTCTCTTTCTCTATCTCCAAGATGTTCTCTTTTGTTGCGTTTAAAAGCTCCTCGTTTTTGACCTCCTCTTTTTTATGAAACAGATACTCCTCTATCTTCTCGACTCCCTCATAAAGAAGAAAAAGAGCACCCAAAACAAGAATAATCGTAATTAAAAAAGGGGCAAAAGCGGTTAAAACAAAGGCTACGGGCAAAATGATGGCCTTATTTTTCAAAGAGCCTTTTGTAATCGCCCAGATAACTTTTAACTCTCTTGATTGGTCAAACCCCGTAGCTTTTTGTGCATTTACGGCTAAATCATCTCCAAGAATTGCAGCCGTCTTTTGCGTAGCCATTTTACTTGCAACCGCCACATCATCCGCGAGCATCGCGATATCGTCTAAAAGTAAAAAAATCCCTGATGCCATCTCTTTATCCTACCTCTTTAATATTTTGAGTACTAAGCACCCATCTAAAATAAACTGCACCGACGACAAATCCAAAGCCGATAAGGAATGTTATAAATTCCAAAGAGAAACCTTTTGTTGCCAAAAAACCTATCATGAAAGATGTAATCGTAGCCGATGTTAAAAACAACATGTCGTTATATGCTACGATTCGCCCATAATATTTTTGTTCTATATTTTTTTGCAGAAGTGTATATGTATAAGACCATAAAGTCGTAGTAAATAGTCCAACAATTACGCTTGCAAAAAGCGACATATAAAAATCTTCCATGAGATATGCCCAGAGCCAAATCGCAAATGCTTGAAAGATAAAAATATTTACCAGCCTTTTATTGTTAACCCAGTTTCCAAGAATCACGGGTCCAATAACCAGACCGACAGCTCTTGAAGCATGCAAAAGTCCAAGAGCAAGTGAAGTTGCAATGATGGAGGCGTAGTATTTATCTACCATAAGTGCTACAAGCGCATCAAAAGCGGTTAGCCCTACAAAGGAGTGCATAAGCATCAAATGGATGGCATGCGGATTTCTTTTAAAGTATCTGAAACTATCTCGCATCATCTCTCTTAAGCTCTCTTTGCTCTTTATAAACTCTACTTCGATACGTAGTCTATAAAGCAGGAAAAAGGCAACGACAAACATGGAAGCATCAAGAATAAAGGCTATTTTTACCCCAAACAAAAAAACAACAAAACCGCTGATTGCCATACCTAAGGTATAAGAGAGCGACCAGATTATGGAGTGAAGTTCATTTGCCTTTTGAAGTTTCCCTCCGCCTAAGAGTTTAGGCAAAAGCGACATCTCGGTTGTGAAGTAAAAACTTGCCGCCGCCATTTTCAAAAACACTAGCGTATAAAGAAGCCACAGATCCGAGAGATTATCAACAAAAACCAAAAAAAGCGTAGCAAATATCTCAACTGCAATTAGAATCAACATAAGTTTTTTTGGTTTCATGTTGTCAATTATTGAACCGGAAAACGGTGCTTGCACTATTCCTGAGAGAAAATGCAGCATTGCCGTAAAGGCTACAACTTCAGGGGAAACCTTCATCTGCAAAAGAAGCGTATAGATGGCAACATTGCTAAACCATGCCCCAAAATAGGCAATAAGCTGCACGGCAGAGAGTCTTCTAAGCGTAGGTTCTGACTTAAGTAATTGGATATATTGATTCATGAATGCAAGATTATCATAAATTTAAAATAAAAAAAGTCATTTTTAATTAAAGTTATTAAAGTTATTTTTTATTATGTCGATTTTGTGTTTAATAATATTGTCTAAAAAAAGGAGAAGGTCATGGATGGCATAGCAAATGTTGCAAAACAGCAACAATCACAGATGAGTTCAAGAGAAACAAGAGCAGAAGCATCTCAACAACAAATACAACAGCCTCAAAAGGTAGACGTTGTCAAAGAGATACAAAAAGAAAATTCTGCGAGTTCTGAAAAAATTAATTCAAAAGAGCAGGTTCAAGAGTTAGTTGAGCAGCTAAACAGAGCATTAGAACCGATGACTACTAACATAAAATTTGGCGTTGATCAACAAGATATCTTTTATGTATCGGTTATAGAATCAGAAACAAGCAAAATGATACGAAGATTTCCTGCTGAACAAGCTGCTGATTTTCTACCGAAAATGCGTGAAGTAACAGGAATACTTTTTGATTCAAAAGGGTAATTCAAAACCCTTTTGAAATAAAAACACAAGTTTACTTCACATTTTTTAATTTTATTCCTAGTATTTAAGTATTTTAGAGATAAGTCCTATGCTTATGTCTAAAATATTTTGACAAAATATATTTCTTAATCTTCAAACAAAATTACTTCTTACGCAAAAATACGCTAACCATTCTTTAATACTTTTTGTAGTAAAATCGCGCTAATTATTTTGCTTAGAAGGGTTTTTACATGAAAAAAGAAGTTAAAAAAGTAGTTTTAGCATATTCCGGCGGACTTGATACAAGCGTCATTTTGAAATGGTTACAAGATGAGTATAAGTGTGAGGTCGTAACTTTTACTGCAGACATCGGTCAAGGCGAAGAGGTTGAACCTGCCCGTGTAAAGGCACTCTCACTTGGCATTAAACCTGAAAATATATTCATCGAAGATTTAAGAGAAGAGTTTGTAAAAGATTATGTATTCCCTATGTTTAGAGCAAATGCAATCTACGAAGGAGAATATCTTTTAGGAACTTCTATTGCAAGACCGCTTATCGCAAAAAGACAGGTAGAAATCGCTCATTTAACGGGGGCTGATGGCGTAAGCCACGGAGCTACGGGCAAAGGAAACGACCAAGTAAGATTTGAGATGGGTTATCTCGGTAAAGACTCTACTTTGACGATTATTGCCCCATGGAGAGAGTGGGACTTAAACTCAAGAGAGAAGCTTTTAGCTTATGCTGAGACACACGGCATCCAAATAGAGAAAAAAGGGAAAAAGTCTCCATACTCTATGGATGCAAACCTGCTGCATATCTCTTATGAAGGCGGTATTTTAGAAGACCCGAATGCAGAGCCAGAAGATAGCATGTGGCTATGGACGACAAAACCCGAAGATGCTCCCGATACTCCTGAATATATAGAAATCGGCTACAAAAACGGCGACCCTGTTTCCTTAAACGGTGAAGAGTTAAGTCCTGCTACAATGCTCGCTACTCTAAACAAACTAGCAGGTAAACACGGTATCGGTCGTGTCGATATCGTCGAGAACAGATTTGTAGGTATGAAGAGCCGTGGATGTTATGAAACACCGGGCGGAACGATTATGCTAAAAGCACACCGTGCTATTGAATCAATCACGCTTGACCGTGAAGAAGCACATCTAAAAGATGAATTGATGCCTAAATATGCAAAACTTATCTATAACGGTTTTTGGTTTGCCCCTGAGCGTGAAATGCTTCAAGCAGCAATTGATAAGACACAAGAAAATGTAGAGGGAACAGTAAAAGTAAAACTTTACAAAGGGAATGTAACAATAGTTGGACGCTCATCCGAGTATTCACTCTTCAATCCGGAATATTGTACTTTTGAAGAGTATGCCGTCTATGATCAAAAAGATGCGGCAGGTTTCATTAAACTAAATGCGCTTCGTTTTATCATTGAAGGCAAAGCTAGAAAAAAATAACAATTTACCTAAGGAAAAAGCATGAGCATAATCAAAATAGATATGAATTCACATGAGTTTCAAGCAGAACTTGAAAAAACTGTTGTATTTACGGATAAAGTAAATAAACAGTTTGGCTGGGTTTACAATCCACAAGCAGAAGTTAACGAAGGCGTGCAAATGGGTCTTGCAAGAAACAAGATGATGTATGGCAAACGTTTCTGCCCATGTTTTATGGTTGAAGTTGTAGATGAAAAGCCAAGAAGCGTCGAAGATAGAATATGCCCATGCAAACCTGCAATTGAGAAAGAGATTCCAGAAGACGGCGTATGCCACTGCGGAATCTACTGTACACCCGAATATGCTCAAAACAAAAAAATAGAGATGGGAATGGAAGAGGCAGTTCATACCCACTCTCGCGGTTTAACTCAAGAAGAAGCAATAGTTTTACTTAATGAAAAAGAACTTGATTCAGACGAACTTGTATCACTACTTGAAGCAAGAGAACTTGGAATGGTAGATTTTAAACTTGTGGATGTGCGCGAACACATGGAGTGGCAGATGGGGCACATAAAAGGAGCCGACAAACTGGTTCCTACAAGCAGTTTTTTTGCAGCTTTAGAAGATGCAAAACTTAACAGAGATGAAAATATTATTTTATACTGTCATGTCGGAAGCAGAAGTGCTCATTGTGCGAGAATTCTAAGCGATATGGGATATACGAAAATCGGAAATTTATCTTATGGAATCGTCTCTTACGGCGGCGAAATAGAGAGATAGGGAGAAAAAAATGAAAGTTCTACTAATAAAAGATGTCAAAACGTTAGGCAAAGCAGGCGAAGTTAAAGAGGTAAAAGACGGCTACGGTCAAAACTTTTTAATCAAGAAAGGGTTTGCAAAGCATGCAACTGCCGAAATTTTGGCTCAACACGCAGAGGATGAGAGAATAGCCGCAGAAAATCTTGCTAAAGAGATTGCGGAATTAAAAGACCTTGCGAAAAAACTCGATAAACTAGAAATTATAATAACTAAAAAACTTGGACAAAACGGTCATCTTTTTGGTTCAATAACTAAAGATGAAGTAGCACATGCGCTTCAAGAACAGCACAATATTGAGATAGATAAAAAACATATCACAGACAAAGTTACTATAAAAACAGTCGGTGAACATGACTTAGACCTTAAACTAGGTCACGCAATCCATGCGACACTACATGTAGATGTTCAAGGTGAATAATGTTTGACGCTACTACCATACTTGCCTATAAAGGCAAGAATAAAGCGGTAATCGGCGGTGACGGTCAAGTAACTTTTGGAAACAGTGTTCTAAAAGGAAATGCAACAAAAATCCGTACACTTCATAATGGAAAAATTTTAGCCGGTTTTGCAGGAAGTACTGCTGATGCTTTTAATCTTTTTGACATGTTTGAAGATTTTTTAGAAGCAAAAAAAGGTGATATCCTAAAATCTGTCGTAGAGTTTTCCAAAGCTTGGAGAAAAGACAAAGTACTTCGCCGTCTTGAAGCTATGATGATTGTTTTAAACAATGAGCATATTTTCATACTAACAGGCAACGGAGATGTTGTCGAACCCGAAGACGGCGAAATAGCATCTATTGGGAGCGGCGGAAACTTTGCCATATCTGCTGCACGCGCTCTTAAAAAACATACAGAGATGGATGAAGAAGATTTGGTACGTGAGAGTCTTAGTATTGCAGCTGATTTATGTATCTACACAAACCATAATATAAAAACTCTTATCTTAGAGGGAGAAGCAAAGTGAATTTGACGCCAAAAGAGATAGTCGAGTATCTAGATAAATATGTTATTTCTCAGCACAATGCTAAAAAAACTATCGCTCTGGCTCTTAGAACCAGATACAGAAGGATGCAGCTCTCCCCCGAACTTCAAAAAGATATAACACCGAAAAACATCCTTATGATAGGCTCTACGGGTGTCGGTAAAACAGAGATTTCAAGACGTTTGGCTGGCATGATGAAAGTTCCTTTTATCAAAGTAGAAGCAAGCAAATATACCGAGGTCGGTTTTGTAGGACGTGATGTCGAGTCCATGATACGAGATTTGGTTGTAGCATCTATCTCCATTGTCAAAGCCGAAAAAGAGGAAGAAAATAGAGAAAAAATTGAGAATTATGTTTTAAACAAAATAGTCGAAAAACTTCTTCCCCCTCTTCCCTCCGGCGCAAGTGAATCTAAAAAAGACGACTATCAAAGACTTTTAGAGGTTATGGAGCAAAGAGTTCTCTCAGGCGAAATGGACGATAAAATCATAGAACTTGAGATTGAGAATATACACATAGAGTTTAACGACACAAATCTTCCTACGGAGATGGCAAAAGTTCAAGAGTCGTTCTCAAAAGTTTTCTCTCAAATGAACAGAGAAGATAACAAAAAAGAGTTGAGCGTACGAGATGCAAAGTCTATCTTAAAAAGCGAGGCAAGTACAAAACTTCTTGATACCGCAAATATAAATGCCGAAGCACTCAAACGTGCTGAGAACGGCGGAATTATCTTTCTTGACGAGATTGACAAAATTGCAATTAGCGAAAAGTCTCAGGGAAGAAACGACCCTAGCAAAGAGGGAGTACAGCGAGACCTGCTTCCAATAGTAGAAGGGAGCAGCGTAAGCACAAAATATGGCGTGATAAATACTGACCATATTCTTTTTATTGCAGCAGGTGCATTTCATCTCTGTAAACCAAGCGACCTTATTCCCGAACTTCAAGGAAGGTTTCCCCTAAGAGTAGAACTTGAATCTTTAACAGAGGAGACTCTCTATAAAATTCTTACCCAAACCAAAAATTCACTGCTTCACCAATATGAAGCACTGCTAAGTACGGAGGGGATGAAGCTTATTTTTGAAGACGCGGCAGTTAGAGCGATAGCAAAACTTGCGCATCGCACAAATGAGATAACAGAAGACATAGGTGCTAGAAGACTTCATACGGTTTTAGAGAGAGTCTTAGAAGATATCAGTTTTAACGCGGATGAGTACAAAGAGTTTATTGTTACTGAAAAATTGGTACATGAAAAATTAGATACGGTCGTTGAAGATAATGACCTCTCTAGATATATCTTATAGGAAAAAATATGACTAAAGCAGGCTTCGTTTCATTAATCGGTCGTCCAAATGCAGGGAAAAGCACACTTATGAACTCGCTGCTGGGCGAAAACATTGCGATGGTTAGTCAAAAAGCCAACGCAACAAGGAAAAGATCAAATGCGATAGTTATGTATGAAGATACGCAGATTATCTTTGTTGATACTCCCGGACTGCATGAGAGAGAGAAAATACTAAATCAGTTTATGCTTGATGAGGCTCTAAAAGCCATGGGAGACTGCGACCTTATAGTCTATCTTGCTCCCGTTACCGACAACGTAGAAAATTATGAAAAATTTTTAAAACTAAACAACTCTAAGATAAAACACATTATAGTTTTAAGTAAAATAGACCAAGTATCTCAAGAAAAACTCTTTAAAAAAATAAGCCAATACAGCCAATTTTCAGACTATTTTGAAGCGCTTATCCCTATGGCGGTACCTAAAAAAGTAGGTCATGATGATCTGCTTAAGACTATATCAAAACTTTTGCCGGAGTCTCCGTTTCTTTTTAATCCCGAAGATTTAACAAGTGAGCTTGTTCGCGATATTTATGCTGGATTTATAAGAGAGGGTGTATTTCAAAACGTAAGTGATGAGATTCCCTATGAATCTGACGTTACCATAGAAAAAATTTATGAAGAAAAAAACATAGATAAAATCATAGCAACCATAATTGTTGAAAAAGAGTCTCAAAAAGGGATTATTATAGGCAAAGGCGGAGAATCAATCAAGAGAATCGGAAAATACTCAAGAGAAAAGATAGAAGCTCTCAGTGGAAAAAAAGCCTATCTTGACCTGCAGGTTGTAGTCAAGAAAGGGTGGAGTAAAGACAAATCATATTTAAAAGAGGTAGGTTATAGTTCATGAAGTTACTGCTGCTTATATTTATAAGTTTAAACATTTTTGCGAGTGATATATTAACGAGTTATAGAATAAACGGTATTGAGCAAATTGAAAAAGAGATGGACATAGAGTTAACAAAAAGGGAGTATTGGGATAGAGTCATTACAGGCAAGGATACAACTTTTGGCTATATTGAATCATACTCAAATGTTCTTGCATGTGATAAATCTAAATCTACTCTGCATCTCTACTCACTTGATGAAAATCAAACTTTTAACTTTAGAAAAACATATGACGCTTTTACGGGTAAACTAAAGGGAGACAAAGTAAAAGAGGGAGATTTGAAAACTCCCGTAGGAATATATCAAATTACTCAAAAACTCTCGAAGGAGACAAAACTTGACCCTTTTTACGGTCCATTGGCATTTGTAACCTCATACCCAAATATTTATGACTCTTACAGGGGCAAAAACGGTTCCGGAATATGGATACATGGTCTTCCATCGCAAGACAGAGATGAGTTTACAAGAGGTTGTATTGCCATAAATAACTCAAGCATAGAGTGTCTTGATAGAAATATAGATATAGAAAAAACTGTTTTAATCATTGATGAAAAAAATATAAAACAAAATATTTAAAAAAAAATACTCTCATCTCTTTTATCTCAACTCTACTCATGGAGATATAGCTGGATTTATGATGATATAAAAGGTTACCTCAGCTTTTATTCACCTGAATTTGTAAGAAACGACGGTATGAATATTGATGAATTTAAAAGGTATAAAACCAGAGTTTTTAAAAAAGTTGAGAAAAAAACGATTATATTTAACGACATAAATATTTTTCCCTATCCAAATACATCAAATATTTATCAAATTAATTTTAAAGAGTTTTATAAATCTGACACATTCAAATTTACTGGAGATAAAACATTGGTTGTAGAGCTTGATGAACATAATAAAATCCGCATATTGACTGAAAAATAAAAAGAAGCAGCAATGAAACGCAACTTTATAAAACTATTTTTTACCCTCTGTCTCTCTCCTCTTTTTTTAAATGCAAATGTTCAACTTATTAAAAAAGAAAACGCCAACTCAAATACTACTCTTCTTGTTATCGGAGGCATACATGGCGATGAACCAGGTGCATATTTTTCTGCATCAATCCTAGCAACCCACTATAAAATAAACTCGAACAATCTATGGGTAGTGCCTAACTTGAACCAACAGAGTATTCAAAAAAATACCAGAGGCATTCACGGAGATATGAATAGAAAATTTGCCCTGATTAAAAACGGCGATAAAGACAGAGAAATTGTAGAAGAGATTAAAAAAATAATTACACAAAAAAATGTCTCTTTAGTCCTAAACTTGCATGACGGCAATGGATTTTACAGAAAAACAGACAAAGGAAACATCTTTAATCCCAATGCTTGGGGACAAACATGCGTAATTGACCAATGCGATTTAAATCAAACACAACCTTTTGGAAATTTAAACACGATAGCATTTGATGTAAAAAATAAAATAAACAAAAGACTTATAGAAGATCATCACACATTTGATGTAAAAAATACCAATACAAAATTTGATGATGAAGCCATGCAGCACTCTCTTACATTTTTTGCAGTTACACACAACAAACCTGCTTTTGCGATAGAGAGCAGCAAAAATCTACCTTCTCTCTCTCAAAAAGTTTTTTACCATCTTCTCGCAATAGAAGAGTTTATGAAAATAATGGAGATAGATTTTACAAGAGAGTTTGATTTAGATGAAAAGCATATAACAGAGTTGCTTCAAATGCATGGCAATTTAAATATAAATGACAATATTTCTATTGATTTAAGTAACTCAAAAAAATCTTTAAGCTTTATTCCGATAAAATCGGAGAGTAATGTGTTTAAGTTTTCTAACCCGCTAGGGAGTGTTGCAAGAGAAGATAACAGCTTTGTTGTGTATATAGGCAACAAAAAGGTTGTGACTCTAAATCCGCAATATTTCAAAATGGGTCAGACATGTGCGGAGAAATTTGACGTTATTGTTGATGGGCTTAAAGTAACTTTAAACAAAGCTTCAGATATTATCGTAAATGACGATTTTAATATTATTGAACAAAATGGTTATCGTGTAAACGTAATTGGATTTACATCAGAAGGGTTGATTAACGAAAGCGGCGTAAGCATAAAGCTTAAAGATTTTGATAAAAGATTTTCTATCGATGTAAACAGCAATGTTTATAGGATTGAGTTTTATAAAAATGATGAATTTTGTCATATGTCTAAAGTTCATTTTATACAGGACCGTGAAAATGAGTAAAAAAGAACAACACACTTTCTCCAGCGTACTTTCCATCAATCCTTATAAAGATACATATATAAGTGCCATTTCAAACTTTTTAAATGAAACTGCTTCTGTCCTGTACTCTAAACAACAGTACGTTATATCTTATCTAAACACAAAAAACTTTATAAATAGCCATATTACAGTTAGCAAAAATATACCCGAAGAAGATTTATACGATGCTATCTACAATAAAGCTTATGATGAACTTGGGCTTGATCAAGCTATCATGTATCAAATACAATACATTGAGACAATTAATGTTTTAGATGAAGATAACAGGAATTTTCATGTATTTATCATTGACCCGGCAGTAGTTGATGATGTATTTAAAAATGTAGTTGATAAGGTAAAGTATATAGACTATATTATACCTTCTCCCCTTCTGTTAAAATCACTTTATTCTAGAGATATCATACAAAGCAGCGGTGTTCACTGTTTTGTATATTTTCAAGAAAACGACACCTTTATTACCATATATAATGAGAAAAATTTTCTATATACCAAATCTATAAATTACTCATTTTTGCAAATGCATGAGAGATTCTGTGAGATTTATGGAGAGATGATAGAGTATGAAGACTTTATAAACTTCCTCTCAAACGAGGATCTCAAGACTACAGAGAGTGTTTATAAAACACATGTTATCAAACTTTATAAAGAGATTTTTGAGAACATCAATGATATTTTAACTTATGTAAAAAGAGCTTTAGATATCGATAAAATAGAGTGCATATATATAGACACTCAACTTAAATCTCTTACTAAGTTAGATGAAATGGCAGAGGTAGAGCTTAGCATTAAGAGCAGCAGCTTCAATTTCGACTATGGACTTGAGAGTAATGATAGTTATGTTGAGCATCTCCATTCACTCATGTATATCTATACTACTCTTTCACAAAAAGATAGATATGAGTGTAACTTCACTACATATCCACGCCCTCCAAAATTTACAAAGAGAAAGAGCGGTCATGCGATTATACTTGCTGTTGCGTCACTAGTGCTTGCTTTTGTATACCCTGTAACTTATTGGACTCTTACCTATGCCCAATCGTTGCAATACAAGATTTTAGAAGATGAATACAAAAGTGTTCACAACAGTAAAATCACAAGGGAAGCTACTATAAAAAACAGAGAAGCAGATAAGGCAAAAATTTCTCTGCTTCTTGCAAATGAAGAGCAAGAGTATGTTGAAAAGAAAAACACTCTTATAAAAATTCATGACGTTAAAGTTAACTATCCTATGAAAGCTGAGCTTGTGCATAGATTAACAAAAGATTTAAATAAATACAATGTAAGACTTGAATCTGCACTATACTCAGAAGCGCAAGAGAGTAAAAAAAGCAGCAGCCTTCTAAAAGAGCTCAAACTCGGATTGGTATCTACAAATGATAAAAAAATCACTGATCTTATTAAGTACCTGACTAAAGTTTACGAAGGAAAGTTTCACTTCTCAATAGATAAAATATCTTATGAAAAGGAAACCAAATTATATTTTGGTGAATTAAAGGTGAATTTATTATGAATTTCAAATTAATGATAGAAGAGACCTTGCAAAGAATTGACATTTTTTTTAAGGAAAAATCTCAAAAAGACACCTATATTGTATATGCTATGATTGTTATAATTTTTTTCTCTGCAGCTTATCCATTTTATGATTTATCTATGAATGAATTTGAAATTCAAAAGAAAAAAGTTCAAAATATAATAACCAAAATTGAATCAGACAAACTATATCTTAAAGTTAATACCGAAGCAAAAGTTGCTATGCTTACTCAAGAGATTAAAGGACTTGATGTTGAGCTTGCTGCACAAAAAGAGAAAAACAGCTATATCAAAGAAAAGATAGAGACTATATCTTCTCTTATCTATGATGAAAAGGCTTGGGGTGAATATCTTAATTCTATCTCTGCAAATGCGCTAAAACATAATATTAAGATAATTAACTTTTCAAACAGTTATTCCGAAAATAATGAATCAGCTTTTGGTCATGTTTTAGATATTGCACTTGAAGTAAAAGGCAGCTATTTAAACACTGTTAAGTTTATAAATTCACTAGAACAGAGTGAATTAGTTGTTGATGTTCATGACTTTAGTATAAAAGCTCAAAATAAGTTAAACACAAATCTTGACATTTCAGTTTGGGGGATTACTTACTAATGAAAACAACATTAATACTATTACTCGCAATTTTTCTAAGTAACTCTTTTTATGCTGATGAATTAAAGTGGGTAGATGAACAAATCGAAGCGATTAAACCACCGAGAAGAGGTGTTAACATTGCAACAGTTGGAGATCCGTTTGTTTTTTTAGAGAAAAACAAGACTGAAGTAAAAGATACAAAAAAAGGTACTAAGTCAACTATCGTTTCTGCAAAAAAAACAACTCTTTCTGCAGAAGCAGGAAGCGCAGTGATTAGCACTCCTAAAAAGAGCAGTTTTATCTTAAGTGCGATTATTAACTCATCAGCCATGATTGATGGAAGTTGGTACAAAATAAGCGATAAGATTAGCAGTTATACAGTAACCGATATAACCAAAACCTCCGTAACTCTTAAGAGTACTGATAAAGAGCTTATCTTATCGACAGCTATCAAAAATCAAAATCTAAAATTCAAAAATAAGTAGGGCAGATTTATGAAACTTATAAAAATAACAATGTACTCAACTCTTCTAACAGTTCTATTATCAACTAATATTATTGCTGATTGTTCATATGAACTCTTTAGTATCAGCTCGACAAAAAATACCAAGATAATTGACTTTATAGAACAGCTTAGTGATGAGTGCGAATTTAGTATTATTGTTACCGATCCAAACGCACAAAAGTTTTTAGACACTACTTTAAATAAGACAAATTTAAACAATCTAACCATAGATGAAGTGTTAAATCTTGTACTAAGGGAGAATAATCTTGCATATACCCTTGAAAATAACATTTTAAAGATTTCATACTTAGAGACTAAAATGTTTAATATTGACTATATCCTCTCCCAAAGAAAAAGTGAGTCTAAAACCAATATAACCCTCTCCTCAGAAGGGGCAGGCGTAGCTTCGGCAACAACCGGAACAACTACTGCTAAAGAGTTAGGCGGCGGAAGTGCCGGTAAATCAGGCATGAAGATTGACAGCTCCGATGAAGTTCAGTTTTGGCATCAGCTGGATTCGGAATTTCAAGAAGTTCTAAACAGACCGCAGGATGTATATAAGGCACAACTTCCTATCATAAACAAAAATGCGGGCATTATTACTGTTACTGCTACAGTTAAACAGATGGAGAGATTTGAGAAGTATCTTAGAAAACTGCAAGATAAAGTACAGCTTCAAGTACTTATAGATGTTCAACTGCTCTCGGTTCAATTAAGCGACGGCAAAACTACAGGCGTTGATTGGTCGCAGCTCTATAAACTTCAAAATATAGATTTGGGTTTTGATTATATCAGCAAAAATAATCTAATTGAACTAACCAACGATGGCGGTGTCTTGGGAACTGCATCATTTGATACAATGGGGCAGCAAGCCGTTAACAACGCTCATGCGTTTCAGTTGTCGGCAAAAGGCAGCTTAAATGAAGTTATAAAGTTTCTTAAAACTCAAGGAGATGTAACTTCAATATCAAATCCAAAAGTTTTAACATTAAATAATCAAGCAGCGCTCATAACAGCCGGAACAGAGTATTTTTATAAAATAATCAGCACAGAGACTCTCTCCGGCACTACAAGCGGAACCCAAAGCACAAGTGAAGATCTTCAATCGGTTTTTGCAGGTGTTTTACTCGATATAACACCCGAAATTTCTGATAACGACATGATTACATTAAAGATTAACCCATCTCTATCTGAAACAGCTTCAGATATATCTCTTGTTGAATCAGCGGATAGAACTATGCCGCCTGACCTTCGCCGCCGTCAACTCTCTTCCGTGGTAACGGTAAAAGACGGAAATCGCATTATTCTTGGCGGTCTAATTAACACTAGTAACAATATTAATATGAACAAAGTTCCTATTTTAGGAGATATTCCTATATTAAACTACCTGTTTAAATATGAAGACAGGCAAAAGATAACTCAAGAACTTGTTATAGTTATCGAGCCACATATTGTTCGCAAAGATGACAAAGGTTTGTCTTTATCAGACTTAGGATATGAAGGATTATCAGAAAGTATCATACTTAACTCAAAAGAAGCAATTTCGATTACAACAAATAATCTAAGAGAGGAAAATTGAAACCTAGTATCTATGAAAACTCAAGGGATGTTTTTTTAGATACGGTCAACGCTAAAGATTACATCCAACTTGAGAGAATCTCCATGATTTATCAAGCATTAAAAGACTCTATAGAAAAACCGCTGAAAATGGTACTTCTGTATGGTAAACCAGGCACTGGAAAGAGCATGTTCTTATCAAAGCTCCATGAAAATATTTCTTCTGCACAAAAAGCCTATCTTTATAAAACACCTATTTTGGACGAGAGTGAATTTTTTAAAACACTTGCTCAAGATCTCTATGAAATCAGGTATGACGGCGAACTAAACTTTACACAGTTTATAAAAGTGGTAGAAAACAGAGAACTCATCGAGGCTATAGTTCCCGTTATAATGCTTGATGAAGCTCAATTATACTCAACCTCTATGATGGAAAAAATCAGACTTCTCTCAGATACAAGAAAAGTAAAGTTTGTCATAGCTCTTCATAAAACCCAAAAAGAAGATATTATTGCCAAAGAACATTTTCAAACAAGAATATGGGAGAGTATTAAACTTGAAAACGCTTCATCTTCAGAATTAAAAATATATATTAAAAAAAAACTTATGAAAGTGAATTGTTTAGATACGGCAAGCATGTTTACGCAAAAATCTATAAACCTGATTCATAAACTAACTGATGGAAACTACATAGATACAAATAAATTAGTCTATACGTTATTTGATATATATCACTATTATGCACAAAACAATCCGAATAAAATCAAAGGAAATTATATTTCAAAAAAAATAATAGAGATGGCTGCCCTGCACACAGGATTAATAAATGCTTAATGTTCATGAACTAGAAAACAGACATAAAAAGTATAAACTAAAATCTTATACTCCATACTTAATAATTTTACTAAGTATTACCATTGCTCTTGTATCAATATCATTTTTTACACTTAATTATTTTAACTCAATATCCAAAAGCAAAAATGAAGCTGCCGAGCAAAAAGAAGTTTATACAAAAAACCTTGAAACAAAAAGTACAGTTGAAGAAAAGAGTGAAAATATTTCAGTGCCTATTGAAGAGAAAAAGAGAATAGAAGTTCAAAAGAAACAAGAAAAAATTCTATTGTCTCCATCACTTGATTTTATAAAAAGTATGGAATCTCAAACTCAGATGTATAAAAAAGAGAATGAGAATTTTAAAACCACTGAAATTACTGAAAAAAAAATGCAAGAGGCGGCAAAAAAAGTAAAAGAACCTGTTAAAAAGATACAAGAGAGAAAAGAGGAGATTGTACTGCCTAAGATAGAGGAAGTCAAAGAATCTATAACTGTTGCAAAAGAAACAAGCACTATTGATATAAAAAGAAGAGATGAAGAAACAGACATTAAACATGTTATTAAAAGATTTAATGTAAACCATAGTCCTGCTTTGAGTCTATTTATCGCAAAAAAATATTATCAATTAGAAAATTATGAACAAGCTTATAACTATGCTTTGGCAACAAATGAATTAAACAATGATATAGAAGCAAGTTGGATTATATTTTCAAAATCACTTGTTAAACTTGGTAAAAAAGAGATGGCGATTGAGACACTTAAAAAGTATATTAAACATTCAAGTTCATCACAAGCAAAACAGTTATTAGATGAGATTTTGTCAGGAAAATTCAAATGAGAATACTACTCTTAACAGCACTTTTAACACTAAGTTTATTTGCAGATATAAAACAAGAAATATTTGAACTATATCAAAACAAAGAGTATAAAGATGTTTGCAATATTTGTTTTAAAAACTTTTCCAAATATTCAAAAGATGAAGAATATATCTCTTTGTATGCGTTTGCATGCTTAAAGGTGGACTATATAGATCGTCTCTCTGTTCCTATTACGATACTCAAACTCTCACCGCAATCAAGGGCAAATGCAGCTTATTTTTCTATCATTCTTATGCAAAAAAAACTCCTCTACCACGCTTTGCTTGATAACTATGACATCTCTTCACTGAATTTACCTACGACTGATTATATTTTGTCAAAAATTTTTGACTTTTATACAAAACTTGAAAAAAAAGAGCAAAAAGAGTTTTATATTTTTCAAGATGAAAATGATGCTCAAATAAAGTATAAACTTTATATTTTAAAAGATGCTAAAATAGATAAAATAGTTATTGAAGAGTTTCATAATTCAATTAGCGTAAGAAAACATATTTACTGGTAGGAAGCATTATTGATAGAATAACATCAGATCTACTAGCTAATGGCTCTATCATGAAGAGCCAAGTAGATAGACTCACTGCCAAAGGTCTTGACACAAATTTAATTCTTAGAGATATCACAATCTCCGGTTTTATGACGATGGACAGACTTGTTAGATTTATTGTTGATAAGATACAAAGCGGTGAATATGATTTATCCATAATAGACAACTACGACTATATTCAAGAAAAAGATGTGCTTCTTAAACTTGCTCAAAAACAAAACCTCCTTTTCCTTGATTTAGACTCGATAGACATGGACTATAGACTTACAGAAAAAATCTCTCTTGCTCAGCTTAAAAAATACAATGCACTGCCCGTATCTGAGGATGATTTAAGCATAACGGTTGCTTTTTGCGATCCTCTGGACATAGAAGCTCATGAGGCTCTGCAGAGACTTTTTCCACATAAGCCCATTAAAATTGCAGTTGCTACAAAAAAACAGATTCAGTCATATCTCTTTAAAGTTGAAATAAAAGACAGCGTAAAAGGTCTTGTAAGAAAAATCAGAGATGAACTAAACTCTATAAGCTCTATAGATGAACAGCAGGAAGCTTCTTCTATATTGCTTTTAATTGATGTTATATTAAATTCTTGCATTAAAAGTCGTGCCAGTGACGTGCATATTGAGCCTACAGAAAAAAACTGTGTAGTCCGCACCAGAATTGACGGAAAACTTATTGAAGTATTTATTTTTGAAAAAGATATTTATCCTCCTCTTGCTTCAAGATTAAAACTGCTTTCAAATCTTGATATAGCAGAGAAAAGAAAACCGCAAGATGGTCGTTTTTCTACACTAGTCGGCTCTAAAGAGTATGATTTTCGTATATCTACTCTCCCCATATTATACGGTGAATCCATAGTCATGAGAGTTCTTGATAAACAAAAAGCTCTTGTGACACTTGAAGAAGCCGGAATGGATAACCTTAGTTACAATAAATTTATAAAAGCACTTAAAACACCTTATGGTATTATACTTGTTACCGGTCCAACCGGAAGCGGTAAAACAACAACACTTTACGGTGCTTTAAATGAACTTAGAAATGTTGAAGATAAATTTATTACCGTTGAAGATCCCGTTGAGTACAGAATGAATCTCATTCAGCAGGTTCAGGTGAACCCAAAAGTCGGTCTTACTTTTGCGGCTGCTCTTAGATCTATATTGAGACAAGATCCAGATAAAATTATGATTGGCGAGATTCGTGACTCAGAAACCCTTGAAATAGCTATAAAAGCTGCATTAACAGGACACTTAGTTATCTCTACCCTTCATACAAATGACTCTATTAGTGCCGTAACCCGTATGATAGACATGGGAGTTCCTTCCTACCTAATCAGCGGTTCTTTGGTTGCCATACAGGCTCAAAGACTTGTAAGAAAAATATGCAAAAACTGTAAAGTAGAGGAAAAAATTTCAGCAACAAGCATAGAAGAGATAAGACATTTAGTGCCTGAGAATAGTAAGTTTTATATAGGAACAGGCTGTAAAGAATGCAATGGAACAGGATACCTAGGAAGAGAGATGATTTGTGAAGTTTTAACTGTTAATGAAAAAATTTCATCTCTTATTGCAAAAGGCGCATCTATCGAGGCTTTACATGCTCAAGCAATTGAAGATGGCTTTGTAGGACTTTTTGAAAATGGTATAAATAAAGCTCTTGAGGGTATTACAAGTTTAGAAGAAATTTTAAGGGTGGCAAAATAATGAAATACTTTATAGCAACTATCCTCACAAAGGGTAAAAAAGAGCAGATTGGGATGTATGCAGAAGATAGAAAACATGCCAATGAACTAACCAAGTTAAAATACTCAGGAATTATAATAAAGATTTCTGAAGCGGAAGAACCGCTAGAGGCTCAAATAAAAAGGTTTAAAGATAATTTTTTTAGCAATATTAAAAAAAGAAAAATTAGACCTGATGCCCTTATTGCATCGATTAGACAATTAGCAGTTATGACCAATGCCGGTATATCTATCTATGATTCGTTGAGTGAAATTGCAAAATCTACTCAAGAGCGAAATCTAAAATTGGTTTTTAGTAAACTCGCAGAAGACATCAACTCAGGTCGTTCACTCTCAAAATCAATGGAAAATTTTCGTTTTGAACTTGGCAACTTAGCTATTGCCATGGTTGAGCTGGGTGAAAAAACTGGTAACCTTGATGAGGCGCTTTACTCTCTTGCCGACATGTTAGAGGAGATCCGTGCCAATATCGTAAAATTTAAGAAGGCTATGGCATACCCGAGAAACGTTATGATTGCCATGGCAATTGCTTTTACAATTCTTATATCTTATGTTGTTCCAGAGTTTAAGTCGATTTTTGAAGAGCTTAATGCCCAATTGCCTCTTCCCACGCTTATCTTACTAAAACTAGAGTATCTTTTTAACAACTTCGGACTCTACGTACTTGCTGTTTTAGTTATATCATTTTCAATATTTAAGTATCTAATCAACAACTACAAAGATATAAGATTTGGCTGGCATAACGTTTTGTTAAAAACATATCTTATAAAAGATATTGTCATGTATGCAACACTTAGTCGTTTTACACTTGTATTTTCAGAACTGATTCGTGCAGGTATTCCTATCGCAGAAGCTCTTGATACTTCAATATCCATGATAGACAATCTTCCGCTAAAATCAAAACTTTCATCTGTAAGAACATCCGTTGAAAAAGGTGCCGCGCTAAATGAAGGTCTTGCTGATACTAAACTTTTTGAAAATATGGTTATTCAGATGATTAGTGCAGGTGAAGACAGTGGTACTTTAGATACGATGATAAAAAAAGTGGCAGAGTATTACAAAATGAGATTTGATGCAATTATTGATGGACTTAACGAAGCAATTGAGCCTGTTATGCTATTTATTATCGCCGCGATGGTTCTTCTGCTCGCACTTGGTATATTTTTGCCTATGTGGGATATGGGCAATGCAGTTCAAGGAAGATAGCAGCAAAGAGTAGATATAAGAATTTTATATCTACTCTTTACACTTTTATATTGCAGATTTTTTATTACGCTATATTTGTAAATATTTTCTGAACATCCTCATCATCTTCTAGCTTGTCTAATATTTTTTCTATATCTGAGTGCTGTTCTTGCGTTATCGTAATAGGAGAATTTGCCATTCTCTCTAGGTTTGCCTTTGTAATCTCAATCCCCATATTCTCTAAAGCACTGTTTAGAGCACCAAAACTTGTATAGTCACCGGTAACCATAACGATTCCATCTTCCGCTTCTATCTCTTCTAATCCCGCATCTATTAACTCTAGTTCAAGTTCTTCTAAATCCATATTCTCTTTTAGAGGAAATTCGAACAGCGCTTTTCTATCAAACATAAACTCCAAAGACCCTTTTGTAAGCATCTCTCCACCATGTTTTGTAAGAATATTTTTTACATTTGCAACTGTTCGCGTATTGTTGTCAGTCATACACTCTATAAAAAGTTGTACACCATGCGGAGCTTTCCCCTCAAAACTAACTTCAAGCATACTCGCCGTATCTTTTGCAGTTGCTCTTTTTATAGCTGCTTCTATGTTGTCTTTTGGCATATTTTCGGCTTTTGCATTTAAAATCGCTGTACGCAGTCTAGGATTCATGTCTGGGTCTGTTCCGCCCTCTTTTGCAGCCATAGTAATTATTTTTCCAAGTTTTGGGAAGAGTTTTGACATTGCTCCTCATCTCTTTAATTTTGATGCTTTTCTATATTCAAACGCTCTTCCCATCTACTTTTCCTCATATCTTTTTATATACTGTTTTGTTAAAATCAAAAATGTATTATACCAAATCCGCCTAAGCATACATACCTTATATTATGCATTAGCAAGTGGATTTGGTATAATAGCAAACTAACTTATATAAGGTATTTAAATGCAGCTCGCCTCTAAGATGAAACACTACTTATTTAATGCATTTCGTGAACTGTTTGTTTATAACCATAGCTCATTAGAATTTCGTGCGAAACTCTTTGCGCTAATCCTCTGCGCCAATGAAAATATAAAAGCAGACGACTTCTTAATTATTAAAAAAATTGGTATGAATATATATAAAAATGATGATGAGAGAGCAAATCTTTTGATGTTAAACACCAAAGAACTTGTTAAAAAAGTAAGAGAAAACAATGAACTTGATATTGATACGCTCGTCTCAAATATTCAAAAAGAACTAAGGTTAATGCCGAGATATGCCAAAAAAATAGATATTGAATCACTTAGAGAACTGCTTGCGCTTTCACATGACAGAGATGTCATCTCATACCAAGAGAACATGATAGAGTTTTTACAAACCCTAAAAGATGAAACCCTGCATGAGAAAAAATTACAAATTGCCAAAGATGAAGAGAAAATAGAGTCTAAATATTAAACTTTTCTTTATCAAAAAAAGTCTCTACGGAGATATTTTTAAATGCTGCGTTTAAGCTTGTAAAAAGTGAAGGAAACTCCTTTTCCATCTTAGATAGCATCTCTTTTGTATTTGCTCTTGCATGCGGCATCTTTACATCAAATCTCATAGCCGGACATGCCTCATCCCCAATAGTCGCTATATCATTATCAAGTGCAAATGCTGCCAATTGACGTTCTCTCATCTGAATGAGAGGACGCACCACAATCAAACCGTTATCGGCTCTATATTTCGGTGCAAGTGAGCGTAGCTGTCCGTTGTATATAAAGTTCATAAAAAAACTCTCTGCTGCATCATCCATGTGATGTCCAAGAGCAACTTTATTACAGCCATGTTTTTGTGCCGCACTGTAGAGCGAACCTCTTCTCATACGTGAAAAAAAACTGCAAAATGAAGAATTTTTTCTAATTTTCTCACCCGCCAGATCATAGATTTGCGTGTCATGAATGACATGTTCAATTTCATGTTCTTTGCAATGCTCAATCAAATTATCAAAGTTTTCACCCATTCCGTATGAAACAGTTACTGCAATAAAATCAAATTTAAAGGGTGCGCGGCGCTGTTGCTCTTTGAGCGCATGAACTAATGTAAGAGAATCTTTTCCGCCGCTAAGTCCGACTAATATCTTATCGCCCTCTTCTATAAGTTCAAACTCGGCATTTGTTTTTCCGAGTTTGCTCATAATTTTTTTGGATATTTTAACCGACAATTTTGTCCACCATTTTCATAACAAACTCGGCACTCTCTTTAGCACTTGTCTCTAAGAATTCATCAAAACTAAAACTTGCATCCATATCTGCAGCATCGCTAATAGCTCGAAGTATAAAAAACGGCACGCCTAAAGCATTACAAACTACAGCAACACTTCCACCTTCCATCTCCAGTGCATCAGCTCCGAATGTAGCTCCAATCCAGTTTTTTCTCTCTTCATTTGCCACAAACTGATCACCCGTTGCGATGATTCCTTCCTGTACACTTTTACCCATGCCAGCAGCAACCTCTTTGCTCATCTCTACCATCTCTTTATCTGTCTCTACAAAAACAGCTCCCTCGGGTACATAGCCAAATGGATGACCGAATGCCGTAATATCCAAATCATGCTGAGATAGTTTTGTAGCAACGATTAAATCACCAACCTTTAGAGTAGGAGATATTGCCCCTGCAACTCCTGAAAACAGAAGTTTTGTAGCTCCAAAATGTTCAATCATGGTTGTAGCAGTAAGCGTCGAGAAAACCTTCCCTATCTTAGAGTACGCTATCACAAGTTGGACACCTTTGTATGTTGCCTCATAATATCTATTTCCTGCATACTCTATCTTTTTGTACGAGCCAACTTTTTCAAGTATTGGAGCAATCTCTTCAGGCATAGCCCCCATAATTGCTATTTTCATCTAACTCCCCTATATTTCAAATGTTTTTACTGTTTTTTTATGCCGTTGCAACTTATGTACTATTTTTGCATCTTCATTGACAATGCAGCTTCCGCCCCAAAATCCAAGACCGTCTTCAAAACCAACCCTGTTTACAAAGACAAGTTTAGCTTTACACTCCGAAGCAACGGTTTTAATGATTTCATACCACTTATCTTCTATGTCAAGCCCGCTATCACTAAAACCTCTTGCAGGTGAAGCGACAAGAGAGAGTATATAATCCGGATTTTCTTTCATCAACTTTTCATGAACATCTTTATGCCAAAGATCCTCACATACGACCATAGATATTTTTCCAAACCGAGTTAAAAAACTCTCAAAAGAACTGCCTGCTTTAAAGTATCTAGCCTCTTCAAACATTCCATAGTTTGGAAGATGCACTTTATAGTGTTTTGAGATAAGCTTCCCTTTAGAAAAATAGAGCGCCGCGTTTCTAAAGCTCTCTAGATCTTTAACAGCGGCACCAATTACTATATCTATATCATGACTTAACTCTTTTAAGATGCCCAGCTCATATATCTCCCAGGCATCTTCATAAAGCTTATCTTGAAGCAGATAACCGTTTAAAGAGAGTTCAGAAAACAGAATTAAGTCACTCTTGTCTTTATGTGCATCTATTATAGATGCAGCTTCTTCTAAGTTTGAGCGATTAAGTCTAGGAGATGTCTGAGCTAATGTAATTCTCATCTTAGTTGCAAATTTTCTCTACGACTTCTTGCAATGATTTCATATCTGAAATAGTATAAGTCTCAAGATTTGGAGAGATTCTTTTGTTTAAACCTTTAAGCGTTGCCCCGTTTCCAAACTCTATCGCAATATCAACTTTATCTGCTATAGATAAGATTGACTGTTTATATTTCACAGGTTTCACAAGCTGCTCTGTCAAAAGATCTACCGCTTCATCCTTAGTTGCATACCCCTCGATTGTCACGTTTGAGATAACAGGTGCTTCAAAATTATCCTCAATCATCCCCTCCATTAAACTCTTAAGCGGGATTTGTGCGGGAGATAAAAGCTCACAATGGCTAGCTACAGACATGTTTAAAAGAAGTGCTCTTTTAGCACCTGCATCTTTAAATGTCTGCTCTAAAGACACTAAATCACTCTTCATGCCTGCAACAACAAGCTGTCCGTCTTGATTGTAGTTTGCAGGCCAAACTTTCTTCCCTTGACTTTGCGCATCAGTACATATCTTCTCGACACTCTCATCCTCAAGTCCCATAACAACCATCATGCCTGCTTCAATATCACTACATGCATCTTGCATTAGCTGACCGCGTCTATGAACAAGTTCAACTGCATCAACATAATCAATCGCTCCGCTTGCGCAAATAGCAGAAAATTCACCCAATGAGTGTCCTAAAAACAGCTCAGCTTTTAAATCCGGACATTTTTCCTTAAATAGACGATAAGCTATCATCTGAATCAAAAGAATCGCAGGCTGTGTGTATGCAGTTTGATTTAACAATTCGTGCTCACCAAAAATCAACTCTTCAAACTTTAACCCGGCTCTTTTACCTGCCTCTTCAAACATCTCACGTGCCACATCTGAGTTGTCATAAAAGTCTTTTCCCATGCCTACTGCTTGAGATCCCTGCCCTGCAAAAATCATTGCTATTTTTTTCACTCGTATCCTTTTATAAATATTTGCTGTTGTCAAACATCTTTTTTCTTAAAGTGTTTCTATTTAGTCCCAGTTTATCTGAAAGTTGCAGCTGTGACTTAAATCTTTGAAGCCCTGCTTTTATCATAGGAACCTCATAAAGATGTAAAAAATTTTTATAGTCGCTATTTGAACCCAATCTATCCACTAAATAATTTTGGACTATATCCATTAACTCTTCTTCTCGTATATCCTGCAAAAGATAATTTATCATCACTTGTCTTCTTAAAGAATTTGCATTTTGGCTCAAGTCAGGTTTAAAATTCTTAACTTTAAACCCATCCTTTGAAGAAAAAAGCAAAGATGCTTCTTTAATGAATTTTTTTATTAATTCTTCAACATCTTCAGGTCTATCAGAAAGTGGAGGTATCTCAAACTTAACACTGAAAAACTTATCCGCATCTCTGTTATAATATAAATTTTTAGCAGTTGCGATTACTCTAATATTTTTACTAATTAAAATCTCTAGAATTTTTTTTATGTTTGGTGAGTTTTCTAAATTTGTAATTACTATCTTATTAACACTCTCAAGAGTTGTTAAAAGTTCATCATAATTTGACGCATCAAGAATTGGAGCATCCGGAAGTATATAATGAGCTAAAGTTCTCTTACCAACGCCAACCTCTCCTATTATGAGAGAGTTAACATTCAATGTTTTTAAAAGTGTCGCGGTTTTAAATGCCTGTGCCGAAGATGCACAAGCAGTTATATAATTAGCATCCACAACCAGTGCCGCCACCGGTACCACAACAATCATCATGTTGGTTTTCTACAGGAATACCACTTATAAGTTCCTCGGCAGATGCTTCTCTAATATTGTTTATAGATACGACAAAAGCCAAATCTTTGCCCGCCAACGGGTGGTTAAAATCAACAATAACACTTTCATCGCCTATTTCTTTAACAGTGACCTGAACAGTTCCACCATCTTCACCTTGCCCATAAAGAGTCATTCCCTTTTCTAGCTCAATTCCTGCAAACTGATCTCTTGGAACCTCTTGCATAGCTTCTGCTTCATATTCGCCGTATGCATCTTTGGCTTTTACTAAAACTTCTGCTTTTTCACCTACGTACATATTTGCAATCGCACTTTCTAGTCCCGGTATTATTTGACCTTTTCCGAACATAAATACTAACGGCTCACCGCCAATATTGCTATCTACAACTTTTTCTCCATCACTTACCTCATACTCTATAGATACAATTTGATTTGTTACTATTGCCATTTTATGTGCCTTTTATTTTTTGTGATTTTATCATAATTACAGCAATTACAAAAAGATTACCGTTTTATTTTTATTTAATTTGTTTTTTTGCAATTTTTGCAGCTTCACTATTTGGATACTGTGAGATTACCGCATCATAGAAAGTAGCGGCATTTTTCTTATCGCCTGTTCTATCCATTGAAATTGCAGTATGAAGCATTAAAACCGGCATATAATCAGCTTTAGAGTAAAGTGATGCGCTTTTTTTAAAATATGCAATTGCCTCTGCATAATTTTTTCTATAATACTCAATCTCCCCTGCCATATAGTGAGAACGAGCCGGTTTATAATTCTTCTCTATAAGATATTTATAATATTTTATAGATTCAGCATAATGTTTTTTGTCGTAAAGATCTTTAGCTTTTGTTTCAACATCGCCATTTGACATTCCCTCATATAAGGATTTTTTCGGTGCTAAATTATCTTTTAGCTCTTTTGCTACTAAATCTTTAAAATTATTTACATCATTAACCAGTGAGTTAAACTCACTTTTTGTTACATATGATTCATTTATAGAATCAACAATTTTAGAAATCTCAACAATGAGAAGATTAATTTTTTCTATCTCTTTTGTATTAATGACTATTGCATCACTATTATCCCCTATAGACTTAATCACTCTCTTCTCATACTCAATACTACTTTCATTCTTAAGCCTGTTTTCATCAAGTAAAGATTTTATTTTGAGTCTGTTTTCATGTGAAGATGTGCTGATACTCTCAATAATAGTCTGCAATCCGTCAACTCTCTGTCTAAGAGATTCAACTTCATTTGCTTGATTATTACTTTTTACAACAACTTTATTGAGATTTTTTTTAGTTTCTAGCAAAACGGTCTCAGTAGAAGTTAGACCGTAAGGGTTGGGATTGTTTAAATCCCCGGCACCGAACGCAGAAGGCTCGGCACCAAATAGATAGTGAGGAAAGATTATTGCCGCTAAAGCAATTAGTTTCGTTTTGTTCATATATTACGGTAAAAGTTTAAAGTCAACTCTACGATTTTTAGCCCAGCATTCTCTTGTTTTGTCATTACACACAGGATTGCTCTCACCAAAACTTACCATTGCAATACGACTAGCATCAACACCCTCTGCAACTAAAGCTTTCTTAACAGTATTAGATCTTTTCAATCCAAGTGCGAAGTTGTATTCATCACTTCCCCACTCATCACAATTTCCCTCTAGCTTAATATAAAAATCTTTAGCTTTAGTCTTTGCGATATTCGCATCAGTAGATAAATTTCCTTGCATGTCACTTCTTATATTGAACTTGTCAAAATCAAAATATATAGTCAACAACTCTTTTTCAACTCTCATCATGACTTGACCGTCTGTTTCTTGTGCAGTCCCATCACTCATAACTGCAGCTTCACTAGATGATACCGTCTCTGTTTGAATCGGTGCAACTTCTTGAGCCGACGGATCTTGCACTACTTCTTGTTTCATGCCGCTATCTACAGCTGAATCATCAACCTTTGGATCTTTATCGCTACATCCACTTAACATTAAAAGTGCTGCTATCGCACTAGAGATTACAATGCTTTTCATTTTTTCTACCTTAAAATTTAGTTGTTGAGATTGTACCAAAATAAAATTAATATATTTTTATAATCTCGCTATTACCAGTACATTGACTGAACTTTTCCATATTTTAAAGGAAAGAGATAATTTTTATTGTGATTTAATCTAATAATACCGATAGAACTTTGAGATTTATAGTTCTTTATAAAAATTATAGCATCGCCATCCACTGAAAATCTTGGAAATTCATTAATACCTACTGCCGTTAATCTTCTTATAAAATCAGTTTCCATTGATATGAGGTGTAGATTAAATGTATTGTCTCCAAAAGATTCTGAGCTTTCTCTTGCTTTATAAACTATATATTGACCCGATACACTACATGCAGCATTGCTCTTGCCGTAATGAACCATCTGTTCAACACTTCCTGTATTCATGCTTTTAGAAAATATATTTGGATATCCCAGTCTATCCGATACAAACACTATGCTGTCTTTACCTAGAAACTGAGCACCGACATCAATACCGCCATATGTTGTAATTTTTTTTGTGCTTTTTGTTTTAACGTCATATAGATAGATATCAGGCTGCCCCTGTGGTGCCATAGTCAATAATAGCTGGCTGCCGTCATCATTAACATCAGAACATATCATCATTCCATCAGAAGATTTTATAACTTTACTTTTACCTGTTTTTATATCTACATATTTCAATGTAGGCTTTTTCTCATCTAAAGAGCTATAGTAAAATGCTGTCTGTTCTTTATTTGCCCATTTTGGAAAAATATTAAAACCGCCTTTAACAACTATATGCTGATATGCAAGAGTATAGTCAGCTATAACTAACTCACTTTTTTGAGAATCTACCATTCTTGAAAAAATAACTTTTCTCTTCATCCATTCAACAGGAGGCTCTCCCATAAATTTGTTTATATCATATGCAATTGCATGAGAAACAAACATATATACATTTGTGTTACTTACTTTATAGTTTTTATTAAATACAACATTTTCCTGACTTATCAACTTGAGCTCTAAATTTAACGCACGTGAGTCATCTTCACTTAATTTATATCTTAAAACATAGTTTATGTCTTTATTTTCTACCAATACACTGCTTGCATCATAGTTGACTTTGCGATGATATCTCTCTACATTAAAAATTGAAAGAACATTTAAATCTGCAACTAAAGATTTGAAAAATCTATTTTTGAAAGTTTCATCATAACTAACAGATGCATCTTCAATTGCCAATGATGGAAGTGAATCAACTTTTTTAATAACCTCTATTGTCGCGTCACTTGCAAACATAAAAGTTATAGTTATTAAAAATGAAATTAATATTTTCAAACATTACTCCTCAGAAATTAGAATTATTTTGTATCTCCCAGAACTGTTGCTAGGATTTTTAGGAAAAAGTATACTGCTGAGTCTCTCTTTTATTTTGTCACACTCTCTGTTTAGAGCATCGTTATCCGAATACGACAGTATTCTAAAATCAACTACTTTTCCCATAGAAGTAAGCTCAATAACAGCTGTTACAGTGTTGCCTTGCGAGTTTTCAGGCGGATAAAAGTACTCGTATACTAAAGCTTGAATTTTAGCCAAATATTCATTAACCTCTGTTACCGTAGAGCTTTTTGAGTTTTCATCTTCTGTTTTTGGTGCATCCATACTCTGAATTTTTTTTGAAATAGATTCACTCCTGCTTATATCTGACTTTTGAATCTTTTTTTGAATCTCATCTAAAACTCTTTTGTCAATTTTTGGTTTTTTTATGTCTTGAGTTTTTTTAATATCTTGTGTCCAAACTTCACTAAAGAGATCTTCAACGCTTCTTGTTTTTTTTTCAACCGCTTTAGTCGTCTCTTTCTGAGGTTCATCTTTTATAACGGGTTTTATATTTTCTTCTTTTTTAGTAGGAGCATCTACAATTTTTTTAGCACTGCTTGTCTGAACTTTTGGAATATCCATAGATATAGATATATAGTTCTCTTTTTTCATAGCAAAAGTTTTCATCTCTTTTGATGATGTAATAAATAGCAAAAAAAGCAGTGAAAAAGAGAGAAAAAGAGAGAGTGATATAACACCACTTATATAGAAGTAGGAATTTTTATTATCCATTAGTAGCTAATGATACCTCGGTAAAACCTGCTTGTTTAACAGCAGCCAGAACAGACATAACAACACCGTAATCCAAACTTTTATCCGCACTGATAAGTACGGTTGCTTTTAAATCAAGCTTTTTTGAATATAGAAAAAAATTATCCAAAAAAGCATTGAGCTGATAGTTGTCTTTATTTACTTTTAAATTTTTATCTTTATCTATCGTAATATGAACGGGTGGTATTTTAGATAGCGATTTTGTTTTTGAACTTTGAGGAAGATTTATCCTCTCCTCATATATCATGTTAGGCGCTATAACCATCATGATAGCTAAAAGAACGAGCATAACATCCACAAGCGGAGTAATATTTAGCTCAGGTTTTTCATCCCAGTCATAAGCCATTGTTACACTTTTCTAGCTATTATTGCATCGCTTTGCATCTCAATAAAGCTAATAAGTTCAAATGATTTTCTTTTGAGAATTTGATGATATGTATATGCAAAAATTGCAACAAAAATACCTGCAGCAGTTGCTACTAATGCATCGGAGACTCCACTTGCTATTACAGACATACCGCCACTGCTTTGTCCAATGTGTGTAAAAGTATCTAATATTGAAACAACAGTTCCAAAAAGACCTATAAAAGGAGTAGTAGAAGCAAATATGGAAAGCACAGAGAGCCCTTTCGTAGCATCTTTTGTAGCTGCTGATGAAGCGAGGGCCAACACATCTTTTGAAATATTTGTACTTGTTTTTAAAAAATTGCTTAAAAAAGATTGGGGGTCTACAGTTGTTGCTCCCATAAGAAGACTCTCAAGAGATCTGCTCTCTGTCTCAAGCCAACTGTTAAGAGAAAAGTACCGATAGAAAAAAACCCAATTCAGCACTATAAAATATATGGCTAAAAGGGCTAAAACCACCAGTGTTACAGGGTGGCTTTTTATATAAAAATCAATTATTTCGTTAATCATAATCTACAGTAAATTTTGCGCTGCCGACTCGAGTCTTGCGGTAACGGTAGCAATAGCAGGATTATTATCCTTAATAGAATCAATAAGCACTTTTGCATCTTCAAGTGCTTTAGAGATAGCACTTTCAGTCTCTCCGCGAATTGCTACTGCACCCTCAACCAATACTATAACTTTCTTCTCATCAACTTGAACGACGCCCCAGTTAATAAGAATTGATTCGACTGATTTATCCTCTTTCTCTATATCAATTACACCTGCTTCAAGCAGTGTAGTCAAACAAGAGTGTTCTGCTAGAACTCCAAACTCACCCTCTTCGCCCGGAAGAGTTACGCTAAGTGCTTCACCATCATAGATAACGCCATTAGGAGTAAGGATTTCAAGTTTTAACTTATTCATGTCAGTCCTTTATGAATTACTTCATTTTTTGAGCTTTTTCAATCGCCTCATCTATGCCGCCAACCATATAGAAAGAACCTTCCGGCATGTGGTCACATTCACCGCTAAGAATCATTTTAAAACCCTTAATAGTATCAGCTAAAGAAACATATTTACCAGGTGAACCTGTAAATACTTCAGCAACGAAAAACGGTTGTGATAAGAACTTCTCAATTTTACGAGCACGTTCTACAACGTTTTTATCATCTTCTGAAAGCTCATCCATACCAAGAATCGCGATAATATCTTGCAAGTCTTTATATTTTTGAAGTGTTTGTTGAACACCGCGAGCAACGCTATAGTGTTCTTCACCCAAAATTTGCGGGTCAAGTAATCTTGAAGATGAATCCAATGGATCAACTGCAGGATAAATACCCTTTTCAGCAATTTTACGGTTAAGAACCGTAGTTGCATCTAAGTGAGCAAAAACAGAAGCCGGAGCAGGGTCAGTTAAGTCATCCGCCGGTACATAAACAGCTTGAACAGAAGTAATTGAACCATTTTTTGTTGATGTAATTCTATCTTGCAATGCACCCATCTCACGTGCTAATGTCGGTTGATAACCAACAGCCGAAGGGATACGACCAAGAAGTGCAGACATCTCTGAACCTGATTGAGCAAAACGGAAGATATTATCAACGAACATTAATACATCTAGACCTTTTTCATCTCTAAAGTATTCTGCCATAGTAAGACCTGTTAGTGCAATACGGTTACGTGCTCCCGGAGGCTCACTCATTTGACCGTAGCACAGTGCAACTTTATCAAGTACGTTAGAATCTTTCATCTCATGATAAAGGTCATTTCCCTCACGAGTTCTTTCCCCAACACCGGCAAATACAGATAGTCCGTCATGACCCATTGCAACGTTGTGAATAAGTTCCATAATAATAACTGTTTTACCAACACCGGCACCACCGAAAAGTCCAACTTTACCACCTTTTGAGTATGGTGCTAACAAGTCAACAACTTTAATACCAGTCTCAAACATCTCTGTAGTAGTTGATTGTTCAACTAATTTTGGAGGCTCACGGTGGATTGACCACATAGGAGAATCCGTAATTTGTTCACCATTATCAATTGTTTCACCAATTACATTAAAGATACGTCCAAGAACTTTTTCACCAACAGGAACTTTAATAGGAGCACCCGTAGCTTTTGCGTCCATGCCGCGAACTAAACCTTCACTCATATCCATTGCAATCGTTCTAACACGACCATCACCTAAGTGAGCTGCAACTTCAAGTACTAAACGAGTTACAGTACCTTCTAAATGTATATTAACTTCGATTGCTTCATTAATTATCGGAAGATATCCATCAAAATCAACGTCAACAACCGGACCCATAACCTGGCTTATTTTACCAATCATATTTTTCTCCATTATTTCATAGACTCCACACCGCTTATAATCTCTATAAGTTCTGTAGTAATTGCTGCTTGTCTAGCTTTATTAAATTGAACATTTAATGACTTAACCATATCTTTTGCATTGTTGGTAGCTGCATCCATTGCCTGCATTCTAGCACTGTGCTCAGCAGCAACAGAATCAATTAATGAATAGTACATTGCATATTGAACATATCTGTTTACTAAAGAATCCAACATTTTCTCTTCATCTTGAGACTCTATCTCAAGCATCGATTTTTCCGGCTCATCACACTCAAACTGAGTTGAATCAACCTGTAACAATTTTGTTACATGTAACTCTTGTGTTATCATGTTTTTATAACCGTTATACACTATGTGTAAAGCATCGATTTTCCCATCTTTAAAATCTTCAATAGAGGAGATTATAAAATCATCCGAACGATTTTTATCAGTGTTTGAGCTAAGATTTGCAACTGCGTCAAAAAGTTCAACTTCGTTATATTTAAAAAACTCAATACCTTTTTTACCGATTCCACGTAAACGCACTTTTACATTTTTTGCTTTATACTCTGCCAAGAGTTTTTTAACGGCTTTAATAGTTTGAATATTAAAACCGCCGCATAAACCTTTATCGGCAGTTACAAAAACAATGTCAACTGTTTTTGGATCTTCAATCTCTATAAAACATCTATTGTCAAGTCCACCAACTTTGTTACATTTAATACGTCCAGCTATTTCGGCAATTACCTGATTCATTTTTGCAGCATAAAGACGAGAGCGTTTAGCCAACTCTTCAGCACGACGAAGCTTTGCAGTCGATACAAGTTTCATGGCGCGTGTCGTCTTTTGAGTGTTAGAAACACTCTTAATCTGTCTCTGAATATCTTTCAAGTTTGCCATAAAATCTTTCCTTACGCTACTACAAAGCTAGATTTAAACTCTTCAAGTGCTTTTATAATTAATGATTTAGTATCATCATCTACTTTAGAGGTACTTCTAATACTCTCAAATATTTGAGGATAAGATGCTTCTATAAAAGGATACATCTCTGCTTCAAAACGAACAACATTTGATGGATCCATATCATCCAAGAAACCTTCATTTCCTGCAAATATAATCATAACTTGCTTTTCAGCAGAAAGCGGAGAAAATGGAGGCTGCTTTAGAACCTCTACCATTCTTTGTCCACGCTCTAGCTGATTACGTGATGTTTCATCAAGATCAGATGCAAACTGTGCAAAAGCTTGAAGTTCACGATACTGAGCCAGATCAAGTCTTAACGTACCTGCAACTTGCTTAGTAGCTTTAATCTGAGCAGCTCCACCGACACGCGAAACCGAAAGACCAACGTTAATCGCAGGACGAATACCTGAATTAAACAGTTCAGTTTCCAAGAAAATCTGACCATCAGTAATAGAAATAACGTTTGTCGGGATATACGCAGCAACGTCACCAGCCTGAGTTTCAATAATTGGAAGAGCAGTTAAAGAACCGGCACCTTTTTCATCAGAAACTTTCGCAGCTCTTTCAAGAAGACGAGAGTGAATGTAGAAAACATCACCAGGATATGCTTCACGGCCTGGAGGACGACTAAGAATAAGTGACATCTCACGATAAGCAACCGCATGTTTACTCAAATCATCATATACGATTAAGCCATGTCTAGCATTATCACGGAAGTATTCGCCCATAGTAACACCCGTATATGGAGCTAAGAATTGTAGTGCTGCCGCTTCAGATGCTGTAGCAGAAACAATAATAGTATATTCTAATGCACCATGTTCTTCTAAACGACGAATGATTTGAGCTACAGTTGACTCTTTTTGACCTACTGCAACATAAATACAGACAACGCCGTTGCCTTTTTGGTTAATAATAGCATCAAGAGCAACAGTAGTTTTTCCTGTTTGTCTATCACCGATAATAAGCTCTCTTTGACCTCTACCTATTGGAACAAGTGCATCAATTGCTTTAATACCCGTAGCAAGCGGTTCATGAACAGATTTTCTATCCATAATACCAGGTGCTTTCTCTTCAACAAAACGAGTTTCTGTTGTTTCAATAGGACCTTTACCGTCAATTGGTTCACCAAGAGCATTTACAACACGCCCAAGAAGCGCATCGCCAACCGGAACACGAAGAAGTTTACCTAATCTTTTAACAGACATTCCCTCTTTTAACATTGACCCGATTCCAAGGATAACAACACCTACGGTGCTCTCTTCAAGGTTCATAACTAAACCTCTTGTTCCCTCTTCAAACTCTACCATCTCTCCTGCCATAACATTGCTAAGTCCGTAAACTTGCGCAACACCATCAGCATAAGAAACAATTTTACCCGTCTCATTAATATCAACACTTAGTTCAAAGTTGTCAATACGCTCTTTGATTATTGAGCTGATTTCATCAGCCTGAATTTTTGCTACCACTACACATCTCCTCTCGTTGAAAGTTAAATTGCTTTTGCAATATGTTCTATAATTTGACTGTTAATTCTTGATTTTGAGAAACTAATCTCAATACCCAAATCTTCAACATCCACTTTTATTCCGTTAAAGCTGTCTTTTTTAAACTTTAACGATATTTTTGAATCAAATTTACTACCTAAACCGCTACTTAAATCTTCTATAACTTTTGCATCAATATCGCTATCGCTATAGACTATTCCGTTATAACTTTTACTTGTTAGAGCAATATCTTTTCTCATTACTTCTGCAATAGCAGGAATAATGCTGATTCGATTATGCTCGGCAAGCAGCTTTATTAAGTTCTCAACCTCTTTAAAGTCAGCAGACTTAACTGCATCCAATAAGATTTCTGATTTTTGTTTTTTACTAACATCAGGATTGTTGATTATTTGAATAAATTTTTCATTATTAAATGCTTCAGCTAAAATAGAAAATACAAAAGCTATCTCCTGCATCTTCTGTGCATCAGAATCTTGCTTAATAGCTTTTATATATCTTTTTGCAATTAACTCTTCCATACTATGCCACCTTCTTTAAGATAACATTTGCCATGGCTTCTTTATCAAAGCTCTCATCGCTTTGAGCAAGAACTTCTTTAAGTGTCTCTTCAACAACACCTCGAACCATTTTTCTTTGTTCAAACTCTATCAAAACAGCTTGTTGCTTTGCCATGATTTCAATATCGGCATCACATTGAGACATAATATTGTCATTGACAATTTTATTCTCTTTTTTTGAACTAACTGCCAAATCCTGTGCAAATTTTTCAGCCGCCGATATTTTAGCAAGAGCATCTTTTTTTAAATTTGCAGTCTCTCTTAACTTGTCTTGCACTTTTTTCATCTCATCAGCAATAGACTGACTTCTTGATGCAAAATAATTTTTAACAGGTTCAGCAACAAGATACCAGATAAGACCTGCAAACAGTAAAAAGTTTACCGTTCTTTGTATTATATCTGTACCTGAGTTTTCTGCACTGCCGCTAGATGCCAATGCATAGGTTGATATCATTAGCATAAATACTAAAATTCTACTCACATTACATCCTTATATTTGACTAAATTTAGCTTTTACAGCTTCTTTGAACAATGGAATTTGTGATTTTAAATCACTACTCAACTGTTCACGAGTCTGAGCAAGTAACTGCTCAAACTCTAAGTACTGACTAGCTAGTTCAGCACGTTTTGCTTCTAACTTACTCTCTGCTAACTCTTTAGCATCCGTAATAACTTTCTCTCTTAAGGCCGCAGCTTCCAATTTGGCATTTACAATTATTGACTCTGCTTTTGATTCAAGTTCTTTGATTTCATCATCATTTGAACCTACTTTTTCAAGGTCCTTTTTGATGTCATCATCTCTTTTACTCATATAAGCAAATAATGGATTGTAAAGCCAACTGTTCAGAACGGCAATAAGCGTAAGAAACACGATTAATGTAGCTACAAGTAGTATCGGATTTATATCTAACATAGCACCTCCTAAAAGTTGCGTGATTATACTATGTTAAAATTAAAAGAATTGTTAAACTGACAAAAAATTTAAAAAAAATTTATATTTTTTATAAAGTAATTTAAATTTATCTCAACTTATAACGTTTTATTTTAAAAACATGTTTAAGAAATCATCTATTTGTTCTTCATTGTCAAAATCTATAGTTAAGCTTTTATTTGAACTTCTGCTTTTAAAACCAAGCTCTGAGAGTTTATCTTTTATATTATTAAAATTATATAATGACGACTCTATTTTAGCGGTTGATTCAGGTTTTGATTTTTTTATGCTTTTTATAGTTGATTCAACTTCTCTAACACTCAGTTTTTGTCCGATTATTGAGTTTACGACTAACTGTTGTTGTTTCTCATCAAGTCCAACCAAAACCTTAGCGTGCCCGGTACTTATCTTTTTCTCTATAAGTGCTCTTTGTGTTTTTTGTGAAAGCTGTAAAAGTCTTATAGTATTTGTAATATGTGTTCTGCTTTTGTGAATTCTAGAGGAGAGTTCTTCTTGTGTAATTTCATGAAGCTTGATAAGCTCGCCGTAAGCATGCGCCAGCTCGATAGAGTTAAGTTCATCTCTTTGAATATTTTCAATGAGGGCAAATTGTCTCATCTTCTGTTCATCGCTATTTAAAATAATCGCACGAATTGTTTTTAGCTTTGCAAGTTTTGATGCACGCAGTCTTCTTTCTCCTGCAATCAAAACATATCCGTCTACATCTTCTGTTACAACAATAGGTTGTAATAATCCGTCATTTTTTATAGATTCGCTAAGTTCATAAAGAGAACTCTCTTCAAAATGCTTTCTCGGTTGAAAGGGATTCGGTCTTATATCTTTTAGAGGAATCTCCACAATCGAATCTTTTTGAGAAACCTCATTTTCATACGCCTCATCTATTTCACCTAAAAGCGCTCCCAATCCTCTGCCTAACTTTTGTGACTTCATGTTTGCATAATCGCTTGTGCTAAATTTTGATACGATATAGAACCGATCGATTTTACATCATAAAGAATTGCAGGTTTGCCAAATGATGGAGACTCTGCTAGTTTTACATTCCTAGGAACAACAATAATCTCTCCATTTGTATCTTTAAAAAGCTTACTGTCAAAATGCTGTTTAAGATCTGCAAAAACTTGTTTGGAGAGATTATTTTGTGCACTAAACATTGTCGGCAGAAAACCTTTTATGTTTAATTTTTGATTGATTGATTTTCTTACAAGCTTTACGGTGTTTAAAAGCTGTGCTAAACCTTCTAGTGCAAAAAATTCACACTGAATAGGTATAATAACAGAGTTTGAAGCTGAGAGAGCATTTATCGTCATCGGTCCAAGAGCAGGAGGAGAGTCTATAATAATATAGTCATAATCTTTTAAGATGTTTGCTATTGCTTTTTTCAAAACAAGTTCACGTCCCTTAGAGTTTTGCGCATCATAATACTCTTTTTCTATTCCGACAAGTCCGATATTTGACGGTGCTAAATGAAGAGTCGGAAGTTCTGATTTTAGTATAATATCTTTTAATTTTTTTGTTCCGATAAGTACATGATATAAGTTGAATTCATAATCATTTCTATGAAATCCCAAAGAGGTAGTAGCGTTTGCCTGAGGGTCTGAGTCAATTAAGAGTACTTTTTTTTCTGCAACTGCAAGCGAGGCAGCTAAATTCACGGCAGTAGTTGTTTTGCCGACACCACCTTTTTGATTTGCAATTACGATTACTTCACTCATCTTAGACTGTATATCCTCTCGCCGTTGATTACAACAGACCCATCACTCTGCAGTGACGCACCTTCTAAAGAAACTCTTAAATTTTTATTATGTGTATAAAAATTTTGATTTCTGTAAAATTCTAACTTATATTTACTAAAAACTTGCTTCCATGAACTCTTTTTTTTGATATTTATAAAATAGCTCTTTATAAGCTCGTCTCTGTCTAAATCTATATCTAACTTTGTAAAATTCTCAGGTGCTTTTGCAATATTTAATCCGACACCGCAAATTAAGCTCTCTTTGTGTAAGTTTGTAATCATTCCGCCTACTTTTTGATTTTTTACATAAAAATCATTAGGCCATTTTAGCCAAACTTTTGAGCCAAACGCTAGAAGTGTCTCCTTTAAAATATAGGAAAAATAGATAGACGCGGATTCCAGTTTCAAATCTTTTGGCAAATCTTGCAAAGGAAGTGCAAAAGATAAAAAGAGATTGCCTCTCTCTTGGCTCCATAAATTTCCTCTGCTTCCGACTCCGGCTGTTTGAGAATTTGCGACAACTGCACAAGGAAGAGAAATTTCGCCCTCTTGAATCAGCTCTTTTAGATATTTTTGTGTTGAGTCTACACTCTCAAGATAGAGTATCTGCAACACTTACTCTTTTGCCGTTTATATAAGAGATAACATCCATCTCATTTTTTGATTCAGGCTGCACTCTGTAAACTTTTATGCTTCCCTTTTTACATCCTACTACAATAAAATCTTTTTCTACATGTAGAATTTTTCCACTCTCATGTTTACTATCTCTTTCAACTAATTCTATCTTCTTTAGTTTAAGCCCTGAAGCGAGATAGATACCAGGCCAAGGTGTAAATGCACGATACTTGTTAAATAGAGTCTGTGCATCTTCAAACGAGACTTCACCATCTTGTTTTGTAATTTTCATACAGTGAGATGATTGTGCGTCATCTTGTTTGATTGGTGTGTATTTATTAAAGTTTTGCAGTACATCAAGGGTAAGCTCGCTTGCCACGTCCGTAAGTCTGTCAAAGAGCGACTCAGCCATCTCATTTTCGCCGACATCAATCTCTTTGATTTTTATAATATCTCCGGTATCAAGACCCTCATCCATAAGCATGGCAGTCACACCTGTTTTGCTATCTCCGTTTAAGAGGGTTTGCTGTATCGGACTTGCTCCCCTGTACTGAGGCAATATAGAAGCATGAAGATTTATGCAGGGAGCGTGTTCTAATATTTCACGTGGAAGTATCTGACCGTAAGCTGCAACGACAATATAGTCACACTCAATCTCTTTAAGTTCTTGAATGACACTCTCGTCTCTTAATCTCTTTGGTTGATAAACGCTAATTTTGTTTTGTAGTGCTATAGTCTTAACAATGGGAGGAGTGAGAACTTTTTTACGCCCTACGGGTTTGTCCGGCTGGGTATAGACGGCAACGACTTCCATATCTTTTGTGCTTATAATTTTTTCTAAAATCCGCGCAGCATAATCAGGTGTTCCCATAAAAATTATTTTCATCACGTAGCCTTAGTAAAAAGAGTTCCGCCCACATGTCTGTTTTGAAGCATAAGACTTTTTATGTCGCTCAAATCATATCCGCTTGTAAGAACCATATCTATTCCGTGTCCTAAAAGATAGTTTGCCGCTTTTAGTTTCGTCAATATTCCGCCCGTAGCAAAAGCGCCGTGAGGAGCCGCCTCTTTCTCAAGCTCGTTTTGATTTATGCTATGTACGATTTTAACTATTTTTGCATCTGAAAATTCTCTTGGATCTTTGTCATAGTATGCATCAATATCTGAGAGAATTATAAGTAAATCAGAGTCGGTATGCTTTGTAATATAAGCTGAGAGTTGGTCATTGTCTCCGACAACCAGCTCTTTTGTGGAAGTTGCATCATTTTCATTGATAATAGGAATGACACCGTTTGAGAGAAGTGTGTTGACGGTATCTTTGATTCTTTGTATCTCATCTTCTCTTTTAAGATTTGCAGCGGTGACTAAAACCTGTGCGCTCAACACATCATGTACTCCAAATTTCTTACTATATTTGTTCATAAGTATCGGTTGTCCGATTGCAGCTAACGCCTGCTTATTTTGCAATACGCTTCTATGTAGCTTTAAAGCTGTGTAGCCTGCTGCTACCGCTCCTGAAGAGACCAGAATAACATCATTTGTTTTTCTAAGTTCACATAAAAAATCTACCAAATCTTTCATTCTCTCTAAAGCAATAGAGTCATTTTGTGTTAAAACGGCACTTCCTACTTTTACGACTACTCTTTTCATTTTTCAGGACTCTAATCTTTTTGATTGAACTAATTTAAAAAGAGCATTTTTAAGCGGCTCTATATTTTTATTTGCAGCCGAAGAGATAGGAACCACAAAATATGGCAGTTCTCTGTTATAGCCGAGTGTCTCATCTGCTGTTTTTTGAATATAATAAGGCATTGTATTATCAAAACCGATATCACTATCTTTAGTAGCTTCAAGTCCGAGCATCTCTAAAAAGCCATTTACCAGCTCTTCTATTTCTTCAGTAGGCACTACATCGGCTCTAGTTAAGGCAATAGCATATTTACTGTGCGCCAATTTGTCTGAAAATGCAGCTACTTCTTCTTTTAACGTTTCAATCTGCTCTTTTAAATCTCTATACGATGCCAAATCAACCATGAAAAGAAGAATTTCTGTTCTTTCTATATGTCTTAAGAACTCTATTCCAAGACCTTTGCCCTCATGAGCTCCGCCTATAATACCGGGAATATCAGCCATGATAAATGACTCAAAATCACCTATATTAACCTGACCGAGCTTTGGTGTTAGCGTTGTAAACTCATAGTTTGCAATCTCAGGACGAGCATTTGAGACTGTTGAGATAAGAGTAGATTTACCTACATTCGGAAAACCTACCAACCCAACATCCGCTATAAGTTTAAGGTCAAGCTTGATTCTTCTCGTTTCACCCTTTTCTCCAGGTTGTGCATAAGTAGGTCTTTGGTTTGTAGATGACTTAAAGTGGGTATTTCCAAGACCGCCTCTTCCACCTGTTATAAAAAGCTCCTCTTGCCCGTCTTTTAACATGTCAAAAATAACTTCACCGCTCTCCATATCGATTATCTGCGTACCAGGCGGAACAATAATAACTCTTTTTGCACCAGATTTTCCACTCATATTTGAGCTTTCTCCCTGAGCACCGTTATCTGCTTTTATATGCATTTTCTTTTGGAAATGAGAGAGTGTATGCGTATTATTATCACACTTAAACCAAATATCTCCGCCTTTCCCGCCGTCTCCGCCGTTTGGGCCGCCGTTTACGACAAATTTCTCACGACGAAATGCTACACACCCTTGACCGCCTTTTCCTGAAGAGACCGTTAATTCAACGCTATCTGTAAACATATATATTTTCCTTGATGTTTAATACTTAAAAATTTACTAGTAACAATAAAAAGTAAACTGTTAAATATTTAAAGTTTTTTAGGCGCATGGCCCAATATTTGAAGTAGAAATATTTGAGCCTTGGCTCAAATATTGTAGAATTATGCAGCGGGGATAATTGAAACTTGTTGGCGTTTTTTATCTTTTCTATGGAATGATACAACACCGTCAACCAATGCATATATAGTATGGTCTTTGCCCATGCCTACATTTTTACCAGGGTGAACTTTAGTTCCTCTTTGACGAATAATAATGTTTCCAGCTATTACAGCTTCTCCACCATACTTCTTTACACCAAGTCTTCTACCAGCCGAGTCACGATTATTCTGTGTACTACCTTGACCTTTCTTATGTGCCATCTTAAATCTCCTTGAGTTTTTTTAGCTTATGCCGCTATTTTTGTAATACGAACACGCGTATAATCTCTTCTAAAGCCTCTTTTTACTTTAGAGTCTTTACGACGACGCTTTTTAAAAGTCACAACTTTTTTATCACGCCCTTCATTAATAACCTCAGCAGTTACAACAGCACCCTCAACAAAAGGCGCTCCAACTTTAAGTTCACCTGCGTTAACAGCCAGAACTTCTTTAATCTCGATAGAAGCTTTAGGCTCAAGAGACATTTTATCAAATAATAGAATATCGCCCTCTTGAACTTTATACTGCTTGCCACCGTTTTTGATAATTGCGTACATGTACAATTCCTTAAATCTTTAAATACTTGGGTCCCCATGGGCGCATAATCTACATTCCCATTGGTTTTGTTTCTACAAAAAGTTCGGAATTATACTCTTACAAGCTTTAAGTATTGTTTAATCATAAAATTATATTTTAATATTTCTACTCTTATAGAACTTTTTTAACCACAAATCCCAAATATTTTTTATAATTTTAAAACTCTTTAGATTTGGCATTGTGAACAAATCGTCCTGCCATTTCTTTGGTTTGCGTCACAATCTCACTTACCTCTTTTGCGTTATCCGCATTTTTTTGTGTCGTCTCCTCAAGTGCGCCAATAGTATCATTAATATTAGAAACTGCTTGAGACTGTTCCTGCATCGTAGAACTTACTTCGTTAATAGAACCTGTCATGATACCAACTGTTGCGGTAATTTCATTAAGACTTTTTTGTGTTTTTTCAGCAAGATTAGTTACTTCATCTGCAACGACTGCAAACCCTCTACCATGCTCTCCTGCTCGAGCTGCTTCGATAGCTGCATTAAGTGCCAAAAGATTGGTTTGGTCTGCAATGTCACGAATAATACTTATTGCAGATTTTATATCCTCAGATTGACTTACAACGTTGTTAGTTCTATGTACAATCTCATTTATTGCGACTGTAATGGACTCCATGATTTTTGAAGTCTCTTTGAGTTTTTGCGCCTGATCTTGTGCTGAGACCGTTAGTAAAGTCATATTTTCAGATAGCTTAAGAGATTGTTCTTCAAGACTGTGCCCGTCCTCAAGTTCTTGTCTGCTCGCTTTTGAGAGCGCTTTCCCCAAACTGTTTGTACTCTCAAAAAGTTCTTTGACTCTTCCTGTAGTATCGGATACTTCTATAATCGCTTTAAAGTTATCATTTTCATAACTCTTAAGCACTTCAAGCACTTTTTGGATATTTGTATTCATGGCGTCAAGCATAGAGTTGACAATCTCTTTTAGTTTATTGAGAGATTCGCTGCTTGCATCTACTTCAACTCTTTTTGTCATATCACCTTTGGCAGTCTCAAAAGCAACATCGGATAGATTGGCAATAAGCTCATTATCTTGGATTGCTCCATCTTCCATGTTCTTTATATAACGATTAAACTCTTCGGCGATATCTTTAATCTCATCATTCTCTTTAATCTCTATTCGCGAACCCTTTTTTTCATTGAGATTTCTAATGCCATCGAGCAAAAGCTGCAGTTTGCTTTTAAACTTTAAAGAGACGATAAGAGCAATAACGATTATTATAAATGCAATCGTAACAAGTGTAAGCGTAAAGTTCCACATGTTGTCTTTAACTTGATCTCTCATTTTTTTGTTTGAGATACTCACTCCGAGATAACCTGAAACATCACCTTCTTTCCAGTTTGTATGGCAGGCGATACACCCTTTTTCAGCGATAATTTTTTCATAAAAAGTAGATGTATCTTCTGATTCATCTATCTTATATGCTCTGTTGTCCGCAAACTCTAAATCTCTATCAACTTCAAAATGACAACTACTACATTTTTTCTCTTTATCCATCAAAGTGCTTCCGTGAAACCCGGCTGATTCTTCAAGCGGTTTATCACTCCAGTCTGTTCGCAGATACATTCCATTTGTTTGTTCATAAATCTCTTTATTTGGATTGTAAAAACTATCTCCTTTGTGAACAAACGGTTTTCCGACCGTCACCTCTTTTGATTTGTAGTTCATAAGTCCCGAAGATGCATATAAAACAGTCTCCTTTACACCCTCTAGAAGTGCTATATTGTCCATTGCAGCTTGAAATGTTTTGCGCTGACCCCGAGCAAGAGAATCTTTTGAAGAGACAACATAATTATGCAAAATAGCACTTCCCTTATCTTCTATCATCTCTTCAAGTTTTTGTTTTTGAAGATAATAGTTGAGTGTTATAGAGATAACAGAAATGGCTACAACACTAAAAACAAGAGGGAAAGAGAGTTTAAACAAGATAGTTTCAAAAAAGCTTCTCTTTTGCATGATTTATCCCCTAAACTTAAAATGTTTAAACTTTTCAATGGCTCTTTCGTCCTTGAAAGTGTGAAGCATAATCTGTCTTGGAAAATGCTCGCTTGCACACCCTATACATGGATGACCTGCTTTTATACATGTATTTGTGTTGTTATTATGTCCAATCGTCATGCAATCATTTTTTGTAACCGGCCCTTGACAGCCGAGTCTGAGCAGACAGCCAGCTTGACCGATTTTTTTTGCATAATTTTTCTCTTGAAACTCAGAGTAATAAATACACCTCTCATGAACGGTTTGAGAGAAAAATCTAAGAGGTCTTCCCTCTGCATCAAGCTCTGGAATAGTTCTGAATTTTGCATAATGAAAAATGACATAAACTAAGTGTTCAGGCTTCATAGGACAATTTGGAAGAGATACAACCGGCTTGTTTATTTTTTTATGTTTTGTAAAATTGCCGATAGACATAACACCTGCATCCATCCCTTGCATTCCCGTAATTCCTCCAAATGCAGCACATGTTCCGCCCGCAACACAAGCAGAAGCGCTAGCACTCATCTGCTCCATCCACTCCATGATAGGTTTATCACCCATCATACAAGCATGAGGCATTGCCACTGGAATAGAACCCTCTACTACTAAAAGATAGTTATCTTTTAGCTCCTTAGAAGCTTTGTTAAGTATCTCTGTTACTTGTTTTCCAGTTGCTAAAGAGATATCTGGATGATAAACAATATTTGTGTATCTTGTGAGAATATCAAGAACAGAAACATCTTCGATATTTAAAAAGGAGGTTGAACAGCCAGAACACGAGGAACCATGAAGCCAAACTATATTTGGTTTTATCATTTTTCCGTTTTCCATAGCCATAAGGTCTTCAAGCGTAAAAAAGTTTGCCGCTCCAACCGCAGCTATCACTTTTAGCATCTGCTTTATTGCATCTCTTCTTGTTAAAGTAGCCATTTTATCTCCTTAGTGAACCGAACATGCAAGACATGGATCTGTAGATCTCACTATTCTTGCCAACTCTATCGGATTGTCTGGGTCTTTGATTTTAGTTCCTATAAGCATCTTCTCTACGGCTCCTGGAACTCCGCTTGCATCTTTTGGCGAGATATTCCAAGTTGTGGGTACAATCATGTCATAGTTTTTTATAAAACCATTCTCATCAGTCTCTATCCAGTGTGCCAAGGAACCCCTTGTTGCTTCTGTAAGTCCAAATCCGACTGCATTTTTTGGAACATCTCTCTCTACAAATGCGAGTTCATCCGGAACCACTTTTTCTGTATCTTCTAAGATTTTATCAATTATTATAGTTGACACAATTGCCCTACAAAGATGTCTCCCTAAAACAGAGTTATATTCTTTAAAAGTAAGCCCAAGTTTTTTATTTATAGAATCCACAAGAGCATTAAGCTTTTTATTTTTACCGCTTTTATACGTGTTTATAACTCTTGCGACCGGACCTACTTCCATAATTTTGCCTTTGTAACGAGGCGCTCTTGACCAGCTGTATTTTCCGTCTTCTTTTTTCTGCTCCTCTTTAAACTCTTCATAATTTATAGGTGTTAATATCTTTGAGTCAAGAGGTCTTACGTTGGAGTCGGGTTTATTTTTGTAGTAGGAGAATTTATGGTCTTCAAAGATATTTTTCAAATCAAGTTCTTCATATTTGCCGTCAATTGTCGAGCCGCCTACAAAAAGATGATTTTCTCCGTTTTCATCAGGCAGATATGGGTAAGAGAGGTAATCTCCGTATCCTGCGCCGATTTTAAAATACTCAGGAAACTCTTTTGCTACGGCTACGATATCGTTTATGTAATTATTTTTTATAAAACTTCTCGCACTTATTATTAAAGATCTATACTTTGCAAGTTTTCCTACAGTAGGAATCGTTGTCACACCGCCTGCTTCAAGCGTTACGGAGTGCGGTGCTTTTGCCCCGAATATTGCAACCGCTTTTGTCAAATCGGCCATGACTTTAATAGCTTCTAAATAGTTTTTGATTGCTGTAAAATTGGTGTTGTTTTCTTTTGCATACATCGCTTCATAGCGTGGCAAAAAAGGAGCTGCAGGAAATATTTTATTACTTTTGAGCTCGTTTTGAACCCATTTTTTTACACTCAGTACGCTCTCATCATCTCCCTCATATTTTAGCACCGCAGTTATATCGATAAAATCCAACGCGCTTAAAATATAAAAGTGAAGAAGGTGGTCTTGAAGCTGATAAGCTCCGACAATCATATTTCTTAGCAATTGTCCGTTATGATTTGGTTTTATCCCCATAGCGTTTTCAAGTGCAAGAGAAGCTGCTTCAGCGTGTGCATAAGGACAAACTCCGCAAACTCTCTGCGTAACCTGTTGCGCAACTCTGGCATCGTAACCTATAAGTGCCTTCTCAATTCCTCTGTACATCTCTGCAGAACATTTAGCCTCTGTAACAACCCCGTCTTGGATTTTCGTCTCAAATTTAAGATGCCCCTCTATCCTTGTTAACGGGTCTATAGTAATTTTTCTCTCACTCATTTAACGCCCTTTAAGCAACAAAATTAAAATAAACTTTAAAGCATAGTACAATTTTAAATATTAAACTATTCATAAAAATTATATTTATTTCTGCTAAAAAATATGTGAAAAAAAGAAAAAGCTTAAAATTTCTTCATTTACTCAAGTTCTAACTGCATCAAATACATATCTTCTCCCTCAAGAATCTCAATATCCGTATCTTTACATTTAGGACAACAATAATCTATACTTTTTAAAACTGACTCATTTAAACATTTGTTGCATTTTATAACGATTTGCTGGATATTTATAACAAATTCCGCCTCTTCACAGAGCGTCTTTTCTTTAAATGTATCAAATGCGGTTCTTAAAAGCTCAGGCTCTACCCCGCTCATAACACCGATTTTAACTACGACTTTAGTTACTTTTGTAGCGTTGTTTTTTGCGGCATTCTCTTCACATGAGTCTAAAAGCGACTGCACTATGCTGTATTCATGCATCTATATTCCTTGATTTTAATCTTTGAGGTGTTTCAATAGAGCAGACTTTATAAACAAAATCATGTCTCAGCTTATGAAACGAACTCTCCTCATTCCAAAATTCCGGGTGCATTGTCTTTAACTCATTCTCTTTGCACTCATTTATAAATTCTCTGTTTCTTTGCAGATAATCCTCTTTTTCATATATAAAATCATCATACTCGTCTCGCGTATTTGCCAGTTTATCGGTAAAACTTCTTAACTGCTCAAAATAGTTCTCTTTTTCAAAAACCTCATCCACCATATTTATCTCTTTCGCTATAGCGGCATTTATCGGCAGACAACGTTCCAGCAGCTCTTTTGACTTGTGCGCACCCACTCTTTTTGGCAGTGAAAATGTGTGATACTCGCTTCCGCTCAGCCCCAAAGTTTTGTAGTGCGGGTTTAAAACAACATCTTTACATGTAAGGACATAATCACATGCCAAAGCCAGAAACACTCCGCCTGCTCCTGCATTTTTATGCAGAGATGCAACCGTGATTACGTCATCTGCAAATATGATTGACTTTATCAAATCATTCATGGCATTTATGTTGCTCCAGCCGTCTTCTCCCTGCTTTTTGGAATCTTCGAGTATGTTCAGATGTATGCCGTTACTAAAAAAATCCTGCGCGCCGATAAGCACAATGACTTTTGCACTCTCTTTTAAATACTCAAACGCATACTTTAGCCTGATGCACTGCTCAGAGCCTATTGCGCCGTTATGGAAGTTAAAGCACAAATACGCCACATCGCCGTCTTTATGGGAGCTGATTTCGTAAAATGTTTTATAGCTCATATCAAAAATAAGAGGAAGCCGCTCTTCTTTAACGCCTTTGATTTTATCTTTTAAAACATAAGTTGAGGGAAGTTTAAACCTGCCGACTTCTGACATGTGACTTATCCAAATAGCACCGTCAATCGTACCGACGCAAACTGCGCCGTCTCTTTTGGCGATTATCTCTTTGGGTTTTCCTCTGAACTTTTCTTCTTCCCACGCTCCAAAGAGATAACACTCTATTCCAAAAAAATCATCTTTTACACCCGGAAAACTATCGCTTACATGTATCTTTTTTATAATCTCTTTTGTCGTATCTTTTTGCCAATCAATTGCTCTCTCTTTTTGCGTAAGATATGGATGTATGGGAGTTTTGAGTTGAGGAGCAGGTTTGAAATCTTTGTCATGTATATTTTCTAGGAAAATCTTAAGAGCTTTTGAGGCAGCATCTGCAACTTCGTTTCTATATATGGAAGCCTTTGTCGCATCTCTCATCTCAAATCTTACTTCGGCGTATATATCTCCGCCGTCAAACTCTTCGTTTGCTCTGAGTATCACGACTCCCCACTCTTTTTTATCTTCTCTTATAGCATGGTCTAACGAATTATGCCCTCTGTCTCCTCTGATTCCCGGATGAAGTATAAATGTAGGAGTATTTAAAAATATCTCACTTGGGAGATACTTTTTCAGATAAGGGCAAAAGATGATATCGGGCGCAAACGCATCAACGCTCTGTATCATCGCCTCATTACTTATGGCATACTGCACCGAGACTACATGTTGCATATCTTGAAGCTCACAAAAGAGTCTTTGCGTAAGAGAGTTAAATGCCGAAACGATAAGAAGTATTTTCATAGCTTTAACAGATTCTAGGAAGCAACTCGCAGCTTGGCGTATCTAAAAATCTTGAAGTTCCCCAACTGCTCTTTAAAATAACCTTTTTTAGATGAGTGTCTGTTACTTTAGCGATTATCGCAGCATTTTTACAACTCTCAAAAGTTTTTAAAATCTCTACCGCTTTTTGGGCATCATCATGATTTACCGCCAACACAAAAGTACCCTCGTTCGCCAAAGCAGTCGCTTCAAAACCGAGCATCTCACAGATACCTTTTACCTCATCACTGATGGGGATACTCTCCTCTTGAATCTCTATGCATACATCTGATTGTCTTGACCACTCGTTGAGCACTGCACTCACTCCGCCTCTTGTCGCATCTCTCATAGCGGTTATCTTTATGTTTGCATCCAAAAGAGCCTTTACCTGAGGAAAAAGCGATTCACAGTCGCTTTTGAGTGAACTGCTCATCTCTATGCCTTCACGCGCAACAAAAATAGCCGCCCCATGACAACCGATATCTCGGTTTACGATGATGATGTCATCCTTTGTTATGTTGTTAGAACTGATACCCTTTTTTAAAACTTCGCCGATTCCGGTCGTATTTATAAAAATCTTATCGACACTTCCGCGAGGCACGACTTTTGTATCGCCGCTTACGACAATCGCACCGTTAATCTCAAGCTCTTTTTTCATACTTCGAACAATCCGTTCCAGATCTCTCGTCTCAAAACCCTCTTCGATGATGACGCTACATGTCAAATACTTCGGAGCAGCACCCATCATCGCCAAATCGTTACATGTACCGCAGATAGCAAGCTTACCGATATCCGCTCCCGCAAAAAAAAGAGGCGAAACCGTAAAGCTGTCTGTTGAAAATGCCAACTCTCCGTTATGGATAATAGCCGCATCTTCGTTTTTGTCTAGGATGTCGTTTTTAAATGCTTTGTAAAAAACCTTAGAGATAAGTTCGTTGTTCTCCTGCCCGCCGTTACCCTGTGCTAATGTTATTGTTTTAGTCATCTGTTTTCTCCGTTGTATTTAAACTCTGTTTTAACTCATTTTCTATCATTTCAATAGTCGGCAGACTTGATTCAAACTCTTTTGGTAAAACCTCTGTCAATTCATACTCCGATATGCCAATAGGTTGCGACATATTTCTCAGTGAATATTCGGCAACTATCTCATTTTTTTCTTGACAAAGAATAAGCCCAATCGTCGGTTTATCTTCCTTATGAGCCAAAATTTCATCTACGGCAGAACAGTAAAAATTAACCTGCCCCGAATATTCAGGCTTGAATTTACCTTTTTTAAGTTCAACGACTACATAACATCGAAGTTTCAAATGATAAAAAAGTAAATCAATATAAAAGTCATCATCACCGACTTCAAGCTTATACTGCCTGCCGACAAAGGCAAAACCGCTTCCAAGTTCTATGAGAAACTTTTCCATATGTTTGATTAAATTTGACTCAAGTTCTCTTTCTAAAAAAGGCTCGGCAATAGTTAAAAAATCAAATAAATAAGGGTCTTTAAATGATTGTTGCACCAAATCACTCTCTTGTGGGGCTAAAATATTTTTAAAGTTTGATATTAGTTTTCCTTCTCTCTTGTGCAGTTGGCTTTGTACCATTAAAGCCAATACATCCCTACTCCAACCATGTTCAAGAGTTTTTTGCATATACCAATATCGCAAATCTATATCTTTGATTTTTTGTATCAAAACTATATTGTGAGCCCAAGGAATTTGTGCAACCAACAGTTGCCTATTTTGTACAGATTCATTTTGCGCAACTGGCAGTTGCCCAATTTCAATGGTTTCATATTCTCTATAAAACTGAACCATAAGCTTAATATTTCTAACAGAAAACCCGCCAAGCTCTGGAAATGCACTCTTGATATCATGACTAAGATTGTCAATAACCTTCGCACCCCACCCAAGCTCTTTTTGTTTTTGGTTTATGTTCTTTCCAATGCGAAAATAAAGCAGTATCATCTCTTTATTTACACTATTTATAGCCCTTATCTGCGATGATTTTATCTGTTGCTTTATCTCTGCTAAAAAAGAGTTGTAATCATTTTGTGTTTGCATGTCATTCATTGCTGTTTTCCCGTATCTTTCTTAATTTCACTCATATCAGGTTTAACTCTTCACTTATGTCTTTGATGAGTTTGCTTAATGGGCGTTTGTGTAAATCTTCATCATTCACATATCCACATGTCACAAGTCTAAGCAAATCTTCACGGTTTTTAAATAGCGTTCCTTCGTATTTTTGCATAAGTTCATCTATGTAGCTGTCGTTGTATATCTCTTTTTTTTGAAGCAACTCGGCAACTATATCTTTATGTTCTTCATATAAATTTTTTAGATTAAATACCTCTATATGTTTTTCTACTTTTTCATTATCTTTTATAGCTTCAATATTAAACATTACTCTTTTAGAATCTAAAAAATCTATTTTTTCATCTTTAGCAATAGACTTTATTCCTTTATATCTAAACTTTGCACTCTCGTTAAAACTCTCTAAATAAGGATAAAAAATATTTTCTCTTTTTGATGATTTTCTTTGATTACATGTAGAACAACTAGGCACTAAATTATATAGAGTAATTGCAAGATATGGATAATCTTTTTTATCAAAAAAGTGGTCAAGTTGTGCGGTTGCTTCTTGCGTGTTATTTTTACTAAAATTAAAAATATAATTTCTATTACAGTATGGGCAAACATATATATTTAACTGTTTTATAAAATCTGCTTTTTTTAATCTATTGTACATAGTTAAAAAATAATCTTTTTCTTGTGGGCTTAATACGTATCTTTGAGGATGTTTATCTAAAAATTCTACTAGCTCTTTCATATATGTATAATCAGCTTTTATGATTTTTTCAAAAGTTATTTTTTCATCAAAGTTTTTGAGTTTTGTATTCAATAATTTATCTATTGTTTTAAATTCTATTGACCAAATAATCTTTTTAGTTTTAGTTTTCACCAACTTATTTTCAAATAGTTTTACTACTGAATTATAAAAACTATCAACAATGGTTTGAGTTGTATTGATTTTAATCATTTTTCTAACTCTTCTAGTCTTTTTGCTAAACTTTTCATATCTGATTTTATTTTATCAATCTCATCAACTTTTGACAATCTTTTACTATCAAGCATTCTTTGAAGTTGATTTTTAATAATCGGTTCACCGATAATATTTAAAAGTTTTTGAGCTTCGTCATTATCTTTGATAGTTGATTCTTTATCGTTGAGATAATTTATAACATCTTCTATCTTACCTTTCGCAAACTCCCCCATAAGCCCATCTTTCATAAAAAAGCCGTGAGAAAGCAGAGTGTGAATATTTGCTCCAAAGGTTTCGATGTTTGGATAAACTTGTTTTCCTTTTTCTAAAAAAATTACATTTTCTTTTGGTACATCTGATAGTATGAATGGGGAATGAGTAATAAAGAATAAATTTATTTTCTTTGTGTTGATTTTAGAAATGGAGAAAATTAATTCTTGTAATATTTTTTTTTGCCATAATGGATGTAAAGTTAACTCTATTTCATCTAAAAAAATATTAATTGTATTATATAAAGTATCTTTTAAATTACTTATTTGATATAGAAGAGATATTTGTAATCTAAAAAAAGTTTTCTCTCCTGTACTTAAATTATTAAAAGATTTATTGTCATCAAAAAATTCTATGTCTAACCAAGATGGTAAATATTTAATAATGTCTCTATAGTTTTTTATAATAATATTTTCATTTTTAGTTATTGCATTAATTATTAAATCTTCATCTTTAGCTAATAACTCATTAAAATGAATTGCATCAAATATTTTAAGTGTATCGTAAGCTCTTAGTTTGTTCAAATCTAAAGTCGATTTAGAATCGTTAAATAACTGAAGTAAAGATTCAAATGAATCATGAGATATATAAATATTTTCAAGTTTATTTTTTAAATAAAGATACAGTTGTTTATTAATTCTGTTTTCATCAAGAGATAATATTTTGATGATAATATAAGAATCATTTAACTCTTTAATTTTATTATCTTTATAATATGCAGTTAACTTAGTTTCAATGGTATTAAAATATGAACCTCTCATAAATTTATCAGACCTATCTTCTTCAAAAAATGATTGACATACACTTTTATATTTCTCAATTATTTTATATCTTTGTATCTCAGCTTTCGCACCTAAATCCTAACAATTCTTGAGTTGCACTTCGTAGTGTAGCGATGATACTCATGAAATCTTCATTTCTATTGACTATCGTAT